>NZ_AKJA01000139.1 GCF_000282575.1 Herbaspirillum sp. YR522 | reverse complement strand
TGCCGGGCGGACTCCCGGCGAGTCCCTTCGACCGGAGAAAGATAAGCATAAAGCCAGTACATCAGCATGCAGCAAGAGCAGACGGCCCAAGAGCGTTCACCAAGCACTGGCGCCAAGATAATTAAACCAGTACATCGGCATGCAGCAAGAGCAGACGACCCAAGAGGGCTCAACACGCGCCGGCCCTGACAACCGGCCGCTCAAGCCGCACCTAGCAATGCCCCAACCATCCCATCACCTCCGCAATCACCTCATCCGGTTTCTCCCGCTGCGGAAAATGCCCGGCCCCCGGGATCAGCACCCGGCGATAGGCGTCGCCGAACAGCTTCTCGCGACCTTCCGAGGTGCTCGGGTGGTTGGCGCCATCGTCGCTGCCGTGCAGCAGCAGGGTCGGCACCATGATGCGCGGGGTGGTAGCCAGCTTGGCCTCCAGTTCGGCATAGCTGGGATCGCCCTCGGCAAAACCCCAGCGGTGGCGGTACGAATGCAGGCAGATATCGATCCAGTCGGGGTTGTCGAACGACGCGGCCGTGTTGCCGAATTCGCTTTCCGAGAACTCCCAGGCCGGTGACCAGGTATTCCACATGAAGCGCGCAAAGGCGCGCCGGTCGCGATGCAGGTCGTCGGCGCCACGCGCCGTGGCCAGGTACCAGTGATACCAGTAGTTACGCGACTGCGGCAAGCTCAGCAACTGGTCGGCTCCGTTGGTGCCCCAGCCGACCGATAGCGCGATGCAGTGGCTGACCCGGGTCGGCATCTGCGACGCCATGATGTAGGCCGCGCGAGCGCCCCAGTCATGACCGATCAGGATGCAGCGCTGCAGGCCGAGCGCCTCGGCGAACGCCATCAGGTCACAGGCCAGCGCGCTGAGCTGGCCGCTGCGGGGGGTGTGCTCCGACAGGAAACGGGTCGGACCATAACCGCGCAGGAACGGACGGATGACGCGATAGCCGGCCGTGCGCAGGGGCTTGAGGAAGTTGTCCCAGGTGCGGACATCGTCCGGCCAGCCATGCAGCAGGATTACCGCCGGGGCATCGGCCGGACCGCTTTCCTCGAAGGCGATGCGCAGACAGTCGGTGTCGATGAAACTCAAGTGGTTGCTCTGGGGCATGACGGCTTGGCTTTCTGAGTACGCAGCTTGCGGGAAAATTACGGACCACGCTTGATCATTGCAGCCTGCATCGACTAACACAATGTCATTCGGCCAAGCTTTGGCTAAATATTAATCCGGTGCGCCGCAGCAGGGCACGCCCGCACCCAGCGCGTCGAGGATCGGACAGTCCGGTCGATGGTCGCCATGGCAGTCGCGCACCAGGCGATCAAGGGTCGATTTCATGGCCTGCAGTTCGGCGATGCGCTCATCGAGTTCGCCAATATGCGCCTGCGCCAGTTCCCTTACCTTGCGGCTGGGACGCGACTGGTCCAGCCACAGGCCGATCAGGTCGTTGATCCGTTTCATCGAGAAACCCAGCTGGCGCGCCTGGCGGATGAATCGCAGCAGGTGCACCTCACGCTCGCCATAGACGCGGTAGCCGCTGTCGCTGCGCCCGACCTTGGGGATCAGCCCGGTCTGTTCGTAATGACGGATCATCTTGGGCGTGACGCCCGAGGCCGTTGCCGCCTGGCCGATATTCATGTCATCTCTCCAGTGGGGTGGGGCGCCAACGGCGCAGCAGCAGGGCATTGGCAACCACGCTGACGCTGGACAAGGCCATCGCGGCACCGGCCACCACCGGGTCCAGCAGGCCCATCACCGCCAGCGGGATGCCGACCAGGTTGTAGATGAACGCCCAGAACAGGTTCTGCCGGATCTTGCCGTAGGTGCGCCGCGAAATGTCGATGGCAGCCATCACCAGGCCCGGGTCGCCATGCATCAGCGTGATGCCGGCGGCCTGAATGGCAACGTCGGTACCGGTGGACATGGCGATGCCGACATCGGCCGCCGCCAGCGCCGGCGCATCGTTGATGCCGTCGCCCACCATCGCCACCACGCGCCCGCCAGTGCGCAATGCGGACACGGCATGCGCCTTGTCGCCCGGCAGCACTTCGGCATGCAGTTCGGTAATACCCAGGCGGTCGGCCACTTGCTGCGCCGCGCCGCGGTTGTCGCCGCTCAACATCACGGTGGCAATGCCGGCATGCTGCAGTGCGCGCACGGCCGCCGCGGCGCCAGGCTTGATCTCGTCGCCGAAGGCCAGCAGGCCGAGGACCTGCATCGCACCGTCCCGGCAGGCCAGCCACGATACCGTGCGCCCCTGCTGCTGCAAGGCCTCGGCGCGTGCCGCCAGGGCGGGGGCCAGCGCGCCCAGTTGCGCCATCCAGGCGCTGCTGCCCAGGTAGTACGCCACGCCGTCGATCCTGCCTTCGATCCCGCAGCCGGCCACCGCCCGCAATGCGTCGGCGCTGGGGCGCGGCAATCCGTGCGCGGCTTGCAGCACTGCGCGCCCCAGCGCATGTTCGCTGCCGGCCTGTAGCGCCGCGGCCAGTGCCAGCAGGCGCTCGGCAGGCACGGCGCCGGCGCTGTCGAGCTCGCGCAACAGCGGCCGGCCGACGGTCAGCGTGCCGGTCTTGTCGAAGGCCACCAGCTTGACCCGATGGGCGATCTCAAGGGCCTGGGCGTCCTTGATCAGCACGCCGTGGCGGGCGGCCACGCCGGTGCCGGCCATGATCGCCGTAGGCGTGGCCAGTCCCAGGGCGCAGGGGCAGGCGATCACCATGACCGCCACGGCGTTGAGCAGGGCGTGTTCCCAGTTGCCGGCCAGCAGGCCCCAGCCGAGCAGCGTAAGCAAGGCGATCACCAGCACGGTCGGCACGAACACGGCGCTGACACGGTCGACCAGGCGCTGGATCGGCGCCTTGGCCGCCTGTGCCTGCTCGACCATGCGCACGATGCGGGCCAGTACCGTTTCGGCACCGATGGCAGTGGTGTCGACCTGCAACAGGCCATCGATGTTGATGGCGCCGGCGCTGACGTGCGCGCCCGGCCCCTTGTCCTGCGCCCGGGCCTCGCCGGTCAGCATGGCTTCGTCGTGCTGGCCCTGGCCGCTGCGTACCACGCCATCGACCGGCACCCGTTCGCCGGCCCGCAGCACCACGATGTCGCCCACCCTTACCTCGGCCAGTGGCACCTCGACTTCGCCTTGCGCGCGCAGGACGCGGGCGCGATCCGGTCGCAGCGCATCGAGCGCGGCGATGGCGTCGGCGGTCTGGCGCTTGGCGCGCCCTTCCAGCCATTTGCCCAGCAACACCAGCGTGATCACCACGGCCGAGCTCTCGAAATACAGGTGCGGCGCCGCCATCGCATGCCCGCCCATGCTGGGCGCCCGCCACCATTGATACAGCGACAGGCCATAGGCGGCGCTGGTGCCCAGCGCCACCAGCAGGTCCATGTTGCCCGACAGCGCGCGTGCCGCGCCCCAGCCGGCGCGATAGAAGCGCCAGCCGAGCCAGAACTGGACCGGCGTGGCCAACAGCCATTGCCACACCGGCGGCAGCGTCAGGTCCATCCCCAGCGGCATGCCCAGCATCGGCAGCAACAGCGGCAAGGACAGCAGCGCCGCCAGCGCCACCGGCCACCAGGTGGGCAGCGCATGGCGCGCATGGAGTGTGGGCGCAGGGGCGGCCGCGGCGGGCACGTGCAGCGCAGCGTGGTAGCCGGCGCGATCGATGGCCGCCGTCAGCTGGTCCACCGCCATCGGCGCCGAGGTGGTTACGGTGGCTCGCTCGGTGGCCAGGTTGACGCTGGCGTCGATCACGCCCGGCACACGCTTGAGGACCTTCTCCACGCGCGCCACGCACGAGGCGCAACTCATGCCTTCGATATCGAGGCTTACTTGGTGGGGGGCAGCAGGGGACATGGCGGGGTTCCGGGAAGAAATCATGACGGCATGATGATCCTTCCCATGATGGTAAGGTCAAGCCCCGATTCTGG
The DNA here is from genome assembly GCF_000282575.1 of Herbaspirillum sp. YR522. Lineage (GTDB taxonomy): Bacteria > Pseudomonadota > Gammaproteobacteria > Burkholderiales > Burkholderiaceae_D > Herbaspirillum. The sequence goes on along the minus strand of NZ_AKJA01000139.1, from coordinate 21,195 downwards.
CATGGATCGCCAGGGCGGGTCTTGACCTTGCCCCGGCAGGAAGGTTTAAGCTGGCGTCACCGATCCATTCATTGCCAAGGAAACCCCATGACTACCATCTTTACCGTCAACGACATGACCTGCAACCACTGCGCCGGCGTCATCACCAAGGCCGTCAAGGCGGTCGACGCCAATGCCGGGGTCGACATCACCGTGGCCGACAAGCGGGTGGTGATCGACAGTGCGTTGCCGGCGCAGTCGCTGGCCGACGCCATCGAGGACGCCGGCTATACGCCAGTGCCGGGCTGAAGGCCGGCGGGCTTACTTGCTGAGCATGCGCATGGCGCGTTCCAGGCCGTCGATGGTCAGCCCGAACATGCGCTGGCTCATCAATTGACGGATCAGCGCAATGGATTGCCGGTACTGCCACAGCCCCTCGGGTTCGGGGTTGAGCCAGGCATGCTGGGGGAAGGCGCTGGTGAAACGCTGCAGCCAGGCCGCCCCCGCTTCGGCATTGTTGTACTCGACCGAGCCGCCGACCTGCGTAATCTCATAGGGGCTCATGGTGGCATCGCCCACGAAGATCAGCTTGGTATCGGGCGGGTAGCGGCGCAGGACATCCCAGGTGTCGAAGCGCTCCGCATGGCGCCGCCGGTTGCTCTTCCACAGGGTATCGTAGACGCAGTTGTGGAAGTAGAAGAACTCCATGTTCTTGAATTCGGTGCGCGCCGCCGAGAACAATTCCTCGGTGCGCGCGATGTGGTCGTCCATCGAGCCGCCGACGTCGAGCAGCATCAGCACCTTGATGTTGTTGCGGCGCTCCGGCTGCATGCGGATGTCGAGGAAACCGGCGTTGCTGGCGGTGGCGCGGATGGTGTCGTCGAGCGCCAGTTCGTCGGCGGCGCCTTCGCGGGCAAAGCGGCGCAGGCGGCGTAGCGCCACCTTGATGTTGCGCGTGCCCAGTTCGCGCTCGCCGTCGTAGTCCTGGTACTGGCGCTGTTCCCACACCTTGACCGCGCTGCGGTTCCTGCCGGGGCCGCCGATACGCATGCCTTCCGGATTGGTGCCGCCATGGCCGAAAGGCGAGATGCCGCCGGTGCCGATCCACTTGCTGCCGCCCTCGTGGCGTTGCTTCTGCTCCTTGAGCAGGTCCTGCAGGCGTTGCATCAGCTTGTCGTAGCCGAACTTCTCGATGGCCGCTTTCTGTTGCGGCGTCAGTTCGCGCTGCATGCGCTGCTCGAGCCATTCGAGGGGAATCTCGGGGTGCTTCTCGAACACCGCGTCGATGCCCTTGAAATAGCTGCCGAAGGCGCGATCGAACTTGTCGAAATGGGCTTCGTCCTTGACCAGCGTCAGGCGCGACAGGTAATAGAATTCATCGGTCGAGGGCGCGATGACCTGCCGCTCCAGCGCCTCGAGCAGGGTCAGGAATTCCTTGATCGACACCGGAACCCCGGCGTCCTTGACGGTAAAGAAGAAGTCGATCAGCATCGGCGCGGGCGGCTCAGCGCCCCAGCTTGTATTGCAGGTGACGGCGCACGGTAGACCATTCCGATTCGATGATCGAAAACACCACCGTGTCGCGCAGCGATCCGTCGGCCATGCGCTGGTGATTGCGCAGCACGCCATCCTGCTTGGCGCCGAGGCGGGCGATGGCGGCCCGCGATTGCTGGTTCATCCAGTGGGTGCGGAACTCGACCGCGATGCAGCCCATGTCGTCGAAGGCATGCTGCAGCAACATCAGCTTGCATTCGGTATTGATGCCGGTGCGCTGGGCGCTGGCGGCGTACCAGGTCGACCCGATCTCGACCCGGCGATGCACCGGGTCGGCATTCATGTACGTGGTCATGCCGCACAGGGCGCCGGTGTCGACCCGCCGCACCACGAAGGGCAACATGCTGCCCTGCTGTTGCAACCGCAGGCGGCGCTCGATCTCGGCATGCATGTTTTCCGGCTTGGGGATGGCGGTGTACCAGAGTTTCCACAGCTTGCCGTCCGACACGGCCGCGATCAGGGCGTCGTGGTGCTCCAGCGACAGCGGCTCGAGATGGGCGAACTGGCCCTTGAGGGTGATCGGTGACAGCAAGTGCATGAGGTCTCCCCGAAAAGGATGGTTCAGCGATTGTTGCGTGACATGAACACCAGGCGTTCGAACAGGTGCACGTCCTGTTCATTCTTGAGCAGGGCGCCATGCAGCGGCGGCAGGGCGGCGCGCTGGTCCTTGCCGTGCAGGGTCTCGGCGGGAATATCCTCGGCCAGCAGCAGCTTGAGCCAGTCGATCAGTTCCGAGGTCGAAGGTTTTTTCTTGAGGCCGGCGACGTCGCGCACTTCGTAGAAGGTCTGCAGGGCCTGCGCCAGCAGGTCGCGCTTGATGTGCGGAAAATGCACATCGACGATGCGCTGCATGGTGTCCTTGTCGGGGAACTTGATGTAGTGGAAAAAACAGCGGCGCAGGAAGGCGTCCGGCAATTCCTTCTCGTTGTTGGAAGTGATCACCACCAGCGGCCGATGCCTGGCGCGGACCATCTCGCGCGTCTCGTACACATAGAACTCCATGCGGTCGATCTCGCGCAACAGGTCGTTGGGAAACTCGATATCGGCCTTGTCGATCTCGTCGATCAGCAGCACCACCGGCTCGTCGGCCGTGAACGCTTGCCACAGCACGCCCTTGACGATGTAGTTGTGGATGTCCTTGACCCGCTCTTCGCCCAATTGCGAGTCGCGCAGGCGCGACACCGCGTCGTATTCGTACAGGCCCTGCTGGGCCTTGGTGGTGGACTTGATGTGCCATTGCAGCAATGGCCGCTGCAATGCGCGTGCGACCTCCTCGGCCAGCATGGTTTTGCCAGTGCCCGGCTCACCCTTGATCAGCAGCGGCCGCTGCAGCGTCAATGCTGCGTTGACTGCCAGCTTGAGATCGTCCGTGGCGACGTAGCTGTCGCTACCGGAGAAGCGTGGCGGGGGCGGGGCGGAAGCGTCAGGCATGGGCAACTATCCTTGTAAGGGCGCGGCACTAAATGCAGGCATTCGAGGTCAGTGTCGAATTCGAATGAGTATACGGGAAATTTTCGATCCACCGGCATGGTTGAAATTCGGCCCCGCAGCCTCATATACGGACTTCCGCACGCATAGGCGAAACGGCTCATGAAATTCCTGTTCTACAAGATGCTGGTGGTATGGCGCCGGCTGCGACATGGCGTGCCGGGTCGCCACATGGACCGCGACGATGCCGGTCGGCAACTCGATGCGCTCACGCGTCGGCTCGACCCCGCCGCCAGCTGGTACGAACGCGCCAACGGCATGCTGGCGCTGGGCGAGTGGTTGCGCCATCGGCCCAAGGTCACGCTGCTCGACCGCGCCGGCTGGCACCAGGTGCGCCGCCAGCGGCTGGAGTTCATGCTGGACTGGCTGGACGCCCACCGGGACGTGCGGCGCAGCGTACAGAACGCGTTGCAGAAGACGCTGCGCGAGGCTACCGGCCCCGAATTGTTCTCGACCACCGGGTTGCCGCACGAACCGGGTTTTTTCGGCGAGCTGGCCGAGCGGCTCACGCGCATGGTATTGCCGCGGCACCTGTCGCCGAGCGACTTGTCGACGTTGTTTGCGGCGATGTTCCCCGATCCCGAGGACGCTGCCTGGCTGCTCGAACTGGACGACGAGCTGCTGGCGCGCCTGTGGCGCCTGATGGCCGACGACGGCGTGGCCCACATGTATTGGCAGCAGGTCGAGGAAGCCATCACCTATCTCACCACCACCGTCATCGCCGACGGCATCAGCCCGGCCTTCCGCCAGCGGCTGGAGCCAAAGATGCCGATGCGGGCCACGCCCTTTCTCGCCTTGCGACGCGAGATCGAGACCTACCTGCGCGGCAGTCCGCACGACCAGGGCGCATTGCGTAGCGCCCGCATGCTGGTGGCCGTGTGTCATGCGCAGACCGATCGCATCTATGCGCACCTGGATGAACACGGTGTATCGGTCAGCCTGGTCTATCGGGTCGAGCGCATGCGCGCGCACTTGCAGCGCATTGGTCGCTTGCTCGATGTGCGGTCGGCCATGCCTGGCGAAACCGGGGCCGGGCGGGTGCAGGTGCTGCTGGCCGACCTGGCGGCGGCACAGCACCACCGCTCATCGGTGCGTGGCCTGTTGCGCCGCAGCTTTGCGCTGCTGGCACGCAAGATGGCCGAGCGCAATGCCGATCACGGTGAGCAGGCCATCGCCCGCGACGGCGCCGGTTACCGGCGCGTGCTGCGCGCCGGCTTGCTGGGCGGGGTGGTCATCGGCGGCACGGTATTGACGAAGATCGCCCTGGCCCGGCTGGGCATGGTGCAGTTCTTCGACGGCGCCGCGGCCGCGCTGAACTATGCGATCAGCTTCCTGTTGATCAGTGCCATCGGCGGCGTGCTGGCCACGCGCCAGCCGGCCATTACCGCGCCCGCCCTGGCGGCCCGCGTGGGCGAGCTCGACGCCGACGATGTGCGCCGGGTGATGGCGCAATCGGCGCAACTGCTGCGCTCGCAATGTGCTGCGATCTTCGGCAACCTGCTGGCCGTGGCACCGGTGGTGGCGGCCTTGTGCGCCGTGGGCTGGTTTGGCTTGGGGCGCGAGGTGCTGTCGCCGCAGCAGGCGCGCGAGGCGCTGACTTCGCTATCGCTGATCGGGCCCACCCCGTTATATGCTGCCTTGACCGGGCTGTTGCTGTGGTTGGCCAGTCTTGCCGCCGGCCTGGCCGATAACTGGTTCGCCCTGCGCCGGGTGCGCGAGGTACTGTCCCAGCATCGCCGGGTGGTGCATGCATTGGGCGCCATGCGCGCCGAACGCGGGGCCGCCTGGCTGGAACGCAATGTGGCGGCCATCGCCGGCAACCTGGCGCTGGCCTTGCTGTTGGGCATGGCGCCGGTCCTGGCGGCCTTTTTCAGCTTGCCGCTCGACGTGCGCCACGTGACCCTGGCCGCGGGCACGCTGATGGCAGCAATGTTTACCCTGGGCTGGGAGTGGCTGGCCACGCCGGCCTTCTGGTGGGCCGTTGCCGGCCTCGTGGCCACCGCCGCGTTGAGCGTGGGCGTGGCCTTCGCCTGCGCGCTGGCGCTGGCGCTGCGGGCGCGAGACGTGTCGCGGCGCGCGCGTCATGGCATGCAACGCGCGGTGCTGCGACGCTTCTTGAGTGCGCCGTGGTGGTTCATCTTCCCGGAACGTCGCAAGAGTGCGGCGCAACAAGATGTGCCGCAAGGCGATGACCAGGACCACGCCGAGGTCGACCTGGACGCGGCCGCCCGGCGCTTTGCCCAGCCGCGCATGCTGCAGCGGCAGGCCGAGGACGATGACGACAACGACGACGATCTTCCCGGTGGCAGCGGCAGCGCGGGCCAGATCCCGTTGCGCCGGACCGGCGCGGCGGCCACGCAGGCCCGCCGACATCGGGCCTGAGTATTGACGAGATGGCAAGCCGCCACTGCCGTGCTGCGCCGCAACCGGCGCCGGCGGTGGCCGTCGAGGGCGTGTCGAGGGCCGGTTTATTGGGTTAGAATCAAATCGCTACGTCAGCAGGGGGAGTGGAGAGACAGCTTGACGATTGGTTGAGCCAAAGCAGAACAGCCAAACCTGCCGAAACAGCGCGTGCCGCCGGTTGCACTATGCCGGGGGCTCATGAGTCGTTCGTCCAAGTCCAATCACTGACCCTGCCAAACATGAAAAAAAGCTTCGTGTTTCTCGCTCTGGCCAGCCTCGCCGGACCCATCGGCCAGGCGTTCGCGGCGGATATCGTCGGCAACGCCAAGGCGGCTGAAAACAAAATCTCGATGTGCATAGGCTGTCACGGCATCCCCGGCTACAAGGCCAGTTTCCCCGAGGTCTACCAGGTGCCGATGCTGGGTGGCCAGGCCCCTCGATATATCGAAAGCGCCTTGCGCGCCTACCAGAAGGGCGAGCGCAAGAACCCGACCATGCGCGGCATTGCCGCCAGCCTGTCGGACCAGGACATTGCCGACCTGGCCGCCTGTTACGCGCAGCAGAAATGAGGGGAGCCCATCACATGAAGAGGATTTCCATCGTGGCCGCTGCACTGGCCGCTTGTGCCCTCTCGGGTAGCGTGCTGGCAGCCGACCTGGTGGCCGGGCGCGCCTTGCTCGAGAAATACAACTGCGCGTCTTGCCACGGCAAGGACTACAACTCGCCGACCGAACCGGTCTATCCCAAGCTGGCCGGCCAGCATGAGGATTACCTGCGCCATGCACTGGTGGCCTACCGTCGCGGCGACCACGGCATGAATGGCCGCACCAACGCCGTCATGGCCTTGCAGGCCAAGCCGCTGTCGGACCAGGATATCAAGAACATCGCTGCCTACCTGCACAGCCTGCCGGGCACGCTGGTGCTGCGCAAGTAGCCACCAGCGCCTGCTAGCCGCGCGCGCGGCGCCGGATATTGTCGATGTAGACGGCGCCGTCGGGGGGCTGGCCGCTGCGCTGGGCGTTCCAGATCATCTCGCCCAGGCATTCCATGATCTCGTGATGGGCATCGTGTTCCGAGCCGCGGCGTTGCGCCAGTTGCTGGAATGCGGCGCGGATTCCCGGCGGCTGGTCGATCGAGATCTGCTCGCTGATCGACAGGTGCATCGACAGGTGCAGGAAGGGGTTGGTCTGGCCTTGCTCGACCGAATAATCGGCGCCCAGTGCCTGTTCGACATCGGCCAGTGCATCCTGGTATTCGGGGTGCTGCATGATCCAGTCGCGCGCGATGGCCTCGATCGGACTCAGGATCTCCTGGCCTCGGTGCTTGCGATAGGCTTCGCAGAAGAAGCGCCGGACATCATGCTGGGACGGGGTGAACATGGCGAAAAGCGGAAGAAGGACAAAGCCGTATTCTACGCTGCCTGGCGTACGCTTTCAGCGCAGCGCCACGGGGGCTTGTCCTGCAGTAATATCGTGCTTGCGGGAGCGTGATCGCTAAGGTGGCGAGCAGTGCGACCCGCGCATCCGGCACCAGACCGGCGCGGCCACAGGAGGGATGATTGGAAGCAGGCAGCCACAGCAGGTGTTGCACGCAGGACCAGCCGGGCGACGACCGCCGTCGCCAATTGCTGGCGTGGCTGATGGCCCTGGCGCTGCCGCTGCCGGCCATGGCCGCAAACGGCAAGCCCGCCGCGCCGGACGGCTTGAGGCAGCCGGCCGCCACCGACGAGGACCCGGCCACGACGCTGCGTATCGGCTTTGCCGGGCCACTCAGCGGGCCCTCCGCCGGCGTTGGCAAGAGCATGCACGACGCCGTGCTGCTGGCCGTGGAAGAGGCCAACCAGCGCGGTGTGCGCATCGGCGGAAAACCGTGGCGCATCCGCCTCATCGCGCAGGATGACCGTGCCGATAGCGCCACCGCCGAGTACGTGGCGCGCTACCTGGTCGGCCAGAAGGTGATCGGCGTGATCGGTCACTGGAACAGTGGCGCCTCGCTGGCGGCCGCACCCATCTACCACGCCGCTGGCGTGATCCAGATATCGCCGGCCACCATGAGCCGGCGCTTCACGGCGCAGGCCTATCCGGCGGTGTTCCGGACCATTCCCAACAACGAAAGCGTGGGCCTGTATTCGGCGCACTACGCGGTGCGCCGCATGGGCATCAAGAGCGTGGTCACCATCGATGACCGCACGCCGTTCGGGCAGGGATTGGCCGAGCAATTCGCGCGCGCCGCGCACGAGCGGGGGGCCGAGGTACTGGGGACCTACTCGGTCAGCGAGAAGACTTCGGATTTCAATGGCCCGTTGCTGCAGATACGCCATCGGCGGCCGCAACTGATCTTCTTCGGCGGCCTCGACTGGCAAGCCGGGCTGCTGGCCAAGGCCATCGCGCGCCTCAACATCGAGGCCAGGTTGATGGTCTCGGCGGGCAGCGTGGGCTTGCCTTTTTTGATGTCGGCCGGGGCCGCCGGCAATGGTGCCGTGGTACTCGAACCGGGCGCCGCGCCCGAGCGCATGCCGGGCTGGAAGGCATTCCGGCAACGCTATGGCCAGCGCTTCGACAGCGACCTGCATCTATACGCAAGCTTCGCCTATGACGCCGTGCAGGCACTGCTGATGGCGATTCGCCAACGTGCCAGCAGCGACCCCACGGTGGTGGCGCAGGAGCTGCACCGCCTGCGCTTTACCGGCGTATCCGGCCCGATCGCCTTCAATGATGAAGGCGACCTCGAGAACCCCAGCTTTACCGTCTACGAAGTGCAACAACAGCGGTGGATGCCGTTGCTGCAGATCGACGGCTTGCCACGCTAGCGCGGCGGCCGCGGCTCATACCCCCTTTTGCGGCAGCGGCGTCTTCTGCCTGAATTCGCAAAGCTCGGCGATGACGCAGTTCCAGCACTGCGGCTTGCGCGCCACGCAGGTGTAGCGACCATGCAGGATCAGCCAGTGATGGGCGTCCTGCACGAATTCGGGGGCGATGAACTTCATCAGCTTGCGCTCTACCTCGTCGACATCCTTGCCCGGTGCCAGCCCGGTGCGGTTGGAGACGCGAAAGATGTGGGTATCGACCGCGATGGTGGGATGGCCGAAAGCGGTATTGAGGACCACGTTGGCCGTCTTGCGCCCGACCCCCGGCAGCGCTTCGAGCTGTTCACGGGTCTGCGGCACTTCGCCGCCATGCTCGGCCAGCAGCAGGCGGCAGGTCTCGATCACGTTCTTGGCCTTGGTGCGAAACAGGCCGATGGTCTGGATATACGGGATCAGGCCATCCACCCCCAGGCGGTAGATCGCCGCCGGGGTATTGGCCACCGGATAGAGCTTGCTGGTGGCCTTGTTGACCGATACATCGGTGGCCTGGGCCGACAGCAACACGGCAATCAACAGTTCGAATGGCGTGGTGTAGTGCAGCTCGGTGGTCGGGGTGGGATTGGCGCGGCGCAAGCGCTCGAAGATCTCGCGGCGTTTGGTGGGGTTCATGGTGGGTTGCCTGCAGCCTGGTCGGCTTGTTGTTTTTTCAGCCGGGCGCGTTCCATGGCGGCTTCGATGATGGCTTTCTTGCGTGCCTGCTCGGCTTGCTGTTCGGGGGTGCCGGCCGCTTCGGCCTCGACCTCCTTGAGCTTGGCTGCGGCCTTGGCCGCCAGCCGGGCGTCGTTGTCGGCCTTGTCGCGCAGCAACCGCTGGGCGCGCCAGTCGTGTCGCGCGCGGGCGCCGTCGGCTTGCGCCTGCGACCAGGCTTGCCAGCCGCTGCGCCCCGGGGTGACCTCGACCATGGCGATGCAGTCGACCGGGCAGGGCGCCACGCACAACTCGCAACCGGTGCACAGCGCATCGACCACGGCATGCATCTGCTTGGCCGCGCCGACGATGGCGTCGACCGGGCAGGCCTGTATGCACAGGGTGCAGCCGATACACGCCTGTTCGTCGATGACGGCCAGCAGGCGTGCCTGTTCCCGACCATTGACCGGGTTCAGCGGAATCACCGGACGCCCCAGCAATCGGGCCAGGCGGGCCACGCCTTCGGCGCCGCCCGGCGGACATTGGTTGTGTTCGGCCACGCCCGCGGCGATGGCCTCGGCATAGGGGCGGCAGGCCGGATAACCGCATTTGCCGCATTGGGTCTGCGGCAGCAGGTCTTCGAGTCGGTCGGCGAGGTCGGCCAGGTCGGGCACTGGCGCGGGCGAGGTGGTGGCGGATGGCGGCACGTCGGGACAGTTCAGCGATGCAAAGGCGACATTATCGGCGCAAACCGGGGGGAAAGTCATGGGCGAAAAAAATCCGGCCGCAGCGGCCGGATTTTTGCGGGACCACCGATGCTCAGCTGTGGCTGCGAATGAACTCGCCGATCCGCGGGCACACCACCTCGCGCCAGCGGCGGCCGGAGAAGATCCCGTAATGGCCGGCCTTGGGCACCGTGAAGTGCTGCTTGTCGGCCTTGGCGATGCCCGAGCACAGGCTTTGCGCGGCTTCGGTCTGGCCCGAGCCGGAGATGTCGTCGAGCTCGCCCTCGATGGTAAACAGGGCGACCGACTTGATGTCCTGCGGACGTACCGGCTTGCCCTGGATGTTCCAGGTGCCGCGCGCCAGGTCGAAATCCTGGAACACGATCTTGATGGTCTCGAGGTAGAACTCGGCCGGCATGTCCAGCACGGCGTTGTATTCGTCGTAGAACTTGCGGTGGTCCTCGGCCGAGGCGTCGTCACCGTCGCGCAGGTGCATGTAGAAATCCCAGTGGCTCTGGGCATGCCGGCGCGGGTTCATGGCCACGAAGCCGGCGTGTTGCAAGAAGCCCGGATAGACCTTGCGTCCGAAGCCGGGGTAGTTGGCCGGAACGCTGTAGATCACGGTGTTCTCGAACCAGGCGTAGGGCTTTTCGGTGGCCAGGTCGTTGACCGAGGTGGGCGACTTGCGGGCATCGATCGGGCCGCCCATCATGGTCATGCTCTTGGGCAGCTTGGGGTCGTTGTCGCTGGCCATGAGGGCAATTGCCGCCAGCACCGGCACGGTGGGCTGGCACACCGAGATCACGTGTACGTCCGGCGCCAGCGCGCGGATAAAATCCTGCACGTAATAGACATAGTCATGCAGGTGGAACTCGCCATCCTCGACCGGCACCATGCGGGCATCGGTCCAATCGGTGACATAGACGTCATGCTGTTGCAACAGCTCGCGCACGGTCTCGCGCAGCAGTGTCGAATGGTGGCCCGACAGCGGCGCCACCACCAGTACCACCGGTTGCTTCAGGGCGCTGATCTGGCGCGCGCCGAGATCCTTGCGGAAGTGCAGGAGCCGGCAGAAAGGCTTGGTCTCGACCACTTCCTCGACGATGCCCACCGGCTTGCCCTCGACCTCTACCTCGGTGATGTTGAACTGCGGTTTTTCGTACTCCTTGGACAGGCGGTACAGCAGTTCGTAGCCGGCCGCCATGCGCTGCGAAAACGGCGTGTGGGCCAGCGGCGACACCGGGTCCGAGAACAGCCTGGCGGAGGTCTCCGCCCATTGCATCATGGGGTTGAGGAAGGCGCGGTTGAGTTCATGCAATTGATAGAGCATAGCTGACCTTTATCGAGCGCTGGCTGGCAGCCCCGGTCACGGGGCATACACCGACGAGCATGTGCAGCAAACGTTTTGGCGGCGGGTTGGGATGACAGCAATAAAGTTGCAATCCGGTCAATTTTCTTCGTGCTGCGACGCGGAAGCATAGCATGCTTTAACCCCCCGTCCCGGCCCTGCTCCCAGCCCTTGATAACACCATAGACGGCGGTGCGGCCGAAAAGTTTGCAGTGCAACCAAGGCCTGGTGCGCACGCCCATGCCGGGTGGAAATTGATTCTCCTGGGGAATAAAAAATGCCGCCTGGCGCTTCGCGGGGCGGCATTCTTCGTGGGCGGCAATCGACTAGTCGAATACCGGCGTCTCCACGCCCAGGATCTTGTGCAGCTTGGGCGATGTGGTGGTGTACTGCATGTGGATCTTCTTTTCGGGGAAGATGTAGGGCGCCGCGCCGAAGGCAGCCAGGGCCGCTTCGTGGAAGCCCGACAGGATCAGCTTCTTCTTGCCCGGATAGGTATTGATGTCGCCCACGGCGAAGATGCCCGGCACGTTGGTCTCGAACTTCTCGGTGTCGACCACCTTGAGCTGCTTGCGCTCGATATCCAGGCCCCATTCGGCGATCGGGCCCAGCTTGGGCGACAGGCCGAAGAACACCAGCAGCATGTCGAGCGGCAGGCGGCGGGTCACGCCGTCGGCGCCGGTGACCTTGACTTCGGCCAGCTTGCCGTCGCGGATCTCGGTGCCGGTGACCTGGCCGACCACGAACTGCATTTCGTACTGTTCGCACAGTTCCTTCATCTTGGCCACCGAGGCCGGCGCGGCGCGGAATTCTTCGCGACGATGCAGCAGGATCACCGATTCGGCCTTGCCCACGAAGTTCAGTGCCCAGTCCAGCGCCGAGTCGCCACCGCCGCAGATGACCAGGTTCTTGCCCTCGAAGCGGGCCGGATCCTTGACGCGGTAGAACACTTGCGAGTCCTGGAATTGCTCGATGCCATCGACCTTCAGGGTGCGCGGCTGGAACGAGCCGACGCCGGCGGCAATGAAGATGGTCTTGGTGATGAAGCGTTGACCGACCGAGGTCTCGACGTCGAACCGGCCATCTTCGCGCTTTTGCACCAGGGTCACTTCCTGGCCCAGGTGGAAGGTTGGCTCGAACGGCTCGATCTGCTTCAACAGGTTATCGGTCAGTTCCTGGCCGGTGCATACGGGAACCGCGGGAATGTCGTAGATCGGCTTGTCGGGGTACAGCTCGACGCATTGGCCGCCCACGACCGGCAGCGAGTCGATCACATGCGCCTTGATTTCCAGCAGGCCCAGTTCGAACACCTGGAAGAGGCCGACCGGCCCGGCGCCGATGATGATGGCATCGGTTTCGATGGTGCCCGGGGCGGCGGCACCCTTGACGTTGTTTTCCATGATTATGTTGAATCCTGTTTCAGTTCGGTTGAGAGGTCTTCACACTCAACTGGCTAGGGCGGGCGCCGATTTGCTGGTGAGGTGGCCGCGGTATCGCTGCGGCAAAATGCAAACGGCGGCGCCTGGCGGGGAGCGCATGCTCCTGGCGATGGCGCCACCGCAATTCGAATCAGGCCCGACCAATGGGGCGCAAGGCAAGCTTAGCGCTGCAGGTATTGCAGCTTGTTGGTCTCGTCTTTCCATTGCTCGGCTTCGGCCAGCGGCGCCTTGGTCTTGGTGATCGAGGGCCAGTTGCGGGCCAGGTCGGCGTTCAAGGCAATATATTGCTGCTGGTCGGCCGGCACGTCTTCTTCGGCGTAGATCGCATTGACCGGGCATTCGGCCACACACACCGCGCAGTCGATGCATTCGTCCGGGTCGATCGCGAGGAAATTGGGGCCTTCGCGGAAGCAATCCACCGGGCAAACATCCACGCAATCCGTGTAGCGGCAACGGACGCAGGAATCGGTGACAACGTGGGTCATAACTGTCCTATCTGTAAATTTTCTTCAAACCGATGGCTAACTGCGCCGCAATTGATGGCAATATGGCACGGTTAAAATCATTCTGCCGCCAGGACAAAGCGAGGTTTCCCCAGTTTGGCTGGCCACGCGCGACCGGCTGCAAAGCCTTGTATTTTAAGGTAATTCGATTTTTCCTACAAATGAGGCTTATACAAATTACGTATAAGTAAATAATAATGCGGCGACAAGCCGGGTGCGCCGCCAGGTGCGACCGGGTCGAGGGCGCCAGCCGGGCGGCCGCGTGTTTTTGCGGCAGGTGAGCCGTCCCGGCCGTGACCGTTGCCGCCGCCCGCTAGCCAAAACAGGATGTCGGGCGTCAACGCCCGGCAGCCAGACCAGCCAATGCAAGCGATTCGATCGACATTTTCCTCCTTCCTGCGCCGGGCCGTCGTGGTCGCCGGGCTGGCAGGCGCGGGCGTCGCGCTCGCCGCCGAGCCCATCCGTATCGGCGAAATCAACAGCCACAACGGCTTGCCGGCGGTCGGGCAGGCCTATCGCAACGGACTGGCGCTGGCCATGGACGAGATCAACGCCGGCGGCGGCGTAGGTGGCCGGCCGTTGACGCTGGTGGCGCGCGACGACGAGGGCGACGCCGACCAGGCCGCGCGGCATGCCCGCGAGCTGGTGCGTGACGAGCAGGTGGTCGTGCTGACCGGCACCATGCTGTCGAACGTGGCATTGGCGGTGGCGCGCGAGGCGGCGCGCGGCAAGACCGTGTTCGTGGTGGGCGATGCGCTGTCCGACGCCATCACGCTCGATCGCGGCAATCGTTATACCTTCCGCGTGCGCCCCTCTACCTATATGCAGGCGGCCATGCTGGCCGAGCAGGCCGCCCGCCTGCCGGGACGGCGTTGGGCGGTGGTGGCACCCAACTATGAATATGGCCAGAGCGCCGTGTCCAGCTTCAAGTTGCTGCTCAAGCAGGCACGCCCGGATGTCGAGTTCGTGACCGACCAGTGGCCGGCGTTGGGCAAGATCAAGGCCGACGACGTGGTGCGCGCGTTGCGCCAGGCCAAGCCGGATGCGATCTTCAATGCCACCTTCGGCCACGACCTGGCGCAACTGGTGAAGGCCGGCAACCGCCAGCAGCTGTTCGCCACCACGCGGGTCTATTCGATGACCTCGCCCGATGCCCAGAGCCTGCCGCTGGGCGAGGGCGATGCGATTCGCGACTGGATCGCGGTCGGCTATCCGTGGGAACAGATCAATACCCCCGAGCACCAGCGCTTCCTGGAGGCCTACCTGAAGAAGTTCAGCCAGCGGCCGCAGCTATCGGCGGTGTTCGGCTATACCACCATGATGGCTATCGGCGCGGCCCTGAAGAAGGCCGATGCCACCGACAGCGAAGCGCTGGTCGAAGCCCTGCGCGGCCTGAAACTGGATTCGCCATTGGGCCCGATCGCCTTTCGCACGCTCGACCAGCAGGCGTCGATGGGCGCCTTCGTCGGCCTGGTGTCGCAGCAGCAAGGGCGCAGCAGCATCAGCCAGTGGCGCTACCTGGGTGGCGCCGACTACATGCCCGACGCCGCCTATGTGCGCAGCCGGCGTCCGGCCGCTGCCATGAAGTGATCCGGCGGCGCGGCCAATTCCCCATGCGGCACGGGGAATTGACCAGGCCGTTCCGGGGTAAGATAGCGGCCGGCAGGGCCATTGGCCCATCAACATGGCAGCGTGCGGCAAGCGGCCGCATCAGGACTTCATGATCATCACATCCCTACTCGACACCGACCTGTACAAATTCACGATGATGCAGGTGGTGTTGCATCATTTCCCTGGCGCGCAGGTGGAATACCGTTTCAAGTGTCGCAATGACAATGTCGATCTGACCCCGTACGTGGATGAGATCCGCGCCGAGATCGCGGCCATGTGCCGGCTGCGCTTCAAGGAAGACGAACTTGCGTACCTGCGCGGGCTGCGTTTCATCAAGAGCGATTTCGTCGATTTCCTGGAGCTGTTCCATCTCAACGAGAAGTACATCACCGTGCAGCCGGCCGAGGCCGGCAATGGCGAGATCGAGATCAACGTCAAGGGCCCCTGGTTGCACACCATCATGTTCGAAGTGCCGGTGCTGGCGATCGTCAACGAGGTCTACTTCCGCGCGACCCAGCGCGCGCCCGACCTGGCCGAGGGGCGCGAGCG
This sequence comes from Herbaspirillum sp. YR522, assembly GCF_000282575.1. Classification (GTDB taxonomy): domain Bacteria; phylum Pseudomonadota; class Gammaproteobacteria; order Burkholderiales; family Burkholderiaceae_D; genus Herbaspirillum. The sequence continues at coordinate 6,103 of NZ_AKJA01000139.1, read as the reverse complement.
CCTGCGCCGCAAGATTTCGCTCATCGCCGACGACACCGCACTGGCCGGCTGCAACATCGCCGACTACGGGACCCGGCGCCGCTTCTCGCGCAGCTGGCACGCCGAGGTCATCGATGCGATGAAAGAGGGCATGGGCAGCCACTTCGCCGGCACTTCCAACGTGATGTTCGCCATGCAGCACGACCTGACGCCGCTGGGCACCATGGCCCACGAATACCTGCAGGCCTGCCAGTCGCTGGGCCCGCGCCTGCGCGATTCGCAGACTTTCGCCTTCGAGATCTGGGCGCGCGAATACCGGGGCGACCTGGGCATCACGCTGTCCGACGTCTACGGCATGGATGCCTTCCTGCGCGACTACGACATGTATTTCTGCAAGCTCTTCGATGGCGCCCGCCACGACTCGGGTGACCCGTTCGAGTGGGGCGAGCGGCTGATCCAGCATTACCGCGACAACCGCGTCGATCCCTCCAGCAAGGTGCTGGTGTTTTCCGACAGCCTCGACTTTGCCAAGGTGCGCGACCTGTACCTGCGCTTCAAGGACCGCGCGCGGGTGGCGTTCGGGGTGGGTACCAACCTCACCAACGACCTCGGCTACGCGCCGCTGCAGGTGGTCATGAAGATGGTCCGTTGCAACGGACAGCCGGTGGCCAAGCTGTCGGACACGCCATCGAAGAACATGTGCGACGACCCGGCCTACGTCAGTTACCTGCGCCACGTGTTCCAGATCAAGGGCTGATGGCCGTGCGCCAGGCCGATAAAGCATAACGAAGGAGACCCGATGAAGCCCAAGATCCTGGTCGCACGAGCGATCTTCCCCGAAGTGCTGGCCCGGTTGCAGCAGCATTTCGAGGTCGAATCCAACCAGCAGGACCATATCTACAGCGCCGACGAGCTGCTGGCGGCGGCCCGCGGCTGCCAAGGCTTGTTCACCACCCCCAGCGAACCGGTGGGGGCGGCGCTGTTTGCCGCCAATCCGCAACTGCGGGCGGTCTGCAACATGGCGGTCGGCTACAACAACATCGACCTGGCGGCCGCCACCGGCGCTGGCGTGATGGCCACCAATACACCGGATGTGCTCAACGAGACCACGGCCGACTTCGGCTGGGCGCTGATGATGGCCACCGCGCGTCGCATCACCGAGTCGGAACACTTCCTGCGCGCCGGAAAATGGAAGAAGTGGAGCTATGACAGTTTCGTCGGCCCGGATGTGCACGGCGCCACGCTGGGAGTGATCGGCATGGGCCGCATCGGCCAGGCCATTGCGCGCCGCTCGCTGGGCTTCGACATGCAGGTGCTGTACCACAATCGCTCGCGCCTGGCGCCCGAGCTGGAGGCGCGTGCCAACAATGCGCAATACGTCGGCAAGCAGGAACTGTTGCAACGCGCCGACCATGTGGTGCTGGTGCTGCCCTATTCGAAAGCCACCCATCACACCATCGGTGCGGCCGAGCTGGCGCTGATGAAGCCGGGCGCCACGCTGACCAACATCGCCCGTGGCGGCATCGTCGATGACGATGCCCTGATCGCGGCACTGGCCGCCGGGCGCATCGCGGCCGCCGGCATCGACGTATTCGAGAACGAGCCGGCCTTCAAGCCGGGCTTCCTGGGCTTGTCCAACGTGGTGCTGACACCCCACATCGCCAGCGCTTCGACCCCGACCCGGCTGGCCATGGCCAACTGCGCGGCCGACAACCTGATTGCTGCGCTTTCAGGGCAGACGCCGCCCAATCTGTTGAATCCGCAGGTGCGCGGTGGTTGAGTTGTCGCTGGCCTCCTCGCCTTAGGTGTCGGGCTAGGTATCGCGTGACGCTATCTGTCGCCCCTTTTCTTGCCTCTAGCACTACCAGGGACTCTTTGGTCCGTGGCCCCAGTTCTGAAGAACACCGTTCGGGCTGAGTAAGCGCGTAGCGCTGTATCGAAGCCTGTCCTGAGCCTGTCGAAGGGCCTGTCCTGAGCTTGTCGAAGGAAGCCTGTCGAAGGAAGCTTGTCGAAGGAAGCCTGTCGAAGTGCCTGTCTGCAACCCGTCGTGAACCAGTCCGACGATCAGCCCCGAACCCGGCGCAGTACTAAATGAAAACGGGCGTTCCCGCAGTCACGCGGGAACGCCCGTTCCGACTTCAAGCTGCGTCGATCAGCTCTTCAGTTCGGCGATCAGGTCGATGTACTGCTGTTGTGCTTGTGCTTGCGGCGTGCCCTTGTTGGCGGCCCAGGCGTCGTACTTGGCGCGTGCGACGAAGTCGGTCATGCCGGGGCGTTCGCCTTCCACATCGCCCTTGCTGCCCTGCTTGTACAGGCCGTACATCTTCAGCAGCGTCAGGTTGTCGGGGCGCTCGGACAGGTTCTTCGATTCTTCGACAGTGGCTTCGAACAGCTCTTGCAGGTTGCTCATCGTCAATTGCTCCTGGTGAGGAAAGGGCGGGCTCAGACGGCCAGCAGCTCGACTTCGAAGATCAGCGTGGCGTTGGGCGGGATCACGCCGCCAGCGCCGCGGGCGCCATAACCCAGTTCGGCCGGGATGGTCAGCTTGCGCACGCCGCCCACCTTCATGCCTTGCACGCCTTCGTCCCAGCCCTTGATCACATGGCCGGCACCCAGCGGGAAGTTGAACGGATCGTTGCGGTCCTTGCTCGAATCGAACTTGCTGCCGGCGCTGCCGTCGGCGTTTTGCAGCCAGCCGGTGTAGTGCACGCTGACGTGGCTGCCGGCGCGGGCTTCGTCGCCCGAGCCAGCCTGGATTTCTTCGTATTGCAGCCCGGAAGCTGTGGTGACTGTAGACATGGTGTTCCTTTCAGTGGCAAGAGGGATTGCAGTAGGTCGTTGGTATTGTTGGTATTGCAGAAACTAACGCGGGCGGCGACTTTTTCCGGCGCCTGGCGCCGCCGTCGCCGGCCTGGCAGCGGGAGCGGCAGGCAGTGTAAACCAAATCGGGGAAATTTTTCGAATTGAGTCAGTGTGCTGTCAGCCAGAACGCAGTTGCGCGCGTTATGGACGCGGGGCGTGCATTGCGATGCACGTGAGATCAAGCCTTTTTGTGTAAAGTTCGTCATGTCGCGTAGATTGAATCAAATTATTTCGGTTTTCCTGCGCGCAGCATGCGTCTCGGCGGCCATCGTCGCGTCCGCGCAGGCCAATGTGGTGGTGGTGCTCAATTCGGGCGATGCCTCGGTCTCGCTGCTGGACCAGGCGACCCAGAAGGAGATCTCAACCTTCTCGGTCGGCAAGGAACCGCATCACCTGATGGCCACTCCCGACAACAAGTCGCTGATCGTGGCCAGCGCCACGGGCAACCAGCTGCTGTTCCTCGATCCCAAGACCGGCGAAGTGCAACGTCGCCTGCGCGACATCGTCGATCCGTACCAGATCGGCTTCACGCCCGACCAGAAATGGTTCGTGGCCACCGGGCTGCGCCTGGACCGGGTCGACGTCTACAGCTACAACGGCAGCGAACTGAAGTTGTCCAAGCGCATCGCGCTGGCCAGGACGCCCAGCCATATCGCCTTCGACAACGCCAGCACCACCGCCTTCATCACCCAGCAGGGCAGTGACCAGGTCAGCGCCATCGACCTGGCCACGCAACAGGTCAAGTGGACCCTGCCGGTGGGCAAGTTGCCTGCTGGCATCATGATGACACCTGACAACAAGTACCTGATGGTCGGTATCATGGGGGCGGACTATGTACAGGTCATCGATTGGCGTGCGCAGAAGGTGGTCAAGCAGATCAAGACCGGGACCGGGGCGCACAACTTCCGTGCCATGGGTGACAAGCGCTATGTCTATGTGTCGAACCGGGTCGCCAATACCATCAGCGTGGTCGACATGCAGACGCTCGAAAACGTCGGCACCATCAAGGTGCCGGGCGGACCTGATTGCATGGAAGTCACCGAGGACGGCAAGACCATGTGGGTCACCCTGCGCTGGGTCAAGAAGGTCGCGGTGATCGACCTGGCCAGCCGTACCGTGAGCAAGGTGATTCCGGTCGGGCGCTCGCCGCACGGTATCTACCTGTACAACCGCGCGCCGGACGCCTGAGGCCCGGCCCCGGATGACGCGCCGCACTTCCCGAGCCATTGCCGGCCTGAGCCTGCTGGTGCTGCTGGCCGGCAGCCAGGCCCTGGCCCAGGCGCCGGCGCCAAGTTGCAAGGGCACCATCTACCTGACGTTCGACACCGGCAGCCAGTCGCAGGCCGAGCTGATCGAACAGACGCTGCGGCGGCACCGCATCAAGGCCACCTTCTTCCTGGCCAACGAAAAAACCATCCACGGCGACTATTCGCTCGATCCGGCCTGGGCTGCGCTGTGGAAGCGCCTGGCCGAGCAGGGCCACGCCTTCGGCACGCATACCTTCGATCATGTCTATGTCGTGCGCGATTTGCCGCACGGCAAGATCGAGGTGCGGCCGCAGTTCGGCCCCGATGCCGGGCGCAAGCTGCAGTGGACGGCGGCGCAGTATTGCGATGAAATGCAGCGCGTGGCGCAACGCTTCGAGCAATTGACGGGACAGCAGCTCGATCACCTGTGGCGCGCCCCGGGCGGGCGTACTACCCCCAACCTGCTCAAGGCCGGGCAGGCTTGCGGATATGCGCATGCGGGCTGGGCGCCGGCCGGCTTCTCGGGCGACGAGCTGCCCAGCGACAAGTGGCCCAACGAGGTGTTGCTCAAGAAGGCGCTGGCCGGCTTGAAGGATGGCGACATCTTCCTGGCGCACATGGGGATCTGGTCGCGTCAAGATGCCTGGGCGCCGGCGGTGCTTGAACCACTGATCACCGGTCTGGAGCAACGCGGCATGTGCTTTGCCACCTTGCGCGAGCATCCGGACTATCGCCAGCGGCTGCGCTCGCTGCGGGAACGCGAGGGCGGCTGACCAGTCGAAGCCGGTCCTGCCGGGAGGCACCAGGCCGCAGGGGCGCGGCAAGAGCAGATCACACAGGCATCATGATACAAACCATCTCCGACATCTTCGCCACCGTTCAAGGCTGGCTGTTCGAAACCCTGGTGCAGCCACTGGTGTTTGCCACCGGCATGGGCGAGTTCGTCGAGGAAGCCTTCACCGGTACCGAATGGGTACTGGTGGGCGTATGCGAACTGGTGATCCTGTTCGTGATCCTGCGCCCGCTGGAGTCGATCATCCCGGTCCATGCCATCAGCAATCCGCGTGCCCGCTGGAACGATTTCATCTATACCGTGCTGCAACGGCTGGGGGTGATTCCGATCCTGGCCTTCCTGATCCTCGATCCAGTGCTCTCGATTGCCGCCGAGGCGCTGCACCTGGAAGGGTGGGGCACCTTCAACCTGGACCAGGTCTGGCCCGGCGTGACCGACCTGGCGCTGGTGAGTTTCTTCCTGTACCTGATCGTCATCGACCTGTTCGAATACGGCTATCACTGGGCGCAGCACAACGTGCGCTGGATGTGGGCGCTGCACAGCCTGCACCACAGCCAGCAGGACATGAACCTGTGGAGTGATGATCGCAACCATGTGCTCGACGACCTGGTGCATGACATCTTCCTGGGCCTGGTGGCATTGGCCATCGGCGTGGAGCCATCGCAGTACATCCTGCTGGTGTCGGCCTCGCGCATGCTGCAGAGCCTGCAGCATGCCAATGTGCGCATCCACTTCGGACGCATCGGCGAATACCTGCTGGTGTCGCCGCGCTTCCACCGCACCCATCACGCCATCGGCATCGGCCACGAGAGCCGCGGACGCAATTCGCTGGGCGGGCACAATTTCGCCGTGCTGTTCCCGATCTGGGACGTGCTGTTTCGCACTGCCCATTTCGCCCAGGGCTTCGCCATGACCGGCGTGCGTGACCAGCTGCCGCCGCCGGCCGGCCGCAGCCGTGATTACGGCCAGGGCTTCTGGCGCCAGCAGTGGCTGGGCGTGAAGCGGATGATCGAGTCCTCGCGCAAGAAGGTACGCTGATGCAGATGCTCTTCGCCTCGTTCGGCCGCGCCTTGCTGGCGCAACTGCATGTGCGCATGCTGCTGCTGACCATATTGCCATTCGTGGCCTCGGTGGCCCTGTGGGCCATCGGCCTGTGGCTGTGCCTGCAGCCGATGATCGATTTCCTGCCGGACTACTTCATCCGCCACGGCACCCTCGGCAC
>NZ_AKJA01000138.1 GCF_000282575.1 Herbaspirillum sp. YR522 | reverse complement strand
CCGCCGCGAAGTGGTCCCCAAGATCATGGAGTCGGTCACCAGCACCCTGATCGCCGCCGGCATCCCGGCCCAGGCCGACGGCGGTTACTGCAGCGCCGGTGGCGCGCACGCCGCCCGAGATGACGCTGCTGATGGCGGTACCGAGCACGGCGGCGGTGACCAGGGTGGCAACCGACCAAGCCAAGAAGCCGTGGGCGGTATCGCGGAAGTACACTTCACGGGTATGCACGCCAGCCCACTTCACCCGCAGGCGACCGGCCAGGTAGCCACCGATGGCCGACGCCGCCAGTTGGGTGAAGACCAGCCAGACGGCACCGGAAATACCGATGGTCTTGGCCGACAGGCCTTCGCCCGACCAGGGCGAGACCGACGAGAATCCAAGACCGAAGCCCAGGATCAACAGGATGAATGACAGTGCGGCCGCCCCGGCGGCGCCGCCCAGGACGGCCCCCCAGGAAACGCCCGAGCCGGTCAATGCGGCCGATTCGCCAGCGGTGGCGCCAGCGGCGACAAAGCCGGCGCTCTCGTTATATACAACGTGGTTGTTCATGTTGCCTCCTCAGTGTCCAATAAGCATCACGCCTGATGCGGCCGACAATGACCGCGACCAGGCTCGCGTCGATTCGCTTGATCCGTTTGTTTTCATGGCAAGGCTGTGTTGGTTCTGGCTACGCCGGCAGTGCGGCGCGCGCAATCATCACGGTTCGAATCGACAGGCAGAATTTACGGCTGCCGCGGTTCCTCATCCATAGGACGAAGGCGGGAAACTTCGTAGGACAGCAGGCAGCACGAGCGGCTGCCCCGGGGGCAAAGGCCCGTCGCTAGGCGGGCGAACGGTCGAAATCGAGCGAACTGAGGAGATCGATACTGACGGGCTTGACCAGATACAGGTCGATCCCGGCATGGATGGCGCGCTGCTTGTCGTCGTCGCCACTGAACCCGGAGCACGCCACCATGAACGCATCGCGCACCACATCGATCTTGCGCAGCGCGCGCACCAGGTCGTAGCCCGTCATGTCCTTGAGGCCGATATCGAGCAGCACCGCCTGCGGCGGCGACGCCGCGGCCAGTTGCAAGGCCTGGGTGCCGCTGTAGGCGACGGTGACCTGGTGGCCCAGCAGTTCCATGAGCTCCTTCATGGTGTCGGCGATATCGACGTTGTCATCGACCACCAGGATGCGACGACCCCCAGCCGGGATCGGCGCGGCCTCGACCTGGCTATCGGCGCCACCATCGGCGATGGCGCCCTGCACCAGCGGCAACTCGACGGTGAAGCAACTGCCGCTGCCCAGGCCTGCGCTATAGGCCGAAATCGTGCCGTCGTGCAGTTCGACCAGGCTGCGCGCCAGCGACAGGCCTATGCCCAGGCCGTCCTGGCGATCATGCCCAAGTGCATTGGCCTGGGCAAACATGCCGAAGATCTCGTGCATGCGTTCGGGCGCGAGCCCGATACCGTCATCGACGATGTGCAACCTGACACGATCGGCCACGATCTCGGGGCGTACCTCGATGTGGCCGCCGATGGCGGTGAACTTGGAGGCATTGTTGAGCAGGTTGACCAGCACCTGCACCAGCCGCACTTCGTCGCCATGGACCGTCAGCGCAATCGGAATGGGCGTCAACGACAGTTGCTGCTGCTTGCGCTCGAACTGGCCGCGGGTGCTTTCGACGGCCGCCGCAATGACGCCGCCGAGATCGATGTGGCTCATCTGCAGGGCCAACTTGTCGTGCGACAGCCGTGACACGTCAAGCAGGTCGTCGACCAGCCGCACCATGTGATCGAGGTGACGCGAGATCGTCGCCCGCGCCCGCAGTTCCCAGTCGGGCGCCGCCGGGGAACGTGCGTCGAGGATGGCGATGGCGTTGCGCATGGGGGCCAGCGGGTTGCGCAGTTCGTGTGCCAGCACCGCCAGGAACTCGTCCTTGCGGCGGTCGATCTCGCGCAATTCGTTCTCGACCTTGGCCAGGCGCAGCAAGGCGCGTACGTTGGCCAGCAGCTCGGCCGGCTCGATCGGTTCGAACAGGTAGTTGTCGGCGCCGCCATCGAGGGCGCGGATCTTGTCGGAGACATCGATGTAGGAGGCCGAGGTCTGCAGCACCAGGATGAACGAAGTGGCCGGGTCGGCCTTGAGGCGGGAGCACACCTCCATGCCATGGATATCGGGCAGCTTGACGTCGAGCAGGATCAGCGTCGGGCGCAACTCGCGCGCCAGCGCCAGGGCCTCGGTTCCGCTGGCGGCCTCGATGACCTTCAGCCCGGCTCGCGTCAGGATGCGGGTGCGGGCATAGCGGGCGGCGTTGGTATCGTCGACGTTGAGGATGAGCGGTTCTTGAAGGGGCATGTTCAGTGGACCTCGCGATGCGTCACATGTTCACCGCGTTGGCGGTCGAGGTGGTCCTGTCGAGCTGCCCGGATACCAGCGCGCGCAAGGCGGCCAGCAGTTCGTCGCGCTCCAGCGGCTTCTGGAAATACGCATCGGCACCCAGCCCGATGGCCTTGCGCTTGTCATCGATATCGGAGGCAATGATCACCGGCACATGCCGGCGCGACTCATCGCGCTTTATCTGCACCAGCCAGTGCCACGAGTCGCGGTTGCCCAGCAACAGGTCGAGCACCACGGCGCAAGGCTCGGTATGACGCCATACCGTTTCGGCCTCTGCCAGCGACGTGGCCGCTATCGCGCGAAATTCGGATTGGTGCAGATAACGTTCGTAGAGCAACTGCAGTTCGGGCCGGTCTTCGACCACCAGCACCGCGCGACGCCCGTCGTCGGCGGCTGCCTGGCGCAAGCGCTCGGATGACATGCCGTCGCCGGCGAGCTTGCCGGTATAGTGCGTCGCAATGGTGGCCGTAAATGTCGAGCCCACGCCCGGCTGGCTGCTGGCGCCCACTTCGCCCTGCAATACGTTGGCCAGCTGGCGGCACAGCGGCAAACCCAGGCCGGTCCCCTTGACGTGGCGCTGCAGGTGGTTCTCGACCTGGCTGAATTCTTCGAAGATGATCGGCAGGTTGGCCGCCTCGATGCCGATGCCGGTGTCGGTCACCGAGAAGCGCACCGCCGAATTACCCGGCAGCACCTCGGCACGCACATTGATGGAGCCGCTCTCGGTGAACTTGATGGCGTTGGAGATGAAGTTGCGCAATATCTGTGCGACCTTGCCCTCGTCGGTATGCATCTCGCAATCGTCGGGCGCCTCGAAGCTCAGCTGCAAGCGATCGGACACCAGCAACGGCCGCAACATGCCGCGCAGCGCGCTGAACATCTCGCCGACCTGGAATGTAGCCGGACGGACCTCGACCTTGCCGGCCTCGATCTTGGCCAGGTCGAGCAGGTCGTTGACCAGGTCGGTCAGGGCGCCCGCGCTGTCGAGGATGAAGCGCACCTGGCGCTCCTGCTCGACGCCCAGCTCGCCGTCGACACGGTCCAGCAGCAACTTGGCCAGCGCCCGGATCGACGACAGCGGCGTGCGGAATTCATGGCTCATGTTGGACAGGAAGCGCGACTTGGCCTGGTCGGCGCGACGCAGGTGATCGGCCTTTTCGTCGAGCTCGGCATACAACGCCACCACGCCGCGATTGGTGTCTTCCAGCTCGCGCGTGAGCTGCAGCAATTCGTCCTGGCGCGTCTTGAGCTCGGCCAGCGTGGCCAGCAGTTCCTGGTTCTGGTGCTGCGCTTCCGACAACGCCACATCGGGCTGCTGGATCGTCAGCGATGCGCCCATCTCGCCCAGCATCAGCGTAGTGACCAGCCGCGCGCTGGGCGGCAGCAGCTTGCGCAGGATCACCAGTGTGCCGCGCCCGGGACCGGTATGGACCTCGAATGCATCCATGAGCTTCCTGGCACCCAGCAGCCCCAGCCCCATGCCGGTACTGGACTGGTAATTGCCGCTCAGCACCAGCTCCAGGTCGGCAATGCCGGGGCCCTGGTCGCGCACATGCATCAACAGCGTCTGCGGTGCGGTGGTGCCTTCCAGGAAGAACTCGACCTGGCCATTGGTGGCATAGCGAAATACATTGCGCGCCAGTTCCGAGATGGTGGTGGCGATGCGCACCTGGTCCTGGTGGGTGAAGCCGCACAGGCCGGCGATCTGGCGCGCGCGCTGACGCGCGGCGACAACGTCGACCTCGTTGCGTATCGACACGGTGAGTATGCGTTGCGCCATGCTGCTATCCCTTGCGAAGGGCGAGGACGGTGATATCGTCGCGGCCCCGATAGAAGTCCCGATACAGCACACCGGCGATCAAGGCCGGGTGGGCGTTTTCCAGCCCCGGATAGTCATCCAGGTTCCAGCGACTGCCGAGTCCGTCGGAATGCATCAGCAGCAGCATCCCGTCCTGCCAGGGCAGGGCGAACTGCTGCACCTTGCGCAGGTTGTGACCGACGATACCATTGTGCGAGATAAGGTGCTTGCGTTGCTGGTGGTACAGCGTACACCCGGCGATGTTGCCCACGCCAGCGAATACCACCTGGTCGTCGGCGATGGCGGCCACGGCCAGCGCCGCGCCTCGCGAGCGTTGCAGCGCCGGATGCATGCGTTGCAGCAACTCGGCCGGGCGCGCCGTCAAGGCGGCGCCGTGCATGATCTCCAGCGCCGCATCCGAGGCGGCAGCGGCGGCATCGCCGTGCCCCAGCCCGTCACTGACCATCAGCAATGCCTGCCCGTCGTCGGCGGCGCACCAGGCGGCGTCGCCACAGCTTTGCTCGCTGGGCATCGGTACGCAGATCAGCCCGCACTGCCATGGCTCGACCACGGCGCCCTTGCGCTCCCATACCACGGCGCGCAATACGGTGCCCTGGCCCACTACGGAGTAGAGCGCAAAGGCGTCCGACTGGCGCTCGATGGTGCCCATGCCCACGCCATAGGTGCCGCCGGTGGAGGTGCCGTCGGCCATCGAGGCGCCGATATCGGCAATGCCCGGACCGCCGTCGATGGCCAGCAATTCGATGCCCGATAGACGTGCACCGTCGGCGTCGGTGCCATAGACGGTACGCATCAATACTTCACCGCGCCCGGCGTGCTTGTGTACGTTGGTCGCCGCTTCGCTCACCACCAGCGCCAGGCGCGCGGCGTGATCGGCATGAAAACCGACATCCCGCGCCAGATCGGATGCGGCACGGCGACAGGCGCCGATATCGATGGATTCATTGACCGCGAGGACCTGCTGCGTGCGAGACGCGGTTAGAACATTTTCCATTTTCTTATTGTCACTTCAGTGCCTTCGCCAGGCGCGGTACGGATTTCGAATTCGTCTGAAAGGCGCTTGGCGCCCGACAGTCCCAGACCCAGCCCGCCACCGCTGGTATAACCGTCGGTCAGCGCCAGGCCGATGTCGGCAATGCCCGGCCCTTCATCGGCAAACACCAGTTCGATGCCACGTCGCGTGCCTTCGCTGAGCTCGCGCAGATGTGCCTGCCCGCCGCCGCCGTAGCGCAAGGTGTTGCGTGCCAGTTCGCTGGCCGCAGTGACCATCTTGGTCTGCTCCACGAGCGAAAAGCCGAGCCGCACCAGCATGTCGCGCGCCAGCTTGCGCAGGCGCACGACGTCTTCGTCGGTATGCAACGGCATGTCCTGGACCGGTTCATTCATGGCGCACCCCTCAACCTGCAGTGCGGTCTCACTTGGGCTCCGTTTCCAGCAGCTTGATTCCGCGCTCCACATTGAGTGCGGTCTTGACACCCTGCAAGGTCAGTCCCAGTTCCACCAGGGTGATGGCCACCGCCGGTTGCATGCCCACCACCACGGTCTGGGCGTCCAGCACGCGGGCCATCGAGGCCGTGTTGCTGATCATGCGGCCGATGAACGAGTCCACCACATCCAGCGCCGAGATATCGATGAGCACACCCTTGGCGCCGTCGCTGACGATGCGCGAAGTCAGGTCGTCCTGCAACGCCATGGCCAGCCGGTCATGCATGTCGACCTGGATGGTCACCAGCAGCAACCGTCCCATGCGCAGGATAGGAATTCTCTCCATGGTTCAGTCAGCCGCCTTGTTGAACGAGATCTGCGAACCGGTGCGTGCCAACGCGACCAGGAAGGCGTCGGCCAGCGTGGCCTTGGTGATCACGTCTTCCAGGTTCACACCCAGGTGAACGATGGTCTGGGCGATCTGCGGGCGGATGCCGCTGACGATACAGTCGGCACCCATCAGGCGCGCCGCGGCGATGGTCTTGAGCAAGTGCTGCGCCACCAGCGTGTCAACCGTCGGTACGCCGGTGATGTCGATGATGGCGATCATGGCGCCGGTCTCGACGATCTTCTGCAGCAGGCTTTCCATGACGACCTGGGTGCGCGAACTGTCGAGGGTCCCGATCAGGGGCAGCGCCAGCACGTTCTTCCACAGCTGCACCACCGGGGTGGACAACTCCATGAGCTCCTGCTGCTGGCGCAGGATGACCTGTTCGCGCGCCTTCTGGTGCACTTCGATCGTAAACAGCCCCAGTCGGTCGAACAGCGAACTGGTGGCGGCGATCTCATCGGCCAGTTGTTGCGGCTGGTCAACCAGCGCCGCGCGCAGGTACTGGAACAGAGGTTCCTTCAATGCGAACACGAAACTGGCGGTTTCGAGCGATGAAAAGCCCTGTTGCGCACGCGAACGCGACAGTTCCGACAGCAGGTGCCTGAGATCGCCCCAGGCCGAGCTGTCGATGTCGCGGCTGTCCGCGCTTTGCAGGGTCTTCGACAACAGTGGCAGGAATTGCTCGGCCTGGCGGCGGATTTCGAGCTCGCCGCCCTTGTCCTTGCGGCCCATCTTGCTCACGAGCGAATTGATCCAGCCATCGAGCAGAATATCGTGTTGTTGAACCAGTACCTGAACCAATTGCTCAGTACGTGCCGATGTCATCTTTATTATCCTTGGCAAGGCGTGCCCCGGCACCGCTGGGTGCGGGCGATTGTTGAATTGAATTTTCTTCCTGCCGCGCTCCGTCTACCCCGGCGGCAGGGCAGATCATTCTAGGAGATCGGTCAATATGGCGCTTGTCAGACATGACCGACACCGCTTGTAGGAATCCATAACCCCCCCCTGCTGTGGACAATGCAGCTCGCCTTTGTTGCTCACCGGTGTATCGCCCACTGCAATGCCAGCGTGGCGCCAAACAAGGCAGCGCCGATCAGGGCACCGACCACCGTGCCGTTGATGCGGATGTATTGCAGGTCGCGGCCGATATTGAGTTCGACCTGGCGCGCCAGCTCAACGGCATCCCAGTTCTTGACGGTCTCGCTGATGTGGCGCGTGAGCAATTGCGTCATCTCGGGACCAAGCGTGGCGATGGCCTGTTCCAGGCGCGCATTGAGCGTGGCGCGCAGGTGCTGGTCGTCCTGCAGCGCCTGGCCGATCCATTGCGCCGCGCCGCTGGCCTTGGCGTGCAGGGCCGAGTCGGGCTGGGCCAGGTCGCGCTGCAACCAGCCGCGGATGTTTCCCCACAGGCCGGACAGGTAGGTGCTGACTGCCTCGCCCTCCAGCAATTCCTGCTTGATGCGCTGGCCGCGCGCCTGCATTGCGGGGTCGTGCTTGAGTTGCTCGATGAATGCCGCCAATTGCTCGTCGAAGGCGCGGCGCAGCGCATGCTCGGGATCGTTGGCAATACCGGTGAGAAGCTTGTCGATGATCTCGGCCAGGGTATCGGCCGACTTCTCGCCGATCCAGGTCGACGGCAACAGCTTCTCGATCTTCGGGTACTCCTGGCGCAACCATTGGACCATGTGTTCGGCAATGAAGGCGCGGGTGGAATCGCGATTGAGCAAGGCGGCTACCTGGCCGATGGCCTGGTCCAGCAGTTCCTGGTGGCGTCCGTCGCGGGTGAGCACATCGAGGATCGCACCCAGCGAACGCGACAGGTCGACCCGTTCGAATGCGGCATGCATGGCCTCGCGCGCGAAACGCTGGATGGCGCGGTCGTCGGCCATATCCAAAACCTGGGCCAGCGCGGCACATAGATAAGTGCCCACTTGCCGGGCATGGGCCGGATCGGCCAGCCACTCGGCGACCAGGCGCGCCGGATCGTGGCGCTTGATCAGCGTTGCCAGTGCATGCGGGTTGAGGAATTTTTCCTCGACGAACACCGCCAGGTTATCGGCGATGCGGTCCTTGTTGCGGGCGATGACGGCGGTATGCGACGACAGCAGCGGAATGGGAATCCGGCGGAACAGGGCGCTCACGGCGAACCAGTCGGCCAGGGCGCCGACCATCGCCGCCTCGGCCATGGCGCGCAGCAGGTCGCTCCACAACATGCGCGGCGCCAGCGAGGCGGCAACGAAGACCAGCGCCGCGCCGACCAGCCAGGCCAGTGCCAGCAGCTTGGCGCGCCGCAGCGCGGTTGCCTTGTCCATGGTATGGCTCGATCGTGAAGTGATGGGCGTTTTTTGCATTCGACGATGATAGTCCTAGTACTGGCAAGCAGGTGCGGCTCGTGATCGGCGGGGGCTTGTATCGATGCGCTTTGATAGTTGCGGCAAGCAGTGGTCCGGCCGCACATTCGTCGCAGTCGTCGGTCAAAATGCGGCCCAGGCGCTGGAGTTTAACCACCGGTTGGCAATCGAAGCGGCGACGTCGACTGTGCGTCCTGACGTCGCGTGCATGCTCCAGGTTGACAAGTCGGGTGTGCCGAACTTCGCACATCGACAACTTTCGAACCACAAACCCATTTCTGCTGGAATGTAAAAAATGTCGCTTATAGTAGCGAGTCGATCAAGTTTAGATGGTGGACCGTCATCGCAAGACATCGGATTCTTTGAGCGATGAAAAAGACGAAACCATTGCTCAGCTCTCGCGAAATATTTGGACTAAACGTTCGAAAAGCGCGCAGATTGAAAGAGATCTCCCAGGAAGAACTTGCCTTCCGTGCAGATATAAGTCGTACTTACCTCAGCGAAGTCGAGCGCGGTGAACGCAACATCTCCGTGAACAATATGGAAGCGCTCGCCATTGCCTTGGATCTCACCCTTCCCGATCTGCTCAACCCCACGTTGTTTTCAGTTGCGGCAAATATCGCGTTGGACTGAGTCGACTGAACATCTCTCTTTCGGACTGCCATGACTGACATCGATTTTTTCTACCCTGATCTTCGCACACAGCAATTCCTGATGCTATGCGTGGAAGAGGCCTCCAACGGACGCAAGTCACGCGGCGGCTACACTGTCGACAACCTGGTCGAGGACGCTCCATCCGATTCGGGCAAACCCAGCGCACGCCAGGTCTTCGGCGAAAACGTGCGCAAGGCGCGTCGCCTGCAGGACCTCTCCCAGCGCGAACTGGCGGCGCGCGCCGGCCTGAGCTGCAAGTACCTGAGCGAACTCGAGCGCGGCCGGCCGAACTTCTCCATCCATCACATGGAAGCACTGGGCGAAGCCCTCGGCATCAGCGTCGGCGACCTGTGCGACCAGCAGCTTTTCACGGCGCTGCTGGCTGAACGTTGAGCTGCTAGCGACCACGGTTTGCGGGTCCTGGGTGCATCGGTTTCGGCACCGGCAACAAAAAAGCCAACTCTGACGAGTTGGCTTTTTTATTTGCTTCTTGATGATGTCCTTGCCCGGCGAACGGGACGATTCATCGCCGACCTGTCCGGTGATATCGGACAGCCACATCACACATCGATATTGCCGGCCTGCAGCGCATTGCTCTCGATGAAAGCGCGACGCGGTTCGACATCGTCGCCCATCAGCGTCATGAAGATCTGGTCGGCGGCGATCGCGTCTTCGATCTGCACCTTCAGCAGTCGGCGTACGGTCGGGTCCATCGTGGTTTCCCACAGCTGTTCCGGGTTCATTTCACCCAGTCCCTTGTAGCGCTGCTTGTTGACGCCGCGCTCGGCTTCGTCGCGCAACCAGTTCATGGCCTGGCGGAAGTCGATGATGGCCGACTCCTTGCGCTTGTCGCCATTGCCGCGCGCGACCGTGGCGCCCTTGCGGATCAGGCCCTTGAAGGTCTGGGCGGCGTTCGACAACACCTGGTAGTCGGGGCCCGACACGAAATCGGCATCGATCACCGTGGCCTTGATATTGCCGTGCTGGCGGCGACGGATGTGCAACGCCAGCTTTTCGGACAATTCGTCCTGCTTGGCCACCACCTCGACGGTCGGGTCGTTGATCGCGCGGGTCAATTCGATCGCCGTCGCTTCGGCCTGCTGCAGGTCGTCCAGCTGCAGCACCACGCCGCCGTTCATGATGGCGCTCAGGGCGGCATCGTCGATGGCACGGGTCAGCCGCAGGATGATCGCGTTGGCGGTATTGTATTGACGCGCCAGTTCGACCAGGGCGTCGCCCGAGATCGGGGCCGCGTCCTCGGCCGGCTTGATCTCGGCATCGTTGAGCGCAATCTGCATCATGTATTGCGCTTCCTCGATATCGTCCTTCAGGTAGCGCTCGTCCTTGCCGGCCTTGACCTTGTACAGCGGCGGCTGGGCGATGTAGATGTGACCGCGCTCTACCAGCTGCGGCATCTGGCGATAGAACAGCGTCAGCAGCAGCGTGCGGATGTGCGCGCCGTCGACGTCGGCATCGGTCATGATGATGATGCGGTGGTAGCGCAGCTTGTCGGCATTGAATTCGTCCACGCCGATGCTGGTGCCCAGGGTGGCAATGAGGGTGGTGATCTGTTCGGAAGAGAGCATCTTCTCGAAGCGGGCCTTTTCGACATTGAGCACCTTGCCGCGCAGCGGCAGGATGGCCTGGAACTTGCGGTCGCGGCCTTGCTTGGCCGACCCGCCCGCGGAGTCGCCCTCGACGATGTACAGTTCGCACAGGGCCGGGTCACGCTCCTGGCAATCGGCCAGCTTGGACGACAGGCCCAGGCCATCCATGACGCCCTTGCGGCGCGTCAGCTCGCGCGCCTTGCGGGCAGCCTCGCGGGCACGCGCGGCTTCGACGATCTTGCCGCAGATGATCTTGGCGTCGTTCGGCTTTTCCATCAGGTAGTCGGTCAGTGTCTTGGCGACGATTTCCTCGACCGGGCCGCGCACTTCGGACGACACCAGCTTGTCCTTGGTCTGCGAGCTGAACTTGGGTTCCGGCACCTTCACCGACAATACGCAGGTCAGGCCTTCGCGCATGTCGTCACCCGATACCTCGACCTTGGCCTTCTTGGCGAAATCGTGCTCTTCGATGTACTTGTTGATGACCCGCGTCATCGCCGCGCGCAAGCCGGTCAGGTGGCTGCCGCCGTCACGCTGGGGGATGTTGTTGGTGAAGCACAGCACCTGCTCGTTGAAGGCATCGTTCCATTGCATCGACACGTCCACCGTGATGTTGGTGCCGTGGTCGGAAATGCGCTCGCCGGTGGCCTGGAACACGGTCGGGTGCAGCACGTTCTTGTTCTTGTTGATGTATTCGACGAAACCGCGGGTGCCGCCCTCGAAGGCGAACAGTTCTTCCTTGCCGGTGCGCTGGTCGGACAGCTTGATGTTGACGCCATTGTTGAGGAAGGACAGCTCGCGGATACGCTTGGCCAGGATCTCGTAGTGGAATTCGACGTGCGTGAAGATCTCTTCGTCGGCCCAGAAATGCACTTCGGTACCGCGCTTGTCGGTGTCGCCCACGACCTTGATCGGGGACACGGCAACGCCGTCCACGGTCTCCAGCTCGCGGTTCTGTACGATGCCCTTGGCGAACTCCATCGTATGCACATGACCGTCGCGGCGAATGGTCAGCTTGAGCATCTTCGAGAGCGCATTGACGCACGACACGCCCACGCCGTGCAGACCACCCGACACCTTGTACGAGTTCTGGTCGAACTTGCCGCCGGCGTGCAGCTCGGTCATCACGATCTCGGCTGCCGAACGCTTGGGTTCGTGCTTGTCGTCCATCTTCAGGCCGGTCGGGATGCCGCGGCCGTTATCGGTGATCGAGATCGAATTGTCGGCGTGGATGGTGACGTGGATCTCGGTGCAGTAGCCGGCCAGCGACTCGTCGATCGAGTTGTCCAGCACTTCGAACACCAGGTGATGCAGGCCGGTGCCATCAGAGGTATCGCCAATGTACATGCCGGGGCGCTTGCGGACCGCTTCCAGCCCTTCCAGGATCTGGATGGACGAGGCGCCGTAGCTTTGTTGCGCGGAATTGGTGTTGTCTGCTGGGCTGGAGGACATGGTTACCTTCTGAATGAGCTAGCCGAACGACTAGGAGACTGCAAAAACGGGGGAAAAACGGATTTCTTAAAAGCGACCGAGGGGCCGTATCGAACGGCCCCTCGGTCACTTGCAGACGCTGTCGCGTCAAATACGCATCGGCATGACGACGTACTTGAAGTCGGCGTTGTCGGGGATGGTGATCAAGGCCTGCGAGTTGGAATCGCCCAGCGCGATGTGCACGTAGTCGTGCTTCAGGTTGTTGAGCACGTCCAGCAGGTAGCTGACGTTGAAGCCGATGTCGACGCTGTCGCCACCGTAGTCGATCTCGAGTTCTTCGACCGCTTCTTCCTGGTCCGCATTGGTGGAGCTGATCTTCAGGCTGCCGGGTGCCACCACCCAACGCACACCCTTGAACTTGTCGCTGGTCATGATCGCGGCGCGTTGCAGCGAGCGCAGCAGCTGCTCGCGGCTGATCGTGAACCCGTTCTTGTAGCCGCTCGGGATGACCCGGGTGTAGTCAGGGAACTTGCCCTCGACCAGCTTGGAAATCAACTCGATGTCGCCGAAGCTCAGCTTGACCTGGTTGTTGGCGATCTCCAGCTTGACCTCGTCGTCGCTGTCGTCGAGCAGGCGTTGCAATTCGATGATGGTCTTGCGCGGGATGATCACTTCCTGGCGCGGGAACTCGGCTTCGGTCACGACCTGGCAAAACGCCAGGCGGTGGCCGTCGGTGGCAACCGCGATCACGTTCTTGCCCTCGACCACCAGCAACAGGCCGTTCAGGTAATAACGGATGTCCTGTTGCGCCATGGCGAAGTGCACCATGTTGAACAGGTGCTTCAAGGTCTTTTGCGGCAGGGCGACCTGGGCGTTGTACTGCTCCGCCTCCTTCATGATCGGGAACTCTTCGGCGGCCAGCGTCTGCAGCGCGAAGCGCGACTTGCCCGACTGCACGGTCAGGCGCTTGTTGGACAACGAGATCGACACCTCGCCCGAATCCGGCAGCGCCCGCAGGATATCGAGCAACTTGCGCGCCGCGACGGTGATCTTGGCGGCATCGCTGCCGGCACCGACCTCGGCATGCGTGGTGATCTGCACTTCGATGTCGGTCGACAGGAACGAGACCTGCTCGCCTTCCTTGCTGATGAGGATATTGGCCAGAATCGGCATGGTGTGCCGACGCTCGACAATACCGCTCACAATCTGCAGGGGCCGCAGGAGCGTATCTCTTTGGGTTTTAACCAATTGCATATCTGTGTGTCCTTGCTAATAGTGGTTCAAAGGATGCTGTTGGCTGCTTCCAGCTTCTCGCTTACACCAGTGCCGCACGTGCCCTCCCTGCGATGAAGTGGTGGATCGCACCGTCGTTTTTCGCCTGCCAGCAGCCCCCGGCTACAAAGCAAGGTCGCTTGGGCCATGCAGCCCCGGCTACCTGGGGCCCCTGGCCGCTGCATTGCTACGGCATTGCAAACAGCGTCGACGATCAGCGTCCGCTTGATGCATTTGGCAAAACAATAGGAACAATTGAATCAAATTTCGCCGAAGTAGGCAGATTTTATTCGAATTTTCCTTGATGCCCCACTGGCCTCACCGAATGCGTGGAAACACGGGTGAGATCCGGCGAAATATCGTCTTACATTGTACCAATCATCCCCCCTTCGAGGGAGCTTTCAGGTCGGGGAGGGGAAGTGAAATTTACGGTTTCTGGACGTTTGGCGGCGTTTTCAAGCTCATTATCTGCCACTGCTTTATTGCTCTATGGCATTTTTTCACCATGGCAGTCGCCGCCGGGCAGCTGCGTTCGCCGAAGCAGGGGCCCAACCGTAAAAATGCCGCAGGGCAATACGCCGTGCGGCATGCTGGGGACAAATTTATCCACAAGCCCCTGGGACCAGCCGGACTATCCCTTCAACGTCTGTTCGAGGACGTGCAATTCGTGATTGCACTCCGGGCTCTTGGCGCGGTCGGCGGCGATCTTGCGCACTGCGTGCAAGACCGTGGTGTGGTCGCGCCCGCCGAACAGGTCGCCGATCTCCGGCAGGCTTTTCTGCGTCAGCTCCTTGGCCAGGTACATCGCGATCTGGCGTGGGCGGGCGATGTTGGCGGGACGCTTCTTCGAATACATGTCGGCGACCTTCATGTTGAAGAAGTCGGCCACCGTCTTCTGGATATTCTCGACCGAGATCTGGCGGTTCTGCACCGACAACAGGTCCTTCAGGGCTTCCTTGACCACGTCGATGGTGATGTCCTTGCCGTGGAAGCGCGAGTACGCCAGGATCTTGCGCAATGCGCCTTCGAGCTCGCGCACGTTGGAGCGCAGGTGCTTGCCGACGAAGAAGGCGACATCGTCCGACAGCACCACGTCTTCGGCCGCCGCTTTCTTCATCAGGATCGCGACCCGCATCTCGAGCTCGGGAGGCTCGATGGCCACCGTCAACCCCGAATCGAAGCGCGAGATCAGGCGGTCATCCATCCCGGTGATTTCCTTGGGGTAGGTGTCGCTGGTGATGATGATCTGCTTCTTGGCCGCAATCAGCGCCTCGAAGGCGTAGAAGAACTCTTCCTGGGTACGGCTCTTGCCACCGAAGAACTGGATATCATCGATCAGCAGCAGATCCAGCGAATGGTAATAGCGCTTGAAGTCGTCGAATCCCTTGCGCTGGTAGGCGGTCACGACGTCACGCACGTATTGCTCTGCGTGGATGTAGCGGATCTTGGCGCCGGGATTGTCGATCAGCACCTGGTTGCCGATGGCATGAATGATGTGGGTCTTACCCAAACCCACGCCGCCGTAGAGGAACAGCGGGTTGTACGACACGCCGGGATTGTTGGCCACCTGCGTGGCCGCTGCGCGGGCCAGCTGGTTGGCCTTACCGGTAACCAGGTTGTCGAAGGTCAGCACCGGGTTGATGCGCGACTGCTCCTGGCGCGGCGCAACCGCGCGTACCGGTTCCGGGTCCAGGTGCATCTGTTCATGCGTAGGCAGGCCCAGGCCGCTGGCGCCATTGCCGTGGCTGGATGCCGCTGGCGGCGCACTGGTGGTCGTGCGGCGCGCCTGGTTGCCGCGCGGGTCGAGCACGAACAGCACCTCGATCGGTTGCTCCCAATAGTCGCTGGCCAGCGCCGTGATGCGGTTGGCGAACTGGGCCTTGACCCAATCGAGCTTGAAGCGATTGGGCGCGGCAATGCGCAATTGACCATCGTCATAGTCGAGCGGGATCAATGGCTTGATCCAGGCGCTGTACTGCTGCGGAGTCAGTTCATGCTCGAGCTTGGTCGTGCACGTCTGCCAAAAATTTTCCATGGCGTTCTATTGAAGTTGGCGCGCGCAGTACGGACAAGAAATGGCACGAACCGGCGCAAACGAAGGGGAGCATTCTACCTTGGTCCGGCCAAGTTATCCACAGGACGCTGACTGCTTTTGCCGCTCGGCCTGATGCTATCCACAGGCCAGCGGGCAACCGGATCCGCCAATGTTGTGGACAACTGAGGCATACAGGCCGGTTTCGAGGGACAGAGTGACACCCGGCGTCGGGCTGGATCCGGCAGTTACCCACGGTTTTTTTTGTAACAGCAGTCGGCCGGGGTGTCCGGCTGGACAGATTCTTGGTGCTGCTGTGGATAAACACATCCTTGATGCCATTGCCCTGTGGACAAGGATGGACGCCGCGCCCGGCGTGCGCCTATGAATTAGGCAGCCACCATGCCATCGATGAAGACCTTCATCTCGCCGGGCTGGTACTGGGTCCAGGTTTCATTATTGGTCAGGGGCTGGGTCACGATGACCGCGACCCGGTCGTTGACGGTGGTGACTTCGGCGAAGTCCACCGACAGGTCTTCATCGGACAGGCGTGCCGTGGCAAACGGATGCTGGCGGATGATGTAGTACAGGTTGGTCGAACAATGGGTCAGCAGCGCCGAACCGTCCGATAGCAACATGTTGAAGGTGCCATGGCTGGCGATGAAGTCGACGATCTCGCGCAAGGCGATGCGCAGGTCGGCCAGCAATGGCAGCTCGGCGCCGAAGCGCTTGCGCAGTTGCTGCAGGATGTAGCAGAACGCCAGTTCGCTATCGGTGGTGCCCACCGGATGGAAAGGCCCATCGAGCTCCGGGGTGAAATTCTTCAGGTCGCCGTTGTGGGCGAACACCCAGTAACGCCCCCACAGCTCACGCACGAAGGGGTGGCAATTGGCCAGCGCCACCCGGCCCTGGGTTGCCTTGCGGATGTGGGCTATGACATGTTGCGACTTGATCGGGTAGTGCTTGATCAACTGGGCGACGGGCGAATCCACGGCGGCCTGGTGGTCGACGAAGGTCCGCACGCCGGCCCCTTCGAAGAAGGCGATCCCCCAGCCGTCACTGTGGTGGTCGGTCAATCCGCCGCGGGTGGCAAAGCCGGTAAAACTGAAGACGATATCGGTCGGCGTGTTGCAATTCATCCCGAGAAGCTGGCACATGATGTCTGAAGCGTGAAGAGGTTTGCCGAAAGGCCGAAGTTACCATGAGAGCGGGCCGAACTTCGATGACCAAAGGCCATGCGGACAAAAAAAGCCCCGCAGCTTTGGGCTGCGGGGCTAATCCTTCCTAAAGAGGGAGGAGGAGACACGGTACGTACTGCAAATTCGATATCACTGGCCTGGTCTGCCACCAGGCGCCTTGGGCGAATCAATCACGCGCGGCCATGGTGCGCAGTTCCGCGGCGAAATTCGGCTGGGTAGCGCTATATTCGTTGGCCATGCGGTTGAGCATGCGCTTGCCACTGAACCGGTGCGCCAGGATGCGCTGCTCGAGCGACTTGCGGGGCTTGACCAACACCATCAGCGCTTGCGCCACCCCGACCAGCAGGGGCTTGAACACCATCAGCAAGGTCACCAGCGCCCCCAGGCCCAGGACCGGGCGCAGATAGGCGCTAGCGGCGGCAATCAGCGTCTGCGCGACGGGGATCGCGGTCTCGACGGGAAAAGCCAGGGTCAGGAAGGACATGTTATTTCTACCTCTGATAATGCGCGGAACGACGGTCGAATTCAGTGTGCTGCGTCGCAGTATAGGATCGTTGAATTTGTACGACCACTTTAGAGTTCTCATAACTGATATAGGCTATGTGAATATGGCGGGGAATGCACCGCAAGGCGTGCCTACACAGCCCACGGCGTCGATGCGGAGCATCCACCATGCGCAGGCGGCTGGGCCCGCTGTTGTTTTTTCGCAGCCCGCCGTCGCCGCTGGGTGCATGATGCAACCGACGAAAAAAAACCCCACAGGCCAAGCCTGCGGGGTTAATCCTTCCTAAAGAGGGAGGAGGAGACAACGGATCGGTGTCCAGACGCGTGGATCGAATCAGCGTCAACACAAGCGCCGTACGCGCCGAACAACCGAAATCCTTCACACCAGGCGCACAGGCCGTTTGAGCCTGGCGCCAAATTGCACGCGGTAGCGCGCAACTGGTAAAAATGGTAAACCTTGAATCTTTTGGTACTGCGAAACTGCGGTCATCGCGGCAATGCGCCGCGGCCCGATCAGCCGCGCGAAGCGATGAAGCGCAGTTCTGCAGCCAGGTTGGGCTGGGTGGCTTCGAACTTGTCTGCCATGCGGTTCAGTTGCTTGGTGCCTTGCGAACGCTCTTGTTCGGCTGCCACCAGTGCCACGGCTTGCAGTTCGTGCGCCTTGACGAAATGGATGAAGATGCTGCGCAGGACGGCTGCGAACTTGCTCTTGAAAGTGGTCGGTGCTGCTTGGGCGATGGTGTTCATGATTCGATCCTTTACGATGTGTGTTATGTTGCATTGCAGTGTAGAGAACTCGAATTCAGATGACCAATTTCCTTTTCGGATATCAGTTATATAATTCGTGAATAGCTACCCTTTCGCCGACCCGGCGCCTGACCTCTGCCTGCAAAGGCCCGCCCTATGAGCTTTCTGACCCTGGACCTGAACCTGCTGCGTGTATTCGATGCAGTGATGACCGAGCAGAACCTGACCCGCGCGGCCAATTTGCTGGCCATGACGCAGCCGGCTGTCTCCAATGCGCTACGCCGGCTGCGCGATACGCTCAACGACGACCTCGTCATTCGCACCGCCCACGGCGTCAAGCCGACCCCGCGCGCCGAAGAACTATGGCCGACCGTGCGCCGCACCCTGTCCGAGCTGGAAGCGGTGATCGCACCGGAAAGCTTTGATATCGCCCGCGCCCAGATCACGTTCCGCATGGCCATGGTGGATGCCACCGCTGCCCTGTGGCTGCCATCGCTGGTGCGCACCATCATGCGCGACGCGCCCGGCATCAAGGTGCGCATGATGCCGCTGACCACGCGCGACCCGCGCGCCATGTTGTTGCGCGGCGACATCGACCTGGCGGTAGGCTTCTTTCCCGGTGTGACGGCCCAGCTGGCCGACGGCCAGGGCATGGCCAAGAGCCAGATCAGCCACGCCCGGCTCTATACCGGCCAATACGTGTGCGTCATGCACAAGGGGCACCCGCTGGCCGGGCAGCCGCTTACCCTGGATACCTATTGCGCCGCCGACCACCTGCTGGTGAGCCTGTCGGGCAAGCCCCACGCTGTCATCGACGACGTGCTGGCCGGCATGAATCGCGAGCGCAAGATCCTGTTGACGGTCAACCAGTTCTTCACCGCCGGGCGTATCGTGGCCAGTTCCGAGTTGATCACGGTCTTGCCGCGCCACCTGGTGGCGGCTACCGGCATGGCCGAGGCACTGGTGGTCAAGGAACTGCCGTTCCAGACCCCGGAAGAACATGTCGACATGCTGTGGCACGAGCGCGACGCCCGCAATCCCGCGCACAAATGGCTGCGTGCCCACCTGAGTGCAACGACGCACGACGAATTCGGTCGTATCAACATGAAGCGCTAGATGCTGCCGCAGACAGTCTGAAGACCGATCAGACATGGCCGCCGTGTCCGGCGCATGTCGATCACCCTTCGCCGGACTGTCCATGTCACGTACCGCAAAAATAATACTGGGCGCGCTTGCCGCCCTTCTCCTGGCCGTCGTCGCGGCGGTCATCTTCATCCTCACCTTCGACTGGAACCGCGCCCGCCCCTGGATCAACCAGCGCGTCAGCGAATCGATCGGCCGTCAATTCGCCATCGAGGGCGACCTGAGCCTGCACTGGCAACGCGCCGACGCCGACGCCGCGTCGTCATCGCGCTGGGGCCGCTGGGTGCCTTGGCCCAGGCTGCAGGCGCGCAGCGTGCGCATCGCCAACCCCGAATCGTTCGTTCCCGCCGGTGCCACGGCCACCATCGGCCAGATCACCTTCACGCTCAATCCGTTGCCATTGCTGGCGCGCGATATCTCGATCCCGACGCTGGAGATCGAGCAGCCCGAAGTCGCACTGGTGCGTCACAAGGACAATTCGAACAACTGGACCTTCAAGAGCAGCGACAGTCCATCGACCTGGCAACTCAAGCTTGGACGCCTGGTCCTGCGCCAGGGCAGGCTGTCGCTCGACGATGCGGTCAAGAAGGTCGCCATCAAGGCGCAAGTCGACACGCTCGATCCGGCACGCGACCCGGTCTATGGACTGGCCTGGACCGTCAAGGGCTCGTTCAACGGTGCCCCGGTGTCAGGCGGCGGCCGCGCCGGTGGCGTGCTGTCGCTGCAGGACCAGCGACAACCCTATCCCCTGCAGGCCGAGGTCAAGGTCGGCAAGACCAGCATCGGCGTACGTGGCACGCTGACCAAGCCAGCCGAACTGGCCGCGCTCGACCTGCATCTGGCGCTGTCCGGCGCCAGCATGGGCAATCTCTATCCATTGACCGGTGTCTTGCTGCCCGAGACCCCGCCGTTCGCCACGCAGGGACGGCTGATCGGCAAGCTCGATGCCAGCCACAGCGAATGGACCTACGAAGAATTCAGTGGCACTGTCGGTGGCAGCGACCTGGGCGGCAGCTTGCACTACAGCACCGGCGGCGAGCGGCCGCAACTGGCTGGCGAGCTTGTCTCGAACGTATTGCGATTCGAAGACCTGGCGCCATTGATCGGCGCCGATTCCAACGCCGAGAAGGCGCAGCGCGGCGCCGAGGAAAGGCAACCCGGCAATCGGGTGCTTCCGGTAAAGCCATTCAGCACCGAGGCCTGGGGCGCACTGGATGCCGACGTCAAGCTGACCGGCAAGCGTATCGTCAAGCAGAAGGACCTGCCCATTACCGACCTGCAGGCACATCTGATCCTCAAGGATAAGGTGCTGTCGCTGGCGCCGCTCGATTTCGGCGTGGCAGGGGGCCAGTTGCGCTCGACGATCCGGCTCGACGGCCAGCAGACCCGGATGAAGTCCGAGATGCAGTTGTCGGCCCGCCGGCTCAAGATCCAGAAGCTGTATCCGGCACTGGATGCCTCGCGCACCAGTTTTGGCGAAATCAATGGCGATGCCCGCCTGAGCGCCACGGGCAACTCCGTCGCCGCCATGCTGGGCTCGTCCAACGGGCAGCTCAAGATGCTGGTCAACCAGGGTGCCATCAGCAAGCTGCTGCTGGAACAGATGGGACTCAACGTCGGCAATATCGTGATCAACAAGCTGTTCGGCGACAAGGAGGTCAAGCTCAACTGCCTGGCCGCCGATCTCCCTGTGGACAATGGCATCCTGACGGCGCGCACCTTCGTGCTCGATACCGAGGACGCGCTGGTCAATGTGGAGGGCACGGTCGACATGAAGGACGAGAAGCTGGCGTTGACCATCCATCCGCGCAGCAAGGGCTTGCGCATCATCTCGCTGCGCGCGCCGCTGTACGTGACGGGGACCTTCAAGGACCCCGGGGTCGGCGTGGACAAGGGCGTGCTTGCGCTGAGGGCGGGGGGCGCGGTGGCCTTGGCGTTCCTGGCGCCGGTCGCGGCCATCCTGCCGCTGGTCAATATCGATGGCGAACAGAAAGCCGACTGCGGCGGCCTGCTGGACGAGGCGAAGAAGGCACCGGTGGCCCCGCCTGCGGGCAAATCCAGGAGCTCGACAAAAGTTACGCCTAAAAAATAGGCAGAGCGATAACGGTTTGTAAAACCACCTGCGGCCGGGGGATAACTTTCCGGCCGTTGGTGTTTTCGGGCTAGCCGTCAAGCCGTTTTTTACCTTGATCGATTCGGTTCACCTGCGATCCGCCGCACCAAAGACGGGGCCGATCACGCTCAAACCCTTGCGCAGACTGGCTCCGGCGACGACCGTACGCGCTCGCGCTTTCCAAGAGGCAAATAGAGCCGCCGCCAACCACTGTGTAAACGCACAGCCTGGCCTGTGGATAAAGTTCTGAATAAGTTTTTTACCGATTGGGGAAAACTGCAAAAGTTATCCCAGATCGAATTTTTATCCCCGAACTGTCAGGGCGTCATACAGGTGTTGCCCTATTGCTTATCCTTTGCGCAAGCCGCTGTTTCTTTTCGGGTAAACCTGGTTATCCACAGACAGCAGGGGTCGTTAACTATTACTACTATTCTTATACACAGCTTGAATTTAAAACCAACTGCGTCGACGCTTTCGCGCTCCGGACGAACACGGTCCTGCAATCGTGCAGCAGGCTTGCAACGACGCTGACGACCATCCGCCACAGGTGACGCCGGTGATATCGGTGAAAAGGGTTCAGGCGGTCAGGTCGATCGCCGTCGGTATGTCGAGCACAAGGTCGGAGGTGGCAATGGCCACGCAGGGAAGGATCCAGCCGTCACGCTTTTCTTCCTTGCTCAATCCTGGCCACTCGATCTGGTAGTCCACACTTCCGCTGGTCATCCTGCACATGCAGGTGCGGCAGGTACCGTTGCGGCACGAATTGGGCAGTCGGATCGCAGCAGCCAGGGCGGATTGCAACAGCGAGCGCCCGGCATCGCGCTGTTCGAAAGTGAAACCGGCCGGTAGCACCAGGATCCGGTGCGGTGCTTGGTCTTCGGGGGACATGATGGCTGCAGGTAGGGGTGTGGATAAGTCTATGTATAGTCGCTGCGTCGATTGGGAATATCCCTTCCGTTTTGTCCACAGCCGAATTTTATCCAGAATCTGTTAGGGCGCTGTGCATAAGCTTACCAAGCGTTTACGCAGAGGCCAAGTTCTTGATTTTTATTGTGTAAACCAGGTTATCCACAGTTTCCGGCGGCGTTAACTATTACTACTACTTATATATATACACATCTAAATTAAAACCCGAAAACCGGAAACCCCGGGGACAACTTGAAACCCCTGTCATTCCAACACCCTCCAAAACCCAAACCGTCAGCAGGAATGCGGTTTTATCGATCCGTATCGACACACCGTTGCCGCCTGCGTGATCAACGCCAGACTTCTTGCACGAGTTGCAGCACTGCCTTGATGGCATCTTCGTTTTTTCTTTTTTCAAGACAGGCAAAACTGAGCTCGGTCGATAATTCGACGGCATCGGCAATCACCAAGCCGTGCGCATGGGCCTGGTTGAGGGCGATCGAGGACCTTGCCAGCGACAGTCCGACGCCCGATTTCACCAGATCGAGCATGGATGACTCCTGGTCGACCAATGCAACGGTGTCAGGTTGCACTTTATATTGTGCAAATACCTGGCTCAACAGGCGGTGATGGACGGATTCGGGTGGAGTCCAGATCCAGGGCAGGCGCGACAGGTCCTTCCAACCGCGGCCGGCGACGCGGTTTTTCCAACCGGCGGGAGCAATCACGTTGTAGGTGAACGGCGTCAGGCTGACTGCCTGCAAACCGGGCCCGGGATCGCCCAGGAAAAAACCGACATCCAGGCGGCCATCACGGATCTGTTGCAGGACCGATCCCGACATGTGGTGCGACAGTCGGGTAGACAGACGCGGATAACGGCTCACCAGGTGCTTCAGGAAAGCGCCCAGACGGATGAATTCCGGATCCAGGATGGTGCCGATGGCCAGCGTGCCCGACAGATGCACGGCACTGGTCTGGAGCGCGTCGGCATGCCGGCGAAATTCCTGCATGTCCGCCAATACCCGCTCGGCCAGCGGCAGCAGCTTGTTGCCTTCGACCGTAAGTGTCATGCCGCTGGCGGTACGGATGAACAGTTGCAACCCGAGTTGCTCCTGCAGCGCCTTGATCTGGAGACTGACGGCGGGCTGGCTGACATGCAGGCGGTCAGCTGCACGGGTGAGGTTGCCTTCGCGCGCCACTTCGGCAAATGCGCGTAAATGGTTGATATCCATCGATAAAATCTCTCAAAAGTAACAAAATACGAGCATTTTTATGTTTTTGAATTATAAGTAATCGTAATATTGCGATTGATAATATCTGATTGGCTGCGCGGCGTTTAGCAAGCTATGCTCTAGCGCGACCAAAGAATCACTTATGAGCCACCCAGTGACTTTGATAAAAAAAACCGGCATCGAGGAGACAGCATGCAATCAGCAGGGGAGTACGACTACATCGTCATCGGCGGCGGCACCGCCGGCTGCGTCATGGCCAACCGGCTCAGCAAGCAGCCCGACACGCGGGTCCTGTTGCTGGAGGCGGGGGCGCGCGACGACTACCTGTGGATCCACATCCCGGTCGGGTACCTGTACTGCATCAACAATCCGCGTACCGACTGGATGTTTCGCACCGAGTCCGATGCCGGGCTCAACGGGCGCAGCCTGATCTATCCGCGGGGCAAGGTACTCGGAGGCTGTTCGTCGATCAATGGCATGATCTACATGCGCGGCCAGGCGCGGGATTACGACGAATGGGCGCAGATAAGCGGAGATGACAGCTGGCGCTGGCAGAATGTGCTGCCCCTGTTTCGCAAGAGCGAGGATTACCATGGTGGCGGCGACGATTTCCATGGCGCCGGTGGCGAATGGCGGGTCGAGAAACAGCGCCTGCGCTGGGACATCCTCGACGCCTTCCGCGAGGCCGCCGCGCAGACCGGCATCCCCAGGATCGATGATTTCAACCGCGGCGACAACGAGGGATGCGGTTATTTCGACGTCAACCAGAAGCGCGGCATTCGCTGGAACGCCTCCAAGGCCTTCCTGCGGCCGGCGATGAAGAAGGGCAATCTGGACATCATGACCGGTTCGCACGTCAGCAAGCTGCGCATGAGCGCCGGGCCCGACGGACCGCTGTGCACCGGTGTCGAATTCACCGGCGGCAACGGCGCCTGGTTTGCGCAGTCGCGCAAGCAGACCATCCTGTGCGCCGGCGCCATCGGCTCGCCCCATATCCTGCAGATGTCGGGCATCGGCAGCGCCGAGTTGCTGGCGCAGCACCAGATCCCGGTGGTACGCGACCTGCCCGGCGTGGGCGAAAACCTGCAGGATCACCTGCAGATCCGCACCGCATTCCGGGTCGCCGGCGCCAAGACGCTCAACGCCATGGCGTCGAGCATGCTGGGCAAGATGATGATCGGGCTGGAATACATGTTCATGCAAAGCGGACCGATGTCGATGGCACCGTCGCAGCTGGGCGCGTTTGCCAAGTCCGACCCGGGCCAGGCCAGCGCCAACCTCGAGTACCACGTGCAGCCGCTTTCGCTGGAAAAATTCGGCGATCCGCTGCACGCCTTCCCGGCCTTCACCGCCAGCGTGTGCAACCTGCGCCCGACCTCACGCGGTCATGTGCGCCTGGCCTCGACCGACCACGCGCTGGCGCCCAGGATCACCACCAACTACCTGTCCACTCCCGAGGACCTGCAGGTGGCGGCCGACTCGATCACACTGACCCGGCGCATCGCCGCCGCGCCGGCGCTGGCCAGGTACCGGCCCGAGGAATTCAAGCCGGGCCCGCAATACCAGAGTGCCGCCGACCTGCACCGCGCCGCCGGCGAAGTCGGCACGACCATCTTCCATCCGGTCGGCACCTGCCGCATGGGGCGCAGCGGCGACAGGCAGGCCGTGGTGGACTCGCGATGCCGGGTGCAAGGGGTACGTGGCCTGTACGTGGCCGACGCCTCCGTGATGCCTACCATCACCTCCGGCAACACCAATTCGCCGACGGTGATGATTGCCGAAAAAGTGGCGTCGCACCTGCTGGGAATGCACGCCTGAAAAGGGCTGCGCGGCGATACCCAAACGCTGATGCGATACGGTACTTATACGTATTGTAGGAATGGTACGACTCGGCTACTATGCGCCAAATATTAAAAACAGCTTCTCCGCTTCGCCAGATAAAAAACGCGGTTTCGGGTGCCCAGGTACGACGACCGCAGTAGGGCAGGCCACGACGTCCGGACCACCGGCGCGGGCATAAAAGGGAAAGATGAGACTATGACAGACGTCATTCTGGAGACACGGAACCTGACGAAGGAATTCAAGGGTTTCACGGCGGTTAGCGCGGTCAATCTGCACATTGAGCGTGGCCACATTCATGCATTGATCGGCCCCAACGGCGCCGGCAAGACTACCTGTTTCAACCTGCTGACCAAGTTCCTGGTGCCGACCTCGGGCCAGATCCTGTTCAACGGTCGCGACATCACCGCGGACGCACCGGCGCAGATTGCGCGCCAGGGCATCATCCGCTCGTTCCAGATATCGGCCGTGTTCCCGCACATGAGCGTGCTGGAGAACGTGCGTATCGGCCTGCAGCGCAAGCTGGGCACGTCGTTCCACTTCTGGAAGAACGGCGACAGCCTCAAGCAGCTCGACGCGCGCGCCATGCAATTGCTCGATGAGGTCGACCTCACCAGCTTCGCCCACACCACCACGGTGGACCTGCCATACGGGCGCAAGCGTGCGCTCGAGATCGCCACCACGCTGGCGATGGAACCCGAACTGATGCTGCTGGACGAACCGACCCAGGGCATGGGGCACGAGGACGTCGATCGGGTCACGGCGCTGATCAAGAAGGTCTCGGCCGGGCGCACCATCCTGATGGTGGAACACAACATGAGCGTCATCTCCGGTATCTGTGACCGCATCAGCGTGCTGCAGCGCGGGGCCGTGCTGGCCGAGGGCAACTATGCCGAGGTATCGCGCAATCCGCAGGTGATGGAGGCCTACATGGGCACCGTCAGCGCCGAGCTGGAAGGAGCGCACTGATGACCAGCACAGCCCTGGACCACGCCGCGGACCCGGTCTCCGCCAGCAATGCGCCGCTGGCCCTGCAGATCACCGATCTGCAATCCTGGTATGGCGAATCGCACATCCTGCACAACGTCAACCTCAATGTCCGCCGGGGCGAGGTGGTCACGCTGCTGGGCCGCAATGGCGCCGGTCGCACCACCACGCTGCGTTCGATCATGGGCCTGGTAGGCACCCGCAAGGGCTCCATCAAGATCGACGGGCGCGAGACCATCGACCTGGCCACGCACAAGATCGCGCACTTCGGCGTCGGTTACTGCCCCGAGGAGCGCGGCATCTTTTCTTCGCTCTCGGCTGAAGAAAACCTGCTGCTGCCGCCGTTCGTCTCCAAGAACGACCGCGGCATGTCGATCGACGAGATCTACGAGATGTTCCCCAACCTGAAGGAACGCCGCAACAGCCAGGGCACGCGCCTGTCGGGGGGCGAACAGCAGATGCTGGCGGTGGCGCGCATCCTGCGTACCGGCGCGCGCCTGCTGTTGCTCGACGAGATCTCCGAGGGCCTGGCGCCGGTCATCGTGCAGGCACTGGCGCGCATGATCCTGGCGCTCAAGGCCAAGGGCTATACCATCGTGATGGTCGAGCAGAATTTCCGCTTTGCCGCGCCGCTGGCCGATCGTTTCTATGTGATGGAACACGGCCAGATCGTCGAGTCGTTCGAAGCCGGGCAGCTCGATGCGAAGATGTCGACCCTCAACGAATTGCTGGGTGTGTAAGACATATCCGGCGCTGCCGCAAGGCGTTTCAAGAGTACTGCCCACAAGTACCGGAAAGGGGAGCGATGCTCTCCGCGAATCCATAAAAAAGCTGTCACGCAGTCCGGCTGACAACCCATTCAGCGGGCTTCAACACTAGAGGAGATGAAAATGAAACTCAAGGCAATGGCATTGGCCGTCACTACCGCGGCGGCGGCATTCTCGCTGTCGGCGCCTGCGTCGGCGCAGATTTCCGGCGACGTCATCAAGATCGGGTTCCTCACCGATATCTCGGGCGTCTATTCCGACATCGATGGCCAGGGCGGCGCGGAAGCGATCCGCCTGGCCATTGCAGACATGGGCGGCAGCATCAATGGCAAGAAGGTCGAACTGATCGTGGCCGACCACCAGAACAAGGCTGACGTGGCCGCCAGCAAGGCGCGTGAATGGTTCGACCAGCAGGGCGTGGATGTGCTCATCGGCGGCACCAACTCCGGCACCGCCCTGGCTTCGGCCAAGATTGCCGCCGAAAAGAAGAAGGTCTATATCCAGATCGGCGCCGGCTCGGCCCGCCTGACCAACGAAGAGTGCTCGGCCTATACCGTCCACTATGCCTACGACACCGTGGCACTGGCCAAGGGTACCGGCTCGGCAGTGGTCAAGCAGGGCGGCAAGAGCTGGTTCTTCCTGACCGCCGACTATGCGTTCGGTCATTCGCTCGAATCCGACACCGCCAACGTCGTCAAGGCCGCGGGCGGCACCGTGGTGGGCTCGGTCAAGCATCCGCTCAATGCGTCGGACTTCTCGTCGTTCCTGTTGCAGGCGCAAAGCTCCAAGGCCCAGATCGTCGGCCTGGCCAATGCCGGCGGCGACTTCATCAATGCGGTCAAGGCGGCCAACGAATTCGGCATCACCAAGACCGCCAAGCTGGCCGGCCTGCTGGTGTTCATCAACGACATCCATTCGCTCACGCTCAAGACCACCGAAGGCCTGTACCTGACCGACAGCTGGTACTGGGACACCAACGACGAGACCCGTGCCTTCGCCAAGCGTTATTTCGCCAAGCAGAAGAAAAATCCTTCGTCGCTGCAGGCCGCCGACTATTCGGCCACCCTGCAATACCTGAAGGCGGTCAAGGAAGCCGGTTCGGATGACGCCGACAAGGTGCTGTCGGTGCTGCGCAAGACCAAGTTCAACGATCTCTACCAGAAGAACGGCTATCTGCGCGCCGATGGCCGTGTGATGCATGACATGTACCTGTTCCAGGTCAAGGCACCGTCCGAGTCCAAGTATCCATGGGATTACTACAAGCTGGTGCAGACCATTCCCGCCGAGCAGGCGTGGACCACCAAGGCCGAATCGAAGTGCGCCTTGTGGAAGTAAGTCGCTTGCGACCTGACGGAGCACGGTAGCTGCGTCGCCTTGTGAAATCTGTCATTTCCGCCCAGGTGGAATGACAGATTTTTATTGTCGGCCAGCGCCCTTCACCCATCCTGGATGAATGAGTTTTATGGAAATTTTCGGAATCCCCCTGCAAGCCTTGCTCAGCCAGCTGTTGCTGGGACTGGTCAACGGCTCCTTCTATGCCATGTTGTCGCTGGGCCTGGCGGTGATCTTCGGCCTGCTCAACGTGATCAACTTTGCGCACGGCACTTTGTACATGATGGGCGCCTTCCTGGCATGGATGGGCCTGTCCTATTTCGAGCTCAACTACTGGGTGATGCTGGCGCTGGCGCCGGTCATCGTGGGTGCGTTCGGCATCCTCATCGAGAAGACCATGCTGCGCTGGCTCTACAAGCTCGATCACCTGTATGGCCTGCTGCTGACTTTCGGCATCACGCTGATGGTCGAGGGTATCTTCCGCTCGGTGTATGGGGTCTCGGGGCAGCCGTATTCGGTGCCCGAGGCGCTCCAGGGCGCCACCAACCTGGGTTTCATGGTGCTGCCGAACTATCGCGCCTGGGTGGTGGTGGCATCGCTCGTCGTGTGCTTCTCGACCTGGTTCGTGATCGAGAAGACGCGCCTGGGCGCCTACCTGCGTGCCGGCACCGAGAACCCCAAGCTGGTCGAGGCGTTCGGCATCAACGTGCCGCTGATGGTGACCCTGACCTATGGTTTCGGCGTGGCGCTGGCGGCCTTCGCTGGCGTGCTGGCCGCACCGGTGATCCAGGTGTCGCCGCTGATGGGTTCGAACCTGATCATCACGGTGTTCGCGGTGGTGGTCATCGGCGGCATGGGATCGATCCTCGGCTCCATCGTCACCGGCCTGCTGCTGGGCCTGATCGAGGGTCTGACCCGGGTGTTCTATCCCGAGCTGTCTGCCACCGTGGTCTTCATCATCATGGCAATCGTGCTGATGGTCCGTCCTGCCGGCCTGTTCGGCAAAGAGAAATGATCGGGAGTAGGACATGAACAAGAAGTTGATCGTTGGTGTATTGCTGGTCCTGGCGCTGGTGGCGCCATTCGGGATCTATCCGGTGTTCCTGATGAAGATGCTGTGCTTCGCATTGTTCGCATGCGCCTTCAACCTGCTCATTGGCTACACCGGGCTGTTGTCGTTCGGTCATGCGGCCTTCCTGGGCTGGGCCGGGTACCTGTGCGGCCAGTCGATCAAGACCTGGGGTCTGCCGACCGAACTGGGTTTGCTGGTCGGTACCGCGGCCGCGGCCCTGATCGGCCTGGTGATGGGCCTGCTGGCCATTCGCCGCCAGGGCATCTATTTCACGATGATTACCCTGGCGCTGGCGCAGATGTTGTACTTCGTGGCGTTGCAGGTGCCGTTCACCGGCGGCGAAGACGGCCTGCAGGGCGTGCCGCGCGGCAAGCTGCTGGGTGTCATCGACCTCTCCAGCGACCTGACCCTGTACTACGTGGTGCTGGCCATTGCCGTGTTCGGCTTCTCGCTGATCGTACGTACCATCCATTCGCCATTCGGCAAGGTGCTCAACGCCATCAAGGAAAACGAGCCGCGTGCCATCTCGCTGGGCTATGACGTGGCGCGCTACAAGTTGCTGGCATTCGTGCTCTCGGCAGCCTTGTCAGGCCTGGCAGGGGCCACCAAGACGGTGGTGCTGGGCTTCGAGACGCTCACCGACGTGCATTGGAGCATGTCGGGACTGGTGGTGCTGATGACGCTGGTCGGTGGCCTGGGTACCATCGTGGGGCCGATCGTCGGTGCGGTGATCATCATCATGCTGGAGAACAAGCTGGGCGACATCGGCAACTGGCTGGCCAGCGTGACCCATATCGAATGGTTCTCCACCCTGGGCGATTCGGTCACCATCGTCACCGGCTTCATCTTCATCGTCTGCGTGCTGGCCTTCCGCAAGGGCATCGTCGGCGAGATCTTGGGATTGTTCAAGAAGGGGCAGGTCCAGGCTGGTCACTGACATGTCGAACTGACAACGTATGATGGGTCTTGCGGGACCGATGCACACGCCGCCGGGCGACCTGGATAGCAGGTTTCCCGGCGGTAATTTTTTGGGCGGTCGATATCGCGGTTTCTCATCAACATGTTATGCACACAGTTATCCACAGAAAGTCTTGACTACGTTTGATGCTGTTGCGCTGCTTGACACCGGTGTACGCGGCGTCTGTTACTTATTCTGCAAGGGGTGAAGCGGTAGAATACGGCTTGCGGCATCGCCCATGATTTCATGTTGTCCACAGGGAAGCAAAACCGCCTGCTTCTTGTCCACAAGAGAATATCGGACGGTCCGCTTATCGATAACACCACGCAGTCCGCTCCGGTCTGTCGCCATCCTCCTTTGTGAAAGTCTTCCATGCGTTTTTCGATGTTTTTTCAGGTAGCCAGCCATGGCTGATTACCTGATCCTTTGTGCGGCCGCATTCGTGGCCGGCTTGATTGATGCCGTCGTGGGTGGAGGAGGGCTGGTCCTGGTGCCGGCGCTGTTTTCGGTATTTCCCAATACGGCCCCGGCGACCTTGCTGGGTACCAACAAGATCGCCGGGGTCATGGGCACCAGTGCGGCGGCCATCAATTTTGCAAGGCGTGTCGTGGTCCGGTGGAGCACGGTCACTCCGGCCGCATTCGCCGCATTTGCGTTTTCATTCTTCGGCGCCTATGTGGTCACCCATATTCCGACCGACCTGATCCGCAAGGCCCTCCCTTTTGTCTTGATTGCGGTGGCCATCTATACCTGGAAGAAGAAGGACTTCGGGCAGACCCATGCGCCCACCTTGACCGGAACGAGGGAAATGATCTACGCCGCGCTGATCGGCGGCGCGGTCGGTTTCTATGATGGCGTGTTTGGTCCGGGCACTGGCAGCTTCCTGGTGTTCCTGTTCGTGCGGATATTCAGCTATGACTTCCTGTCGGCGTCTGCCGTGTCGAAGTTCGTCAACATCGCAACCAACCTGGCGGCCCTGTGCTGGTTCGGGTACAGCGGGCATGTGATCTGGCAATTAGGGTTGCTGATGGCCGTGTTCAATATCGCCGGGTCGCTGGTGGGCACCCGCCTGGCGATGAAGCATGGCAGCGTATTCGTCCGCAAGCTGTTCCTGTTCGTGGTCGGGGCCCTGATCCTGAAGAGTGGGTACGATGCATTCCTTCGGTGACTTGTTTCACGTGAAACAACGCTGAAGATCAACACTCGGCAAAATGAAAACGGAACCATGGGTTCCGTTTTTTTTTGTCGGTCGCGCTTGCTGGCTTGCTTGCTCCTCCTGTTTCACGTGAAACAAACCAGGGATTGTTTCATTGTCGAGCCTGTCGACTGTCGTTGATCCGCCAATACGTGATCCATCTCTCGGTGGCCTGGATCAAAAGACCTTATAATCTCGCCTCTGTTCTCACCGTCTCAACGAGGCGCATCATGCTTTATCCCACACAGTTTGACGTTATTGTCGTCGGCGGCGGTCACGCCGGCACCGAAGCAGCGCTGGCCGCTGCGCGCATGGGCCAGAAGACCCTGCTGTTGACCCACAACATCGAGACCTTGGGTCAGATGTCTTGCAATCCGTCCATCGGCGGTATCGGCAAGGGCCATCTGGTCAAGGAAGTCGATGCCATGGGCGGTGCGATGGCGATCGCCACCGACGAAGCCGGCATCCAGTTTCGTATCCTGAACTCGTCGAAGGGACCGGCAGTACGGGCCACGCGAGCCCAGGCCGACCGCATCCTGTACAAGCAGGCGATTCGTTCGCGGCTCGAAAACCAGCCCAATCTGTGGCTCTTCCAGCAGGCGGTGGACGATCTGATGGTCGATGGTGATCGTGTCGTAGGGGCGATTACCCAGACCGGAATCAAGTTCCAGGGCAGGGCAGTGGTGCTCACTGCGGGGACTTTTCTCGACGGGAAGATTCATGTCGGGCTCGATAATTATGCTGGCGGTCGTGCCGGTGACCCGCCAGCGGTATCGCTGTCAGCCCGGTTGAAAGAACTGAAGCTGCCGCAGGGCCGCTTGAAGACCGGGACACCGCCGCGTATCGACGGCCGCAGCATCGATCTCAGTCTCCTGGAAGAACAACCGGGTGACCTGGATCCGGTACCGGTATTCTCCGTCATGGGCAATGCCGCCATGCATCCGCGTCAGGTGCCTTGCTGGATCACCCATACCACCAGCCAGACGCATGACATCATCCGCGCGGGACTCGACCGCAGCCCGATGTATACCGGCGTCATCGAAGGGGTGGGGCCTCGTTACTGCCCCTCGATCGAAGACAAGATCCACCGCTTCGCCAGCAAGGATTCTCACCAGATCTACCTGGAACCGGAGGGCCTCACTACCCACGAGTTCTACCCGAACGGTATCTCCACCAGCCTGCCATTCGATGTGCAGCTGGCACTGGTGCGCTCGATGAAAGGCCTGGAGAACGCCCATATCCTGCGCCCGGGCTATGCCATCGAATATGACTATTTCGATCCACGGGGCCTGAAATCATCGCTGGAAACTCGCCAGATCCAGGGTCTGTTCTTCGCTGGACAGATCAACGGCACCACTGGCTACGAAGAGGCCGCTGCGCAAGGCATGCTGGCGGGCATCAATGCCGCATTGCAGACACAGGGCCGTGAGGCCTGGACGCCGCGCCGCGATGAGGCGTACCTGGGGGTGCTGGTCGATGACCTGGTGACCCAGGGTGTGCAGGAGCCATACCGTATGTTTACCAGCCGCGCCGAATATCGCCTGTCATTGCGAGAAGACAACGCGGATCTGCGGCTCACCGAAATCGGCCGCGAACTGGGTTGTGTCGGCGATGCACAGTGGGAAGCCTTCGAGCGCAAGCGCGAGGCTGTTTCACGTGAAACAGAGCGACTCAAGACTACCTGGGTCAACCCCCGTATCCTGGCCGCGGCTGAAGCGGAGCGGGTACTGGGTAAGGCCATCGAGCGCGAATACAATTTGCTGGACCTGCTGCGCCGCCCGAACGTTACCTACGATAGCTTGATGAGCCTGACGGGAACCGAGGGTCAGGCGTTGGCAGGTCCAGGCATCGAAGACGGACCGGTGCGCGAGCAGGTTGAAATCCAGGTCAAGTACGCCGGCTATATCGCACGCCAGGCAACCGAGATCAGTCGCCAGGACCACAACGAAAACCTCAAGCTGCCGGCCGACCTGGACTATATGGAGGTCAAGGCGCTGTCGATCGAAGTGCGCCAGAAGTTGAACAAGCACAAGCCCGAGACATTGGGCCAGGCATCGCGGATCTCGGGCGTCACGCCGGCGGCGTTGTCGTTGCTGCTGGTGCACCTGAAGAAGGGCGGCTTGAACCAGGCCAGGTCGAGCGGGGCCGCCGCATGACGATGGCCACCGACCAGACTGCAATGACACAGGCGCTGCGCCAGGGTGCGCAAGCGCTCGGCCTGGCGCTGAGCCAACAGCAGTGCCAGCGACTGCTGGACTACCAGGCCCTGCTGGGCAAGTGGAACAAGGTCTATAACCTGACCGCCGTGCGGGATCCCTCGCAGATGATGACGCATCACCTGCTCGATTCGCTGGCCGCCGTAGCGGCGTTCGCCGGCGCCCGGCGGGTGCTCGACGTCGGCGCCGGCGGTGGCTTGCCCGGTATCGTGCTGGCCATCTGGGCCGCCGAGGCCGAGCCGGCGATGCACATCACGCTGGTCGATACGGTCCAGAAGAAAACCGCCTTCCTGACTCAGGTGAAGGCACAGTTGCAATTGAGCAATGTCACCGTGTTGCACGCTCGCGTGGAACAGTTGCCTGTCGAGCAACAGTACGATGTCATCACTTCGCGCGCTTTTGCGGAACTGAAGGACTTCGTCGAGTGGTCGAACCACCTCCTGCTCGCCGATGGCAAATTCATCGCCCTCAAGGGGGTGATGCCACAGCAGGAAATCGAACGCTTGCCGACCGGCTGGGCAGTCACTGCAGTGCAGGCATTGCAGGTACCCGGCCTGGACGCGGAGCGCCATCTCGTTTTCTTGGAAAGATCAGCCTGATGAAACCCTCTGTTGCGCCTCGTGTTTTCCGCCATGCAGCCATGGCCGTCATCTCGACCACCGTGTTGACCCTTTGCGCAGGAGCGGCGCAGGCACAGGAAGTCAAGACGGTCGCGTCGGTCGACCTGCAGCGCTATGCAGGCAAATGGTACGAGATCGCCAAGTTTCCGAACCGGTTCCAGAAGGACTGCATCGCCGACACCAGCGCCGAGTACCGCGCCCGCGCCGACGGCAATATCGATGTCATCAATCGCTGCAAGACCAACGCCGGTACTGATGAGGCACAGGGCGAAGCGCGGGTGGTCGCGGGCAGCAACAACAGCAAGCTACAGGTGCGGTTTGCGCCCTCCTGGCTGTCCTGGCTGCCGATGGTGTGGGGTGACTACTGGATCCTCGAACTCGACCCCCAATACACGCTGGTGACCGTTGGCACCCCTTCGCGCGACTACCTGTGGATCCTCTCGCGCACGCCTACCGTCAGCGAAGAGCAATACGAGAACGCCGTCGACAACGCCACCAAGCAAGGCTTCGATACCTCGCGCCTGGTCAAGACGCGCCAGCAGGCGCGCTAGAACGACGTACCGGGGGAGAGCGACTTGTTCCACGCCATCGGCATTACCGACATCTGGCAACTGATTGCCGCCACCCTGCTGTTCCTGGCGTTGCCGGGTCCGGGCACCTTCTGCGTACTCACGTGTACCGCCAGGCACGGCGTGCGTGGCGGGGTAGCGGCGATGGCCGGACTGATGCTGGGCGATATCGTGTTGATGTTCCTTGCCGCCATCGGCGTGGCGGCGTTGTTGCATGCCAACCCGTTGCTGCTGCACGGCCTGCAATACATGGGCGCGGCCTACCTCGCGTATCTTGGCGTGCGGCTGCTGTTTGCAAGAGGCGAGGGCGGTGGTACAGTCGTACCCTTTTCCAACGCGGCCGATTTCCGGCGCGGCTTGCTGGTGACGTTGATCAATCCGAAGGCCATCGTGTTCTACATGGCGTTCTTCCCGTTGTTCCTGGATCCCGCCACGCAACAGGGGGCGTTGACCTTCGTTGTGATGGGTACGGTGATCTGCTGCTGCACGGCGCTGTATGGCGCCATGCTGGTGTTGGTGGGCAATGCGCTGTCGCGTCGCCTGTCGCGCAACCGCACCATCGCCACCCTGGCTTCGCGCCTGGCGGGCATTTTCCTGATCGGTTTCGGCATCAGGCTGACGACACAGTAATCAAAACAATATGGCTAAAATCTTTTGCGTCGCAAACCAGAAAGGTGGAGTCGGCAAGACCACCACCGCCGTCAACCTCGCTGCGGGCCTGGCCCAGTTGAACCAACGGGTGCTGTTGGCCGATCTTGACCCGCAGGGTAACGCGACCATGGGCGCGGGCATCAACAAGTCCGAGCTCGATGCCACCATCTATGAAGTATTGCTGGGCATGTCCGATATCGCCAGCGTGCGCCGTCGTTCCGAGTCGGGCGGCTTCGACGTATTGCCGGCCAATCGCGAGCTGGCCGGTGCCGAGGTCGAGATGGTCTCGCTCGAACAGCGCGAGGCGCGCCTGAAGATCGCCTTTGCCAGCGTGGCCGACGACTACGACTTCATCCTCATCGATTGTCCGCCGGCGTTGTCGATGCTGACCCTCAACGGCCTGTGTTCGGCCCATGGCGTGATCATCCCGATGCAGTGCGAGTACTACGCGCTCGAGGGCCTGTCCGACCTGGTCAACACGATCAAGAAGGTGCATGCCAAGCTCAATCCCGAACTCAAGGTGATCGGTTTGCTGCGGGTCATGTTCGACCCCCGCATGACACTGTCGCAACAGGTCTCCGAGCAGCTCGAACAGCACTTCGGCGACAAGGTCTTCAAGACCGTCATCCCGCGCAACGTCAGGCTGGCCGAAGCGCCTTCCTACGGCATGCCGGGCGTGACCTTCGATCCTTCCTCGAAGGGCGCCCAGGCCTATATCGCCTTCGGCGCCGAAATGGTCGAGCGCATCAAGACGCTCTAAGTTTATTTGTTTCGCGTTCGCGCGCAGTTTTTTATCGGGTATCGAATGGCAACATCTATGGCAACCAAAAAATCCAAGGGACTGGGGCGCGGCCTCGAAGCGCTGCTGGGCGGCTCTTCCGACATCACCGAAGAAGCGCAACAGCCGTCTGCGCCGGGCTTGCCGACCGTGATGCCAGTGACCGAGCTGCAGGCGGGCAAGTACCAGCCACGCAGCCGCATGGACGAAGGTGCGCTCAACGAGCTGGCCTCGTCGATCAAGGAGCAGGGCCTGCTGCAGCCGATCCTGATTCGCGCCATCGGCAACAAGAACGGCCGCGACATCTACGAGATCATTGCCGGCGAGCGCCGTTTTCGTGCCGCCAAGCTGGCCGGCCTGACCGAAGTGCCGGTGCTGGTGCGCAATGTCGACGACCAGACCACCGCCGCCATGGCGCTGGTGGAGAACATGCAGCGCGAAGACCTGAACCCGCTCGAAGAAGCGCAGGGTATCCATCGCCTCATCACCGATTTCGCCTTCACCCACGAGCAGGCGGCGCTGGCGGTTGGCCGCTCGCGCAGCGCGGTGTCGAACCTGCTGCGCCTGTTGAACCTGGCCAAGCCGGTGCAGACCATGCTGATGGCCGGCGATATCGACATGGGGCACGCACGTGCCTTGCTGGCGGTGGATGCGGCGACCCAGATCCAGCTGGCCAACCAGGTGGTGGCCAAGCGCATGTCGGTGCGCGATGCCGAGAAACTGGTTACCCGCTCGTCGGCCGAGCAGGCCGCCAAGCCGCGCGACGCGCGCGAGAAATCACGCGATATCGCCCGCCTCGAAGAAGAGCTGTCGGACTTGCTGGCGACCCAGGTCAACATCAAGACCGGCGCCAAGAATCGCGGTCAATTGATCATCGACTTCAACGACCTCGATACGCTCGACGCCATCATTACGCGATTGCGCGGCGACACGGCCGGACAGCACTGACACCGACAGGACCGCATCGCCGGTCCTGTTTTTCATTTGACGTCGCGCCTGGCCAGCGCATCCCCGAATCGACCGCTTGCGTACCCCGCAAGCGTGGTCGACGCCG
The DNA here is from genome assembly GCF_000282575.1 of Herbaspirillum sp. YR522. Classification (GTDB taxonomy): domain Bacteria; phylum Pseudomonadota; class Gammaproteobacteria; order Burkholderiales; family Burkholderiaceae_D; genus Herbaspirillum. The sequence continues at coordinate 53,907 of NZ_AKJA01000138.1, read as the reverse complement.
CCCGAAGTTCTTCGACCCGGCATCCAAAGAATTAACTCGCATCACGACGACAGGACATCGCAGATTAATGTCAGGCCCGAGATGAACGCCGGCCAGAAAACTTATAAATGACTCTTGTCATTTTTTTGGGTAGCGATAATCGCGGTACCGTTAAAAGCATGCCGATCCCGATGCGGCATCTTTTTTCGGACCACTCATGCCTGCTTGCCTACTGCCGCTGACACCGCTACGTTGCGTGGCCTTCTGTCTGCTGGTCGCCCTGTTCGAGTTACTCGCCTATACCGGCTCCGACCTGGTCATGCCGGCCATGCTCCAGGTGAGCGACGAGCTAGGGGCCGACCCGTTGCACGTACCGTTGACCCTGGCGCTATACCTGCTGGGCGGGGTGGCGCTGCAATGGCTGGTCGGCCCGATCTCGGATCGCATCGGACGGCGCCCGCCGATGCTGTTCGGATGCCTGATGTTCGCCACCACCAGTTTCATGCTTTCGCTGGCACAGGACATCGCGGTGTTCCAGGTCTTGCGCACGCTGCAGGGATGCAGCCTGGCATTTGTCATCGCAGTCGGTTACCCGGCATTGCAGGAAGCGTTCAACCAGGCCGGGGCGTTGCGCATCACGGCATTGCTGGCCAATATCGGTTTGCTCTCGCCGTTGCTGGCGCCGCTGGCGGGGGTCGCCTTGCTCGAGTTCATCGGCTGGCGTGCGCTATTCATGTCGCAGGCCGTCGTGGCCGCCGTAGTGACGCTGGGGCTGTTGCGTTACATGCCCGAGACCGTGGGTATCGAACGGACCGACGGTAGCACGGTGCCACGCCGCGCCCTGAGCCTGACGGCAATGATCTCCAGTTATCGATGCATCTTGCGCAACCGGCATTTTCTTGCCTGTTGCCTCGCCATCGGCCTGACCGCCACCCCATTGATCGGATGGATAGCGCTGTCGCCCCAATTGCTGATGCTTGCCCAGGGCATGGATGGATTCGGCTACGGCGTCATGCAGGTCCCGGTATTCGGCGCCCTGATCGTCGGCAACCTGGTGCTTGCGCGCGCCGCCGCCCGGCGTGACACCCTGGGCCTGCTGCGCATGGGCACCCCTGGCCTGGCCTTGGGCGCGCTGGTCATGCTGGCTGCCGCGTCGGTGCCTGCCGATCCGCTGCTGTGGCTGGTGTGCGGCATGTCGATCTATGCCTTCGGAGTGGGCATTGTCAATTCCACGTTGTACCGAATGGCGTTCGTCGCGGGCGATGCCGGCTTCGGCGCCAGTGCGGCAATGATGGGCACGATCACGGTGGCGCTGATGAGTGCAGGTGTGATGCTGGCCAATGTGGCCGACGCCGCCATGTCACCGCAACGTTTCGGGATCGTCATGGCGCTGGCGGTCGGCCTGGCACTGATCGGACTGCGCGCCGTGCACGCCACCGGCAGCGCCAGGTCAAGGGAGCCAGCATGAAACCGTTACCGCATGTCGCCGCCTTGTGCGCGCTGACCCAAGCCTATCTGCCGGAGCAGGAAAGCCAGCCCTGGTTCAATGCCGCGATGCATGAACTGACCCAATACCACCTGCTCCAGACACCGGGCTACGCATCGTGGGTGGCGGCCAGCGGTGTCGACGTGCAGGCATTGGGCGATGACTGGCATCGCCTGCCGCCGCTGTATGCCGCCTACTTCAAGCAGTACCTGCCGCGCAGCCGCGAAGTCCTGCAGACGACCGAGCTGCACTCTTCCGGCACCAGCGGCCAGAAAAGCCACATGCACTACGACACCGATGCACTGCAGGCATTGATGCACATGTCCAACCGGATTTTTGCGCATTACGGTTGGGATAGGCCGCAACAACGCTGCAATTACCTGCTGTTCGCGTATGAGGCCAATGCCGCCATGCAAGCCAGCGGCAGCGCCCGCACCGATGAGTTCCTGTGTACCTATGCCCCCGCCGCGCGCGTGGTGCATGCGTTGCGTTCCAACGGCCAGATGGGGCACGAGTTCGATATACACGGTGTCATCCGCGCACTGCACGAATTTGCCGAAGAAGGATTGCCGGTACGGATCTTCGGTTTCCCTGCTTTCCTGTGGTTCGTACTGGAGCGCATGCGTGTCGTTGGCGCGGCGCCATTGAAGCTGCATGCGGAATCGCTCGTGCTCACCGGCGGCGGTTGGAAAACGCATGCGGCGCTCGAAATCGACAAGCAGGTATTCCGACGCCGGATACAAGACCAGCTCGGCATCGCCGGCGAGCGTTGCCGCGATGGATATGGGGCTGTCGAACACGGCGTGCCCTACATCGAATGTGCGCAGCATCGCTTTCACGTTCCCAGCTACGCCCGCGCCGTGGTGCGCGACGTGGCCGATATGCGCCTGCTGGACTACGGTGAACCGGGACTGCTTCACCTGATGTCCCCCTATATCAGGTCGAGTCCGGCGCACAGCATGGTGCTGGGGGACCTTGCGGTGCTGCTGCCGCCTGGCCAGTGTACTTGCGCGATTCCCACCGCCAGCTTCCAGGTGCTGGGTCGCGCCGCACCGGGCAAGCATCGCAATTGCGCCATCGCGGCTTCGGAACTCATCAAATAGACCATGGACAAGCCAATGAAACCGGAGAATGCATTTGCCCTGTCAGGTGCCGCCCTCGCTGACGCCATCGATGATGCGGTGCGCCGCTTGCCGTCCACCCTGGCGCACCCCTTGCCGAATCGCCTGCTGCTCGATTGCGTGGCGCGCTTTGCACAGTGGCTCGAGCAGGGTGAGGCAGGGCAACTGCTGTCACCGGCGCAACGCGATGAATTGCTTTCCTATTGCAGCACCGACGTGCTGCAGTTGAAGCTGGAGCGCGAACTGGGCGATGACGCGCACCGGCTGCGGCGCATCGACTATCGCCAAGCGCAATTCGAAGCCTGGCGACCGCTGGGGTGCGTGCTGCACGTGATGCCATCGAATGCGCCGCTGCTGCCTTTCCTGGCCACGCTGGAGAGCCTGCTGGCAGGCAATGTCAATTGGGTGCGTCCCAGCAGCAGCGACCGGCTCAGCGCAGCGTTGCTGGATCGGTTTGCCGCCTGCGATCCCAGTGGCCTGCTGCGTGATTACATCGTGGTGTGGCCACTCGACAGCACCGATACGCTATCGTTGCTGCCCCATGTGGATGGCGTCTCGGCGTGGGGTGGCGACGCGGCACTGGACACGCTGCGCCGACAGCTGCGGCCGGGATGCCGCTGGATTCCATGGGGACACAAGATCAGCCTGGTCTATCTCACCCCCGCGGCAGTCGTCGCCGACGTGGACGATACGACCGCGTCGTCGGCGACATCGGCCATGCTGTTCGATGCCATCGTCGACGAAGTCTGCCGCTACGATCAGGGCGCATGCTCGAGCCCGCAACTGGTGTTGGTCGACAGCGATGATCCGACCTGGCTGCAGCGCTGCGGACAACGACTGGCGCAAGCCTTCGAACGGCGCTTGCCGCATTGGCCATCACCATCGACGGACCGGGGCCAGGCCGCCGAGATCACCCGTACCATCGAAGTATCGCGTATGCGTTGCGCGTTCGAGAATGTCCAGGGGCAGGTATGGGCCGGCGCAGGATGGCGTGTGATCTGGGAACATACCAGTGCGCTGGCCGCGTCGCCCTTGTCGCGCACCTTGCTGCTGCGCCCCATGCCGCGCGATCGGCTGTGCCAGGCATTGCTGGCATGGCGCGGCTACTTGCAGACCTGCGGGTTGGCCTGCGCGCCGTCGGAAGTGGCCTCGCTCAGCCAGTTGCTGTTGACGGCCGGGATCGGACGTATCACGCCCCCGGGGCAACTGCACCAGTCGTACGTCGGCGAGCCGCACGACAATGAACGTAGCCTCACACGCCTGGCCAGGCGCGTCAGCGTCAGCCTGCCGCAGGAGCTGGTCGAGCGCAGGGCCACGCTCGAGAGCGAAGCACCGTACCAATCGCCGGCGGCGATCGATACGCCGGTGCTGAGCAAGGAGCAATTCGGCAATGCCACCTTTAACGCCAGCGCGCGCCTGTTCTTCCGCAGCGGCGGCAGCACCGGCGTGCCGCAGCTGTCGGCATACAGCTACCGCGACTATCACCGGCAGATGCGGGCTGCAGCCGATGGCCTGTATGCGGCCGGTTTCGATCCGCATACCGATCGTGTCCTCAACCTGCTGTACGCCGGCAACCTCTACGGCGGGCTGTTGAGCAGTTTCGTGATGCTCGACAAGCTCGATGCGGTGCATTTCCCGATGGCCAGCCCGGGTAAGGACCAGGATCAAATGGTGGCCGAAGTCATCGCCGGCCAGCAGGTCAATACGCTGATCGGCTTGCCTTCGACGATCTATCAGCTGTATCGCCGGGCAGAGGCCCGGTTGCGCGACTACGGGGGCGTGCGCAAGGTATTCCTGGGCGGGGAGCACGTCACCGATGCCCAGCGGGATTTCCTGGCCAGCTTCGGCATCACGTCGATCCGCTCGGCGATCTATGGCTCCAACGACGCAGGTCCGCTGGGACATGCCTGCTCCCATGGCGACGACGGCGTATTCCATCTGCTCGATGATGTGCAGCAGCTGGAGATCGTGTGCCAGGACGATGATCGTCCGGTGGCCGCCGGCGCCGTCGGTCGCTTGTTGTTCACCTCGCTGGCCAGGCAGGCCCAGGACCTCGTGCGCTACGACATCGGTGACCTGGGGCGCTGGATGCCGGGCACCTGTGGCTGCGGCCTGTCCAGCAAGCGCTTCCAGCTGTTGGGACGGCATGGCCACTTGCTGCGCATGGCGAGCGAATTGGTCGATACCGGGAAGATGTTGCAGCGCCTGGCCATGCCGGCGCAATTCGAGCTCGATATCCACCAAGGGGTCGATCGCCTGACCGCCTACGTCGACGGCGATCCTGCGGTGGCGCGGGCGCGATTGTGCGAGGTGGAAACCCTGGCCGAGATCCTGGCCAATGGACTGGGATTGGTCGAGGTCCATTACCGCGACCAGGCGCAATTCGAAAGCCACGGGCACAGCGGCAAGGCGACCCTCGTTACCGACCGGCGCCTGAAACGCTAGGCACGCCACCATCGCACCGTCGACCCCATCATCCATCCGGAGCCGATCATGTACCCCATCCAATGTTCGAACGACCGCGACACCTTGCGGGAGATGCTTGCCCACGCTCGTCGCCATTCCCGCTACTACGCACGCACCCTCGCGCACCTTGCCGAAGATGTGTGCGAGCTGAGCAGCCTGCCGTTGCTCGACACGTCCAGCTTCTGGCACATCGAGGGCGATCCTGCCGACTGGCATGCGTTGACCGCGCCGCTCGACGACGCCTATGTCTTTCGCAGCGGCGGCAGTACCGGCCAGGGCAAGCTGTCGATCTGCTCGCGCCCCGAATGGCAGAGGATATGCGCCCGCTACGGGGCCGCCATCGGCACCCGCCTGGCGCCCGGAGACCGGGTCGCCAACCTGTTCTTCTCCGGCAACCTGTACGCCAGTCATCTCTTCATCCACGCCGCGCTGGCCTACGTGCCGTTTGCCATCAGTGAATATCCCTTTGCCGGGCACGCCGAGCTCGATACGCTGGCGCAGGGGTTGCGCCTGTACGCGGTCAATGTGCTGGCAGGGGTGCCGACGCATCTGCTGACGCTGGCCTCCTACCTGCAACGGCAGGGCATGACATTGCCGGCCGTGCGCGTCATCCTGTACGGCGGCGACAGCCTGTTTGCCGACAGCCTGCCGCTGTTGTCCCAGGTCTTTCCCAATGCCGCCTGCCATTCGATTGGTTATGCCAGTGTCGACCTGGGCGTGCTGGGTGCCAGTCATCCCGACTGCGGTCCCGGCGAGCATCGCTGCTTCGACGGCGAGACCCTGCTGGAGATCATCGATGAAGCCACGGGCTTGCCGATCGAGGCCACCGGGCGTGGCGGCTTGCTGGTCGCGACCAGTTTGAGCCGGCGCCTGACGCCGTTGATCCGCTGTCCCACCGGCGACCTGGCGGCTTGGTGCGAGCCACCGGGCGCGGCGCGCAAGTTCGTGCTGGCCGGACGCAGCACGTTGAGTCATCAGGTGCGAGTCGGCGGCTATGCCTTTCTCATCCCTGCCGTCATCGAGAAGTGCATTGCGCAGGCACTGGGGCATGGCGCGCCCTGGCAAATGCTGTTGTCACGCGCGGCCGGGGCCGATCATGTGGTCATCCGCATTGCCGCACCCGCCAGCGATACCGCGCACCACCTGCGCGCCGAACTCATCGGGCAGCACCCGGGTGTGGCCGCGCTGGTCCAGGCGCGGCAACTGGTGATCGACATCGCGTGGTGCAGTCCGGGCGACCTGGAGCTGGACCCACGCACGGGAAAACTGCGGCGTATCGTTGATCGGCGTGACCGCGGCGCCCAGCCGGGAGAGCACGCGTGAGCCAGGGGGAGAAGCTGGTGATCCGGCCGTTCGAGCCGGCAGATGCAGGCCAGATCAGCGATCTGTTCACGCACGTCTATGGTCAGCGCTATGTCTATCCCGAGGTGTACCTGCCCTCGCTCATCGGGCAGAGGAATGCCAGCGGGCACTGGCGTTCGATCGTGGCGGAGCAGCAGGACGTCATTGTCGGCCATGCCGCGCTGGTGATCGAATCGCCCCACGCGCGGTGCGCCGAACTGGCAATGATGGTGGTGACGCCGACGGCGATCGGCCGGGGCATCGGCATCCGTCTGGCGCGCGCGCTGTGCGGGCATGCCCGGCAGTGGGGCATGGAGATGGTCGTCGCCATGCTGGTCAGTTCACATTCGCAGACACAGCGCATGGCGGCACCGCTGGGATTCGTCACGACCGGATTGCTGATCGACTACCTGCCGTCGCCGTATGCCATCGGCACGCGGGAGACCTATGTCCTGACGTGCTTGCCGTTGCAGCCTCGGCCCCTGCCCGACATCGTCTGGCCGCGCGCGGCATGGCCATGGATAGAGGACATCGTGGCGCCGCTGGGCACTTGCCGGTCGATGCCGGGTCTGCCAGGTCCCGAGGGCCGCCCAGCGCTGGAAGTACGCAGTGACGGTGAGCTGGTGGTACTGACCATCAATGAGGTCAATGCCCGGGTCTTGGCCGAGATCGCCCGCTTGCCGCGGCATTGCTGCCGCGTGGCCAGGCTGCGGGTGTGCCACGCACTGGATGCCGCGAGCAGGTCGTTGTGGTCGGCCGGATATCGCCACTGCGGACTCATGCCCGCCGCCGATGGTGGCTGGTACTGGTTGATGCAGGCCGGATTCACGACCCGTTCGCTGCGCCTGCACTGTCACCATGCCAGCCGTATCTTCGCCGCCGCCCACGAGCACGGCCCGCATGCATGACGGCAATCGGCCATCCGATGCCCGCCATTTCGTCCTCAGAAGGAGCGTTGTACATCCGAACGGGGCGGTAACTGGTAGCTCCAGGTTTCGGTCAGGGTACGCTTGTCGCTGACCAGCGCCGCGCGCAGTTCGACTGCCTGCGCCACGTTCTTGACCTTCACCCGCAGTGCCAGGCGCCAGCCGCCGGTGGCCGGGTTTGGCTGCAACTGGCTGTCGACGATTTCACCGTTGTTGCTCACGCTGACGAGCGGGCGCACGGTTTCGCCAGCGGCCAGTTGCTGCAATACCGGCCCGGTGAAGTCGACCAGCAGGGCAGTGGAGCCGTCGAAGTGGCGGATCAGGTTGGCCTGGGTCAGTTCGCCATCGGTATGGAAGGTCTTGCGCACCCAGCCGACTTGCTTGTCGAGCAGCGATGCTTCGTCCATGGTCCAGTGCATGCGATAGTCGAACTGCAGCGGCACGCCCTTGGGCGGCAACTGCGCCGGCACCCAGTAGGCCACGATGTTGTCGTTGGTTTCGTCGGCGGTCGGAATCTCGACCAGTTGCACCGCCCCGCGTCCCCAATCGCCGCGCGGCTCGATCCAGGCGCTCGGGCGCAGGTCGTAGCGGTCCTTGAGGTCTTCGAAGTTGGCGAACTCGCGACCACGCTGCAGCAACCCGAAGCCCCTGGGATTGGTGACCTCGAAGGAACTGACCTCGACGTTCTGCGGATCGTTGAGCGGGCGCCATAGCCATTCGCCGTTGCCGGTATGGATCTGCAGGCCGTTCGAGTCATGGATCGCCGGGCGGAAATTGCGCTTCGACGATTGCTGGTTGGGGCCGAACAGGAACATGCTGGTCAAGGGGGCAATGCCCAGGCGGGCCACCTCGCCGCGCAGGAACACGCGCGCCTGCACGTCTAGCAGGGAATCCTGTCCCGGCGTCAGCACGAACTTGTAGGCACCGGTGGCGCGCGGCGAATCGAGCAGCGCATAGAAGGTCAGCTGCTTGTCGCCGGGCGCCGGACGCTGGATCCAGAATTCGGTGAAGTTGGGAAATTCCTCACCCGTCATGGTCGCCGTATCGATCGCCAGTCCGCGCCCCGACAAGCCATACACCTGGCCCCGTCCGATAACGCGGAAATAGCTCGCGCCGAGCACGCTCATGACCTCGTCCTCCTTGCCGGCGCTATTGACCGGATAGACCACGCGAAAACCGGCATAGCCCAGGCGCGAAGTCACATCCCGGTCGAACGACAGGTCACCGAAGTTGAAGCGGTCGGTGCTGTAGCCGATCTCCTGCACCCGTGCGTCCACCAGTTCATGCATCTGCACCGGCGCATTGAATTGCATGCCCTGGTGGTAGAAGGCCAGCTTGAAGGGCGTCTTCTGGTCGCGCCATTCGAACTTCTCGCTGCGCGGCTGGATCTTCATGTAGTCGGCAAACTGCATGCTGGAAAACACCGGCGGCAGGTTGCTCGCCGGTTTCCGGTAAGGCTGGCCAGCCAGCGCCTGGGCCTTGGCCGTGACCTGCTCCAGCGAAAAGGATTGTCCCTGGGCGGCATTGGCCAGCAGGGTCGCGGACAACATCAGTGCACCGCCCATCGGCAGGCGTCGCAATGCATTCAGAATCATCGAATCTCCGTCATCAAGGCCAGCCGCCAGGGCATGGCCGGAAATCAAGCAGGCGCGTCGTGCCATGACCGTGCCGACAAAACAGAATAATATAGCGAACCGTTGTTGCCGACGATGCGTCATAGAACAGCACCACCCATAAGCATCGATCGCGCCACCGCCCAACCCGCCATTGCGGGCCGCGCTCCCCTATGAGGGGCTGCCGTCGCCAAAGTTTTGCAACAGAGAGGATTTGAGTGCCAACCGACCTTACCAACAGGATGCCCGCGCCTGTGCGCGTTCCCCGCATTCGCCATGCCGCCATGCTGTGCGCACTGGCCTGCGCCGCCTTCGCCGCCGCCCCGCTTGCCCAGGCCCAGGCCAAGCCGGAGTTGCTGGGCAACAAGGCCGCCTTCATCGACGATCTGCTGGCACAGATGACGGTCGACGAAAAGATCGGCCAGTTGCGCCTGGTCAGCATCGGTCCCGACATGCCGGCCGGGAAGCTGGCCGATGAACTGGCCGCCGGCCGCGTGGGCGGCACGTTCAATTCGGTCACACGCGCCGACAACCGCCCGCTGCAGGATGGCGCCATGCGCTCGCGCCTGAAGATCCCGCTGTTCTTCGCCTACGATGTCATCCACGGGCATCGCACCACCTTTCCGATCGGCCTGGGACTGGCCTCGTCGTGGGACCTCAACGTGGTCGCCACGGCCATGCGCACGGCAGCCGAGGAAGCCGCTGCCGACGGCATCGACATGACCTTCGCGCCGATGGTCGATATCAGCCGTGACCCGCGCTGGGGCCGCACCTCGGAAGGCTTCGGCGAAGACCCTTACCTGGTCTCGCGCATCGCCGAGGTGTCGGTACGCGCCTTGCAGGGCGAACAGAGCCCGATTGCCGGCAACCGGGTGATGGCGGCGGTGAAGCATTTCGCGCTGTATGGCGCGGTCGAGGGCGGGCGCGACTACAACGTGGTCAACATGGATCCGCAGCGCATGTTCAATGACTACCTGCCACCCTACAAGGCGGCGGTCGACGCCGGCGCCGGCGCGGTGATGGTGGCGCTGAACTCGATCAACGGCACGCCTGCCACCTCCAACGTCTGGCTGTTGCAGGACCTGCTGCGCAAGCAATGGGGCTTCAAGGGGCTGACCGTGAGCGACCATGGCGCCATCACCGAACTGGTCAACCACGGCGTGGCACACGACGAGACCGAAGCGGCCCGGCTGGCGATCAAGGCCGGCACCGACATGAGCATGGCCGACCATGTATACCTGGGGCAATTGCCAGGCCTGCTCAAGCAAGGCCAGGTGCAGCCCGGCGAGCTCGATGGCGCAGTGCGCGAGATCCTGGGTGCCAAGTACGACATGGGACTGTTCCATGACCCCTATGTCCGTATCGGTCGCGCCGATGGCGATCCGGCCGAGGTCAATGCCGAGAGCCGCTTGCATCGGGCTGCGGCGCGCACGGTGGCGCAACAGTCGATGGTGCTGCTGGAGAACCGCAACGCCACGCTGCCGTTGAAGAAGTCGGGCACGGTGGCGCTGGTGGGACCGCTGGCCGATTCGCATATCGACATGCTGGGCAGCTGGTCCGGCAGCGGGGTGGCCAAGCAGACCGTGACCGTGCGCCAGGGTTTGCAGGCGGCGCTGGGGCAGGGCGCCAGGCTGCTGTATGCGCGCGGCGCCAACATCACCGAGGACAAGCACATCGTCGACTACCTCAATTTCCTGAACTGGGATGATCCCGAGGTAGTGCAGGACAAGCGCTCGCCGCAGGCGATGATCGACGAGGCGGTTCGCGCCGCGCGTCGCGCCGATGTGGTGGTGGCGGCCGTGGGCGAGTCGCGCGGCATGTCGCACGAATCGTCGAGCCGCACCCAGCTGAGCTTGCCCGAGAACCAGATGGCCCTGCTCAAGGCACTCAAGGCTACCGGCAAGCCATTGGTACTGGTGCTGATGAACGGACGCCCGCTGGACCTCAACTGGGCGCGCGAGAATGCATCGGCCATCCTCGAGACCTGGTACACCGGCATCGAGGGTGGGCATGCGATTGCCGACATCCTGCTGGGCGAGGTCAATCCATCGGGCAAGCTGCCGATCACCTTCCCGCGCTCGGTGGGGCAGATCCCCAGCTACTACAACCATTCGCGCCTGGGACGCCCGTTCACCGAAGGCAAGCCCGGCAACTACACCTCACAGTACTTCGAGGAACCCAACGGCCCCTTGTACCCGTTCGGCTATGGCCTGAGCTACACCGAGTTCAGCGTCTCCGGCGTAGAGGTGTCGCAACCGACGATGAAAGCCGATGGCCGCATCGACGCCAGTGTCACGGTCAAGAACATCGGTCGTCGGGCCGGTGCCACGGTGGTGCAACTCTATATTCGCGATGTCGCCGCCTCGGTGGTGCGACCGGTCAAGGAACTGAAGGATTTCCGCAAGCTCAGCTTGCAGCCGGGCGAAGAAAAGCGCGTGAGCTTCACCATCGATGCCAAGGCCTTGCAGTTCTATAACACCAGGCTCGAACACGTTGCCGAGCCCGGCGAATTCCAGGTGCAGGTGGGGCTGGACTCGAAGGATGTGAAAACGGCCACCTTCACGCTGCTCGATTGAGCGGCGGTGGATAAAAGAAAGGCGCACCGAGGTGCGCCTTTCTCGTTTGCGCCAGGGGGTTCAATCTTCCTCGCCCAGGAAACCACCGCTCTGGTGCGACCACAGTCGGGCATACAGGCCATTGGCGGCCAGCAGTTCGCTGTGCGTTCCCTGCTCGACGATACGCCCCTGGTCCAGCACGACGAGCCGATCCATGGCGGCGATGGTCGACAGGCGGTGCGCGATGGCGACCACGGTCTTGCCTTCCATCAGCTTGTACAGGCTGGTCTGGATCGCGGCCTCTACCTCGGAATCGAGTGCGCTGGTGGCTTCGTCGAGCAGCAGGATGGGCGCGTCCTTCAACATCACGCGTGCGATCGCGATGCGCTGGCGCTGTCCCCCCGACAACTTGACCCCGCGCTCGCCGACATGGGCTTCATACCCCTTTCTCTGCTTGGCGTCGCTCAGCGTGCCGATGAAGTCGTGCGCCTCGGCGCGGCGGGCGGCGTGGATCATGTCGTCGTCGCCGGCGTCGGGACGGCCGTAGAGGATGTTGTCGCGCACCGAGCGGTGCAGCAGCGAGGTGTCCTGGGTGACCATGCCGATCTGCGCACGCAGGCTGTCCTGGGTGACGTGGGCGATATCCTGGCCATCGATGGTGATACGCCCGCCTTCGATATCGTAGAAGCGCAGCAACAGGTTGACGATGGTCGACTTGCCCGCGCCCGAGCGGCCCACCAGGCCGATCTTCTCGCCGGCACGGATGGTCAGGTCGAGCCGGTCCACTACCGGCCGCGGTGCGCTGCCGCCGTAGCTGAAGCTGACCTGCTCGAAGCGCAGTTCACCCTGGGTGACCTGCAGTGGCCGGGCATCGACGGCATCCTTGACGTCATGCGCGCGGGCCAGCGTATTGATGCCATCCTGGACCGTGCCCACGTGCTCGAACAGGGCCGACATCTCCCACATGACCCAGTGGGCGATGCCGTTCAGGCGCAGCGCCATGGCCGTGGCGGCGGCCACCGCGCCGATGCCGACCTTGCCTTCGGTCCACAGGTAGAGCGCCATGCCGGTGGTGCCCACGATGAGCACCATGTTGAGGATGTGGTTGACCACCTCGAAACCCGATACCAGGCGCATCTGCTGGTTGACCGTGAACAGGAACTCGCGCATGGCGCTGCGGGCGTAGCTGGCTTCGCGCCCGGCATGCGAGAACAGCTTGACGGTAGCGATATTGGTGTAGGCGTCGGTGATGCGACCGGTCATCAGCGAACGTGCATCGGCTTGCTGGCGCGCCACCGTGGACAGGCGCGGCACGAAATAGCGCATGGCCACCGCAAAGGCTGCCAGCCAGACGAAGAAGGGCATCAGCAACAGGAAATCGAAGGTGCCGACGATGCCGATGAGGGTGACGAAATAGATCGTGATGAACACCAGGATATCGCCGGTGATCATGCAGAAGTCACGCACTGCCAGCGAGGTCTGCATGACCTTGGTGGCCACCCGGCCGGCGAATTCGTTCTGGTAGAAACTCATGCTCTGGTTGAGCATCAGGCGGTGGAAGTTCCAGCGCAGCAGCATCGGGAAGTTGCCCGCCAGCGTCTGGTGCTTGAACAGTGTCTGCAACGCGATCAGCATGGGGCTGGCGGCCAGCACCAGTCCCAGCCACAGCAGGGTGTGGCCTTGCTGGGTCCACAGCTGGGCCGGCTCGATCTTGGACAGCCAGTCGACGATGCGCCCGAGCATGGCAAACAGCAGTGCTTCGAATACGCCGATGATGGCAGTGGCCAAGGTCATGGCGCCGATATAGCCACGTACCCCGCGGGTACAGAACCAGATGAACCGCATGAAGCCCCGCGGCGGTGGCGTGGGGTGGGCTTCGGGATAGGGGTGAACCAGTTTTTCGAACCAGGCGAACATGCAATCTCCACAAATGCCGAGCCTGCTGCTGGGGCAGTCGCCGCAATATCGGGGTGCGTCGGGCACATGGGCGGGCAGGCGGGCGATCAGTCGTTCATCGTCGCGCGTCGCGGCAGCGATGCGGGAGCTTCGCGTCCAACGCAGGTGCGCAGCAATAGCTGCGACCGCTCCCGATAGGCGACGATGTTGTTCCGTGAGTGCCGGGCGCCATTGGTCAGGCGGCCCGGCAGCGAGCGAGCATCATCTCATATCGGGGGAGGTAGCGCGAACGGCCCGGCCTGAAAACACTTGTCGGGCAGGCCGAACGGTGGCGCCAAGGTTCAATGCGCGGCGAGGGGTGCGCGCACGTGGCTGGCAAAGGCCGAGGGCGTCAATGGACGGGCCAGGTAATACCCCTGCGCTTCGTCCACCCCCCAGTCGCGGATCATCTGCAGCGTCTGCGCAGTCTCGACGCCTTCGGCGACGATGCGGTAGTCCAGTTCCTTGGCCAGCGCGATCAGGGACTGCACGATGCGCCGGTCGCGCGCGTTGTGATCGAGGTTGCGGATGAGCGACTGGTCGATCTTGACCACCGACGCCGGCACCTGCTGCAGATAGGCGAAGTTGCTGTAGCCGGTACCGAAATCATCCAGTGCCAGCCCCATGCCCAGTTCGCGGATCCGGTGCAATACCTCGAGCACCGCCGCGCTCTGCATCCACAGTCCCTCGGTACATTCGATCTCGACCATGGCGGGAGCAATACCGGCCAGGCGACAGGCGGTCTCCAGGCGCTCGACGATATCGGGCTCTTCGAAATTGGGCGGCGCCAGGTTGATCGCCAGTTTCATGTGCATGCCATCGCCGCGCCAGGCCGCCATCTGTTTCAAGGCGGCGGCAATGACCCAGTCCGAGACCGGGCGTATCAACGCGGTACGTTCGACCAGCGGCACGAATTCGGCCGGCGCGATAGCGCCCAGTTCCGGATGGCTCCAACGCAGCAGCGCCTCGGCGCCATGGTAGACGCCGAGCCGCAGATCGAGCTTGGGCTGGTAGGCCAGCTGGAACTGGCCGTCGGTGGCCATGGCCTCGGGGATATCATTCAACAGCCGGAAACTGCGCTGGTGGCGCTGGTCGGCCTCGGCGTCGTAGACCGTCCAGCGGCGCTGGTGGGTGAACGCCTCGTGCAATGCGGCCACCGCCTTGCGGGGTGCGTCGAGCAGGCTTTCGCGTTGCGTCGTCAGCGTTACGATGCCGCCATAGCTGGGCAGGTTCAGGGGCAGCGACATGCTCACGACCGGCTGCTCGAGCGCCGGCGTGGCCGCGCGCAGGGTGTCGGCAAAATCATGCGCGTGCCGGGGCGAGGACAGCAGCGCGAAACGCGCATCGGTGACATGGTAGACATCGGCCCGGCCCGCCACCAGCTGCTGCAACCGGGCACCCACATTGCGCACCAGCTCGTCGTACACGCGTGCGCCCAGTACGCTGGCGATCTCGAACCCGGTATTGGCGTCGGGCATGTCGATATAGGCCAGCACACGTTCTGGCGGGGATCCGGTCGCGGTGTCATCGGGATCGCGCGCCAGCGCCTCGAGATCTTCGCGCAACTGGAACTTGTTGGGCATGCCGGTCAGCGGATCGACCCGGCCCACGGCGCGGCGCAACAGCATGTGCGACATCGCCAGCGCTGCCAGTTGCTGCAACTGGCGACGCTGGTCCGGTGCAAAATCGCGTGCCACGGTATCGGTCACGCACAGCGCGCCGATGGCATGACCATCCGGCGTCAACAGCGGGGCGCCGGCATAGAAGCGGATATGCGGCGCACCGCTCACCATCGGGTTATCGGCCAGGCGTGCGTCGGCCAGCGTGTCCTGCACCACCATCACGCTGCGCTGGGCAATGGTGTAATGACAGAAGGATTGCTGGCGCGAGGGGGCGCACATCTGGGCGCCACTGTAAGACTTGACCCATTGTCGATCGGCGTCGATCAGCGAGACATAGGCGCCCGATACCTTGAACAGGCTCTGGCACAGGCGCGTGATGTTATCGAGATCCTCCGAGGCCCCGGTATCGAGCAGATGCAGCGAATGCAGCGCTGCCAGGCGCTGCAGTTCCTGTTGCACCCCGGCATCCGGATCAGCCATACGCGCGCTCCAGTGCCGGGGCAGGGTTGATGCGGCCGCCATCGACGCTGCGCCGCGGCAGCACGGTACCAACGTCCAGGGCCGGCGCTGGCGCCTCGAGCTGGAACACACCGACTGCATGGGTCAGGTTCAATGCCTGGTCCTGCAGCGTGGCCACGGCCGAACTGGCCTGTTCCACCAGCGCGGCGTTGTGTTGGGTCACCTGGTCCATCAGGGCGATGGCCTTGTGCACTTCCTCGATACCCAGGCTCTGTTCATGGCTGGCCGACGAGATCTCGCCCATGACATCGGTCACATGCTGCACGCTGGTGACGATCTGTTCCATGGTACGGCCGGCGTTTTCCACCAGGCGGGTGCCGGTCTCGACGTTGTCGACCGAGTTGTCGATCAACTGCTTGACCTCCTTGGCGGCGGCCGAACTGCGTTGTGCCAGGCTGCGCACCTCGGTGGCGACCACCGCAAAGCCACGGCCCTGTTCGCCGGCGCGCGCCGCTTCAACCGCGGCGTTGAGCGCCAGGATATTGGTCTGGAAGGCAATGCCGTCGATGACGCTGATGATGTCGACGATCTTGCGCGACGAATCATTGATGGAGGCCATCGTGTCCACGACCTCGCTGACGATGGCGCCACCCTGCTTGGCGATCTCGGAAGCGTTGCGGGCCAGTTCGTTGGCCTGCCTGGCGTTGGCGTCGTTCTGCTTCACGGTCGAGGTCAGTTGTTCCATGGCCGAGGCGGTCTCTTCCAGCGAGGCGGCCTGGTCTTCGGTGCGCGCCGACAGGTCGCTGTTGCCGGCGGCGATCTGGGCGCTGATGGTGGCTACGTCGGTGGCGGCATCGCGTACTTCCGTGACGGTGGCGCGCAGGTTGCCGCTCATCTCCGACAGGGCGGCCATGATGCTCTGCCGATGGCCGCCACCGTGACGGCGCAGCGCCACTTCGTGGTACAGCTCGCCGCGGTCCACCGCCAGAGCCAGTTGCTTGACTTCATCGGGTTCGGCGCCCAGGGCGCTGCGGATCGAACGGGTGATCAACATCGCCAGCACCGCGCCTGCCACCAGCGAGGCCGCCAGCAAGCCCAGCATGAATGCCTGGAAGCCCCGCGCGGTCGAGCGTGCCTTGGCCGATTCGGCCTGGCTCATGCGCTCCTGCAGGTCGATGAACTTGTTGATCGCGGCCAGCCATTCGGCAAAGGCGGGCTTGGCCTGTTGCAGCATCAGCTGGCGTGCCGCCTCGATGTTGCCGGCTTGGCGTGCGGCGATGATGCTGGCCGCCAGCGGCATGGCGCGTGCCTCGACGGCCTTGATCCGATCGAGCTCGGTGCGTTCGTCGGGGCGCACCTGGCGGCCCTGCTCGCCGGCGAAGATGGCGTCGAGCGGCTTGGCCGATTGCTGGTAGTCGCGGTCCAGCCTGGCGATGGTCGCCAGCACCTCGCCCACTTCCTTGTCGTCGACCAGGGTCAGGTCGCGCAGGGCGATGGCGCGGTCATGCACGCTGCCGCGAAAGTTGATGGCATAGCGCTGCTTGACGTTGTTGTCCTCGCTCACCGTCGTCAGGCTGCCTTCGATGGCGTTGACCTTGACGATGCTGACCACCGTCAGCACCAGCATCATCGCCAGTACCAATGCAAAGCTCAATGCTAGTCGGGCCGCCACGCTCAGCGTGGTGCTCTTGTTGTTGTTCATGTTCTGCTCCCCAGAAGGTTGTGTGCGGATTATTGCCGCCCCGGTGCGGGCCGCCAACTATACGGAGGTATTACCCGCCGCCGTGGCGCCCGTCGCCAGGCGCGTCATCACTGATGAGCTGTGACCGACCGCAGATGGAAGCGCGCCGCGCAGACGCAAGAGCGGACGGCGATTGTATGTTTTGATCGGATCGATAGGCATGGACCGGATTCCTGCCCGACGGGACACAGGCTTAAGGATGACTTAAGTCTGGCGCGGCAAGCTGGACCACGGATAAATCGCCAGGGTCGAACCATGCAACACGCTACTCGCACTGCCACCCCGCCTGCCGCCGCCGGCACCATCTGGGGACTGATCCGGCCGTTCTGGGTATCCGACCAGAAATGGGTCGCGCTGGGCCTGCTGGCGGCCATCATCGCCCTCAACCTGGGCATGGTGTATATCAACGTACGCCTCAACGGCTGGAACCGCGACCTGTACGACGTGCTGCAGGCGCGCGACTTCGCGCAGTTCAAGTCGCTGCTGTGGCAGTTCTCCTGGCTGGCCTTCGTCTTCATCGCCGTGGCCATCTACAGCGTCTACCTGCGCCAGGCGTTGCAGATCCGCTGGCGCTACTGGATGAGCGAGCGCTACATGGACCGCTGGCTGGCCCATCGGGCCTATTACCGCATCGAGCAGGACCAGGCCCGGCACCTGGCCGACAATCCCGACCAGCGTATCGCCGAAGACTTGAATGCGCTCACCTCCGACACCCTCGGCCTGGTGCTCGGGTTCATCTCCAGCAGTGTCACGCTGCTGTCGTTCGTGCACATCCTGTGGGTCGTCAGCGGCCCGGTCTCGCTGGCGGCGTTCGGCCATGCCTGGTCCGTTCCCGGCTACATGGTGTGGTTTGCGGTGCTCTACGCCATCGTCGGCTCGGGCCTGGTGTGGTGGATCGGGCGTCCGCTGGTGGGCTTGAACTTCGCCCAGGAAAGACTGGAAGCCAATTTCCGCTTCGGCCTCATCCGCGTGCGCGAACACGCCGAGGCGGTGGCGCTGTACCGGGGCGAGCGCCAGGAGCGCGCGCAGCTCGGCGCGCGGCTCGACGCCATCCGCGACAACTGGTGGGCCATCATGGGCGTGACCAAGCGTCTCAATGTCGCGGTCAATTTCTGCGGCCAGTTTGCGGTGATCTTTCCGATGCTGGTATCGGCGCCCCGGTATTTTTCAGGCGCCATCTCGCTGGGCGTGCTGATGCAGATCAGCAATGCCTTCGGCCAGGTGCAGGACGCATTGTCGTGGTTCATCAACGCCTTCACCACGCTGGCCAGCTGGAAAGCCAGCGTCAACCGGCTGGCCGGTTTCAATGCCGACGTCGAGCGCGCCGTCGCCGTGGCCGCCGTGAGCGCCATCGAGGTGCGGCGTGGCACCGGCAGCGCCCTGGCCATCGACGCCCTGGCGCTGGCGCTGCCCGACGGGACGCCCCTGTTGCAGCCGTTCGACGCCCGCCTGGAGTCGGGCGAGCATGTCCTGGTGAGCGGCCCGTCCGGATGCGGCAAGTCGACGCTGGTGCGTGCCATCGCCGATATCTGGGCCTACGGCAGCGGACGCATCACGTTGCCGGCCCAAGGCGACATCATGTTCCTGCCACAACGCAGCTATCTGCCGGTGGGCAGCTTGCGCGCGGCCCTGTCGTACCCGGCCGCGGAAGGCAGTTTCGACGACCAGCTCGTCACGCGCTATCTCACGCTGTGCCGTCTGGCGCACCTGGCCGCGCGGCTGGACCAGGCCGCCAACTGGAGCCAGGCGCTGTCGCCGGGCGAGCAACAGCGCCTGGCCTTCGTGCGGGTGCTGTTGAACCGCCCCGCGCTGGTGTGCCTGGACGAGGCCACCAGCGCCATGGATGGCGAGGCCGAGGAGGCGATGTATGCCGCCTTGCCGCGCGAATTGCCCGGCGTGACGGTGCTCAGCATCGCCCACCGCGAGACGGTGGCGAGGTTTCATGCGGTGCGCTGGCAGTTCGTGCCGCAGTCGCGGGGATGCCGCGTCGAGGTGCTGCGGCTATGACCGGTCGCTGGCGTCGGCCAGCATGCGGGCGGTGGCTTCATGACCGATCGAGGCCAGCGTGCGTTGCTGGTTCTCATTCCATAGTTGCATGACCATCATGGCGAATTCGACCTGCTCGCCGTCGGGCTCGATCACCTCTGCATCGGGGTGGCTTACACAGTGGCCGCGCTGGCGGATCAGCTCCAGCTGCAGCAGGTTGAGCGGACTGCCGTCGGTATTGACCAGTCCAGCATGGCCGCCCGGTTCGAGGCGTTCGTCGATGATGTGCCCACCCAGTCGCGTGGTGCGGAAATCGGACGGCCCCGGTGGCAGCTCGGTCAGTGTGATGCGCAGGGGTGGGCGGCCCTCCACGCGCAGCAGGTGATAAAGCCTGTCGATGAGCATCGGCGGATTCTTCCTGGCCACTTCCAGGTGCAGCGCGGGTTCGCCGCCGGCTTCGTCGTCGGAGTCGTCGACGCTGGCATCGCTGTCGTAGCGATCGATGTCGCTGAAGCCGGGCAGGCTCTCCAGATAGCGCATCGCCAGGCCGACCTCGTCAGCATCGAGTCGCGCCAGCGGGATGCTGATATGGGTGAACTGTTGGGCCACCTGCGCCAGTTCCTGTTCGAATTCGCCGCGCGTGTGCGCGTGCAACAGACGGTTGCGGGTGCGGCGCATCTGCACCCCCGGTAATCGGGAGGCTGCATGCTCGATGATATTGCGGGCGTTGCGGTCGATGCCGCGCAGGTATTGGATGTCCCGGTAGCCGAGGGGGCCGGCGGGTTGGAACGCCGAGGGCGGCTCGCGGTATGCGGCGTCGAAGGCGTATTGCAGGATCTGCTGTTGGATTTCCTGCGGGCACAGGCTGTATGAGGCTTTGATCATGATGGTACGGTGTTGCTGTCAAGGGTTGCGTGATGCGGCCATGCGCAAGTGGCAATGGCCTTGACCATGAATGGCATGGGCGGGCTGCGGGTTCCGACCCATTCCTAATTTGCATGACCCGTTACGTCACGCGCGCGGCTGTGCCAGAATGCCTGGCCGGCCGGCTTCGGCCCTCTTTCCCCTTCCTGCTCATTGGACAAGCGCACATGAACGATCCCATCGTCTACCTCAACGGCGAATTTACCCCTTTGTCGCAAGCCCGCGTGCCGGTGCTGGATCGCGGCTTCATCTTCGGCGACGGCATCTATGAAGTGATCCCGATGTATCGCCGCAAGCCCTTTCGCGGCCAGCAGCACCTGGCGCGCCTGTCGCGCAGCCTCGACAGCATCGGTATTGCCAATCCGCATGACCAGGCGCAATGGTTCGCACTGATCGACCAGGTGGTGCAGGCCAACGACCTGGACGACCAGATGATCTACATCCAGGTCACCCGCGGCGTGGCCAAGCGCGCCCATGCCTTTCCCAAGGAAGCCACGCCGACCGTGTTCATCATGACCAACGCCATGGTGCTGCCGTCGGCGTCGGCCATCGAAGGCGGCGTGGCCTGCGTGACGCTGGAAGATCGGCGCTGGCTGAATTGCCAGATCAAGGCCACCTCGCTGCTGGGCAACGTACTGGCGGCCCAGTTTGCCGCCGAGAACGAAGTGACCGAGGCGATCCAGTTCCGCGATGGCTTCCTGTCGGAAGCATCGTCGTCCAACGTATGGGTGGTCAAGGATGGCCGCATCGCGGCGCCTCCCAAGGACAACCTGATCCTGGAAGGTATCCGCTACGGACTGATGGAAGAGCTGTGCGCCGAGCAAGGCATCGCCCTGGAGGCACGCCGCATTACGCGCGAGGAAGTGTTTGCCGCCGACGAGCTGATCCTGTCGTCGGCCAGCAAGGAAGTGTTGCCGGTCGTCACGCTGGATGGCAAGCAGGTCGGCAGCGGCCACCCGGGTCCGGTGTTTGCCAAGGTACATGCTGCCTACCAGGCGGCCAAGGCGCGCCTGTAAGGCGGTTTGGCCGCTGGCGGCGAGGGCGCCGGGAGGCTAGAATTGCGCAATCGCCCGCCGGCCTGCTTGAAGGCAGCGCCTTCATCACCATATCGTTGCATTGAAACCAGTCCGCCCGAACCATCATGCCCCTGCCGACCGAAGAATCCCTCATCGAGTATCCCAGCGACTTCCCGATCAAGGTGGTCGGCGTCATGCATGATGAATTCGCCAATGAAATCGTCGAACTGGTGGTCCTGCATGACCCGGACTTCCATGCCGGCAAGGTCGAGATGCGACCCTCCACGCAAGGCAAGTACCTGTCGCTGACGTTGACCATTCGCGCCACCAGCCGCGAGCAGCTCGACAACCTTTATCGCGCACTGTCGTCCCACGAGCACGTCAAGTTCGTGCTCTGAGCAGCAGGTCTTTTACCGCGCAACCCGGCATCGCCCCCAGGCCATGCCGGGTTTGTCTTGTCCACAGGCGCTGCTTCAGCCGGGCCACCCCTGGGCCCGGAAACGCGCCATCTCTTCCATGATCCAGGCCTTGAAAGCCACCAGCGCGGGCTTGTCGCGGGATTCGGGCAGGCTTACCAGGTAATAGGCTTCGTCGGCCCGGATGGTCAGGTCGAACAGGCGCACCAGTTCGCCCTCGGCGATTTCGCGCGAGGCGATGACATGGCGCGACAGTGCCACCCCGTTGCCGGCGGCGGCGTCGCGCAAGGTCAGCGAGGAATCCTCGATCACCAGCCCGCCGCTGGGCTCGGGCAGGTCCAGCCCGGCCAGGCGCAGCCAGGGCTGCCACGATTCGCGTGTATCCATGCGCAGCAGGGTGCAGTCGCGCAGGTCGGCCGGCACCTGCGGCACCCGTGCCTGGCGCGTGCGGTAGCCTGGCGCGGCGACCGGATAGTAGTAATCGTCCGTCAACTTGTCCACAGTCAATCCCTCGTAGCGTCCATGGCCGAAGCGCAGGCCGACGTCGACGCCGTCCAGGCGCAGGTCGGCCAGGTGGCTGCCGGACTGCAGCACCACCTCGATATCGGGATGGGCATCGATGAACTTCCACAACCGTGGCGCCAGCCAGCGCGAAGCAAACGAGGGCGTGGCCGAGATCACCAGCCGCGCCTGGCGATTCAGGCTGCGCAGGTGCTCGGCGGCCTGGGCGATCTCGGTGAGCGACTTGCGCACCGTGGCGGCGAAGCGGCGGCCGGTATCGGTGATGGCAATGCGCTTGCCATGGCGGGTGAACAAGGCCAGGCCGAGATCGTCTTCCAGGCCACGCACCTGGTGGCTGACCGCGCCCGGGGTGACGTGGATCTCGGCCGCCGCGCGCGAAAAGCATTCATGGCGGGCCGCTGCATCGAATGCCCGCAGCGCGGCCAGGTTGGGCAGCTTGCGCAAGTCCGCCATGTATTTTCCTTGTGAATATTATTAGCAACGGCAGCCAATATAACTCGTTTTGCCACGGCCATGGTACCTCCTAAAATCAAAGCCTGACTGATCGGCAGCGCAACGACTGGAGAACGCCATGCAAAACTTATTCACAAGAGAATTGATCACCGGCGAATTCTGCCTGGATGCCGGGCAGACCCATGCCACGCGGCTGGCGCCGGCCGCACGCGTGAAGGTCAGCCACGGGCTGGTGTGGCTTACGCTGGAGCAGGGCGGGGGCGACATCTGGCTGCACGCCGGCCAGGAATTCGAGTTGCCGGGTGGCGGGCTGGCCGTCTTCGAGGCTGCCGGGGATTGCGCCCGTTTCCAGGTGCTGGGGCGGCCAGCGACCGGCGTGGCCCACCTCATGCGGTGGTTCCCGCATGGATTGTTGCGCTGGTGAGTCGTGCTGCGGTACCGACCTGTGGATAACTTGCACCGGCACGGCGCGTTGAAGCGAACTTCGCTACACTGGCGGCATGCAAACCGCACTTCACAGCGCCCCGGGCATCGCGCCGGTGGCCGTTCCCGCCGCCCCGCAGCTGATCTGGCGCGGCAACGAACCCTACGAAAACACCTTTGCGGCGATGCGCGCCTATACCGATGCGCGCAGCGCCGCCACGCCCGACCAGTTATGGATCGTCGAGCATGCGCCGGTCTATACGCTGGGCCTGGGGGCCGATCGATCGCATGTGTTGAATCCGCACGACATCCCGTTGGTGCAGACCGATCGCGGCGGCGAGGTCACGTTTCATGGACCGGGCCAGGTGGTGATCTACCTGCTGATGGACCTGCGTCGCCAGCGCCCCGGTGCGCGGCTGTTTGCCCGCGAATTCGTCTACAACATCGAGCAGGCGGTGATCGATACGCTGGCGGCGTATAATCTGGCCGGTGAACGCAAGCAGGGCGCGCCGGGCATCTATGCCGCCGACGGGCCGTGGCAGGGCGCCAAGGTAGCCGCACTGGGGTTGAAGATCCGCGGCAATGGCTGCACCTACCATGGGGTATCGCTCAACGTCGACATGGACCTGGCCCCGTTTTCGTGGATCAATCCCTGTGGTTACGCAGGCCTGGCCACGGTCGACATGAAGACGCTGGGTGCCGTTGCCGGCCTGGCCGAGGTACAGGCGCTGCTTGCCGAAAAACTGATTGCCCGCTTGCAGGGCTGAGCAAGGCGCCACGCCGACAAGGCCGCCGCCGCAAAGACGACATCATGACTACCGATATCACTCCAGCAGCAGAAACCTCCAGCAACGCCGCCCGTGTCAATCCGCTCGACAAGCAGAAGGGCGCGGGCAAGACGGCCTGGATCCCGATCAAGATCGTTGCCGCCGAAAAGCTGAAGAAGCCGGACTGGATCCGGGTCAAGGCCGGTTCGCCGACCACCCGCTTCTACGAGATCAAGGACATCCTGCGCGCCAACAACCTGGTCACCGTGTGCGAGGAAGCATCCTGCCCCAACATCGGCGAATGCTTCGGCAAGGGCACCGCGACCTTCATGATCATGGGTGACAAGTGCACCCGTCGCTGCCCGTTCTGCGATGTCGGTCACGGCCGTCCCGACCCGCTCGACCCCAACGAACCCGAGAACCTGGCCAAGACCATTGCCCAGCTGCGGCTGTCGTATGTGGTCATCACCAGCGTCGACCGCGACGACCTGCGCGACGGTGGCGCTGCCCACTTCGCCGCCTGCATCAAGCGCGTGCGCGAACTGTCGCCCGAGACCCGCATCGAGATCCTCACGCCCGACTTCCGCGGCCGCATGGACCGCGCGCTGGAGATCCTCAAGATGGCGCCGCCCGATGTGATGAACCACAACCTCGAGACTGCGCCGCGCCTGTACAAGGAAGCCCGTCCCGGTTCCGACTATGAGTATTCGCTGAGCCTGTTGAAGCGCTTCAAGGACCTGCATCCGGAGGTGCCGACCAAGTCCGGCATCATGGTCGGCCTGGGCGAGACCGACGAGGAAGTGTTGCAGGTCATGCGCGACATGCGCGCCAACAACGTCGACATGCTGACCATCGGCCAGTACCTGATGCCCAGCGGCGACCACCTGCCGGTGCGCCGCTACGTGCATCCCGATACGTTCAAGATGTACGAGGAAGAAGCCTACAAGATGGGCTTCGTACATGCTGCCGTGGGCGCCATGGTGCGGTCCAGCTATCACGCCGACCAGCAGGCGCACGGGCTGGTCTGATCGTATCAAAGCGGCCTGCAACGTTCATTCCGGCCAGATAGCCTCGGCCGCGATACCAGGCTGAAATCGCCCGCTGTCCGATTCCGATCGATGACGCAGGTGTCACCATGAGACGGCGACGGCTGGCAATGCCCTATTTGCCGCCGTTGCCGGCCTGGCGTCGACTCGTCGGCGCGCGTCGGCGCGAATCCCTTTTTTTCCAGCATCGTTGGTGCTACCCGTTGCCAGGCCGACCGGCTGTGCCACATGTCGGCCGGAACGCATCGCCTGCTTACTGCACCGGGCCTGACATGATTTACCTTCAGGACCACCGCCTACCTGCACGCAAGTAACGATCTGGATCCAAAGCGCCGCCGCCAGACTGTGCAATATCTGGCCGCTGCACAGCCAGGGGCCTCCGGTGCGCCGGTTCATCATTGTCCGTACCGAAACCGCCTGCGTCGATAGCGGGTCGTCCAATGTGACACATGCACTGCATAAATACTTATGTACTACTTCCGTGACGTTGATCTTATTAAGATCAACCCGTTGTAGTCGAGTTATTCATGCAAGGACGAAATCATGGTCTTCAACCAGGACAACCGGCTTTCCGCATCGCAGGTCGCAAAGAGGGACCCGCAGAAATTCACCCACTCCCTGGCTGTGGCCCGGGTTTTCCATCATGGCAAGAAGACCTCCGCGACCGCTTTTCGCGTCGGGTCGGGTAACCTCATGATGACCAATGCACATGTACTGTTACCGGGTAACCCGCGGCAGCTGAGCGTCGAATTTACCGATCGCGCCGGCCGCGTCACTCGCGTCAACGGAGACACGCTGCTTGCGGTGGGAACGGACTACAAGAACAGCAATGCTCATCCGAGCACCGGGGACGCGCAATACCTGGATTTTGCGCTCTTCACCATCAATCCAGCGCAGTTCCCCCGGGTGCAGAAATTTGGTTATCTCGAGTTGGACCCCGGCGGCGCCAAGCCGGGACAGCAGATCTATATCCCTCAATACGGCAAGATCGGAAAAGATATCTTGAAGACGTTCGCATTGACCGATGACGCCAGGGGGAGGGAACAACCCAGCCGGATCAATCGGGTTTATCGTGACAGTGACCTGGCGCCGCGTGACCACCACACCAATGTGCAATATACCGCCGACACCTCTGGAGGAGCCTCCGGCTCACCGGTGATATCGGCTGATACGAATAAGGTCATCGCACTGCATAATGGCCAGAACGAGCACACCAATATCGCCACGAATATTTCTTCCATCCTGCCATGGATCAAGGGTTTCCTGTCCGGTAGCACGGCCAAGCGCATGCCTGTCACGCCAACCCGGTCTCCTGCTCAACACCAGCAAGTCAGGCAGTATCAGGTGGGAGAGCGCCGCTATCACAATGGCGACCTGCAGGAGTGGTGGCAAAATCCCAGTGGAGGCCAGAGGTGGGTCGATGTATGGCAATCGAAACATTATGCCGTCGGGCATTTGGTGGTCAAGGACGGGGCCGCCTATGCCTATTTGGGCGACACCACAAAAGACGCTTCCCAATGGGCTCCCGTTTTCGATCCGAACCAGGACTACAGCCCCGACCAGCAGGTCTATTACTACGGGCGTATTGTCGAGGTGGGCAGCCTGAGCCAGGATCGGGCGCGGCCGGCGCGCTCGACCCCGATGTAGCACGGTCTTGCACCGCTGTGGCCACCTCTCGTCGGCCCATTCTCCAATCTCCGAAGATGCGATGTCGAACGCCCGGCGGTCACAGCCACGACCGTCTTGCCTTGGATGATCTCGATATCCAGCGATGCTTGGCGCTCGGCTGTACAAAGAGGTACATGGTCATGCGTATCGCATGATCGTCGCGGAATGCTTCCACACGCAAGCGCCTTGCCCAAGCGCGACACCGCATATCCGTGGAAGCTTGAGCATCAAAAAATAACTATGTACCACATCGATGAGCCCTGCATCCTTAGGATCAATTCATCGTTGGTTTGCAAATGGAAATCATTTTCCGCTGTTCGAGCAGGCCGGGTTGCGGCGACACGACGGGTGGCAAGACAGTATCCAGAAAAACCCGACCGTTCCCGGCCAAGCCCGTGTTTTAGGGAAACGCGAACGAGCTGGCAGGGCTGTTTTCGTGTCGAGCAGGGCAAACACATGATAACCAACGTGTCCACTTTGGATAACTTGAAACGTCGACAAAGAAATACCTGTTTCTTTGAAATTTTGGGGGTGAGAGATGACAATCAGCAGTCAGCACAATCGTTTTTGCATATTTCAGTGATAGCGGACACCTAGTTCGGCGAGGTGGACATTTTCAGTTCGGGCAAGCTGGACATGAGGAATTTTCAAATTTTTCATTTGTCATCTTCTGGCTCATCGAACACCAAACGCAGCGCGTATGGAATGGATCGCGGCCGGGTCACACCGGCGAACATCACGAGCAGCCGCTGCACCTCATGACTGGAAAATCCTGCCGGTGGCACATGCAGCTCTAGGCGGGCGTGAAGCAGGCTGCCATCATTCGTACGCTTCCCTGAGCGTTCGACCTTACCGCGCGCCTGACGCAGTTGCTTTGCCAGCATGTTGGGATCACATCCTCCTCCCGGATGAGCGATCGATTCGGCCAGCCTCCGTAACAGCAACCGGATCGGTGGGCGGTCGACGCTAGCGATGTTTTCTGCCACTCGTTGCGAGTCGAGTTCAACCGGGAATGAGATTTCCCCCAACGCCCGCCGAACCGATTCCCATATGGACTGCGATGGTGCGTAACAAGGCTGGGCGTCCTTCAGGAGCTGCGCCCACTGAGCCTCAGTGTCCACGTGGATGATTGAGCCTGTCAGTAATGCCACATACATAGCAGCTTCTAGATTCAGACCCTTGAATATCTGATGCTGCGCACCGTCCTTGCCTACGGGAAGCGCTTGCAGCAGCGCATATGGATCCGCCTCGGCCTGCTCCTTACAGTAAGCAATAAGCCGATCCGTCATCTCAGTGTCGGCGTCAGGCCTCTGTTTGGCAATCAAACGGCGCTGGTGCTCCTCCGGCAGCATCAAGATGGCGCGTCGCGTTTCCTCTTTTGCAAGCTCTAGGAAACGCTTCTGGCCGTCGCCTTTCGGAGGCTTCCATCCTTCTGTGCGTTGCGTAAGCACTTTCCGTACATGATGACCAAGTGGCGCACTGATCTCCCCAGGGTCGGGCACTAGATGAACGAGGCCGGCACGGATATACGGCTCCAGGATCAGAAGCAGCATGACGTTCTTGAGCGTCTGCATCTTGTGGCCAGCTGGCGACTCTATGGGGCTGAATTCTGGCTTCATGCGCGTACCTATGAAGAATGGGTTCACAAGCACGATCTCATCAACAAACGGCAGCCAGCCCAGTACCGCCGCTTCAATGGTGCGCGGATCACTGAAGCCCATATATACCGACCGCAAGACCTTCGAGTTGGGTCGCGGTAACAGTAAGGCTAGATCGGTGTCATCCGCCCACAAGCTAGCGAAAACACTATGAATTCGTTTGACATGCTCGTCATTCAGGTCGCGGCGAATATCTTCCCAAGATGCTCCCTCAGAGAGCCCCAAGATGTGCTGAACCGCGTTGCAGAACATCAGGTTACGTTCGCGCAGACCGTAGATATCCCACGGAGGGCGCTCTGAAGCTGGCAAACGCTGGCAACAGTCTTTGAAAGCGTATGCGCTGCCGCAGCCGCAGAATTCGTTGGCCCCAATGTTTTTGCGGGGAGATTTGCGGGTAAGGAACTCATGGGCCTTGGACGTACGGCCATATTCGTCCCAATAACCTGAGGTGCCATCTTTGTAACCGACATAGATCTCGCCACCAAAGCGCCATAGATCGTCCTTGGGTAGCAGCACGTTAGCGATCTGCGCCCATGCTCCTTTGAACTCCTGCTCCGGATAGAGCCACTTTTTTTCGGCGGCCGCGATGTAACGCCTCGCCCTCGACTTCAATAGATAGTTGATCGCGATCACCTCCTCCCGACTTAGGCGACGGCCGCGAATGAAGTTGTCAGTGCGCAACATCCCCTCGCCTAGGTGCCGGGCGTTCGTGCGCAGTCGCATCAGGTCAAGATGATTCTGTTCCTTAGCATATTCCAAGTGAGTGAGGATCAAGCAAGTGTTGGCGTCCAGGGCGAACACCGTCTGAGACCCAACTGCCGCCACCAGCGGATCCTGCGGGTAAGAACACTTCTCGGACGTCGGATTCATTGCCGCGTTGTAGACCGTAACGGGATGGTCCGTCAGGATGAACTTCACATCCGAATCGTGTGCCGAGACAATCTCCCTAACACCCTCGGCCCACATCGTGCAGTGCATGAACCGGAGTGCCTGCATCTCGACCATCAAATCAACTTGCCCCAGAGCGCCGTAACACGAGAGGATCCAGTCCAGCCCCTTGGGTGTGCGAAGCTTCTGCGCTGCCATGTGTTCAAAGAAGTCCTGAAACGATTCATGCACCTCGGCAGGATTCCCGAGCGAGAAGGCGCGGACTGCTTTTGCCCCTTGATCGTCAATGACACCAAACAAGTGCTTCTCGACTTCGTCGTTGACGACTGCGCCAAAATGGGTGGTATATAAGTCGTACTCCACGAAGCAGTTCTTCGTGCCCCATTCATGAAGCTCGGCGCGTGGCACTTGCCGGCCATCGGGTAGCGTCTTGCGATCCGGGGCCAAGTTGAGATGAAAGAGACGGGATTGGCCGGGAGCGAGAAAACCGCGCTGGTACCACTGCGGAACGTAATGATTGTTCCTAGTTTTCTGATCGGTCATTCGCTCACCTTGCCCGTTTTATACCTAAATTTTCACATAGACATTGTCCGCGACCGGCCAGACGCAGACATCATTAAAATTGAGCTTACTCAAGATATAGGTATGCAATAGAGAAAACCTAAACTATCGTTCCGCACGAATACGGAGAACTCAAATGGAGATAGGAAAGCGGTATAACGTTGCCTTCTCGACGGGACATTATGAAATCGAATACGAAAAGAATGTGACGTGCGTCAAGAAAACGCCTAAGTCATATCGAGTCAAAAGGGAGGACGGAACGACCAGGCTGGTCGGGCACGACTCTATTTTGGAGCTGAAAGAGCTTCGCGGCCTTTCAGATCTGTGAGATTTCTGTTTTCCTATACAGCGATCGGAAGGGGCGAGTCATTTTCCATCCCGACATGCCTCTTAGGCATCATCAGCAAGTTCGGAAAAGAAATCGAACCTCTGCTCGGAGAGCGGCCGCACCGATAGGACCATTTGTCTGGTGTCCCCCTCTCTTGCAAGAGGCCCGCGCAGGTAATGCCCTAATGCCAACTCAATAAGCGCCAAGGTCTCCCCGGCAATTGACAGAAGAAGCTCCAATCCCTTGTTAAGCCCCCGAGCCGGATCTTCAGGGTCCGCAAGATTCAACCATGCCAAATTTGCGAAGGCGTCAGCTGTTGCGTACAGCGTGTGCGCACTTCGTTCCCCATAAAAGACACGAAAGTCCCAATGTTCATTGACGTCGCTTAAAGCAACTTTCACATCATTGAACACGGGGTAATGATTGAAATGTTTGTTCCTGGCTTTACGAATCCAGGCGTTAGAAGAAAACTGCACCAGGACACTTTCTACCGCGGCCCGTCCTTCCGCTGGAGACTCACGAACGAAATTAGTGACCAAGAAGTCGCCTATTCTTTTTTCGTCTCGCAAAAGAGTGTCAAACTCAATCAGCTTGCCTAACATCAGCCTTGTAAGAAACATAAGCTGGAGTGCATGCCCGTCCTTGACAATCGAAGACTCGGCGTCAATGTTCTTCTGTGCTATATACAGCATCCGCTGAAGCCATGAAATCTCATGAAAAATGTGCCCTAAGAGAAGCAATGCATATTGATCTGCTGGAGGAATCTTCGCGAACACAGATCCGCTGATAATCTGTTCATGCACACGGATGACGCCTTTAGGCAGCTCTCTGCCGAGAGTCTTTCGCAAACGCTTTTTCTTCATCCGCATTTTCATTCTGGTCCCCAATAATTGACACCCTGTATCTTTGCACGAGTATGAGTCATGTATGTCTATTTCGATCATAACGTCCTGATTGACGCAAACCATGCCAGGCTTGAAGGGAACTGGGGGGTGTGGCATGAGCTTCAGTCGAAACTTGCACGGCTCTCTGCAAGAGTGGTGCTATCGGCATGGCACATGGTGGAGAACGCCAAAGCTCGTGACAACCAGGAGCGCCGAGCATACAGCGCCATGATCACCGAGTTACAACCACTCTTTCTCAGCAACAACAACTTTGTGAAGCAGAATGAGTTAGTTCGTTATCTCTTTAATGCCGGTGCATGGATCGAAAATGGAGAAGATCGATTGCCATTTCACGATAGCCTAGCCGGGATGTGGACCACTTATGGCGGTCCAGTATTCATTGGCGAACAGTTTGGTGAGTTCGTTGAGCAGCTTGTCACTGATCCTCAACTTCGGGCACGGATCATGACACCGCTAGCCGAAGCACTAGCGTTGGTAAAGGGCGCACGCGAGGCGATTCAGGAAGATCCCGGTTTGATTGGCGCCGAAGCCATCGTCAATCGAGAATGGCTGTTTGATCATTTGCCAGAAAGAGACCGGCAAGGCCAATTTATACCATTGGCATATAGAGAGTCCGCGGCGCGCTTTGCTGCCGAGTCGATTGGACAGGTATTGGAATCCTGTCCAACGATATTGGCCGACGATCTTCGTTATAGAAACGCTTTGCTCACAAACAATAGAATTGATGCAAATGACGCTGCCGACACTCAACACGTGATCTTGCCAGTTGTTCACTGCGACCTGATCGTTACCCGTGACCGCCGCCTGCGTCGCTTTATTAACGAAGCCGGATTGAGGTGCAAAGCAGTGGAATCACTTGACGCTGTTTAGCCAGAAGTCCCCATCGATTTCAAGCTCAGGAAAAACAAGCATGAAAAGACTACTAATTCGGTGGTTCGTAGGTTGGACCGATTCTTGGAATCAGGAGATGCATCGTGAAATCGAGCATCGTGTTATTGAGGCTCATAAGCGTCATTTCCCGGAGATCTCGCCAAATCGTGAGGAAATGATCAACCAAATGAGGGAGTTCTACTACAGCAGAATGATAGCTACGGCCAATTTGCTAGTTGCCGCCGGAGCGATTTTATTAGCGCTGGTCGCATTAATTGTCTCTGCTATAGGCGTTATTAAGGCATGGTGAAATCCTGAAAGGTGAGCTTTTACAGGGAGGTGAGCTTTTACAGGGACCATAGCCACACTGCCGCAACCACGCTATCATGAAAGCGCGAGCCCCCGGTGCGACCTCTGCGAAAGCATGCCCCGGGGGCATGTGTTTTATAGCCAGGAATTCTCCCCTGGTATTTTTCCTGACCATGGTATTTCTGCACCAAAGGAGTTTGCTGTGGCAATTACTTCCTTACACGCGCAAGACTTTGCTCAAGATGTGCAAAAGGCCATTGCTGCGACCGAGAATGGACCAGTCTTTATTACAGACCGCGGCATACCGAGCCATGTTCTACTCAGCTACCTGGAATATCAACGCTTACTCGCGCTGAAGCGCAGCATCGCCAGCAACCTTGCTATGCCCGGCAATGCTGACGTCGAATTCGAGGTACCACGTGCCAATATATGCCTCCGCCCAGCGGACTTCCTGTGATTGGGAAAAAAGCTGATGTACATCGTTTCTATACCTCCAAAAGCTTGATCCCACGCCTGCGAGCGCCACCTCTCGGCGATTTGGCCGCCCAGGCTGCCAACCATCCTTCCGCCCTAGTTGTGATCGGCGTCCACAAGTAAACCGCCCCTCCTATCGCCTCAACGACCTTGGCTCCAAGTTCCTCTCCATAAAGAACGGCTGACAGGATACGAAGACTATTAGCCGATGTGTCGGCCTGCTTCCTGACTAGGCTAGCCAAATGAGGACGCCGTACGTCCAGCCAATGAGATAAGCCAGATGGCGGTAGAAGCGCAGGTAGGTCAAAGCCTGACTGGTGGAATTCCATCTCGTCCCGAGTAGTTAGGGCCAGCACATGCTGCTCAAAGGCTGTTCTCAGACGTTGCGCTTGCTTCAAAGATATATGTGCACAAGCCGGCTGACTACGGGCGGCTGAAGCCTCATCAAAACTGGTCGTATGGAAGGCACATACGTCCTTTCGCCTTGCAGGAAGCCAGCAATATTTGCAGAAACGGTACAGATCCCTCGTGCCGTCATTGGTTTCTAAAAGTGGCTTGGCGATGGGGACTCCGAGGTAGCCGCACACTCGGTTGAACGAGAAAACCTCGATAAAAGGTGGGAAGTCAATTTCCCGCGGCGGCCTGTCCGAATGCCTCACAAACAACTCAATCAATCGACCAATCGCGGCCAACAGTTGCTTCTGCTGCGATTCGGAAGCAAATACCAATGCCGGATAGAGGGTCCGAATCTTGTCCCAGGATGGCTGGCCCTGAATAGAGACCAGAGCACTGTCCACGTCGGAAAGAAGCGGCACCAAATGCTCGCGAATTACTTTGATCGCAACAGCTGGCGTGACAGCCCGGTCTTCGACCGCTGCGGCCATGCGCCTCAGCACTGAATGATAGGGGTCTGGGATGCTGTCGAGATCTAGATCGTCCAAGTGAAAAGGCATTTCAAATGTCCAGATAGCCTAGTAGTTTTCGCGACACGTTCTGCGTAGGATGAGCCACCGATTGTTTGGTTACCGTCCAACAGCATCGTTTCGGCAACATGGGCGGCGTTTCGGCAACGTGGACAGCAATTTAATGCTGCTGTGGGCGATGTTTGGCATCGCGAACATCAATTACTTGAGGAGATTTTTCACCTAGTCAGTAACTAAGAACAAAAAATCCCCCCTAAAAAAGCGAAAAGCCCGAGTGACCAGACTCGGGCTTTATCGTCGGCCGTAACCGAAAAGATCTCAGATCTCGCGGAGGAGTATCGGCTGCAACGTCTTTCCTGTCAAGGAGAGCGTAAGGGGAATGCACACCCTTTTGCGGCGCGACTCCTGCGCTGCTTGGAAGATGCCTATGAGGCTAGAAATCTATTTGCAGCGTGAAATAGCGCGGCTGCACTTCTATGAGCTATCTAGTTCAGATAGAACCATCGCCGACACTGTTGGTATTTCTCCCACGACCGTGGGTGTCTTGCGCAATAAACTGCGAGCAACAACGCTTAATTGGAGTGACATCCAAGATCTCGATGATGATCAGTGGCGCACCGTGATCGGTACTCACGATCGCAGCGTTGCCGCCCCGAAGCCAGCACCAAATTGGGAATGGGTCCATCAAGAGATGCAGGCAGAAGACGCCACCCTGGAGCATATCTGGCAAGAATGGCGTGAATCCGAGCCGACCGGCATTGGCTACACTCAATTTACCTCGGGGTATCGTAAGCACGTCAGGAAACTGCACATCGTCATGCGGCGCGTTCATTTTCCGGGCGATAAGCTGTTTGTTGATTTTGCGGGGCGGACCATCGATGTCCACGATGCCGAAACAGGCGCCATCGAAGAAGCTCAGATCTTCCTTGGTGTGCTTGGCTATTCCAACTACACGTTTATCTATGCAGTCCCCAGCCAAAAAACGGCAGATTGGGTTGAATGCCATATCAAGTGCTTTGAGTACATGGGCGGAGCACCGGCCTGGGTCGTGAACGACAACCTAAAAGCCGGTGTATGGAGAAGAGAACGTGATCGCATCGTCATCAATCCTACCTATCGGGACTGCCTAGCGCACTATGGCACCGCCGCCCGGCCAACCAGAAGTCGCAAGCCGAAGGGCAAGCCCAAGGTGGAGGTCGGCGTTCAAATCGCACAACGGCTCCTATTTCGGCTGCGGCATCGAAAGTTCTTTACCTACGAAGAACTGAATACTGAGCTTTATGCGCTGAGTGAGAGGATCAATCACCATCCTTTTAAGAAGCTGGAAGGATGTCGGCATCAGTGGATGGAAGATACCGAGAGGGTCAAGCTTCGCCCGTTGCCGGCTCAACCATTTGAGCTGTGTGACTGGAGATATCAGGTCCGAGTTGGCCAGGATTATCACGTAGAGCATCAAGGGGCGTTCTATTCTGTCCCTTACTACCTGGCAGGTAATCGAGTGGATCTGAGATTCACTCAGACCATCATGGAAATCTTCCTGGCCGGCCGCCGCGTCGCAATGCACCTTATTCAAGTGAAGCAGGGAGCCGCGGTGACCGAGCCAGAACACAGGCCGCTTTCGCACATAGCCGTCGCTGAGGCTGAACCCGCAGAACTGACCCGTTGGGCAGAAACAGTTGGCCCCAATGCCCACAAGATGATCGCGTACCACCTCCATGATCGACGCGATCCGACGAACGGGCTTCGTGCTGCTCAGCGGATGCGAAGCCTGGCAAGAACACACGGGAATGAACGCTTCGAGGCCGTATGCGCCTATGCACTGAGATTGCATATCACAAGCCTTCGCAACGTGGAGTCTGTTTTCAAGACGAACGTCGATTTGCGTCCTGCCAAGGCCCAAGACAGTGAATCTCGTCCCACCCACGACAACGTGCGCGGGCCTGAATATTTCGGAGAATGACCATGAGTAGTCAACCACAAAACACCACCCAGCTCCGCGAATTGAAGCTCCCGGCCATGGCCGAAGCTTATGAACTCCAAGCGCAGCAGCCGAAGCTGCAGAACATTGCCTTTGACGATCGCTTGGGGATGCTTCTTGAGGCCGAGACTGCCTCCAGGAAGTCACGCAAGCTCAATAGGCTGATCAAAGTTGCCAACTTCCCTGAGGCGGCTTCATTGGAAGATCTTGATGCACGTGCCTCTCGCGGGCTAGATAAGACACTTGTGGCAGCCTTGTCAACTTGCAGCTGGATCTCGCGACACCAGAATCTGATCATTCTGGGCGCCACAGGTGTTGGAAAAACCTGGCTAGGTTCGGCCTTTGGCCAACAGGCATGCCGGCTTGCGATGCCCGTCGCGTTCCATAGGGTGTCGGATCTGTATGCTGCTGTTGTGGAAGCGCAGCTCGATGGATCGCTCCCATCACTGAAGGCGCAACTTTATAAGCCTGCTCTGCTTATCCTGGATGATTTCGGAATGGGGGAGATGACTCCTGCAGCGGCGCAAGTGCTGCTTGACGTGGTCGACAGACGTTCTCGTACAGGCTCGGTACTCATTACCAGCCAATATCCAATGGAAAAGTGGCATGGCATCTTCCCTGATCCGACGATCGCGGATGCGGTCCTGGATCGTGTTGTTCACCAAGCCTACAAGATCCAACTTAAAGGGGAGTCAATGAGGAAATTGCAAGGTAAGAAAATGATTGCTGAGACATAACAGTGTCTACATCGCCGAAACGGTTGTCCAGATAGCCGTTTCGGTGGTCGAGTTGTCGGCAGTGTGTCCAGCTCGCCGGCATGCTGCCCAGCTGGTTCCAAAGTGAGTGTCCACCTCTGACCGAACTAGGTGTCCATGAGGGGCCGAAATATGCAGTTTTGCAGCAAGTCCATTGGCAAGGCAGGATCCAGGAATATCTAACAGATCCGGTCGAGCCGTTTTCAATAAGGACGATCGAATACCTGCATCGCAGGTGGCACTAACAGATAATGAAAAATTTAGACATTCCTTGTCGGTCGGCCGGATTGTAAATAACAAAACAGGAGAAGCAGGCACGGTTTTTCGCGTCGGTCCGGGCAATCACGTGATGACCAACGCACATGTCCTGACGACGCCAGATATGCGCGACTACAGCATGCAATTTACCGATCCTGCCGGCAGGGTCACGAGCGTAAATGCCGAAGAGCTTGTCCGTTATAGCCCTGCCCCCTGGGAGCGAAGCTTGCGCCCTGATATAAGCACCAAGCAAAGGCTTGATGTTGCAGTTATCACGTTTGATCCGTCGCAGGTCGACAAGATGAAGCAATTCGGCTATCTCGAATTAGATGCCGAAGGGGCAAAGCCAGGCCAGAAAATCTATCTTCCTCAGCATGGCAGGGTGGAAAAGCATCACCCCGACGGCACGTTGGAGACGCAATTTCACAAGACGATCACGCTCTCCGACGACGCTAGCGGTCGAGCGCAACCTAGTCGTGTCAATCGCGTCTATGTGGATAGGGACATTGATCCACGCTACCCCCGTGAGTCGGTTGACTACACGGCTGACTCAGCGTCGGGAGCATCCGGAGCTCCCGTGATTTCAGCCGACTCGCACAAGGTCGTCGCGTTGAATTTTGGTTCCGGGCGGGATACCAACAGTGGGGTAAACATGCGTCCCATCTGGGAACTGGTCAAAGGACTCTTCAGCGGAAAAGCGGCAGGCAGTCAGCCAGATTCGACCAATGCCACCCATCCTTCCAGGCCGGGGCCAGCCATTGCCTCCACCAACTCCACCGATCAATCCGGGACAGTATGGGTGAAGTCCAATTGGGAACCGCCAAGGCAAGAATGGGTGATGTCCAATTGGCGACCGCCGAAATGACGTGAGGCATTGGCGCCATCGCTGGGCAATCCGGCAGCGTTTGATTGCCCGCACGCCGGGCATGATCGCAGCAAGGCACTCTGGTGGTCGAAGATGCAAACGCCCAGGCCTGCCACCAACTACGAACGTGCTGCACGTTAGTCCCCTTGTCGCTGCCGGGCAGCGGAGTCGGCAGGGTGAGCAGGCCTGTTGTCCGGGGGCGCAAGCGGCGCAAGATAGACGTCAAGACGTTTCGTTTCGTCGGCCCTCCTGAGCTGGAATAAAGGAATAAAACCCTTTTTATTTTTGGGCTTGGCGCGGAGGAGGAGCAGGCATACTCATGACAAATGACAACAATAATGAAAACTTATAGA
Source organism: Herbaspirillum sp. YR522 (assembly GCF_000282575.1). Taxonomy (GTDB): domain Bacteria; phylum Pseudomonadota; class Gammaproteobacteria; order Burkholderiales; family Burkholderiaceae_D; genus Herbaspirillum. Next base: position 16,317 of record NZ_AKJA01000138.1, on the reverse strand, counting down.
TACAACAAGAATACCTACTCATGGCGGTGGTGATCCCATCGACGCTTCCAGGGAAATTGTAATGTCGGGTAGTCGCAGTCACGCAGCCAGAAGGCCTGCCTGTTTTTCCAGGCCCCGTTCCACTGTTCGAAATAGTATTGTCATCGGCGCTTCGGCGCTGGCCCTGACGGCGACCCTGGAGGCGTCGGCCGCGCCTTGCGGTACCAACGTCGCGGTAGTCAATACCTCTTGCACGCAGGGACTGACCTGGTCCAACGCGGGCGGCACCTTGACCAACAATGCCACCATCGATGGTGTGGGCGGCAATTTCAACGGTTTTACCGCCGGTGTGGGTGTCACCGGTTCGGGCTCGCCCCTGTCGTTGCTGGTCAATAACGGCACCATCACCGACACCTACGTCGCCGTGTGGACGCAAAGCCGCGGCATCGACACCCTGGTCAACAATGGCCTGATCATGTCGCCGAGCGCCTGGGCCATCGCCGAGAATATCCGCATCGGCACCATCGTCAACAATGGCACCATCTACGGCTCCATTTCTGCCTATAACACCGGCAACATGACCATCGTGGGCGCTGCCAACGGCTTCGGAACCATCACCGGCGGCGGCAACAATGCGGTGGTCTACAACAATGCCGGCGATATCGAATTTGCCGGTGGCAGCACTCTGCTCGACAGCAACATGACGGTCAGTGCCTCCAACAAGGTGTTCAATAACGGCGCCACGCTCAAGTTCGTGCGTAACCGCAGCGTCTCGGGCAATTACCTGCAAACGGGCGGCTCACTGATCTTCGCGGCGACTTCCGCCAGCGCGTTCCCGCGCTTGTCCATCTCGGGCACGGCTACGCTCAACGGCGGCACCATCGTGCTGGTGCCTGTCAGTGGCCAGAACGCCACCTCCTATACCATCATCACGGCGGCCGGGGGGGTGACCAGCACTGCGGTAGCATCGGCGGCAGGGTATTCGGTGACCAGTGCGGTGAGCGGCAACAACCTCGTCGTCACATTGAGCCAGATCGTCGCCCCGACCGATCCTTCCTCGCCATCGATACCTGCGGCGCCCGTGGCATCGAACTGGACATCCAGGGCAAACGGCGTCGGCGGCTCGGCCGTGCCCATCGGGCCGGTACTTGACAGGCTGTCCGGCAATGCTGACTACGCGTTGATCCTGACCGGCCTGTCGATGTTGCAGGCAGCGCCCCAGGGGCGTGCCCTGCAGCAGCTGTCGGGTCCGACACCACTGCCGCAAGCGTTGTCCGGGGGCGCTTCATACGCGCTGTCGTCCGGCGCCATCTCGCAACGGCAAGTGACGCTGCTGGCTGGAAGGCCCACGGCCAAGGCGGCCGGCTCGTCGACCGACGGCACCGGCCTGTGGGGACAGTTGCTGGGTAACAAAGCATCCATGAACGGCACCGGACAAGCGGGCGGTTTCCATTCCTCCGGCTATGGACTGATCCTCGGTGCGGACCGCCAGTTGGGCCCGCAGGTGGTCCTGGGCGGTGCCCTGGCCTGGTTGCATAACGACCTCAAGGGCGAGGGCAGCAACACCGGCAGCGACGTCAAGCTGGACAGCTACCAGCTGGCCGCCTATGGTTCATGGCGCCCGCGTGGCGGCCAAGGCTATCTCAGCGGTATCGCTTCGGTGGCGCGCAACAACTACGACCAGGCGCGCGCGGTCGATTTCCTGGGCACCGCCAGCGCCAGCTATCGCGGCTGGCAGGCCCAGGCCAAGCTGGAGACCGGTTACGACTTGCCGATGTCGGCAGGATTGACCGTCACCCCGTTGCTCTCGCTGCAAGCGGCCCGCATCAGCAACGACGGCTATAGCGAAAGCGGATTGGGTGCGGCGAGCCTGAACGTGCAACGCCAGGGCTTCAGTAACCTCGACAGCGAACTGGGGGTGCGCCTGAGCAGTTATACCGACACCGGCTGGGGCCGTTTGACCGGCGACTGGCAAACCGGCTGGGTGCATTCGTTCAGCAACGATGCCATTGCCACCACCTCCAGCATGGGAGGCGTAAGCTTTGTGTCGACCGCCGAACGGCTGCCCAAGGATGGGGCGCACATCGTGTTGCGTGGCACGCTACAGCGCAGCAATAACCTGTCGTATGCGGTCGGCTACGAAGGTGACCTGCGCTCCCGCTTCCGAAGCCAGACCGCCTCGGTCAAGATGCGCTACGATTTCTGATCGCGCAGCAGGATTGACCAGGCCCGGCTGCATGCCGGGCCTTTTTTTCGTCCTCCGATGAGGACGCGCCATTCGGGTAACATCGTTGTCCGGCCTTTCGTTCGCAAGGAGCTCCGGTTGTCCGACAAAAGATCACGGCCCGATCGCTCGCCGCCGCCACTGCCGTCGCAACTAACGCCACTGGCCGAGGCCGCGCGACTGACCAGCGCCCTGACCAGGATCGATCAGTCCCTGGAAACGGCCTATGCCCATTGGCGTGCCGGCCAGCCGGCCCAGGCCTCGATGCTGTGCGAGCAGGTATTGCAGGTAGCGCCATTGCATGCACCGGCGCTGCACTTGCTCGGCCTGATGGCGCATGCCGAAGGCAATATCGCAGATGCGTTGCGGCTGCTGGAACTGACCTGCGCGCAGCCTGGCGCCTCGGCTGATTTTCACAGTAACAATGCCGAGGTCAGTCGCCAGGCCGGATTGCTGGGGCGCGCGCAGCAGGCAGCCCGCAAGGCCCTGGCGCTGTCGCCCGGTCACCCGGCGGCGTCGTGCAACCTGGGCATCATCCTGCAGCAAGCCGGGCAGCTCGATGCCAGTGCCGAACTGTTGACGGCCGCCGCCGCCGCGGCCCCCGACAATGCGGACGTGCTCAACAACCTGGGCAATACCAGACAGCTGATGGGAAGCCTCGACGAGGCCATGCTGAGCTACGCGGCAGCCATCGAGCGCGATCCCATGCATGAAGCGGCCTACGCCAATCTGGCCAGCCTGCAACTGGAACTGGGCCAGTTCGACGCCGCCGCCGAGAGCGCACGGCAGGTGCTCGATTTGAACCCGCAGAACATTGCAGCGTATCTCGTCTTGGCCCGTCTCCACGCGCAACGCGCACGGATACCAGGTGCGCTGCGGGAAGTGGACAAGCTCCTCAGTTTCAGTCCCGCCTGCGAGGAGGCGTTGCGCCTGCGCGTGGACCTGCTGCTCGATAGCGGCGACCTGCTGGCGGCAGAGGAAGCCATGCAGGCATTGCCCGGGCCACGGCAGTGGCGCGATCACTTGCTGCAGGCGCGCCTGTACGCCATGCGCGGCCACGACACGCAAGCCCTGGCGGCTACCGGGCGCGCACGCGACGCCGTCGCGCGGCAGGAACCCGTCGTGTCGATTGCACATGCGCAGGCGCTGGCGCGCACCGGACAGGCCGAACAAGCCTGTCTTGACCTGGGAAGGCTGCTGGATCAGGTGCCATCCAGCGCCACTGCCTGGCAGGCCTTGGCAGAACTGACGGGGCAAGCGCTGGCGCCGCATGACATCGATCGACTGCATGCCATGCGGGAACAAGGTCGACAGCAGGGCAGGGGATGGCGCGACAGCGTGGCGTTGCATCGTGCATGGGGGCACGCCATGCTCGCCGGCGGCGATGGCGATGCGGCATTGGCCGCCTATGGGATGGCCAATGCACTGGAAGCGCGAGCGCATCCATTCGACGCAGGACAGTTTGCCGCATTGGTCGAACATTCGATCGCCAGCTGGTCGTTGCCTGCCACCGTGGCGCGCAATCATGCCACGGACTCGCCAGTGTTCGTGCTCGGCATGCCGCACTGCGGCGCGGACCTGATACGTTCGATGTTGTGCGGTGGCGCATTTGCCGGTCAAGACCGCTACGACCTGATGGGGCATATCCTCGCCAGCCTCGCACAGGACCAGCAACCGTTGGCCAGCAGCCTGGAGATCGCGCTCGAGCTGAGCGACGACGATTACGCCGAGCTCGCGCAATACTATCTTGATTGCGCCGCCCCCACTGATGACCTGGTCGACGCCTGCCACGTCAATTCGCTGCTGGTCGGCTTCATCGTCCGGGTGTTCCCCGCAGCGCGTTTCATCGTCTGCCGGCGCGACCCGGTCGAGACCTGTTTGGCAGGCTATCGGGAGCCGCCGGGATTCGGTCCCGCCTTTCCCCGCGCGCTGCCCGAGCTGGGTGTCTATCATCGCCGGCACGAGCGGCTGGTGCAGCATTGGACCTCGCACCTGCCGGCGGGGCAATTGCTGGAGATCGATCACGCCCGGCTGCTCGCCGATCCAGCACAGGTGGCAGCGCAGGTCGCCGCCTTTCGCGGCGTGCCTTGCCGGCTTCCGGCGCATGCGCAACTGGCACTCAGGCGCCGGGAGGCCGCCGCACTGGCCGCCGTGCTGCCGTCCTCGCCGGTGCTGTCGGTACTGCGGGAGGCACTGCGCGAACCGCACGCAAACGGGGTCACCCATGACCGATGAGATGAACGGCGCCGATTTTGCCGCGCACCAGCAACGCATGGCCGACGCCTTTTCGGCCGGCCAATTCGAGCACTGCGAGCGAATGGCGCGCGCACTGATCGATGCCGGTTACGCCACGTTGCCGATCTGGCGCACATTGGGTTTGTCGTTGCGCCAGCAGGGACACGTCATGTCGGCGCGCGACATCCAGCAACGCCTGGTCGACAGCGCCCCGGGCAATGTCGACCTGCGCTTCGACCTGGCCGAGACCTTGTTGCTGCTGGGGGATTTCGAGCGCGGCTGGCAGCACTACCAGTACCGCTACAGCCTGGGCCACACACGGCACATGGATCGCAAGATCAAGGCTCCACCCTGGAATGGACAACACATGCCCGGCAAGACCTTGTTGATCCATGACGAGCAAGGATATGGCGACACCTTCCAGTTCATCCGCCTGGTCGAGCGCGCCAGGCGCCAGAGCCAGGCGCGCATCGTGGTGCAGATCCAGCCCGAGCAGGCGGCATTCGCGCGCCGCTTGCCGGAAATCGACGTGGTGGTGCCGCAGGGACAATTGCCGCCTCCGTTCGACGCGCACTGCCAGATGATGAGCTTGCCGCGCGCCCTGGGCCTGCGCCTCGAGGAGTTGCCCGGGAGCGTGCCTTATCTGCAGGCAGATCCGACCAGGGTGCAGCGGTGGCGGCAGAGGTTGCACCAGCTGCGCCGTCCGTGGGTTGCGCTAGCCTGGGCTGGACGCCCCACGCATGACAACGACCGCAACCGATCCATGACGCTGGAGCAGCTGTCGCCGCTGGCGCCCATGGCGGCGCGTGGCATCAGTCTGATCTCGGTGCAGAAGGGCCCGGCTGCCGCCCAGGCAATCAAGCCACCTGCGGGTCTGAGGTTGGAGGTGCTGGGGGACGAGTTGATGGATTTCGATGACACAGCGGCCGTGCTCCAGTTATGCGACCTGCTCATTTCGGTGGACAGCTCGCCGGTGCACCTGGCCGGCGCCCTGGGGCGGCCGACCTGGGTCATGCTGCCCATGGTGCCCGACTGGCGTTGGCTGCTGGAGCGCGAGGAGTCGCCGTGGTATCCGGGCACGCGCTTGTTCCGCCAGTCCACGCGTGGCCATTGGGACGATGTGGTAGCGCGGGTGGCCGAGCAGTTGCACCGTTTCGTCGCATGAGAGTGCACCGCCGGCGCAGCGTGCGCGTGCTGGGATGGCTGGTCATACTGGCCGGCTTGCTGCAGACGGGGTGCGCCTCGCTGCAGGATCGCCAGGACCTGTTGCGGCAGCTGACGCAAGCCGCAGGCTGGCAAAGCTATCTGATCGACACTCCTGCGTTCGATATCGCGGCGGCAGCTCCGTCGAGGCGATCCGGCGATGGGCCGCTGGTGGTCTACCTGGAGGGAGACGGCCGCGCCTATCTCAACGCTTCGCAAGCCTCTGCCGACCCGACGCCGAGTTCCCCGCTGGCGTTGCGCCTGGCATTGGCCGACGATCGCAACGGCAAGCTGCTCTACCTGGCCCGACCGTGCCAGTACACCATGCCCGGGCATGGCCGCCATTGCGAGCGCCGCTACTGGACGTCGGCGCGCTATGCGCCGGTGATCGTGGCATCGATCGACCAGGCGATCGACCAGGAAAAGCAAAGCACGCATTCGACCCGGGTGGTGTTGGTGGGGTATTCCGGCGGCGGCGCGCTGGCGGTGCTGGTGGCGTCCCGCCGCAAGGACGTTGCCGCGATCGTGACCGTAGCGGCCAATCTGGACCTGGATTACTGGACCCGGCGTGACGGGTTGGAAAGGCTCGACCAGTCGCTGGACCCGGGCGACGTCGCCCGCCAGGTAAGTACGATTGCGCAGGTGCATTTTGCCGGTGCCGAGGATGACGTGGTCGGGCCGGACGTGGCACGGGCGTTTCTCTTGCGCATGACCGATGCCCGCAGGGCCAGGTTGGTGATGCTCGACGGCGTCGACCATGACTGCTGCTGGGTCGCCCGATGGCGTGGCCTGTTGCACGGGCCAGAGATGGATGAGGTGATCAAGGGCCCGGCGCCGGGCCGAGTTGAATAGCGCCCAGGTCGGCCCCATCTGCACATGACTGAAAGAAAACCGGCCGCGAGGTAAGATACGCGGTTCACCGCATCCGTATTGAAAGCAGGTTGTCATGTCGTTATCGATCCAGGCCGGCGCCGAAGCCCCGGAAGAAAAACTCGAATTCGTCAGTTCGTGCCAACTGCCCATGCCGTGGGGCACCTTCGAGTTGCATGCCTTCCATGACGAAGTTTCCGGCAAGGAACATCTGGCCTTGACCTTGGGCGATATCGCCGACGGCCAGCCGGTGCTGGGGCGCGTGCATTCCGAATGCCTCACTGGCGACGCCTTGTTCTCGCAGCGCTGCGATTGCGGCGCCCAGCTCGAGGCCGCGCTCGAGAAGATCGCCAAGGAAGGCCGCGGCGTGCTGTTCTACCTGCGCCAGGAAGGTCGTGGCATCGGCCTGCTCAACAAGGTGCGCGCCTATCACCTGCAGGACCACGGCGCCGATACGGTCGAGGCCAACGAGCAACTGGGGTTTCCGGCCGACATGCGACGCTATACCATCGTCTTGCCGATGCTGGCCCACCTGGGCGTCAACAGCCTGCGACTGATGACCAACAACCCGCGCAAGGTCAAGGCGCTGGAAGACAGCGGCATCAAGGTAGCCGAGCGTATCCCGCTCATCGCCAACCACAACCCCTTCAATATCGGCTACCTGGGTACCAAGGCCAGGAAGCTCGGCCATCTGCTGCCAGGCCTGGCGCGCCCTGCCGAACAACCCGAGAAAGTGCCGCTCGACCTGCACGACAACGAATGACCGATGCCCAGACGGACCCGCGCGGTCCGTCTGTCGTTTGTGACCCCCAATTGACCATCCACGCCATGACCCAAGCCCATCGCCCCGCCCCCGACACGCCGATCCCGGTCTCGCTGCTGACCGGCTTTCTGGGCAGCGGCAAGACCACGCTGCTGAACCACCTGATCCACCAGCCCGAGATGAAGCACACGCTGGTGATCATCAACGAATTCGGCGAGATCGGCCTGGACCATCTGCTGGTGGCGCACAGCCAGGACGAGACCGTGGTCGAGATGAGCAGCGGCTGCCTGTGCTGCACCATCCGGGGTGACCTCAAGAAGACCCTCAAGGACATTACCTGGCGTTTCGCCGAGGGCGGACGCCGCAAGTTCGACCGGGTAGTCATCGAGACCACCGGCCTGGCCTCGCCGGTACCGATCCTGCATACGCTGATGACCGACAGTTTCATTGCCGAACGCTACCGGCTCGACGGCGTCATCACCACCGTCGATGCCGTCAACGGCATGGCCACGCTGGACAATCACATCGAGGCCGTGCAGCAGGCAGCGGTGGCCGACCGCCTGTTGCTGACCAAGAGCGACCTGGCCGACGAGGCCACGCTGGCGGGCCTGCAGGCGCGCCTGCGTACGCTCAATCCGGGAGCGCCCCAATACCTGCCCCGGCACGGCGATATCGACGCGGCCCGCTTGCTCGATGCGGGCCTGTTCCGGCCTGGCGAGAAGACGCCGGATGTGGCGCGCTGGCTCAACGACGAGGCGTTCGCCGACGACGCCCAGGCGCACCAGTCGCATGACCACGGGCATCACGGGCACGACCACGGGCATCATCATCACGACCATGATGTCAATCGCCACGACGACCACATCCGCGCCTTCTGCTTCACCTTCGATGCGCCCATCGAGCCGGCGCTGTTCGACGAGTGGCTGAGCTTGCTGGTCGGCTTCAAGGGCCCCAACATCCTGCGCATCAAGGGCATCCTGAACCTGGCCGGCCAGGACCTGCCGACCGTGATCCACGGCGTGCAACATATCTTCCATCCCACCGTGACGCTGCCTGCCTGGCCGTCCGCGGACCGCCGCAGCCGCATCGTCTTCATTACCCGCGATATCGAACGCGCCACCATCGAGCGCTCGTTCGATGCGTTCATGCAGGCCCAGGCCATCACGCAGCAAGAGCACAAAAAGCAACAGTCCTCGCCCTATCACTACTGAATGTCGTGCCGGGCGGCTGCTCGATATTGCCGTATTGCAACGCTGCATTGGATTTATTTGTTCGATGCCAATAAAAATAGTTGGCAAGCTGCCGATAATCCTTGGAAGAGCAGCTATGATCAGTATCGGACAGGGATAACGAAACAGGTATGCAGCGTGTGATCAACAAGCTGGGGGCGACGTTGTCGGCATCACTCGCGTTGATGTTGGGCGTGTGCGCAACCGTGGCAGTCTTCGTGGCGACCAGCCGGCTCGAGGACGACGCCGTCAACCTCGACTTCGAGCGTCGTGCCGCGCTGCGCACCTTCACCATACAGCGCGGGCTGGAAGAAGCGGTGCAGGTGCTGTCCGTGATCAACCATTTCTACCGTACCGTGGGCGATCCCACCCGCGAACAATTCCGCGAATTCACCACCCCGTTGCTGGAGCGCTATCCCTATGTGCGCGCCTTCGGCTTCCAGCGCTTCGTCGCCGGGCAGGACCGGGCCGTGTTCGAGGCCTTGCGCCAGGGGCAGGTGCCCGGTTTCGGCATCACCGTGCTGCTCGATGACAAACTGGTGCCGGCGCCGGAGCGGTCCTATTACCTGGCAGTCGACTACATCGAGCCGGTCAGGGGCAATGAAGCCGCGCTGGGCCTGGACCAGTCGGGCAACCCCTCGGTCATGCAGGCGCTCAATAGCGCGTTGCAAAGCGGTCGTCCTGCCTCAAGCCTGCCGCTGCGCCTGGCACAGTCGCCCGCCGACCAGCGCGGGCTGTTGCTGATGCAGCCGGTGTATCGGGGCGGCCAGGCCGATGCCGGCGGAGCAGGCCGGCGCAGTGCCATGATCGGTGCCACCACGGCGGTACTGCAAGTGACCGAACTGGTGGACAAGATCCTCAGCGGCGCCGGCCTGCTCGAGGACCGCGAGATCGGCCTGCGGGTGCATGTCGGCCCCCAGGCCGACGACTCCACCCTGGTGTTCCAGCGCGCCAGCGAACAGGTACGCGGGCACGCCTGGGGCGACCTGATGGGCCTGGCTTCGCTGTTTCGCCAGCCCTCGCGCAGCAGCACCCAGTTCGATGTGGCCGGGCAGACCTGGCATATGGAAGTGAGCGTGCCGCCGCATTCGGTGTTTGCCGATCACTACGGTTCGTTGCTGATCCTCATCGCCGGCCTGTTGTCGTCGGTGCTGTCGGCGGCCTACCTGCGATCGATCTCCATGCGCTCGCGCCGGGTGCAGCGCCTGGTCGAAGAAAAGACGGCCGAGCTGCGCCATACCAATGCACTGCTGTCGGACGACATCCTGGCGCGGCGCCAGGCCGAAAGTGCGTTGCTGCTGCGCCACCAGGCCATCGAGGCCAGTGCCAACGCCACCATCATCCTGTCGGCGCAGGAACCGCTCTATGCCATCGAGTACGTCAATCCGGCCTTCGGCCGCATCACCGGCTACAGCGCCTCCGAGGCGGTAGGCAAGAGCATCCGTTTCCTGGAAGGGCGCGACAGCGACCCGGATGGCTTCGAGACGGTGTGGATGGCCATGCGCGACAAGCGCGAGTACAACGTGGTGCTACGCAACTACCACAAGGATGGTTCCGAGCTGTGGAACGATTTCTACATCGCACCGGTCAAGGACGAGCGCGGCGAGGTGACGCATTTCGTGGCGGCGCTATATGACATCACGTCGATGAAGCGCTACGAGGCCGAGCTGGAGTTCCAGGCCAGCCGCGATACCCTCACCGGACTGATCAACCGCCATATGCTGCGCCACCATCTGGAGCAGGCCATCGGCAATGCCGAACGGCAGAAGCAGGCGCTGTGGGTGGTGTTCGTTGATCTCGACCGCTTCAAGTTCGTCAACGACACGCTCGGCCACAAGGCGGGCGATACCTTGCTGCGCACCGTTTCCGGCCGCCTGCGGGCGGCCGTGCGCGAGGCCGATTCGGTGGCGCGCCTGGGTGGCGACGAATTCATCATGATCCTGCCCGAGCAGGACGAACTGACGCTCGATACCCGCAGCCTGCAGCGCATCATGGACGCGGTGGCGGCCCCCATCACGCTGGGCGGCCATACGCTGTTCATGACCTGCAGCATCGGCGTGGCCTGCTATCCGGCCGATGGCACCGATGGCGAGACGCTGATCAAGCATGCCGACATCGCCATGTACCGCGGCAAGCAGACCGGGCGCAACAACTTCCAGTTCTACACGCCGGCCATGAACGAGCAGGCGCTGGAGCGCCTGCGCATCGAAGGCGACCTGCGCAGCGCACTCGAAAACAACGAATTCGTGCTGCATTACCAGCCCAAGGTCGACCTGGCCAGTGGCCGCGTGGTCGGTAGCGAAGCGCTGATCCGCTGGCAGCACCCGCTGCTGGGCATGGTGTCGCCGGCGCGCTTCATCGGCCTGGCCGAAGAGACCGGCCTGATCCTGCCGATCGGCGCCTGGGTGTTGCGCACCGCGTGCGCCCAATGCCGGCAGTGGCAGCTCGACGGCCACGACGGCATCGGTGTATCGGTCAACCTGTCGGTGGGCCAGTTCCTGCAGAAGGACCTGGTCTCTTCGATCGGCGACGTGCTCGACGATACCGGCCTGCCGCCGGCCTCGCTCGAACTGGAACTGACCGAAAGCCTGATGATGACCGATGTCGAGCACGCCATCGGCATTCTGAACGGTCTCAAGGAGCTCGGCGTGCGGCTGTCGATCGACGACTTCGGTACCGGATATTCATCGCTGGCCTACCTGAAGCGCTTCCCCATCGATGTGCTCAAGATCGACAAGTCGTTCGTGCGCGACATCACCAGCGACGCCGACGACGCGGCCATCACGGCCTCCATCATTTCGCTGGCACGCCACCTCAAGCTCAAGGTGATCGCCGAGGGGGTGGAAACCGACGAGCAGCTCGACTACCTGCGCCATTACGGCTGCGACGAGATCCAGGGCTACCTCTTCAGCCCGCCGGTGGCCGCCGACCGGTTCGAACAGATCCTGCGCCAGGAGCGCATCTCCATCTAGCGGAATACAGGGGCGTATTGCCCCCTTATCAATATAATAACGGATCGTCTACGGCCCAATAATGGGTTGCCTGCCGGGAACTATCGTGTATGGTGTCCCGGATATCACCCGGGATGACATTCGTGCAGCTCACTCGCTATTCCATATTGGCTACCGCCGTCGTGCTGGGCACCGTATGCGTGGTGCTGCCGGCCGCGCTGGCATGGAATTGGGCATGGCAGCGCGCCGAAGCCCAGCAGCGCGCCGGGTTGTCGCGCCTGGTCGAGCTGGCGGCCGAGCGCGGCCACACCATCGTCGAGCAGGTCAGGGCGACGCTGGACGGCCTGGAGGCACCGGCCGGACCACGCTGTAGCGCCGCCGACGTTGCCCGCATGCGCGCGGGCACCATCGATGTCCGTTTCATCGAAGAGATCGGTTTCCAGCGTGACGACCAACTGCTGTGCAATTCCTGGGGCGAGGTCAACCAGGCGATGCGGCTGTCACCGACGCACACCGTGGTCGGCCCCGGGGTGCAACTGCGGGCCGCCGGTTTCTCGCTGGCCAGTCCGGGCACCCGCCTGGTCAGCGTAGCGGGCAGTGGCTACTACGCCTATGTCGCGCCGGGCAGGTTCGTCGACATCGCCGTGCCCGACCAGGTGGGGCTGGCCGTGGCCACGGCGGCCGGCGAGGCCATCGCCCACCGCCAGCAGGCTGGCGACGACGGCGAGCGGTTGCGCGTGACGCATGCCGATGGCATCTTCAGTATCGTCGCCACCTTACCGATGCAGCAGGTCGCCCACGCCGCCACCCGCCAGCGATGGGCCATGCTGCCACTGGCGGCGCTATGCTCGCTGGCGGGCCTGGGCGGGCTTGCGGGTTGGCTGCGCCGCCGGCTGTCGCTGGCCGGGGAGCTGCGTGTGGCGCTCGCCCGGCGCCAACTGCAGGTGGTCTACCAGCCGCTCATCGACCTCGCCAGCGGCCGCTGCATCGGTGCCGAGGCCTTGGCACGCTGGCAGCATCCGAGCGGGCGCTGGATCACCGCCGATGTCTTCATCGCCGAGGCCGAGCGGCACGGGCTGGTCGGACGCATCACGGTGCAGGTGATCCAGGCCGTGATCCAGGACATGGGACCGTTGCTGCGGCACCATCCCTGGCTGCATATCTCGATCAACCTGAGTGCGCAGGACATCGACGACGACAGCGCGCGGCGCGAGCTGGCCTGCCTGATGGCGCTGCACGGCCTGGCGGCGAACCAGATCTGGCTCGAGATGACCGAGCGCGGGTTCATGAACGCCGAGCTCGCGCGCGCGGCCATCGGCGGCTTGCGTGCCAATGGCCACCGCATCCTGATCGACGACTTCGGTACCGGCTATTCGAGCCTGTCCTACCTGCAGACGCTGCCGGTGGATGGCTTGAAGATCGACAAATCGTTCGTCGACATGATCGCCTCCGATACGTCCGCCAGTGGCGTCATCGACCACATCATCGACATGGCCAAGTCGCTTGGCCTGATGATCGTTGCAGAAGGAGTCGAGACCGTGCAGCAGGCACACTACCTGCGCCAGCGCGGGGTCCAATTCGGGCAGGGATGGCTGTTTTCCAAGGCGTTGCCGGCCGATCATTTCCTCACCTTCTGCCAGGCCGACAGGATCGTCTCAACGATGGGCGATCCAGGCCAGGATCAGGGCAATCGTCGGTAGCGACAGCGTGGTCGAGATCAGGATCGCGCGCGACATGCCGGCCACCTCGCGCTGGTAGAGTTCGGCCAGCATGAACGGGCCGGTGCCGATCGGCATGGCCGCCAGCAAGATCGCGCTGTCGGCCCACAGGCGCGGCAGCGGCAATACCCAGTAGGCCAATATGGCCGTGATGGCCGGCTGCAGCAGCAGCTTGAACGCCACCAGCAGCCCGACCGGCGCACTGGCGCCGTGGCGCGGTGGCTGTGCCAGGAACAGCCCCAGCGACACCAGCGCGCAGGGACTGGCCGCGGCACCCAGGATCTTGAACAGTTGCTGTACCCCGCTGGGTAGCGCCAGGCCCGACAACGCCACCACGATGCCGGCCAGGGGCGCGATCATGATCGGGTTGCGCACCAGCGAGCGGCCGACCTTGCCGATGGTGCGTAGTACGCCGGCCTGCACGTGCAGGCAGGTCTCGAGCAGCACGATGGCCACGGCAAACAGCAGGCAGGCGGTCATCACCATGGCGATCACCGCCGGCGGCAAGCCGTCCGTGCCGAAGGCCAGGTAGGACAGCGGAATGCCGATGAAGCCGACGTTGGCGTAGGAGGTACCCAGGCTGTCGATAATCACATCGGGCGCCGCCGCTTGCTGGCGGATGCGGATCCAGGCGGTCAGCACGAACACGATGGCCACGCCGGCGGCGAACACCGCGATGAAACGCAGGTTGGCGAAGTCCGCCGCCGACAGGCGCGACATCGAGTCGAACAGCAGTGCCGGCAGGCCAAGGTAGATGACGAAGCGGTTCAGCTCGCTGGCGGCGTTGTCCGACAGGATCTTGCGGCGACGGCAGGACCAGCCCAGCAGGATCAGCGAGAAGATCGGAAAGACGATGTTGAAGATGGCGATCATGCACAAGCGCGCCCGGCCGCGCCATCGGTGCTGGCCAATACCTGCGCCAGCCGTTGCGCCGAACTTTCGGCGTGCTGCCGCGCCAGCTTGTCGGCCAGTGCGCCACGTCCCTGGATCATCGCCTGCAGGATGGCTTCGTGCTCGGCCCATACCGCCACGTGCGAACGCACCTGTGCCGACAGGAAGGCGCCCATGGCGCGCCGGATGTGGTGCCAATGGATGGCGGTGGTCTCGGCCACCACCGGGTTGCCGCAACTGCGATAGATGAACTGGTGGAAATCCATGTCGGCCACGATGCAGGCCGACAGGTCGTCGCGGGCGCCGGCTGCGCGACCGCGGGCCAGCAACGCCTGGCCTTCGCGTTGACCCAGGCTGCAGGCCTGGGCGTCGTGCTTCCAGCGCTCGGCACCGGCGCGCGCGGCCAGGCCGTCGAGCACCGCACGCACCTGGTACAGCTGCAACAGATGCTGCGCGTCGATGGCGGTGACCATCACCCCCTTACGGGCGGCGTCGGCGATGAACCCTTGGCGCTTGAGCAACTGGAACGCCTGGTGTACCGGCTGGCGCGATACCCCCAGCTGCTCGGCAATGCCCTCCTGGGTGATCTTCTGGTTGGGTGCCAGCGCACCGGAACAGATGGCGTCCAGCAGGGCATCGTAGACTTGCTCGATCAGTTGCGTGGCGGAATCGATCTTGTACATGGAAGGCGGGAGTGACAACGATATTTGTATTCTGTATACAGAATAGGGAGGGCGTGATGGCCTGTCAAGCGGCGGCCCGCGCTTGGGCAGCGTAGAATGGCGAGCTCGCGCCATGGCGCATCCGCGCCGCGCCCGCCCAATCATTTTCATGCCTGCCAAGCCCCTTACCGCCGCCACCGACGAGCTAGTCGCCCTATGGCGCTCCGATCCCTTCGCCAGCAACCCCGAGCTGCTCGCCGAACTGCTGGACTGCCCCGAGGCCGGGTTGCAAGACTGCCTGCGGCAGCAACAGTGCGCCACCGTCGTCGACCTGCATTTCGGCGCCGGGCTGGCTTTCCTGCTGACCTGGCAGTGCTTTGCCCGATGGCGTGAGCAAGGCGGGGCCGAGCGCCTGCACTACGTGGCGATCGTGCCGCATCCGTGCGACCCGGCGCAACTGGCCGCGCTGCACGCACAGTGGCCGCAACTGGAGCACACCGCCCGCCAGTTGCAGGCGGCCTGGCCATTGCCCTTGCCTGGCACCCACCGCGTGATGCTGGCCGATGGCGCAGTCACCCTGACCCTGGTGCTGGGCGAGATGGACGAGGAATTGGCGCGCCTGGATGCGCCGACCGACCTATTCTACCTGCATGCCGACCCGACCCGCTTCGATCCGCTTGCGTCCGGCTGGAACCCGTACCAGTGCAAGCGCCTGGCACGCCAGGCCTGGACCGGCGCCCATGCATTGGTCTATCAGGGCGACCAGGCGACGGCGCAGGCGATGCGCCAGAACGGGTTCGAAGCGCATCGGCTGCCGCAGGCCATGGCCTTGCACTATGCGCCCGCCTGGGTCCGTCCGGCAGCGCATGTCGCCACCAGCAACACGCCCCTGCTGCGCCAGCCGCCGCACGCCCGCCATGCACTGGTGATCGGTGCCGGCCTGGCCGGCTGTGCCGCCGCCGAGCGGCTCACCGCCCGGGGCTGGCGCATCGACCTTATCGATGCCTGCGATGGCCCGGCGCAACGCGCCTCGGGTAACCACGGCGGATTGTTCATGCCGGCACTGGCGCGTGACGAGAGTCCGCTGGCCAGGCTCAGTCGCGCCGCCTACCTGTACGCGCTCAATCATTGGCAGTGGCTGGGCGGGATCGGCCTGGACCGTACCGAAGCCGACGGTGTGGCCGGCGAGCAGTGCGGGGTGTTGCAACTGGGACGCGACGCCAAGCAGGCGACGTCGTTCGAGCTGGCCGCCGCGCAGTGGAATTACCCTCCGCACTATGCGCGCTGGCTGGGCCAGGACCAGGCAGCGGCACTGCTGGGCATGCCGGTGGCGACCGGTGGCTACCTGTTCGAACGGGCCGGATGGCTCAATCCGCCCTCGCTGTGCCGCCGCCTGCTGTTTGTGGCGCACGCCCAGGCGCGCTTGCACCAGCACTTCGGGCGTACCGTGGCCAGCCTGGTGCGCAATGGCCAGCAGTGGCAGGCCGTGGCGAGCGAAGGCGACGTGATCGCGGCCGCGCCGGTGGTGATCCTGGCTGCCGGGGCACAGGCCAAGGCCTTGTTGCCTGCTGCCGGCCTGCCGCTGCAGGCGG
>NZ_AKJA01000137.1 GCF_000282575.1 Herbaspirillum sp. YR522 | reverse complement strand
GCGCTCATGCCGGTGCGTCGGGGCGGCTTCGATACGGTCCCCTACGGACCTACTCCGCCCGGACGGTCTCTCAATGCAAAAAATGCCGTTCAGTGTGCACTGAACGGCATCAGGGGCCTGGCCTTCGTCAGCGCATGACGTCTACGCCAGATCGAAGCGATCCAGGTTCATCACCTTGGTCCAGGCTGCCACGAAGTCCTGCACGAACTTCTGCTGGGCGTCGGAGCCAGCATAGACCTCGGCCAGCGCGCGCAATTGCGCATGGGCGCCGAACACCAGGTCGACCCGGGTGCCGGTCCACTTGGCCGCGCCGGTCTTGCGATCGCGGCCTTCGTATTCCTGCTGGGCCGGCGAGGTTGCCTTCCACTCGGTATCCATGTCCAGCAGGTTGACGAAGAAGTCGTTGCTGAGCGTGCCCACGCGCGAAGTCAGCACGCCGTGCCTGCTGTCGCCGACATTGGCGCCCAGCACCCGAAGGCCACCGACCAGTACCGTCATTTCCGGAGCGGTCAGGGTCAGCAGCTGGGCCTTGTCGATCAGCAGGTCCTCTGCGCGAACCGCAAAGCGCTGCTTGGTGAAGTTGCGGAAACCGTCGTACACCGGTTCCAGCGGCGCGAACGAATCGGCATCGGTCTGGGCCTCGGTGGCGTCGGTACGGCCCGGGGCGAACGGCACCGTGACTGCCTGGCCGCCGGCCTGTGCTGCCTGCTCCACTGCGGCATTACCGGCCAGCACGATCAGGTCGGCCAGCGAGATCTTCCTGGCGCCGGTATTGAAGTCGTTGCGAATGCCTTCGAGCACTTGCAGCACGCGTGCCAGCTGCTGCGGCTGGTTGACCGCCCAATCCTTCTGCGGCGCCAGGCGGATCCGGGCGCCATTGGCGCCACCGCGCTTGTCCGAGCCGCGGAAGGTTGAAGCCGATGCCCAGGCTGTCGAGACCAGTTCCGGCACCGTCAGGCCACTGGCCAACACCTTGGCCTTGAGTGCCGCCACGTCCTGCGCATCGACCAGCGGATGATCCACGGCCGGCACCGGATCTTGCCAGATCAATTCCTCGGCCGGCACTTCGGGACCCAGGTAGCGCGCGCGCGGACCCATGTCGCGGTGGGTCAGCTTGAACCAGGCGCGGGCGAAGGCATCGGCGAACTGTTCCGGATGGGCCAGGAAACGGCGCGAGATCTGTTCGTAGGCCGGGTCGAAGCGCAGCGACAAGTCGGTGGTCAGCATGGTCGGCAAGCGCTTGCCGTCGCCCTGCGGGTCCGGCACGTCGGCCGCGGCTCCCTTGGCTACCCATTGGTGGGCTCCGGCCGGGCTCTTGGTCAGTTCCCATTCGAACTTGAACAGGTTCTCGAAGAACAGGTTGGTCCACTCGGTCGGCTTCTGGGTCCAGGTCACTTCCAGTCCGCTGGTGATGGCATCGCGCCCGACACCGCTGTTGAAGCTGCTCTTCCAGCCCAGGCCCTGGTGTTCCAGGTCGGCGCCTTCGGGCTCGCGGCCTACGTGCTTGGCGTCACCGGCACCGTGGGTCTTGCCGAAGGTGTGACCGCCGGCGATCAGGGCCACGGTTTCCTCGTCATTCATCGCCATGCGGGCGAAGGTCTCGCGGATATCCTTGGCCGCCGCGATCGGGTCGGGGTTGCCTTCCGGACCTTCGGGATTGACATAGATCAGGCCCATCTGGACCGCAGCCAGCGGATTCTCGAGATTGCGGCCGGCCGGTTCGGTGCGGTCCTGCTCCTGGCCGTGGCGGTCGGGGTCGGCGGTGATCTCGCCCATCGGGCTCGATCCCTTGCCCTTGCCGTAACGGTCGTCGCCACCCAGCCAGGTGGTCTCGGTGCCCCAGTACACGTCCTGGTCCGGTTCCCATACATCCTGGCGCCCGCCGGCGTAGCCGAAGGTCTTGAAACCCATGGTCTCCAGCGCCACGTTGCCGGTCAGGATCAGCAGGTCGGCCCACGAGATCCTGCTGCCGTATTTCTGCTTGATCGGCCACAGCAGGCGACGCGCCTTGTCCAGGCTGACGTTGTCCGGCCAGCTGTTGAGTGGCGCGAAGCGTTGCTGGCCGCGACCGGCGCCGCCACGGCCATCGGCGATGCGATAGGTGCCGGCGCTGTGCCAGGCCATGCGCACGAACAGCGGGCCGTAATGTCCGAAGTCGGCCGGCCACCAGTCCTGGGAGTCGGTCATCAAGGCGGCCAGGTCGCGCTTGACGGCGGCCAGGTCCAGGCTCTTGAAGGCTTCGGCGTAATTGAATTGCGAGGTCATCGGATTGGATTTATCCGAATGCTGGGCCAACAGGTCCACTCGAAGTTGTTTGGGCCACCACTCGCGGTTGCCGGTACCGCCGCCGGCTGTATGGTTGAACGGACACTTTGCTGGTTCGGACATGCGCTTTTCTCCTGGGAATCGACTTGTAGATACGGTGGGCCTGGGACAGGACTGCAACGGAAAAGCGATGGTAGCATCGGCACCATCGGGCCGTGAAATTGGAAATCCTGATGAGTTCGCTAGTCAAAAACTAACACATCGCAAAGGCGAGTGCGGTGCTAACGTTTTCATCCGGCAATGCGCCGGCGGCGCTGGCTGCATGGCGCAGCACCGGGCAAGACGTACCCTACACGTCATCGACCGGGCCCGCAATTATCCCAAGGCGCAATACAGGCCACGGCACCGGCATGACGCCGGCAGCCGGGGCCACCCCTGGCAGGCGGTTCAAAAGGCCTTGGTCAGGCTCAGCACCAGCTGCGAGCGCCCGATGTTCTTGCCCTTCAAGGTATAGCCGGCATCGGCGGCATTGCTGCTGGTGTAGAACAGCCCCAGAAGGTAACTGGAGAAGTCGCGCGTGACGCCCAGCTTCCAGTCGGTATAGGACAGGGCGGCGGATGACGCGCCGGTATAGCGCTGGCGGCCGACATGGGCCACCCCGGTCACGCCACCGGCCAGCTCGTGGCTCAGGCCGAGGTCGGCATAGCTGCTGCCGCGTGTGTCCGGCGCGCCGAAGGTGTTGCCCAGGCTGCTCGAATACTTGAAAGCGATCCATTTGGCGTCCAGCCCGACATACAGCTCGGTGGTGTCGGGACGGGCCATGCCGGCCGGATAGCTGCCCGGATAGGCGTAGCGCAGCACGCCCAGGTCGGCCGTGAGCCAGTCGTTGAGCGCCGGTTTCCAGCCGGCGTAGAAGTCGGCTTCCAGCGAGGCCGATGCGGCCGGATTGGTGTCGCCGATCCAGCTGACGTTGGACATCCAGACCCCAGCGTACAGGCCGCTGTCGTGACCGAGATCGAAGCCGCCTTGCAGCGCCGGCTTGCCATTGGTCTGGGTCAGGCCACGGAAGACATACTGGCTGGCTATGCCGATGTTGCCGCTTGCGTGAAAGGACGAGCTGGCTTCATCGGCGTGCGCCGCAGGTGCTGCCATGGCGATGGCCAGCAACAGTCCGGCGCCGGCCAGCGTGGCGGCGCCGGCGCGGTTGGCCTGGCGCAGGCGCGCCTGCTCGGTCGAATCGCCGGGGCTGCGGGTCGAAGCGGAAAAAGAAGATGGAACAAGGCCGAACATGGGAAGACTCCACGGGTTGAGAAGCCCGCAGCTTAGGAGGGGGCGCATCTAATCCGGATATAACTTCGGGTGCCGGGCATAAATGCGGGATAAACGGGGCAGCCATCGGAAAATGATTTTTCGACAAACTGGCTGTATCTCTCGGCCGTGTCCGCCGCACCTGCACCACTTTCCGGAGTGCATGCACCAGAAGCGTCATATTCTGCATCATTGTGGGCTTCTCGAATTTAAAATCCGTGAATGATGAGTTTTTCGGCATTTGTTGCTGAATTCGATAAGGTCGCCCGTGCTTTTCGGCAGCACTATCGGCGTGCTCTTGTCTACCATGGACACCGTTTTGGAAGCGCTGCAGCATCGATCGAGGGCCATCCGGCGCGGTCGACGCAGCCCCCGTCTGTTCATGGAGCCTGCAATGTCGACCGCCACCGCGCCCTCCGGCGCACTTTCCTCCGCCACCCCGGCCCACAAGCCCATGAGCGGCCTGTTCCTGGTATGCGTCGTCGTGGCCATCTGCATCTGGGGCGGCAACTGGCCGGTCATGAAGTTCGGCAGCCAGTACATTCCCCCCTTGTGGTTCGCCGCCAGCCGGTTCTTCTCGGCTGCCTTGCTGAGCTTCGTCATTGCCCTGTGCATCGGCAAGCTGCGCCTGCCCACGCGTGCCGAATGGCCGGTCGTCATCGGCGTGGGTGTGCTGCAGATGGGTTTGTTCACCGCCCTGGTCACCGGCGCGCTGCATTTCGTCATGCCGGGTCGGGCATCGCTGATCGCCTATGCCACCTCGATCTGGGTAGTGCCGGGTGCGGCGCTGGTGTTGAAGCAAAGACTGAGTCCGCAACAATCGATGGCGACCGTGTTCAGCTACGCCGGGATGGCCGTGATCGTGCTGCCGGCGTTGTTGCATGCCGACTTGCACAGCATGATCGGCTACCTGATGCTGGGCGTGGCTTCGCTGTCGTGGGCGATGAACATCCTGCAGATCAAGCTCACCCCGGGCGTCAAGCTCGATTTCGACTTGCTGCCTTGGCAGACGCTGGTCGCCGGCGTGCCGCTGTGCCTGATCGCATTGCTGTTCGAAGGCGCGCCCAGCTTCCTGCAGGACCCCCATTCCTGGTACGTGATCGGCTACACCGGCCCGCTGGCCACCGCCTTGACCTTCATGATCGTGCTGCAGATGACGCAGCGCCTGTCGCCGGTGACCGTGTCGGTGTGCATGCTGGGCGTGCCGGTGGTCGGCCTGGCGCTGTCATCGTTGATTTTCGGCGAAACGCTGTCGCCCGACCTGCTGCTGGGCATGGGATTGCTGAGCGTGGGACTGCTGCTGCCGGCCTTGCCCGGCCTTGGCTGGCGTCGTGCAGCCGTGAGATAGGCGGCCCTGGCTGGCCGGAACCTGGTCTTGAACGTAGCGGGGCGCGTGGTGACGCGCCCCTTTTCATTGGTCACGCCACGGCTGGGGCCGGGCTCAGATCTCGACGATGAACTGCGGATCGAAGCGCGCATTCTCGGGTGAGCCGTCACGGCGCATGTAACCGCAGGGGTTGCACACCACCCGGCAGCCCTGCAGTCGATAGTCGAATGAGTCGTGGGTATGGCCATGCACCCACAGGTCGGCCAGCGTGGCGAGCTCATCGAGGCGCGAGGCGAAGGCAGCCGACACCGGATCGTCGGCATAGCGCGGCGCCACCGAGTGCATCGACGGCGCCATGTGCGTCACCACGACGGTGCGACCCGGGAACGGGGCGTGAAGGCGTTCGCGCAACCAGGCGAGGTCGCGCTGGTGCAGGCTGACGGTATCTTCCGGGCGCATGTCGTGGACACCGCCATGCTCGACAGTGATACGCCGGTAGTCGGCCATCACCGGCAGCGCTGCGGCCATGGCCAACGCCGTCATGGACGGGCCGAACAAGGCATAGTCGGTCCACAGCGTGGCGCCCAGGAAGCGCACCTGGCCAATGACCAGTTCGGCCCGGTCCAGCAGATGCACATCGGGCAGGTCGCGCGCCTGCCGGGCCAGCTCGCGCATGGCGCCTTCCCAGCTGTTGCCGTAGGCCTCGTGATTGCCGGGCACGAACAGCACCGGCAGACCGGCGAAATGGCGCCCGGCCCAGTGCAGCACCTCGGCCGGAGGACCGATATCGCCGGCCAGCACCACCACGTCGGGGCGGCTCTGCCGCGGCAGGATGGGCGGGGCGTCGTGGCGCCAGACTTCGAGGTGCAGGTCGGACAGGATCAGCAGGCGCATGATGGCTGAGGTAGCGGTGGAGGATGGTAATAAGCTAACAGGATGCCCATTGATACAGCGCATGCAACTTAATGAATGGAAGCGAGCCCAACGAGCAGCGAAGGCAAACGTATAATGCCACTCAAAATTGCATCTTCGCATACCAATAAGGTCACGCGTTCCCATGACGGATTCAAAGCAAACGACGCTGGACAATGACGGCAAGGCCGCACATACCAACCCCGGGCGCACCAGCCGCATTCCGCTGTTGAGGACCGGGATCGCCGGTTTCGACGAGATTCTCGGCGGTGGCCTGCCCGAAGGCAGCCTGTACCTGATCCAGGGCCTGGCCGGCAGCGGCAAGACCACGCTGGCGTGCCAGATCGGTTTCATGCAGGCCGGCGCAGGGCGCAAGGTCATGGTGCTCACGTTGATTGCCGAGTCGCACGCCAAGATGCTCAACCACGTGAGCAACTTCGACTTCTTCGATGAGCAACTGGTGGGTAGCAACATCTTGCTGCTGAGCGGCTATGGCAGCCTGGCCAGTGAAGGCCTGCGCGGCCTGCTCAAGCTGATTACGGCAGAACTCAATCGTCATCGTCCCCACCTGCTGGTAATCGATGGCTTTCGCTCGGTGCGCGAGACCGGGCCTTCCGACCTCAACCTGTCGGAATTCATGCACGCGCTCAATTCGCTGGTGTTCACCATGAACTGCACCACCATCCTGCTCTCGCCGGTGGAGGGCAACCTGCCGGAGTCCGAGAACACGCTGGTCGACGGCGTGATCGAACTGAGCCAGTACGAACAGGGCATGCAGCTGGTGCGCGAGATCAAGGTGTTCAAGGTACGGGGTGCCAATCACCTGCTGGGCAAGCATGTGTTCGAGATCAACGGCGGTGGCCTGCAGATATTCCCACGGCTGGAGGCGGTGGCCACGCGCCAGCGCAAGGTCCCCGGACCGGTCGACACGCTGGTCAGCGTCGGCATCCCCTCATGGGATCGCTGCATCGGCGGTGGTGTCGTCGGTGGTTCCATCACATGCCTTTTGGGCAGCCCCGGCGTGGGCAAGACACTGATGGGTTTGCATTTCATCGAGCAAGGTCTCAAGCAAGGCGAGAAGTGCCTTATCGTCGGCTTTTCGGAGTCGCCACAGCGGCTAGTGGTCAAGGCGCGCCGGGCCGGTATCGAGCTCGAGCCCTACCTGGCCGACGGCAGTCTCGGGATGTTGTGGCAGTTGCCGCTGGAAATGCTGTGCGACGACCTGGCCAAGCGCATGCTCGACGACATCGCTCAACGCGGCGTTGCGCGCCTGCTCATCGATGGCATCGATGGCATGCGCAGCATCGTGGTGCAGCCGCAGCGAGGCGTTTCGTTCGTCGTGGCCTTGTCCAATGAACTGCGTACCTACGGCGTGACGACCTTCATGACCGAGCAGCTGGCGTATTTCCACGACGACCACCCGCCCACCGAGCGCTTCGCCTCGCAGCTCTACGAAAACATCATGCTGCTCGAATACACGCTGCAGGACCAGGTCAACCGACGCCAGATATCGGTGCTCAAGCTGCGCGAAAACGGCTACGACGGCGCCAAGCGGCTGATGAACATCTCGGACACCGGCATCGAGATCGACGGCCCGGTGGGAGGCCATATCGTCCTGGGGCCTGCCGGGCGCTGAGCATGTCGATCAACTCCCCCCCAACGGCGGCACCGCGACCGCTGATCCTGGTGGTCGACGACGAGGTCGACATCACCGATACCTACGCCATGCTGTTCGAGCTGCACGAGTTCAGGGTGATGACCGCCAGCGACGGCGTCGATGCGCTGGCCAAGGCCCGTCGGGCCATGCCCGACATCGTCGTGTCCGATTGCATGATGCCGCTGATGAATGGCATCGAGTTCTGTATCGCATTGCGTGCGCTGCCGGGTGGGCAGCGCGTGCCGGTGATCCTGAGCAGCGGCGCGCCTGAATTGCACGACCTCTCGCAGTCGCGCCACGATTTGTTCCTGCGCAAGCCGATCTTCTTCGAGCACTTGCTGGACCAGGTGCAACGGCTGCTGTCAACGCGCTGACCCTGGCGCTCGCCGCTTTTTACCTTCCTCTCCCCGAATGCCCGCATTGCCTGCCGCGACAGGGCTGCATTGCCTTGCGCCAAGGCATGGTCAATGTTGCCATTTTGCTCAGGAAAATCCCGATACCCGGAAGTGCCCCGTAGCGCCAATATCACCCTACCGGAACCTTGGAAAGGTCCGATGAGGGAGGATGAAAATGGCAGTAGTCAATGCCAGCGGGCACGCTGGTGAAAAGGTGCGCAAGACCATACTGGTGGTGGAAGATCACGCCGATTCGCGCGAGCTCCTGTGCGAGATCCTGCAGAACAACGGCATGTCGGCCATTGCCGCCGGCGACGGCCGCGAAGCCATCGAGCGCATGCACGAATGCATGCCGCACCTGGTGCTGACCGACATGAGCATGCCCAACATGGACGGCATCGAACTGGCGCGCTACGTCAAGGCCCACGACGACTTCCGGCACATCCCGGTGGCGCTGATCAGCGCCAACCTGCCACGCGCGGCGGTCGACTTTCCGGAGATCGCAGCGTTCCTGCTCAAGCCCTGTTCGATGGACTACCTGCTGGAAACGGTAGGCCGTTTGCTGAGCAGTGGCGCGCCCCATTTTGCGAGAAATAACTGCGAGATTTTATGAGTTTCCTGACGGATATTTTCTGTATAACGTTGTGATTATGGAATCATCGCCGCCACCCCAGGGGGCTTCGGAGCCGCGTTCCCTGATGGGTGTGGCGACGGTGGCGGCGGTCATAAAAACAGCTTCGCCCGGAGCACTAATTAGATGAAAGTACTGATTGTTGAAGGCGAAATCGAATGGCGCAGCCAGCTCGCAGCGCGAGTCGGTGCGTTGGCATATGACGTCAGCCAATGCGCCAGCCGTGGCGAAGCGCTTGATGTACTGCGCAGCAGCCAACCCGATATCCTCATCGCCGACGCCATCCTTCCCGATGGCAACCTGCTTCCCGACCTGGCCGCCATGCGCCAACGCTTCCCTTCGATGGGTATCGTCATCCTGACGGCCAAGACCCGTCTCGAAGAACGCGTGCGCAGCATGAGCGACGGCGCCGACTACTATATGGTCAAGCCGGTCAAGCTCGAAGAAGTCGCCGCCACGCTCACCGCGCTGGCGCGCCGCATGAAGACCGCGGCGCACCAGATTGCACCGCAATCCGAGAAGTGGCGCTTCAACCGCAAGTCCGGCCGGCTCTCCGACAGTACCGCCGTGATGCTGCAGTTCACCGACAAGGAAAGCACGGCCTTGGCGGCACTGCTGCAAAGCCCGAACTATCCGGTCAGCCACAGCCAGCTGTTCGACCTGCTCAAGTCCGGCGCCGAAGAGTACGACGCCCACCGGATCGACGCCCTGATCTACCGCGTACGCCAGAAATTGCGCTCGTTGGCCAATCCGCCGATGCAGATCCGCAACATCTATGGCGAAGGTTTCCTGATGCTGCGACGCAGCGCCGAGATCGACGTTTCGCTCGAACCATGAACGCAACGGGCTCGCGATTCTCAATTGCCAGCCCGCGCACCAGCTGGATCGTTGTAAAGTCGTCTCGAATTAGTTTGCAGCGTTTTACCTCGAACGCATTGGGAATGTAAGAAATCATCATTGGCTCGCATTGAATGGCGGCGTTTCCCGGCCGCGATGCATCATCAGCGCAGGCTTGCGATCATCATCCCACCGGATGTCGCATCCCCACGATTCGCATGCTGTGGGATGCCTATTTGGCGGCATTAAATGCTGCGTCGCGAAAGATTTCCCGCTTTCGGGTATCATTACTGCAGTTTTGGCGTTAATCCGTAATATTTTTATATACGTATTTCTCCAAGTCTGCCTTCTGCGGGCCCCGCTGTCCGCGATGCATCCATTCGAACCCAAACCAGCTGCTCGACCCCGCTGCTCGTGGCCCTGCCAGGACATCGTCGGGGTTGGCCTGTCGATTGTTGAAAGCCATGTCCACTCCTGTTGAATTCACCGGGGCGCTCAATGAGTCCCGGCATCGTCCTCTTACCTCGTCCGACTACAAGACGCTTGGCCTGTCCGCGCTAGGCGGCACGCTGGAGTTCTACGACTTCGTCATCTACGTATTCTTCGCCGCCGTGGTCGGCAAGCTGTTCTTTCCGGCCGACATGCCGGAATGGCTGCGCATGCTGCAGACCTTCGGCATCTTTGCCGCCGGCTACCTGGCGCGGCCGGTGGGCGGCATCATCATTGCCCACTATGGCGATGTGATCGGTCGCAAGCGCATGTTCACGCTGTCGATCTTCCTCATGGCGGTGCCGACCCTGGTGATCGGCCTGTTGCCGACCTACGCCAGCATCGGCGTGGCCGCACCGATCATGCTGCTGCTCATGCGCGCCCTGCAGGGGGCCGCCATCGGCGGCGAGATGCCAGGCGCCTGGGTGTTCGTGGCCGAGCACGTGCCGGCCAATCGCTATGCCTTCGGCGTCGGTGCGCTCACCGCCGGCATTACCGGCGGTATCCTGCTGGGTTCGTTGATGGGCATCTTCATCAACAGCGTCTTCGAACCGGGCGAGGTCACCGATTTCGCCTGGCGTATTCCCTTTATCCTGGGGGGCGTGTTCGGGCTGGTATCGGTCTATCTGCGTCGCTATCTCGAAGAAACGCCGGTCTTCAAGGAACTGGCCGTGCGTCGCGCGCAGTCGCGCGAGATGCCGCTCAAGACCGTATTGCGCGAACACCGCGCCGCCTGCCTGTTGACCGCCGGCATGACCTGGTGCCTGTCGGGCGCGATCGTGGTGGTGATCCTGATGACGCCGGCCTATCTGCAGACGGTGCATCGTCTGCCGCCCAAGCTGGTGATGCAGGCCAATTGTGCCGGCACGCTGACGCTGACCATCGGTTGCCTGCTGGTGGGTTGGCTGTGCGACCGCATCGGCACCTTGCCCACGATGTTGATCGGCTGGGGTGGCCTGGCGCTGTCGACGGTCTGGTTCTACGGCCAACTGCCGGGTACGCCGGAGTCGTTGGTATGGGGCTATGCGCTGGTGGGCCTGTTCGTGGGCAGCATCGCGTTGACGCCGATCGTGTCGACCCGTGCCTTTCCACCGGCGGTGCGTTTTTCGGGACTGTCGTTCGCCTATAACATGGCCTACGCGGTATTCGGCGGCCTCACGCCCATCCTGATCTCGCTGTGGATCAAGCAGGACCCGCAGGGCCCGGCGCACTACGTGCTGGCGCTGTCGATCCTGGGCCTGGTGCTGGCCCTGGTACCGATGAGCAGCAAGGGCTACAAGGCCAACAAGGCCTGACCAATCCGGCTCTGCCGGACGCAAAAAAACCGAAGCTGAACGTCAGTCCAGCTTCGGTTTTTTTCGTGCGCCGCCAGGTTCAGCAGACCAGTTCGCCCAGCTCGCGCTGCAGTTCGGAGATCAAGGCCACATTGACCGGCGCCTCGAACAGGAAAGTCGGCCACTGGCCATTGGCAAGTTCCATCTCGCGCCGGTTCTGGCACAGCAGGATCACCGGTACATGACTGAAGCCGGGGTGCGATTTCATGTAGTGCGCCAGCCGCAGGCCGCTCATGTCGTTCATGCTCAGCTGCGCCAGGACCAGGTCGGGCGGCGCCACGGCCATCTGCTCGATGGCTTCGATGCCATTGGCGGCGCTCAGGATATCGATCTCGTGCAGCGCCATCCAGCTGGTCAGCGCACGGCGTTCGTCCACGCGAGAGGCGGCAATCATAGCGGTCTTGTTCATGAGGGGCTTGCTCCATGACTTGTCGGATGAGCCCATGTTGCCGCTGTCGCCCCATGTTGCCTATCAGGCATTTCCCGACGCCGGTGCCGGCCTACTGCTCCAGCGTCTGTTGCTCGACCGCATCCTGGATGGCTGCCAGCGTCTGTTCCAGGTGCTGGCGCACCACCTTCTCGACGGCGCGGCCGTTCTTCTTGCGATAAGCCTCCAGCATCATGCCGTGTTCTTCATTGTCGGTCTGCTGGATGCGCGGATGCAGGAACATCGACAGCGACACATAGGGTTCGGCCACCACCAGCAGGTTCCTGACGATCTCGAACAGGCGCGACTGCTCCTGGCTCTTCATCAGGTGCAGGTGGAATTCGCGATTCAGCGACGACCATTGGTGCGGGTCGACGGTCGCGCACATCTGCTGGTGCACCGCAGTGGCGGCCTGCAGCGATCCGGGCGCGATGGTCGCCACCGATTTCTTTGCCAGCAAGGGCTCCAGTGCAATGCGCAATTCGTAGATCTCGGCCACATCGCTCACGGTAAGCCCCTTGACCACCACCCCCTTGTTGGCGTCGATGGTCACCAGCCCCTCCGAGCGCAGGCCGCGGAAGGCTTCCCGCACCGGAGTGGTGCTGACCTCGAAGCGCCGCGCCACCTGGTCCTGGCGCAGCCTGTCGCCAGGCTGGTAATGGCCGCGCAGGATGTCGTTGCGCAACAGGCTCAGTACCTGCTGTTCGATGGTCTTGAAGGCTTTGCTCATGCGTCGGATCGGGCTGGTGTCTCGAACGGCGGGGTCGCGCCCCGCTCTGGCGGGTGTCTGCCTTATTGTGGCACAGGCAGTGCCGGGCGCCGCAATCCAGGCAATACCTCCGACAGCCATTGGGCCATGCCCAGCAGCGCCAGGTCGTCGTCGCTGCGTCCGATCAGTTGCACTCCATATGGCAGCAGCTCACCCGAAAAGCCCGATGGCACGCTCACCGCCGGCAGGCCCAGCAAGGTCGCCGGGGCGCAGAAAGAGGCGTCGCCGGTCTTTTCCAGGCCCGGTAGCGCGGTGGTGGGCGAGGTGATCGAGATGATGGCGTCGAATTGCCCGAAGCAGTCGTTGGCATGCTCGCGCAAGGTGTCCAGCCTTTCGATCGCGGCGCCGTACTCGACCTCGTCCATGGCCTGGCCGCGGGCGACCAGTTCGCGGGTATAGGGGCCGGCCAGTTCTTCGCGGCCGGCGATCTCGCCCTGGATCGCGGCGCATCCTTCGAACGACAGGATCTCGGTGGTCAGCGCGTTGAGGGCGACGATGTCGTCGCTCAGCTCGACCGTTTCGCATTGCACGCCGTGCGCTTGCAGGCGCTTTACCACGGCCTCGAAATTGTGCTGCACGTCGGCGGCAACCTGACTCCATTGCGAAGAGCGATAAAGGCCGATGCGGCGCGGCTTGAGCGCTTCGAACCGCGCCGGCGATGCTGGTGCGGCCACGCTGCCGTCGCGCGCGACCAGCGCGTGGCATACGGCGGCCCAGTAGACGCTCGAGGTGATGAAGCCGAGGTGATCCAGTGAAGGCGCGAGGTCGTGGACGCCATCGGTCGGGATCAGGCCGAAGGTGGGTTTGTAGCCGATCGCGCCGCAATACGACGCGGGGCGGATGACCGAGCCGACGGTCTGGGTGCCCAGGGCGATATCGACGATGCCGGCGCCTACCGCGGCGGCCGAGCCGCTCGACGAACCGCCCGGGCTATGGGCGGGGTTCCATGGGTTGACGGTAGGGCCGGCGTCACGCCAGGCGAATTCGGTGGTGACGGTCTTGCCGAAGATGACCGCCCCCAGGCTGCGCAGCTTGGCGACGATCCAGGCGTCGTGTTGCGGACGATGGCCGGCGAATACCTTCGAGCCGTAGGTGGTGGGCATGTCGGCCGTATCGATCAAGTCCTTGACGGCGACCGGGATGCCGGCCAGCGGGCCGGCGGCAGGACCCGGCATGGCGTACGACACGGGACGATGGACGAAGGCCTTGAGCGTGCCATCGAGCTGTTCGGCCGCGCGCATGGCGGCGGCCAATGCATCGCCGGCACCTGGGGTGTTGGAGCTACTCATGTTCGGATCCTTTCGGGAGGCGGCGCCACGTCGACAGTCGGTGGCGCCGCGCATGGACAGTCGGGCGTCAGGGCTTGGAAGCCTTTTCGGCGAAGCTGTTGTCGACCGCGCTTTCGTAGGTTACCTCGCCCTGCTTGATGTTGCCGATCGAAATCTGCAGGTCGAGCCCGGCCTGGAAGGCCTGGCGCGAGATCGACGGGGTGGCCGGGTAGATCTTCTGTGCTAGCATGCGCTTGACCGCCGCTTCCACCACCGCCTTGTCGAGCGATGGGAATTCCGCCACCGCTACCTTGAAGGCCACCTGGGGCGAGGTCTGCATCAGCTTTTCGGCGTCGGCAATGGCGTTGACGAAGCTCTGCACCATCTGCGGACGCTTCTGGACGGTCGACTTCAGGGTATCGATGGTAGAGAACGCATACACGCCATCGTATTGCTTGGCGAAGTCATGCACGATCCGGTAGCCGTTGGCCAGGGCCTGTTCCACCTGTGGCTGGTAGAGCGTGGCCGCGGCCGCACGCCCGGCGGTCACCGGCGAGATCTCGGTGCCGATGGCCACCGTGTTCAACTTGACCGCCGACAGGCCTTTTTCCTTGAGCAGGTTCTGCAGCAGGTAGGTGCTGGTCGACGGCGGCAGGGCGGCCGAGATGGTCTGATCCTTCAGGTCGGCCACCGACTTGATGGGCGAATCGCCCGGTGCCACCATCCATACCGGCACGCCCGATACCACCATCGCCACATTGGTCAGCGAGGCACCCTTGAGATTGGCCAGCACCGCCGTCATCGGGTCCTGCAGCGAAAAGTCGGCGTGCCCGCCGATGACCGCGGCCACCCCCTGCGCGCCGCCGCCGGCGGTCACCTTCTGCACCTCCAGGCCATGCTTGGTAAACAGGCCTTCGTTGATCGCCACGTACAAGGGCAGGTACTGGATGGATTGGAAGGCCTGGTAGATCACGGCCTTCTCGGCGGCTTGCGCGGGAGCGAGCGCAAGGCAGCCGCTGACCATCGCGGTGCCGACCAGCGTGCGCAGGTACGTCATTGTTCGACTTTCCATGAAACGATCCTTTCTTCGGTGAGTTGGACTATCCAGGTGAGCACGGCTGCCATCAGCGTCAGGATGAGCACGCCCAGCCAGACCGTGTTGAGATCGAACAGCGAGCCGGCGACGAATACCGCATGGCCCAGCCCGCTTTCGGAGGCGATGAATTCGCCTACCACCGCGCCGATCAGCGCGAATCCGATGTTGATGCGCAAGATGGAGAAGATCCACGGAATCGAGGCCGGCAGGATCAGCTTGCGAAACACCATGGCGCGTTGCGCCTTGAATGACTTGAACAGGTTCAGCAGGTCGCGATCGACCTCCTGGGCCGCGGCGCAGGCAGAGATCATGGCCACCGCAAAGGTGGAGATACCGGCCAGCCAGACCTTCGATACCATGCCCGATCCGAACCAGATGATGATCAGCGGACCCAGCGCGATCTTGGGGATGCTGTTGAGCAGGATGGCGAACTGCTCGATGATGTCCGAGAGGCGTGGATAGAACCACAGCACCAGCCCCAGCACGATGCCCAGGGTGCTGCCCACCACCAGGCCAAGGACGGTCTCGGCCAGCGTGACCCAGGTATCCCACAACAATTGGCCCTTGGTGAAACCGACCAGCGCCGACTTGTAGATGCCCAGCGGCGACCCCAGCAACTGGCCGTTGATCAGTCCCACCTGCGCCGCCATCTGCCACAGCACCACCATGATCACCAGGATGGTGACGACGATGGCGGTGGCACCGTTGTTTTTCTTTTTCATGGATCCCTCTCAGGTGCTGGCGTGGGCGACGTCGCTGGCCCGCAGCGCGTTCCAGATGGACTTGTGATAGCGCGGGAATTCCGGTGCGCCGCGCGCGGTGACGGCGTCGCGCAGGCCATCGCTGCCTTCCACCGTCAACACGATGCTTTCTTCGCGGGTGATCTTGGCCGGGCGCCCGCCCAGCACCACGATACGGTTGCTCATGGCGATGGCTTCATCGATGTCGTGCGTGACCAGGATCACGCTGGTGCCCTCGGTGCGGGTCAGTTCGATGACGTCGTTTTCCAGCATCAACCGGGTTTCGTAGTCGAGCGCGGAGAAGGGTTCGTCCAGCAACACCACGGTCGGCCCGGCCAGCAGGGTGCGGGTCAATGCCACGCGTTGCTTCATGCCGCCAGACAAGGAATGCGGATAGGCATTGGCTACCGAGCGCAAGCCATAACGATCCAGCATCGCCAGTGCACGCTCGCGGTCGGCAGCGGTCACCTTGCGGTGCAGTTCGATGCCCAGCACGGCGTTGTCGACAATGGTGCGCCAGGGCAGCAGCAGGTCTTTCTGCAACATGTAGGCGATGCTGCCCGCGCTGCCATCGTCGCGTTCGCCCAGGGCGATCTTGCCGGCGCTGGGTTTGAGCAGGCCCGAGATGAGATTGAACAGGGTGCTCTTGCCGGCACCGCTGCGGCCGACGATGGCTACGATCTCGGCGCGGCCGACAGCGAAATTGAGATTCTGGAAGATACGGATCTCTTCATCGTTGGACTTGATGAAAGAGTGACTGAGGTTCCTGACTTCAAGGCGGTTCTCCAACATTTGCTCCCGAAAGGCCGCGCGGTGCGCCGGCGGTTGAGTCAAAAGGGTTGCCATGCATTAACTATGCATAATGCATAGTGTATTTTTGACTAAGCATTTGCCGTGCCAGGTGCGGCATGCAGCGTTGCAGCGAGTCGGGCAGGGCGCGGCCGACCTGGCGTCGTCGTCGTTGGCGCCCGATTACGTCCCGAGCGATGGATCACCGCGCCGCAACGGCGCGCCCGCGCCCAACCACCGTGCGTGTCAAGCCCAGGTAAAGGACGCTGACACGGTTTAGGGGCAACGCCCGACTGCCTAGGCTTGCCACAGCAGTTACCCTGTGTCATCGGTCGTCCCGGGCCGCACATGACCACCGCGGCATCTCGCACGCGGTGCGGTCCTGCCGATCCCCCGCCCGACCGGCGGGGTTGCGGCAGGCTTGGGGCGAAGCGCTTTCCATCATTTGAGAGGAGTCATCATGTCCAAGGACCTACTACCGCAGCGTGCCAACGACACATCGTTGGACGTCGATCTTCCCGGCCTGGAAGCCGACCGGGTGATCCAGGACAGTGACGAAGAGATCGAGGCACTGGCCGCGCTGCCCGAAGAGCAGGACGCTATTGCAGGCAACGAAGCGGGAAGTTCACCGTCCGAGTTGCGGGAAGAAGATATCGGCTTGGCGCATGTCGCCGGTGTCGACGACGCCGAAGTCGGACGCGAGCTCAATATCAATGGCGACGAAGACAACGACGAGGACGATCGGGGCAATCCCACCGGCCTGACCCAGATCGGCCGCCTCTGAGCGGGATAGGTGCTGCGGCCGACGCAGCGCCAAGCGCCTCCTTGATATGAACAGGGCCTGCCAGGCGGAGCGCCTGGCAGGCTCTGTTCGGCTGTTGCCGACGTTCCCGTACTGACGATGTTGTCATTCTGGCATGTCTTGCGAAGATGAATATAAATGGCAATAATTCTCATTTTCACGAGAATCTGGTCATGTCTTCCGGCACGCAGGATGTCCTGCTCACGCAGTTCTATGACGCTCATCACGATTGGCTGCAAGGCTGGTTGCGGCAGCGGCTGGGCTGCCGGCATGACGCAGCCGACCTGGCCCAGGATACCTTCATCCAGGTGGTGGCGGCCCGCAACGTAGAACAGATCGATGAGCCGCGCGCTTTCCTGGCGACGCTGGCGCGACGTGTCATGTTCAACTTCTGGCGACGGCGCGACCTTGAGCGCGCCTATCTCGAAGAACTGGCCCGGATCGCTCCCGAGCATGCACCCTCGCAGGAAGACCGGGCGCTGATCCTGGAAGCCTTGCAGCAGATCGACGCGGTGCTGGGCAGCCTCAAGCCACGCGTGCGCCAGGTGTTCCTGCTGAGCCAGCTGCAAGAGCTCACTTACCGCGAGATCGGCGAACAACTGCAGATGCCGGTCATCACGGTACGCCGCTACATGACGCAGGCCATGCGTGCCTGCTGGCTGGCGGCCGACGCATGAACGCACGCAAGGCGCTGGACGACCCCACGGCCGAAGAGGCGATCGAGTGGATGGTGCTGTTGCGCTCCGGCGAAGCAACCCCCGACGACTACCAGCGCTTGAGCGCCTGGCGTGTCCGCCCCGGCAATGCGCAAGCCTGGGAACGCATCCAGGGCATGTTGCAGCGTTCGTTCGCCCCGGTGCTGGAGGTCGACGCCCGTGCCCAAGGCCAGGCCCAGGCGGTCGAGCGCATCGTATCCCGGCCAGCCCCTGCGGGGCGTCGCAAGGTGTTGCGTTCGACGCTGGCCCTGGCCATCGCCGGCATCGGCACCGGGATCCTGGTGAACCGCTTTCATCCGCTGCTGGCCTGGCGCTCCGACCTGCATACCGCCACCGGCGAGCGGCAACGGGTCGACCTGCCCGATGGCAGCAGCCTGGTGCTCAACGCCCGCACGGCGGTGGATATCGATTACCGTCCCGGCCTGCGCCGCATCCGGCTGCAACAGGTGGAATTGATCGCCACCGTCGCCGCCGATCCGGCACGGCCCTTCGTGGTGGAGACCGAACATGGCCAGGCGCGCGCACTGGGTACGCGCTTCCTGGTGCGGCACGAGGCCCAACGGTCGCTGGCGCTGGTGCTGGAGCACAGTATCCGGGTCGACACCGCAGCCGGCGAAGACGTACTGCAGGCTGGCCAGGCAGTCTTCTACAATGCGCGCGCCATCGAGCGCGCAGCGGGCGACATGAGCAGCCGCGCGGCTTGGGTCGACGGCATGCTGGTGGTCGACGACCAGCCACTGGCCGATGTCGTCGAGGCGCTGCGGCCCTACCGGGCAGGGTATGTGCGGGTGTCGCCGGCGGCATCGCAGTTGCGGGTGCTGGGTGCGTTCCCGCTGGACGATACCGACAACCTGCTGCGCTCGCTGGCCCAGACCATGCCCATCAGCGTGCGCCATGTCGGCCCGCTGGTCCTGATCGACATGAAATAGCGTGAATTCGTCGGCCGAAGTGATCGCTTCGAGGGGGCTCCGGTTACCTCATCTGCAGAGCGACATCATCATTACGAGGCGATAACCGTCATGCAGCCATCTCCGCTGCAGCTGCGGGCCGCGATCATCGCCGTGACGGTCGCCTGCGCCGCGCTATGCGCCCCTGTGGCGCTGGCCCGGCAAGCATCGATCACGACTGCGGTTGCCCATGAGTTCCAATTGGACGCTGGCCCATTGGGCGGCATCCTGATGCAGATCGCCCGGCAGAGCGGACAGGCCATCGCGGTCGATCCGGAACTGGTGCGAGGCCGCCAGGCGCGGCCGGTGAGCGGCCAGCTCACGGCGGCCCAGGCGGTGCAGCAGGCCATCGGCGAGGGTGAGCTGGAACTGCAGCAAACCGACAACGGCACCCTGACCCTGAAGCGGCGCGCCAGCCCCGCCGCGCCGACCATCGACAAGTTGCCGCAGGTGACCGTCGCCGTCGAGCGCCAGCCGCCGCCCGACGCCTACGCCGACAGCTATGCGGTGCAGCACAGCAGTGCCGCCACCCGCATCGCACTGTCGCCGCGCGAGACGCCGCAGTCGCTTACCGTGATCACCCGCGCCCGGATCGATGACTTCCGCCTGGCCACCCTCAACGACGTCTTTTCCAGCACTGCCGGTGTCACCGTCGAGAAGGTCGAGACCGAGCGCACCTATTACACCGCGCGCGGCTTTGGCATCACCAATTTCCAGTTTGACGGCGTGGGCATGCCGTTGACCTACAGCGAGCAGACCGGCGACCTCGACACCGCCATGTTCGACCGCATCGAGATCGTGCGTGGCGCCAATGGCCTGTCGTCGGCGGCGGGCAATCCATCGGCCACGGTCAACTTCGTGCGCAAGCGGCCCACCGATACGTTGCAGGCCACAACCGCAGCGAGCATCAGTTCATGGAATACCCGCCGCGTCGATGCCGATGTGTCCGGCCCCTTGAACCAGGCCGGTACGGTGGCCGCCCGGATGGTGCTGGCCCATCAGGAGGGCCAATCCTACCTGCAACGCTACCAGCCGACCAAGGACCTGTTGTATGGCGTGATCGAAGCCACGCTGGATGCGGCGACCGTACTCACGCTGGGCCACAGCCAGCAGCAGGTCCACGGCAAGGGCGCGATGTGGGGGGCCTTGCCGCTGGCCTACGCCGATGGCAGCCCGACCCGCTACGGCGTGGCTACCAGCAGCTCGGCCCAATGGAGCTACTACGATTCGTCCGAGCAGCGCAGCTTTGCCGAGTTGACCCGCAGGCTGGGCCGGGGCTGGCAGTGGAAGACCACGTTCAACTACAACCAGATCAAGAGCGACAGCGCCCTGTTGTACCTGGCCGGTAGCCCCGACGTCGCCACCGGCGCCGGCCTGAGCGTCTATCCATCGCTGTTTGCCGGCGCCAACCGGCAGTTGTTCGTCGACAGCAACGTCACGGGCAAGTACCGCCTGGGTGGGCGCGATCACGATCTGACGGCCGGCGTGAGCTGGTCGCGGTCCAGGCTCGACAACGGCGGGCGCGACACCAGCGCCGGCTATATTTCCATCGACGGCGGCACTGCCTTCGATGGCGCCTTCCCGTACCCGGTGTTCGACAACAGCCCGACCGGCAGCTCCTATGCCGACCGGCGCCGGACCGCCTATGCCGCTACCCGCCTGGACCTCGATGAGCGTCTCAAGCTGCTGCTGGGCGCCAACGCCACCAGGGCCGATTCGACGGGCGTGGCCGAGGGCGCCAGCCACGCCCTGGGCCAATCGGCGGTATCACCCTATGTGGGCCTGGTGCTGGACCTGAACCGCGATCTCTCGCTTTATGGCAGCCATGCCAGCATCTTCAACCCCCAGACCGAGATCGACCGCGACCGCGCCACGCTGGCGCCAGCCAGGGGCACCAGCGCCGAACTCGGGCTCAAGGGCGAATTCATGCAGGGCCGGGCCAACGCCTCGGCGGCCGTGTTTCGGGTGCAGCAGAACGGCATCGCCGACGTCGCCGGCAACTTTGACGATGGCCAGGCGTATTACCGTGGCATCAAGGCCAGGTCCGAGGGCGTCGAGCTGGATGTCACCGGCGAGCTGGCGCGCAACTGGCAGGCGACGTTGGGGCTGGTCATCCAGCGCATCGCCGGCGACCAGGGCGAGTCGGCGCGCAAGTACGTGCCGCGTCGCCAGTTGCGCCTGTCGAGCGTAGTTCGCCTGGAACAGCTGGAGCAGATGAAGATCGGAGCCAGCTTCAACTACCAAAGCCAGGTCCGCTACAACGACAGTGCAACGATGGTCCAGGGCGGGGTTTGGGTGGCCAACCTGATGGCGCGCTACGACATCGACAAGCACCTGAGCGTGTCGGCCAACCTGAACAACGTCTTCAACAAGAAATACCTGGCCAGCGTCTACTGGAACCAGGCCTACTATGCCGCACCCATCAACGGCAGCGTATCGATCAAGTGGACGTACTAGCGCTCAGCCCAGCGCTTGCGCCATCGCAGAAAAGAGCCGCACGGCGCCGGCCCGGGCAGGGCCGCTGGCCGCGCCCAGGCGCATGGGAACGCGACCGAAATGGAAGTGCAGGCCAGTGCCGACCACGACCGGCGCCTGGCGGCCATGGTGCATGTCGATCACGACGCCATGGCCAAGGTGGCGAAGCAATTGCCAGTCCTGCAGGCGGTGCGGCCACTGTACTTGTTGCGATAGCCGGTGACAGGCGCCGATATCGGCCGCGCCCATGGCGCGCGGGGTGAATTGCATCTGCTAGCGGCCTTCGAAGATTCGTTGCCGGGCATGCTCGATATGCCGACGCATGGCTGCGCCTGCGCGCGCGGGCGAGCCCTCGACGATGGCCTGGACGATGGCGTCGTGTTCGTCGTCGATCATCGCGATTTCCGCTGCGCCCTGCGGGCGGCCCAGGTTTTGCGCCAGTTCCATGCACTGGCGGATCGGACTGAGCGCATATTCGATGGTCGAGATGAAGAACGGGTTGTGCGAGGCGCGTGCTATCGCCAGGTGCAGCGCCAGGTCTTCTTCGACGGCGGTGCCGCCGCTGCGTTGCGCCTGTTGCAACGCGCTGCGCGCCGCGTGCAGGCTGGCGATATCGTCCGCGTTGCGCGCCAGGCTGGCACTTTCGGCAGCGCCGGCCTCGA
Organism: Herbaspirillum sp. YR522; assembly: GCF_000282575.1. GTDB lineage: Bacteria > Pseudomonadota > Gammaproteobacteria > Burkholderiales > Burkholderiaceae_D > Herbaspirillum. Next base: position 10,249 of record NZ_AKJA01000137.1, on the reverse strand, counting down.
CGCACAGGCGAAACGCGTAGTAGCGCTCGATGTCATGGATGCTGGCGATCTGCGGGCGCACAGGCGCAGGCTGCGAGGGCAGGCGCTGGATATAGTTTCCCGAGCCGCGACGCGAGCTGACGATGCCTTCCGAGCGCAGCCGCGAGAGCGCCTCGCGGATCGTGGTGCGCGAGGCCGAATAATGCGCGGCCAGTTCCACCTCGGTGGGCAGCTTGCGGTTCTCGACATAATCCCCGCGCAGGATGGCGGCAATGATCAGCTTGCAGATCTGTTCCGCGCGGCTGGCCTGGGCAGGAGGCGAGACGCTGCGTTCCTCTACCGGGTTGTCTAGCATGTACGATAACTTCCAATGTCATAAGGATAAAATACTATGCGCGACTTGCTGCCAGAGGGCAAGCCTGCCGTCGTCCGGTGCCAGCAAGTTCCACCGGCGAGTGCCGGAATCCCGGCATTGGCGCGAAATTCATCCCGTTTTTCGGTTGACTTCCCGCTTTGGCCTGATTTAAAGTTGTCCACCTAAAGTGCGAATTAGTCGGACTAATTGTCCGCTAACATGTACGACATCGCATAACTAAAAGTAAAACGCCAAACTGGAGACATCATGAAGTACGTACGCGGCATCCGCTGGTGGATGGTCACGCTGGTCACACTGGGCCTGATCATCAACTACCTCGCACGCAATACGCTGTCGGTGGCCGCACCCACCATGATGGCCGAGCTGGACATGTCTACCCAGCAGTATTCCTACATCGTGGTGGCCTGGCAGATCTGCTATGCGGTCATGCAGCCGGTAGCCGGCTATGTGCTGGACCTGGTCGGCACCAAGATCGGGTTCGGGATATTCGCGCTGGCCTGGTCGCTGGTGTGCGCGCTGGCCGCGCTGGCCACGGGCTGGCAGAGCATGGCCTTCCTGCGCGGCTTGCTGGGCATGACCGAGGCCGCCGGCATTCCCGGCGGGGTCAAGGCCGCCACCGAATGGTTCCCGGCCAAGGAGCGCTCGGTGGCGATCGGCTGGTTCAACATCGGCGCCTCGATCGGTGCCTTGTGCGCGCCGCCGCTGGTGGTGTGGACCATCCTGCACGGCGGCTGGAAGATGTCGTTCGTGGTGGTCGGCGTTCTGGGCGTGTTGTGGTTCATCCTGTGGACCCTGTTCTACAAGAGCCCGCAGGACCAGAAGCGCCTCTCGCCCGCAGAGCGGCAGTACATCATCGAGGGCCAGGAACCCAACGCGCAACAGGTGGCGCACAAGGAAGGCTGGCGCAAGATCGTCGGCAGCCGTAATTTCTGGTCGATTGCCATCCCGCGCTTCCTGTCGGAACCGGCGTGGCAGACCTTCAATGCCTGGATCCCGCTGTACATGGCCACCGAGCGCCACATGAACATCAAGGAAATCGCCATGTTTGCCTGGCTGCCGTTCCTGGCAGCAGACATCGGCTGCGTGCTGGGCGGTTACCTCAGTCCATGGTTCCACAAGCACCTGAAGGTCTCGCTGTTTACGTCGCGCAAGCTGGTGATGCTGGTCGGTAGCCTGTCGATGATCGGCCCCGCTTGCGTGGGTTTCGTCGATAGTCCCTATGTCGCCATTGCCTTGCTGTCGGTGGGCGGTTTTGCGCACCAGACGCTGTCGGGCGCGTTGTATTCGATCACCTCCGACGTGTTCAGCAAGAACCAGGTGGCCACCGCCACCGGCCTGACCGGCATGAGCGGCTACCTGGGCGCGACCCTGTTTACGCTGCTGTTCGGGGTGCTGGTGACGCAGATCGGCTACGGCCCGCTGTTCATGTTGCTGGCCGCGTTCGACCTGGTCGCGGTGGCAGTGGTGTTTGCGATTGCCCGGCCGCGCTCCGATGCGGTCGCGTGATGCGCTCGCCTGAGGCGTTCGCATCACTGCTGCTTCAGGCCCGGTCTGCGCCCTGGGTGCTGAAGAACCTGAACATCTCGCGCGAGGCGTCCGGACCCTGCGCATCGGTATAGGTCCCGGCGGCGCTGCCGCCGGCCCAGGCATGACCGGCGCCGTGAATCACCCAATGCTCGGCCAGCACCGGTTTTCCGTCTGCATGCAGGGTGGTGCGCGAGAACTGGCGCCCGCCCGCGGCCTTGCCCTGTTCGACCAGGGTGCTGACGTGGTCCGCCTGGTCGAGCCCGTTGGCGAAGTCGTCGATCAGCACCCGGCCGTTGGCCGGACTGACGGTAGTGTCGCGGTCGCCGTGAAACACGATGATCGGCAGGGTTGCGTCGTGCGGTGCGTTGCGTCGCCGCGAGATCCCTTTCATCGCGCTCAGGGCAGACGGCAAGTCGGAGGCGGCAGCATACGGCAAGCCCGAATGCACGCCGACGGCGCGATAGAGATCGGGATAGGTGGCGCCCATGATGACCGCCATTGCCCCACCGGCAGACAAGCCGGCCACATAGACCCGTTCGCGATCCAGGCTGTAGCGCTCGATCACTTCGTTGGTCATGGCAGCGATCAATGCCGGCTCGCCCTGGCCGCGCTGCTGATCGATGGCATTGAACCAGTTCCAGCATTTGGACGCATTGGCGCTGGCGTCCTGCGCCGGATACAGCACGACGAATCCTTTTTCTTCGGCCAGCGCATTCATCTGCGTGCCGCGCGCGAAGTCGTCCGGGTCCTGGGTGCAGCCGTGCAGCATCACCACCAGCGGCATCGCCTGGCCCCGGTAGCTGGAGGGCACATAGGTCTTGTAGCGACGTCCCCGCAACGTGGAACTGATGAATTTTTCATCGGCGGTATCCGCATCGGGCGCCGCGCCCGGAAGATTGCTCCAGGGTGCCGGCCCTGTTCCAAGGCCGGTCAACAGCTTGCGCAACGACTGCGGGGCGGCGCTCCCGGAAGGGGTGGGTGAAGTCAGGCCGGCAGACGTGAGTGCGCGCTGGATGATTTCGGTCGCACCACCGGCATCTTGCGAGCGGAGGCGGGCCGTGATGTCGGCCATTCGTGCATGAAGATCGCGGAGCTTGGACATGGAATTCCTTGTGGGTGACGCTAATGGATGCGGCCGGCCAGCGCTGCCTTGACGGCGCCGGTGGCATGGAAGGCGCCGAGGACGGTGACCGACTCGATCACTGCCGCGGCCAGTTCGGGCGGGACATCGCTGGCGATCGTCGCCAGCCCCACTACCTGGATCTGTAATGTTTCATTGGCTGCCTGCAGTTTTTCGAGTTGTAGCCGGGTGTATGTCTGCAGCCCCAGCACCAGGCTCTTGCGACTTACCGTCTGTTTGACCACGTCGGCATGTACCCCCAGCTGATTGCGAATGGCGGTACGGATCAGGTCGGTGCGATTGGCATAGAAGCCCTCCTGCACCAGCAGGTCGATCTGTCCCAGGTCGACCACGCCCAGGTTGATGGTGATCTTTTCACTGTCGCCGATGCGCGGCTTGAGTTCGGTGCCTGACATGGTTTTCCCTCGGTAACTTATCGTTCGTATCATCCTTATGGAATCCATATGGATGGTATGTGGATGGTTTCAAGGGTGGCGCATCAAATAAATAGGGTGCCTGTCTGACGCGCACTAGCAGGCTCGGCCGATAGACGCAGGCGATCAAGGGGACGATCCTGATGGCAGCGGTCCACCCTGGACGACACAGTCCACATTCATTTCCAAAAGATAAACCGCATGCCAAAGAAACTGATCAAGGTCGTTCCACGGCCATCGGATCGCCACGATCTGCTGGCGACTGCCAAGAAACTGAAAATGGCGCGCTCGGCGCAAGCCTATGTGCGCGGAAGTACGCTCAGGTTCTACGAATGGCTCAATGAAACCGCCCCCAGCAACCTGCCCGAGGGCCCCGCCATCTGGATTTGCGGTGACTGCCATATCGGCAACCTGGGCCCGGTGGCCAGTGCCGATGGCCGGATCCAGATCCAGATACGGGATTTCGACCAGACCGTGATCGGCAATCCCACGCATGACCTGATCCGGCTGGCCCTGTCGCTGGCGATGGCTGCGCGCAGTTCCGATCTTCCCGGGGTGATCACCGCCAAGCTGATGGAAGTGCTGGTGCAGGGTTACGAGTCGGCTTTCCAATCCGGCGCGCAGGACGAGACCGGCAAGAAGCCCGAGTCGGTGCGCATCGCATTGAAAAGCGCACACCGGCGTACCTGGCGCGAATTGGCCAAGGAGCGTATCGAAGGCAAGACCGTTCGCATCCCGCTGGGCAAGCGCTTCTGGCCGGCATCGAAGCACGAGCGGCAGGTCATTGGCGAGCTGTTCCGCAGTAGCGACGCGCGCGAGCTGGTGACGGCCATGCGGCACCGTGCCAACAATGCCGAGGTCAAGATGCTCGATACCGCCTATTGGATGAAGGGTTGCAGTTCGCTCGGTTATCTCAGGTTTGCGGTGCTGCTGGATGCCAACGGCCAGGCCACCGAACGCAGCGATATCTGCCTGTTCGACATCAAGGAAGCGGTCACCGCTGCGGCGCCCCGCTATGCCGACGCAAGAATGCCGAGGGACAATGCCGACCGCGTGGTGGAGGGCGCCCGGCATCTGTCGCCGCACCTTGGCACGCGGATGAAATCGGCCCGCATCCTGGAGCGACCCGTCTTCATGCGCGAGTTGCTGCCGCAGGACTTGAAGCTGGAAATCGATCACGTCAGCCAGGCCGAGGCGCTGCGCGCCGCCCGTTACCTGGCGCGGGTAGTGGGCCTGGCGCATGCGGGCCAGATGGACCAGCCTACGCGAGCGGCCTGGAGTGCCGAACTGGCGCGTTATCGATCCAAGACGCTGGAGGTGCCGTCCTGGCTGTGGAGCAGTGTGGTCGACCTGGTGGCAAGTCATGAGCGGGCCTATCTCGAGCATTGCCGTCGTTACGCGCTGGCCGACCAGCCGATCGAATTCTGAGCGCATGAAAAAGCCCCGCTGCAGCCGGCTGGCTGCGGCGGGGCTCTGTCGATCGGACGACCGGCTCAGGTCGATGCGATATCGGCCTGCGCGGTGCCGGTACCGGCAGCGATTCGATCAGGATCGACGTCGTCGGCGTCGCTCTGCTGGTCGGCCTGGGTCTGGCGCACCTGATCTGGTGTCGGTGTACCGTCGACATCGGGGATGTCACCGGGTACCGGTTCGTCGTCGCCTGCGACGTCCAGCTCTTCGTCGTCCGACTGCGCTTCGGGACTGTCCGGTGAATTTTGCTGTTGCTGTTGCTGTTGCAGGTCGCCTTGCTCCTGGACCGGGTTGCCCTGGGGGGTATTGAGATTTGACATGATGATTCCTTTGATTGCGGCCTGGCTTTAATCTCTCGGATCAAACCGCTGTGTCCGTTCCGCACCGGTCTGCAGCGTGGCGCAGGAAATGCCGGACGCAATGCTGCAGTGAAGGTTTGCATCGTGCGCCCGATCCCGGCGCGAAGATGTAGGTGCAACGCTTGTTAGGGCGTGGGGCAAGCAGCGGCGACGCCATCATCGTCGCTGGGCCGCGGCCAGGCGGCGCGACAGGCCTCATCGCCAGCATGTCGCATCGCATGCTGGCGCCATCCGAGGCGGGCGCCGCATGCGATCGTCGTCGGTCTCAACCGAGCAGCGGGCGCGCCGTGCGCATCGACAATGGCGGCATCCTGGTCTGCCGTTGCGGCGCCAGGGTGATACCGCTGGCCTGGGCCAGTTTGAAGATGCTCACGATTTCGCTCAGCGATGTGGCCTGGTCCTGCAAGGACTGTGCTGCCGCGGCAGCTTCCTCGACCAACGCCGCGTTCTGCTGGGTGACCTCGTCCATCTGGGCGATGGCGCGGTTGACTTCCTCGATACCGGTGCTTTGCTCCTGGCCGGCGGCGCTGATCTCGGACACCACCTCGGTGACGCGTTGAACGCTTTGAACGATCTCCTGCATGGTGGCGCCTGCCTTTTCGACCAGCAGGCTGCCGCGGTCGACGCTGTCGACCGAATCCTGGATCAGCGATTTTATTTCCTTTGCCGCCGTCGACGACCGCTGGGCCAGATTGCGCACTTCGCTGGCCACCACGGCAAAGCCGCGTCCCTGCTCCCCGGCGCGGGCCGCTTCCACGGCCGCGTTCAGGGCAAGGATGTTGGTCTGGAATGCAATGGCCTCGATCACGTCGATGATGCTGACGATCTGTCGCGACGACGCACTGATGGCGTCCATTGTGTCGATCACCTGGGTCACCACCTGGCCACCGTCGACTGCGGTATCGGCCGCCGCCGTTGCCAGGCGGCTAGCCTGTTGCGCGCTGTCGGCGTTCTGCTTCACCGTTGCCGTCAGCTGTTCCATGGCAGAGGCGGTCTCTTCCAGCGAGCTGGCTTGCTCTTCGGTGCGGCTCGACAGGTCCAGGTTGCCGGTGGCGATCTGCGAGGAGGCCGTGGCAATGGTCTCGGTGCCTTGCCGGACATTGCCGACGATGGCGGCCAGCTTGTCTCGCATGACCGCCAGCGAAGCCATCAGGCTATCGCTATCGCCAGGCTTGACGGTGATCGGGGAGGCAAGGTTTCCCTGTGCGATCTGCGCGGCGACGTCCATCGCATAGACCGGTTCGCCGCCCAACTGGCGCAGGATGCTGCGGGTCACCAGCACCGAGGCGACCAGCCCGCACAGCAGCGCCAGGCCGCTGGCGACGGCCAGCAGCAGGCGGGAATGCTCGTAGACCTGATGGCTTTCTACCGCGGATTGATCCATCAGGCTTCTTTGGTAGTCGGCCAGTTTGCTCAATATCGAGAAGATGGCCGTCTGCTTCTCACGCACCACGCCGAAGATCATCTTCTTGGCGTCATCGATACGGTTACCGCGGATGGCGTCGGCCAATGCCGACTGCGTCGAACCATAGTCGTTCATGGCGCGCGACAGGTCGGTCAGCAGGGCGATGCCACCGGGCGTCTTGATCATGATCGCCAACTGCTCGATCGTGGCCTTGTTGGCCGCAGTGGCATCGGTGATCCTCGACAACTCACTGTCGACCGCATCCTTGCCATCGACCAGCGCGATATTACGCACCGCCCTGGCGATCACATTGACGTTGTCGCTCAGTTTGCTGACCAGCACCGTCTTGGCATATCGGTCGTTGACCAGGAGATCGATGTTGTCGTTGAGTTCGGCGATCCGGGCGTAACTGAATATCGCGATGCCGAAAAGGAAGCACATGATCAAGCCAAAGCCGGCCAGCAAGCGGCTCGATACGGTCAGGGAGGAAATTTTCATCATCTTGTTGTCTTGTCATGAGCGATAGTGAGGGATGGTCGTTGATTTTCGGCAACCCTTTCAAGACAGCGCCCGACTTTCTTGGTTCATTAATTTTGACATATTAATGGAATTAATTTGATTAATTTGAGTCCTAATCGACAATGGGGTGTGGTTTCATTGATTAATTTTGTTGAAATTGCTGATCCTGTGATTTTCTATGTGATTTTATTGTTTTCTGATAGTCTCCACGCCAGTATCGATTCCCGAGTCCCCACCTATGCAGACCACTGAAGATTCCACCAGCGACGTCGCCATTACCTCCACGGAGGCCGCGCGGCTGCTGGGGGTCTCGGTCAGTACGGCACAGCTGTGGATGGAAAGCGGCGTGCTGGAATCCTGGAAGACGCCGGGCGGGCACAGGCGTGCCCGTAGAAGCGCGGTGTTGAGCCTGCTCAACAAGATATCCACCGCGCTTTCCGACGAACAGGCAGCGCTGCATTCGTCGGGCGACGGCGCGCTGTTTCCGATTCCGGACAATGAAGCGCAGCGCTTGTGCGCGCTGGAAGAGACGGGTTTATTGGCGCATCCGGACCCGGCTTTCGACCGCATCACCAGGCTTGCCAACCAACTGCTGGGTACGCCGATCGCCCTGATCACGTTGCTGTCGGCCGATCACCAGCACTTCAAGTCCAAGCAGGGCGTGGAGATCTGCGAGACGCCGCGCTCCTGGGCGTTCTGCAGTCATGTGATCATGCAGGACGAGCTGTTCATGGTGACGGACGCGAAGGAAGATGCGCGATTCAAGAACAATCCGCTGGTGGTGGCCGCTCCCTACATCCGTTTCTATGCCGGCATCCCGCTGGTCCATGACGGCTTTTCGCTGGGGACGCTGTGCGTGATCGATCGCGAGCCGCGCCTGTTGCGAGCCATCGAGCGGCAGGCCTTGCAGGACCTGGCGGCAGTGGCGACCGACCTGATGGCATTGCGCGTGCGAGATCACCGGCAGGCTTGAATCGACGCGCAGCCGGCGCAGGCCTGCCGGAAGGCGCAAGCCGATGTCAGTTGAGCAGCGGCCGCGCCGCCTGCATTGGCCCGTCCGGTGACTGCAGGCCTTCCGGCATGGCTGCATGCCGGATATCGGCCACGGCAATGGCCTGCTGCCGTGCCAGTTTGAAGATGCCGACGACGTGGTTCAGCGAGCTCGCCTGGTCCTGTAGCGACTGCGCTGCCGCAGCCGCTTCTTCGACCAGCGCAGCGTTTTGCTGGGTCACCTCATCCATCTGGGCGATGGCGCGATTGACTTCCTCGATGCCGGTGCTCTGTTCCTGGCTGGCCGCACTGATGTCGGCCACGACGTCGCTCACGCGTTGCACGCTCTGGACGATATCCTGCATGGTCGCGCCCGCTTTCTCGACCAGGGCGCTACCGTGATCGACGGCGCCCACCGAATCATGGATCAGCGATTTGATTTCCTTGGCGGCAGATGAAGAGCGCTGGGCCAGATTGCGCACTTCGCTGGCGACCACCGCGAAGCCGCGTCCCTGTTCACCTGCGCGCGCCGCTTCCACGGCGGCATTGAGGGCGAGGATGTTGGTCTGGAAGGCGATACCCTCGATGACTTCGATGATGCTGACGATCTTTTTCGAACATGTGCTGATCGAGTTCATCGTGTCGATCACTTCCGACACCACCTGGCCGCCGTTGACGGCGGTGTCGGAGGCCGCGCTCGCCAGGCCCCTGGCTTGATGGGCGCTATCGGCATTCTGCTTGACCGTCGCAGTCAGTTGTTCCATTGCAGATGCGGTTTGTTCCAGCGAGCTTGCCTGTTCTTCGGTGCGACCCGACAGATCGAGGTTGCCAGTGGCAATCTGCGAGGATGCGGTGGCGATGGTGTCTGTGCCTTGCCGCACATTGCCGACGATCTCGGCCAGCTTGTCGCGCATGGTCACGAGCGAAACCATCAGGCTATCGGTGTCGCCGCTCTTGACGGCAATGGCGCAGGCCAGGTTGCCGCGCGCAATCTCCGCCGCGATTTCCATTGCGTATACCGGTTCGCCGCCGAGCTGGCGCAATATGCTGCGGGTGATCACGACCGAGCCGATGATCCCGGTGAGCAGGGCGATCGCGCTCGCCATCACCAGCAGGAAAGTCGACTGCTGGTAGACCTCGCGGCTTTCATCGGCGGACTGGTCCATCATGTTTCTCTGGCGATCGCCCAGCTTTGCCAGTGCCGAGAAATAGACGGCCTGTTTTTCGCGCATCTCGCCAAAGATGATCTTGCGGGCTTCGTCGATACGATGCGCTTTGAGAACGTCGATCAGCGTCGATTGGATCTTGTAGTAATCGGCGCGGGCCTTTGACAAGTCGTCCAGCATGGCCGTGCCTTCGCTGCTCTTTATCATGTTGCCAAGCTGTTCGACGATTGCATTGCTGGCCGCCGTTTCGTTCGACATCCTGGACAGTTCGTGGTCGATCGCTTCTTGCTCGTCCAAGAGCGCGATATTGCGAACCGCTCGTGCGATCACATTGACGCTATCGTTCAGTTTGGCGACCAATACTGTCTTGGCGTAACGGTCGGTGACCAGCAACTCGATGTTGTCATTCAATGTGGAGATACGCGTATAGCCGAACACGGCAATGCCAATCAATAGACTCATGATCAAACCAAAGCCGAACAGCAAACGAGTCGAGACCGACATGGAGGAGATTTTCATGAAGTTTGGCCTATGCACGGGTTAGCGATGGGGGCGGTGTCAGCGGGGTTGATACCCGATGCATGGCAGAGCTTAATGGTTTGAGTTGTTAAGTTTTTCTATCTTGTGTGGTTGATTTGTTAAAAATGCTTATTTGTAGGGGAAAGTGATATTGGTTCAAGCGGTTTGTTTAATTTCGACGAGTGGTGTTTGCTTGGTTTTGCTAGGGAGTGTTTTGGGGTGTGGGTAGCGCGTGGATGTGGGGATGTGAATCAAATCTACCGAGAGGGTGATGCGAGGTGATTTGCTGGGAGGAGCTGTGGGCTTTGTTGAAGAGCCAGGGGGAAGCCTTTGGGCTTGCAAGTCGTATCCGCTCATCCGGCACGGCGCATGCGCCGCGAAACCC
>NZ_AKJA01000136.1 GCF_000282575.1 Herbaspirillum sp. YR522 | reverse complement strand
TTTTTTTTTAATGATACGGCGACCACCGAGATCTACACTCTTTCCCTACACGACGCTCTTCCGATCTCGCGCCTACGACGCCCTTCTGGCGCGACACGAAGGCATTGATGCATACCTGCAAGACGCGGCAGCGGCCGCCGCAAAGGCCAAGGTGACCGTAGACAGGATCGCGCATCATGCGGCCACATCGCTGTTCGACATCACCGGAGCTTCGGCCACGCTCGCGCATCTGAACCTGGATCGCCACTGGCGCAATATCCGCACCATATCGACCCACAATCACACGGCGCACAAGGCCTACGCACTAGGCAACCTGAGCGTGAACCACAAGCCGCTGCCGATACAGGGATTTTTCTGAGCGCCTGAATTGACTTGCTACATATACCCTTGGTCCGTTGCGCGCGAGGAAGACAGGCTGGTCGATAGCACATAGCGTGGAATCGGGCCATTCTCCAGGTTGCCAAATACAAGTGTAATCTCCGCATGCGCAAATTATTCGCCGCATGAAGGCACGCGCCCCGGTCAGGACGCAACGCCGGTTACGCTGTCCTGGAATCCCGGTTTCCCCAAGGCCTGTTCCAGCCCGGCCGCCAATCGGAAAAAGCAGGGATGACAGAACACCAGCCCGGTGCGGCCACGACCATGGGGTCACGCTACACCTGGGCTGGCGGATGCGGCGCCGGCTGGCGCCGTCGATGTCGATGCAGACGCCTACTTGATCACGCCACACACAATGCGGCCACCGCCGCCGCCCAACGGCGCTGGATGATCGGCATGGTTGTCACCCCCTGCATGCACCATCAAGGCATGGCCGCGAATGCGGTCGATGGTGCGCAGGCGTGGCGCCAGTACCGGATAGGTGGCTTTGCCGTCGGCATTGACATACAGGGCCGGCAGGTCGCCCAGGTGCCCATCGCCGTAAGGCCCGGCATGACGGCCGGTCTTCTCGGGATCGAAATGCCCGCCGGCGGCCTGCGCCGCCACCTGCTTGCCGTCGGTCATGCCGGGACCGCAAGCGGCTTTCTCATGGACGTGAAAACCGTGGATGCCGCCCGGCAACCCGGCCAGCGCTGGCGTAAATACCAGGCCGTACGGCGTCTCGGTGATCACGACTTCGCCGGCGCCGGCGCCTACGCCCTGCTCATCGACCACGTTCATGGCAACGCTCACCGGGCCGCTGGCCGCCTGGGCGGCGCCGCACAGCACCAGCCCGCCTAACATCAATGCAAGTTTCATCATCATCCCGAAAGTAGAGGAATTTGCCCCGGCCCGGATAGGCGGCAGGGGGACTGGATTGACACATTCTCGGCCCGACGGACCGCCGCCATCGTGCCTGGCGAGCATGATGGACATTGCATCGGCCTGCATTATCCCAAAGCGATGAAAATTCCGGACCACGGCGGGCACGATACTGCCTTACGCCTTACCCAACGCCCTGCCCCGGCCACGGGCGCGATGCCATTCAGTTAATATTGAACGGCATCTGCCCGGACCAAGCTGATCCGCAGCAGCGCCATCGATACGCTGACACGGCGCTGCCGGCAATCGCCTGGCCCCTGCCTGAACCCCGTTGAAGGAGCTCCCATGACCGATTCCGGATTGCCCGCCAACGCCATGCGCTCGAGAATCCTGCGCTCCAGCCTGGCAATGGCGGTGCCCACGCTGCTGCCGGGCGCGTTGGCGCAGGCACAGGCGAGCCCGCGCAGCATGCAAAAACGCCGCATTCCCTCGTCCGGCGAAATGCTGCCGGTCATCGGCTGCGGCACCTACATCGGCTTTGACGTGGCGCCTGGCAGCAGCGCCTACCAGGCGCTCGGCGGGATATTGCGTCCCCTGTTCGATGCCGGCGGCTCGCTGTTCGACAGCTCGCCCATGTATGGTCGCGCCGAACAGACCACGGGCGAATTGCTGGCCGCGTCCGGCGAACGCCCCAGGGCCTTCCTGGCGACCAAGGTCTGGACCACCGGCAAACAGGCCGGCATCGAGCAGATCGAGCGCTCCATGTCCTTGCTGCAGTCGCCCACCATCGACTTGCTGCAGATCCATAACCTGCAGGATTGGCGCACCCACCTGTCCACCCTGCGCGAGCTCAAGCAACGTGGCGTGATCCGCTACATCGGCATCACCCACTATACCTCTGCCGCCTACGACGACGTGGCCCGCATCATGAAGGGCGAGGCCATCGATTTCGTGCAGATCAATTACTCGCTGGGCGAGCGTGAAGCCGAACGGACCATCATCCCGCTCGCCGCCGAGCGCGGCATTGCGCTCATTGCCAACCGGCCCTTCGGCGGCGGCAACCTGTTCGGTGGCCTGCGCAGCAAGCCCTTGCCGCCGTGGGCCAAGGAGATCGGCGCCAGCAGCTGGGCACAGGTCCTGCTGAAGTTCGTGCTGGCCGACCCCGCCATGACCTGCGCCATCCCCGGCACGGCCAGGGTGCAACACATGGTCGACAACGTCGGTGCCGGCATGGGCGAGATCCCGCCGCCGGCCTTCTGGGCCCAGCCGGCGCATCGCATCGAACTCTAGTGTCGGCCCAGCCCCGGGCTGGCGCCAACGGCATGCCGCCCGGCAGGCTTCCACGAAGTGATGTCGGCGCGCCTGCTCAACGACATCGGCCTGCGCTTCAACCCGGCCAGCGCGTGGGTGGTCGACAAGTCGTCGCTGTGGGTGGCCTCGCGGGTGATCCCCGGCGCACTCGATGTCGGGCCCTACGTGCTGGCGGCGGCCACCGAGCAGGCGCGCAAGCCCGGCATTGTGGCGGCCATGATCACGATGGAGTTGACGCGTTACAACGAACTGAAGGACAAGGTGGCGGCGCTGCGCGCCAGCGACCCGATCCGCCCCCTGCTGGAGCAGTTTCCCAAGGGTGGTTTCGAACGCCTCAGCCCGGCCGATCACCAGGCGCTGCAGCCGCTGCGCGACGCCTCGCGCCAGATGCTGCAGCTCCAGGAACGCATGATCGACCTGCTGCCACAGGGCGCGGCCCTGCGCTCGAACCTGTTGATGGCCAGCTATGCCGGCGAAGTGGTTGCCGAATGGGACTTTCTCAACCAGGACCGGTTCAACACCATGGTCTGCGAGCAGGCCGGCCGCATCAGCGTCCAGACGGTGGACCGTGGCGTCAGCGGACCGGTCGGTTTTGGCGGAGGATTCATGCGCGACAGCGCCCACCAGGCCAACCAGCCGGCCCGCGTCAGCGATCCGTATGCGATTACCGAAGGCGCCGGTGCGCCCTACCCGTCCGCGCTCTTCTCGCCACGCGACATGGACTTTGCAACGGCCTCGCCCAGCGTCGGCCTGATCGGCGACGTGCCGCGTTCGGCGTCCTCGGCGTTCATCTTTCGCGATGTCGTGCCTAACGAAAGGGAGAACCTGCAAGCCGATACCGGCCCGGGTCCGCGCCAGGTGCTGGTGTCGCCCGCCGGACAGCCCACCGAGGCCATGCAGGTGGCGTGGCTGCTCAAGCATAATGCCAAGCCACACCAGGTTAGCGAGAGCATTGCCGCCGTCTTCGACGAGTGCCGCAAGCATCCCGTCACGCGCGCCATGCTGCATCCGTCGGTGACGGGGGCCGAGGATGCCGATGCGCTGGCGGCGATCTACAGCAAGCGCATCGGCAGCATCATCGAACGCGCCGAACAGGGCGATGCGCTCAACCGGTGGGCCAACACGCACCGGTCGCAGGCGCGCAGTATCCTGCTGGACAAGGAACTCACCGGCCCGCTGTGAGCACCCTGCCCGCCCTGAGCGGCTGCCCACCAAACCGGCGGCTGAACTTATCGCCGCGTCGATGCCACCCATGGCAATCAACAACGACACGGTGTTCATGGGTGGCTGGCGCGGGGGAATCGCGGTGGCATGCGCGTCGAACCACAAGCGCCGTGTGCAACCAGGGGCATACATGTTTTCGATGCACGGACTGCGGCAGTCGCTGCAACGCTCCAACGACGCGGCCGACCTGGTCCCGCGCGATGCCAGGCCGATCCAGCAACGACTGGGAAAATCGGCCTTCAACGCCAAGTGGAACGCGCTACCGCCCGACGAACAGTCGAACGTCATCAATATCCTCGCGGTGGCGTTGAAGGACCCCCAGCGCAATGGCGACAAGGCATTGGCCACGGCACGCTTCCTGATGGGAAAACTGCCGTTGCCACCGGCCAGCAGCAATCCCCCGTTGTACAAGCCCTCGGCGCAGACCTGCGCGCTGCTGCAAGACGCCTTGAAGAGCAGCGCCCACGAGAAGACCGATAAGGCCGCCGACAAGCTCGAAGTCTTGCTGGGCTCGCTGCTGGACACCTTCAGGAGCGCCATGGCAATGCTGCCGCCTTCGCCTTACAAGCAAGAGCGGCAACAGCGGTGGCACGATTTCCTGTTCGACACGCACGGCGACTCGGCCTTGCATATCGACCTGGCCACGTCCAACCTCAGCGCCGCCACCAAGAAATCGATCTTCGAATTCAAGAAAAGCCAGATGATCGTGCCGCAAAAGGAGACCGGCCGCTGGGCATCGGCGGCGGTCCTGCGCGACAACGACGCCCAGTTCCATGGCGAGCTGTACCAGGCCGCCTTCAAGGGTGGGCCGTCCCCGTTCAAGGCCAATTCCGCCTTTCTTGCCGATTACGTCATCGACACCATCAAGACCCGCCCGGACAAGTTCAACTACCGCAACCGCCGCAGCGACCCGACCATGCAGCACAGGCAAGAACGCGACGGCCTCAAGGGCATCGTGGAGGATGCATTCGTCCACCTGCCCCCATCGGCGCCGCAGCGCGCGCAACTGCGCGAGGCGCTTTCGGTGCTGTACCGACAGGACCAGGTCAGTACCCTGGACCGCTCCTATCTCCATCACGGAGGACTCGACGCGTTGGAAGAGCGCGAGCAGGAGATGGCCTCGGCTTGCGACAACGTCGCCCTGGCGCTGCGCGACGTGGCGTTCGGCCAGGTGCGGTCCGACGCCCGGCCGGCATTGCAGCAAGACCTGCTGCGGCACATGGAGGGACCACCCGGCAAGCTGCGCTCCGCGGTGCACGACGCACGCCTGCTCAAGCTGCTGGAAAGCCCGCCGTACCTGCGCGGCGCCACGGCGATGCAAGATAGCGACGTGGCCGCCGCCACGCGCTTTACCAAGGCATTGGTCGGCCGTATCGAAGCCACCATCCTGGCCGCGCCGAATCGGCGCGAGAACCGCGATATGGCGCAACGCCTGGTGACGCATCACCTGGCATTGCTGGCCAATGATGACGTCCAGCAGCGGCGCCAGGCAGCGGTGCTGGAACCCACCATTTACCTGCTGCTGCAACAGAACCTGATCAGCGACCCGGACGATCTCGGCGCCCTGGCTGGCCACATGCGTACCGGGGCGATGTCGCTGGCGGGCGCCCGGCCGGTGATCGATGCCCACGGCATGGAGTTCCTGTCGCAATTCTGCACCTACCACCGGGTTGCCATGCTGCCGCTATTGAGCCAGGGCAACAATCTGGCGGCGCTCAGGCCTGAAGAGCTGCATGGGGTACTGTCGAACGGTGAATTGCTGATCCCGACCTCGATCGCGGAAATGGAAAACGCGTTGAGCAAGCAGGCGCGCCAGCAGATCGGCGCCGCGCTGCAGGAGCCGGTGAAACAGGCGCTGCTGCAGCCTGCCATCCTCGAACCCGTCACCGACACGATCAAGCAGATGTATCGTTTCCTGTACGGTCACGACATGTCGGAGCAGAAATACCGGCAATTGATGCCGCGGCTGCTGGCCTTGCAGGACTATCACGACGGTTCGGACGACGCCATCCGCAGGCTGTTCGATGAAGTCGCCGGCAGCACCGGCGCCGACAAGATCAGCGCGCCGCAGTTGGCCGCGCTCAAGCCGGCCGCCCTGAAAATACTGGTCACGAGGAACCTGTATCCACTGGCGCCCCACGCGAGCACCTTTTCGAGTGAAGCGGCGCGCGACATGCTGGCCCATGCCTTTGGCAAGCCTGGTGCCACGCCCGGGCTGGACAGCTTCGTGCGGCTGGCATTGAACGGCCCGCCGCTGGGCATGATCCAATCGCAGCTGATGTCGGGCGATATCAAGGATGCGGCAACGGCTGCGGTCAAGGCCAGGATCGCCGCCCAGGAAGAGCTGGCGCCCCTGCAGGACGAGCGCTTCCTGGGGGCCGCGGCCACGGTGATCATGTCCGGCGCCGACAAGGCCCAGAAAGCGCTGCGCCTGGAGGGGCTGATGGCCGATACGGCCGACCAGGGTTTCTTCAACCCCATGCCGCGCAGCCAGAAGAGACCCTTGGCACAGCAGCTGGCAGGCATCGAGGGCGACGTCCACATGACCGATGGCATCGTGTCCCACCTGGCCAGCGCCCAGGCCCTGTTTGCCCATGTCGATCCGGCCGCGATGCGCCAGGCGGCAGGCGAGATCCTCCGTTACAAGGACTGGCCCGCGTTGGTGCGAAACAAGGTCGACGGTGCCAATGATTTCCCGCGGGACCTGGAGCGTTTCGAGCAGCGCCTGCGCGCCGAACCTGCGCACCGGTCATCCGCCGCCACCTGGGGCACGCTGATCGAGCGCACGTTGCCATTTCGCAATTTTCACGACCTGCGGCGGCTGCAGGACGGACAGGCCCCGATCCCCGAACAGACCGCTGCCCGGATGACGTTGGCCGAGCAGTATCTCGACCACCGGGGCGCCGACCCGGACGACGCCGACGATGCCCCCCTGAGTGGCTTCGTCATCGCGCATGGAGGCGCGCAACGGGTGCTGGCGGTCGACGAACTGGACTTCCTGAATCCGCACAACGTGCAGGATTCGCAGCAGCAACATTTCTCGATACGCTCGCCCAGCGCCACCCGGCAGGGACAATGGCCGGAAGAAGCGATCGATGCGGCGCAAGTGGCGAACATGGACGTGCCGTTGCACGTGCGCAGGGCGGTCATCGCCAATCATCCCGCGCCGTCCACGCTGGGCACGGCCGTGATCGAGGCATTCCACGCATGCCTGGGCGACAGATCGCAGCAACTGTCGTCAAGCGACATCAAGGGCGTGCATTTCTGCATCCAGAAGATGGCCACCAATTTCACCGAAAGCTTGCCGGTGGTGACACTGGACAAGGTCGCGTTGCGCGACGTCACCGACGACGACCAGATGGTACTCAAGCATTCGCATGTGCGGGCGGCGTTGCTGCGCACCGAATTGCCCACGGACGCGGCCTCGCCCCAGGAACTGGATGCGGCCCGCAGCAATGCGCTGGCCAAACTGCCGTCCAGGCTGGTGGCCGAGATGGAAAAGGATGAGGCGCTGGCGCCCATGGCCAGCGAGTTCAAGGCCAAGGCCGAGTCGCTGGCCGGCCTCTATCGCGACCAGGCCGCGCCGCACGAGCTTTACTACACGCTGGGACTGCTGCTGTTGCGCCTGTCCAGCACCGAGGGGCTCGGCTATCACCACCAACCGCGCCCCGACCTGCAACAGGTCGACGACAACCAGTCGTTCGTGCGATTCCAGTTGATGGGCAACTACTGCCTGGCCAAATGCATCGCGCTGAGCGACGAGGCGCCAGCGGCCGGCAAGCTCAATGCGCTGGAACGTCGCCATGTGTTGCACTGGCTGACGGTGGCCTCGACCACCGGTGAATGCACCGGGGTGGTCAGCAACAACCTGGGTATCTGTGCTCCGGATCACATGACCGCGCTCAACCAGAAGGCCATGCGCGTGCTCCGACTGGCATCGACCGGGGTGTGAGCTCAGGTGGCCGGCGCTGTGCGACGGCCCGGTGCTATTTTTTCCGGAGTTGCTTGAGGCGGGTGGCGGCCAGGCCGACCACCACCTTCTTCTCGGACCGCTTCATGGATTTCCAGTGCCTGATTTCGTCCTTGCTGCGGCCACAACCCGTGCAGACCTCACCCTTGAGCTTGCACCTGGAGGTGCACGGGCTGTCGATTTCTTTTCCCACATCCGATCCTGTGTTGCAAGGTGTGCTGCCGCCAGCCTGGCTCAGACACCTTTGGTAAATAACGCCCGGCGGCGCATGGTTTTTCCTGCGGTCATGAACACGCCCTCGCCAGTGTAGTGCATCGTGGCCGGAAACCGGGGGGTGGGCGCCACATGCGCCTTGACCACCTCGAAGATGAAAAAGTTATAGCGCTCCACCAGCCCGTCGTCGTGGATCCGGCATTCGAAGTTGGCATGGCATTCGGCAATGAGCGGCGCCGCCACCCGCCGGGCCGGCTGCCTGGTCAGCCCGAACCGGCTGAACTTGTCGATCTCGGCCCCGCTCGTGTTGCCGATGCGCACTACCGTATCGGCCAATGCGGTGGTAGGCAGGTTGATGACGCACTGGCCGCTGTTGCGGATCAGCTCGAAGCTGTGGTTGGCCGCCGAGATGACGCAGCCGACCAGCGACGGCGAGAATTCCATCACGGTATGCCATCCCATGGTCATGATATCGGTCTGGTCCTGCCAGTGCGACGACACCAGCACGATCGGACCTGGCTCCAGGAACCGCCTGACCTGCGCGACCGGAAAATCGACCTTTGCCTTGGCACGCGTCATGTAACCCCTCCTTCCTGCTGAGAATCGTTGATCGATGGCGACCTGCGTCGCCGGGCTTTGATGACTGATCCGACCCGCCGCGCTCGAGTTCCCGACGTTATACTGCACGGCTGCGCTGCAGCTGCAGCGTCAACCTCATCGGCTGCACATGAACCAGAACCGTCCCGTCCTCGACCGTCTTACCCCCGCCACGCTGGTCGGCGCCAGCTGCATGCTGGGCATGCTCTACTTCGGACGCGAAGTGCTGGCACCGCTGGCGGTGGCGACCATCCTCAGCCTGGTGATCCTGCCACTGGTGCGCCAATTGGCCCGGCTGGGCATGAACCGGGTGGCCGCGGCGATCGTCTCGGTACTGATGGTCAGCGCCGCCCTGGTGGCGCTGGCGGTGGTGCTGGCGTTCCAGTTGGCCAGCGTGACCAGCGACCTGCCGCAGTACCGGGCAGCGATCCAGGAAAAAGTCGAGCAGGTGCGCACGCTCACCGAACGCCCGTTCGCCCGACTGGAAGAACAGCTGAGCGCGGTGATCCCGCCGCCGGTCCCGGTCCAGCCCAAGGGCCGTGCCGCCAGGAACGCGGCGCAGGCGGCCCCCGCGCCGGCCCAGGCCGGTTCGCCCCAGATGTCGGTGCGCACCGCCATGGCGCGCCTGTTCTCGCTGGCCTGGGGCCCGATCGGCCAGGCCGGCATCGTGCTGGTGCTGCTGGTGTTCATCCTGCTCGAACAGGAATCGCTGCGCGACCGCGTGGTGCGCCTGGCCGGGCGCGCCGAGATGAGCCGCACCATGAAGGCGCTGGGCGACGCCGCCGAGGGTGTATCGCGTTTCTTCTTTTCGCAGTTCGTGGTCAATGCCGTGTTCGGCCTGACCATGGGGATCGGGCTGTGGCTGGCCGGGGTGCCGCACGCGGTGCTGTGGGGCGCATTGTGCGGGGTGATGCGCTTCGTCCCCTACCTGGGGGCGCTGGCCTCGGGGCTGGCGGTGACCTTGTTCATCGCCGCCATCGATTCGGGCTGGTGGTTGCCGATGTCGTTCCTGGCGACCTATGTCGCGCTGGAAGTGCTGCTGGCCAATTTCATCGAGCCACGCGTGTATGGTCACAGCTCCGGCCTGTCGCCGCTGGCCATCATCGTCTCGGCGCTGTTCTGGGGCAGCCTGTGGGGGCCGGTCGGCTTGCTGCTGTCGACGCCGCTGACGCTGTGCCTGGTGGTGGCCGGGCGTCACGTGGGAGCGCTGGAGCCGATCACCATCCTGCTCGGCGAAGCGCCCGGCATGACGCATCCGGAACGCTTCTACCAGCGTGCGCTGGCCGGCGAATCCGACGCCATCATCCGCGACGCCCGCCTGTACCTGGCCAAGCACAACTTCGCCCGGTATTGCGACAGGATCCTGCTGCCGGGCCTGGCCCTGGCCGCACTCGACCTGCGCAACCAGCAAATCGACCCATCGCAGCAGGAGCGGCTGCGGCTGACCGTATTGCAGCTGATCGATACCCTGGTGCCGGACCCGGCCGCCCCGCGCCGTTTCGGGCGCAGGCGCCCGGTGTCGTTGCACGCCGGCAGCATCGGCGCCCACCTGCGCCTGCTGCGCACGGCACGGCTGGGTCGCTGGCAGGGCTCGCTGGATGTCCCCGACCGTTCGGTGACGCTATGCGCCGGGTTGTCGCATGACCGCGACGAATTGCTCAGCGAATTGCTGGTGCATGCGTTGCGCGCCAACGGCGTGGACGCGCGCAGCATCATTCTCGAGGATCGCGAGAACCGGCCCGATACCGGCAAGTCGGGGCTGGTGTCGATGGTGTTCATCGTGTTTCCGCTCAGGCAGACCTACGAGCGCTGGCAGGAGGTCATGGCCGAGTTGCGTGCCGGCCTGCCGCAGGCGCTGGTATTTACCATCCGGCCGCCCATCGACCCCGAGATCATGGACCAGCCCACCGTCAGCGCCCAGGTCGACATGGTGCTGTCCTCGTTCGAGGAAGCGCTGGCCTTCGCTGCCACCAATGCCCGCCGCCGGGCTTGAATCGCATCGGTACCGTCGATTGGCGTCGATCGACGTTGCATGACGGATGCGACATGGTCTGCGACCAAGTCCTCCGGCAACGATTTTCCATCGTGGCGCAGCGTGCCGCTCGTCATGACCGGCACGCTGCCGGCAGGCCGCGATGAACACCCGGACCAAATCCACGGATCACCGCTATACTGTACAAAAACACAGTTGACGATGATTTGGCGATGACCGCGGTACCCGCACACCACTTTTACTACCTGAACAATTTCCAGCAGGCACTCGACTGGATCGGCCAACGCTATGCCGACCTCCTGGTCGAGGAGGAACTGGACTTCATGGCGCGCTTTCCGACGCTGCCACGGCCAGCGCGTGCGCTGTTCGTGCGGCTGGTGATGCGCAAGGGCGAGCTGTTTCGCACCAGCCGGCTCGACTACCCCGAGATCGGCTGCCCCGCCAGCGCCGCCCGCGCCTTGCCCGAGGCATGGATCACGCATGACCCGGTGCTGTCGCTGGACGAGCTGGCCGGGCTGCTGGTCAAGCCCGAACTGGGGCGTACCTTCGCCCTGCCCACGGCACTCAGGTCGGCCCGCAAGCCCGAGCAGGTCGAGGCGCTGCGGCGGGATCCGGCCCATGGCCAGGCGCGCCCATTCTCGCACTGGATCGGCCATGCGAACGACGCCGCGCTGCGCCTGCGGGTGCGCCCGCTGTGCGACCGGCTGCGGCTGGTGTTCTTCGGCAACCTGAACCAGGACTGGTCCGAATTCGTACTGTCGGACCTCGGTACCTTCCGCTACGAGCGGGTCGATTTCTCGGCCGATTCGCGCGGCTTTCGCCATCGGGCCGATCTGGACCACTACCTGCGCCTGCATGACTGCCGCGAGCGTTATCACGCCGGCGAGCCCGCGGCCGACATCCTGCCGGCGCTGGTCGATGCCCTGCCCGCTGGCGGCGTCGGCAACCCCTGGCTCGAACACCGGCGTCAACGGCTGATGTTCCAGCTGGGCCAGTCGTTCGAGAAAGACAAGGACTGGGACCAGGCCTATGCGGTCTATGCCGCCTGTCGCCACCCGGGCGCCCGCGGGCGCGCCATCCGCGTGCTGGAGAAGCACCAGAAGTTCGAGCAGGCCTTTGCCCTGCTGTGCGCCGCCCGCGCCGCCCCCGAGAACGAGGCCGAACGCCAGCAATTGCTGCGTATCGCCCCGCGCCTGGCGCGCAGGCTGGGCCACGCGCCGCAGGCAAAGCCCGGCCCGGCGCCGGCCGAGCGGCTCGACCTGTGCCTGCCCGAGGGCAGCGGGCTGCGGGTCGAGGGCGCGGTGGCCAGCCACCTACAGCGCGACGACGCCCCGGTGTTCTACGTCGAGAACACCCTGGCCAATT
Source organism: Herbaspirillum sp. YR522 (assembly GCF_000282575.1). Lineage (GTDB taxonomy): Bacteria > Pseudomonadota > Gammaproteobacteria > Burkholderiales > Burkholderiaceae_D > Herbaspirillum. The sequence goes on along the minus strand of NZ_AKJA01000136.1, from coordinate 26,488 downwards.
CGCTGTTCGGTCTGCTGTGCTGGCAGGCCGTGTTCGCCGCCGTGCCCGGCGCCTTCTTCCATCCGTTCCATCGCGGTCCGGCCGACCTCTACAGCGCCGACTTCCAGGACCGTCGGCGCGAGCAGTTCGATCGCTGCCTGGCCTTGCTCGAGCACGACGGCTATCGGGACGCCATCCTGCACACCTACGACCAGAAGCACGGCCTGCAGTCACCATTCGTGCATTGGCAGTACATCGGCCGCGACCTGGTCGAACTGGCGCTCGATTGCATCCCGGCGGCGCACCTGAAGCTGTGGTGCCTGCGCATCCTGCAGGACATCCGCGAGAACCGCAGCGGTTTTCCGGACCTGATCCAGTTCTGGCCGCAGCAGCGGCGCTACCGCATGATCGAGGTCAAGGGCCCGGGCGACCGGCTGCAGGACAACCAGCTGCGCTGGCTGGACTACTGCGCCCGGCATGCCATGCCGGTGGCGGTGTGCTACCTGCAATGGCAACGGGCGGCCGCATGAGCGCGCCACCGGTGGCCGCCGAGCGGCGCTTTACGGTGGCCGTGCGCACCCTGTGCGACTTCACCGCCAGGGCCGGCGACCTCGACCTGCGCTTCACTCCCACGCCCACCGCCCAGCAAGGCATCCAGGGCCATGCGCTGGTGGCCGCGCGGCGCGGCGACGGCTACCGCAGCGAAGTTGCGCTGGCCGGCGAGCACGGCCGGCTGCACGTGCGCGGCCGCGCCGATGGCTACGACCCGCACGGCAACGTGCTCGAAGAGGTCAAGACCTACCGCGGCCAGCTGGCCAGCATCCCGGACAACCAGCGTCACCTGCACTGGGCCCAGCTGCGGGTCTACGGTCACCTGCTGTGCCAGCAGCTGGACCTGGACAGCGTCAACCTGTCGCTGATCTATTTCAACATCGGCAACCAGCAGGAGACCGCGTTGAGCGAGCTGCGCACGCGGGCCGAACTGGCCGCGCTGTTCGCCGACCAGTGCGATCGCTTCAGCGCCTGGGCCATGCAGGAGCTGGCGCACCGCGACGCGCGCGACGCCGCGCTGGGCGCCATGCGCTTCGTACACGACGATTTTCGTGCCGGGCAACGGCAACTGGCCGAGGCCGTGTTCCGCGCCAATGCCGGCGGCCGCGACCTGCTGGCGCAGGCCCCCACCGGCATCGGCAAGACACTGGGCACGCTGTTTCCGGCGCTCAAGGCGGCGCCCCGGCATGGCATCGACAAGGTGTTCTTCCTGGCGGCCAAGACCCCGGGGCGGCAACTGGCGCTGGACGCCGCCGCCACCCTCAAGGCCAAGGCCGTGCTGCCATTGCGGGTGCTGGAGCTGGCCGCGCGCGAGAAGGCCTGCGAATATCCGGACCGGATGTGCCGGGGCGACTCCTGCCCGCTGGCACAAGGCTTCTACGACCGCCTGCCGGCGGCGCGGGCGGCATGCCTGGAGGCGCCGCTGCTCGACCGCGCCACCCTGCGCGAGATCGGCCTGGCGCACCACGTCTGCCCCTACTACCTGGGCAGCGAGATGACCCGCTGGAGCGACGTCGTGGTCGGCGACTACAACTACTGGTTCGATAGCGGCGCCATGCTGTACCACCTGGCGCTGGCCAATGACTGGCGCGTCAGCGTGCTGGCCGACGAAGCCCATAACCTGGTGTCGCGCGCGCGCAGCATGTACAGCGCGCAACTGGCGCGCGGCGACCTGCGCGCGGCGCAGGCCATGGCGCCGCCGGTGGTACGCAAGGCCCTCGAAAAACTGGGCCGGGCCTGGACCGCCGCCGGCAAGGATGCGCCGTTGCCCTACCAGGTGCTCGACAAGCCGCCGGCAAGGTTCATCGATGCGCTCGCCAATGCGGTGGCCGCCATCACCGAGTACCTGGCCGACAGCGCCGTGCCGCTGGAGCCGGCGCTGCGCGAGTTCTATTTCGCGGCGATGAGCCTGGCGCGGCTGGCCGAATCGTTCGGCCCCCATTCGCTGTTCGACCTGACCCGGGAAGACCTGCGCAATACGGTGCTGTGCATCCGCAATGTGGCGCCGGCACCGTTTCTGGGACCGCGCTTCGCGTTTGCCCATTCGAGCACGCTGTTCTCGGCCACGCTCAGCCCCTGGCATTATTTCGCCGACCTGCTGGGCCTGCCGGCCACCACCGCCTGGGTCGACGTCGCCTCCCCCTTCACCGCCAGCCAGCTCGAGGTCCACGTGGCGCACGGCATCTCGACCCGATGGCAGGGCCGGGCCGCGTCACTGGCGCCGATATCGGCGTTGATGGCACACCAGTACGCCCAGCGGCCCGGCAACTACCTGGCCTTCTTCTCCAGCTTCGACTACCTGCAGCAGGCGCTGCAGCAATTCGAGCGCGATCATCCCGACATCCCCACCTGGTGCCAGTCGCGTCGCATGAGCGAAGCGCACCGGGCCGATTTCCTGGGGCGCTTCGTGGCGGGTGGGCGTGGCGTGGGCTTTGCGGTGCTCGGCGGCTCCTTCGGCGAAGGCGTCGACCTGCCGGGAGAACGCCTCATCGGCGCCTTCGTCGCCACCCTCGGCCTGCCGCAGATCAACCCCGTCAACGAGCAGCTGCGACGGCGCATGGACCAGATGTTCGGCGCCGGCTATGACTATACCTACCTGTATCCGGGCATGCAGAAGGTGGTGCAGGCGGCGGGCCGGGTGATTCGCACCGAGCACGATCGCGGCACCGTCTGGCTCATCGATGATCGCTTTGCGCAAGCCGAGGTACAGGGGCTGCTGCCAGCGTGGTGGCAACTGCAGGACCGGGCGCGCCAGCGTGCATGAGCTGCCAGGCGCTCGACACCGGCGAGACAGGGGATGGCCGCCAGCGGCGTGCCGTGCGCTCAATGCGCAATCGGCGCGGTCAGCTCGACCTCATCGGTGACGCCGCCATGGCGCTGGTGATCCTGCGCCGGCAACACCGGACGGCGCGTCGACAACTGGCCATTTTCCAGCGACAGCAGCACATCGGCCAGGTCGAAATAGCGATCGTCGTGCGAGATCACCAGCACCGTCTTTCCCTGTGCCTTCAGTTCGGGCAGGATCGACCGGTAGAACACGTCCTTGAACAACGGGTCCTGGTCGGCCGCCCATTCGTCGAACACCATGAAGGGACGGTCCTCCAGCGCCGCCACCACCAGCGCCAGCCGCTTGCGCTGTCCCTGCGATAACGCGCGGGTGGTGAACGCCCCTTGCCTGACCTGCACCACATGCTGCAGTTGCAGGCGCTCCAGCAACCGGTTGGCCTGCTGGTCCAGGTCCGGACGGTCGTTTTCCAGCAATCGATCGAACAGGTGGAAGTCCGAGAACACGGTCGAGAACAATTGCCGGTAGGCATCGCGCGATGCATCGGTCACCGGCTGGCCGTTCCACACGATCGCGCCCTCCTGGGGTACATACAGTCCGACCAGCAATTTGGCCAGCGTGGTCTTGCCGCTGCCGTTGCCACCCACCAGGAAGATGATCTCACCCGGCTTGAAGTCGAGCTGGACCGGACCCAGCAGGAACAGGCCATCGCTGCGTTCATGGTAATAGCGGTGCGTCACCCCTTGCAGCGCCAGGCTGTCCAACCGGCTGCGCTGCCCGGGGGGCGCCGGCGGCTCGCTGCTGGCCATGTCCCGGGTCACGGCATCGATGCGTGCCGCGGCCACGCGCGCCAGGTTGGCGCGCGGGATATTCATCAGCAACACCTCCAGCGGCGTGACGATATAGACGAAGACCAATGCAAAGCCGCTCATCACCGGACGCTGCGCGGGCGCATCGCCGACCAGGAAGAACAGCACCAGGCCGATGAAGGCGAAGATCAGGAAGTTGCCCCAGCCCGCCGAGGCGGTGAAGATCGACATGCCGGTGGTGCGCAGGCGGCGCACGTTCTCGATGGCCACATGCAACAGGTCGCGCTCGAACAGCTGGCGCTTCCTGGCATGCAGGCGCAGTTCCTTGGCGCCGCCGGTCATGGCCTGGAAGTGGCCGAACATCACGTCCTGCTCGCGGGCGGCCCGCTCCAGGTAGCGAATCGCCTTCAGGTGGGCCAGGTGGTAGCCCAGCGACCCCAGCGCCAGCACCGCGATGGCCACCAGGAACACCTGCCACGACAGCAGCACCATATAGACCAGGCAGCCGATCACCACCACCGAATTGGTCAGGATGGCCGGCATGCCGACGAAGAACTCGGCCACCTTGGCGCTGTGCTCGGTGAGGGCCGACTGGATCCGGGCCGGGCCGGTCTTTTCGATGTGCCGGTAGTCGGCGCCGATCACCTTGGCCGAGATATAGCGTCGCATGTCGGCCTGGGCCCGCTGGTTCAGGCGCTCGAACGAGATATTGGACAGCATATGGCTGGCCATGAGCAGCAAGACGGTGCCGCCGAACCACCACGCCGCCTGGGCGCGGGTGGCCGCATCGGCGCTCAAGGCGGCATTGATCTGGATCACCGTCAGCACGGCGCAGATGCCGCGCGTGACGCTGGCGGTGGCCGCCAGCAACAGCAGGCGCCAGGATTGTCTTATCAGATAGTTAAGCATGCAGTGGCCCGATCAAGCGAGTGTGGAGTTCTCTTTACAGACGAACCAGCGGCGCCGCCATTTAGCCCTCTTCGCATCCCCGGCATCCGGACGGTGTACGCCGCGCCCTTGTCGTAGCTGCCTTTGCGGCCGATCGGGGCGACTCCAGTTAAATAAAAATACTTCTCATTCGTCTACAGAGAATGAGCCCGACAGGCCGGGCAATCGCTGCCGGCTGACCGGCCAGGCCGGTCGTCAACCATCTTTCATGTATTTGCGGAGTCCTCTTGAATCGCCCATTACCCGTTGGCAACGCCATTGCACTGTGCGTAGGCGGCGTGCCGCTGTTTGCAAGCTGTCATGCAGAGCAGGTTTCCATCAGCGATGGCCATGGGCAGGAGCGCTCGCGCTGGCATTGGCGGCGCGGCGGCCCCGGCGCCGGCGACCAGTACTGGAGCATCGCCCCGCGCAGCGGCGACCACGTCTGCTACGAGGACCTGCTGGCGGTGCTGCAAAGCATGTTGATGTACCACCCCGAGGCGCCTGCCATCGTGGTCGAGCTGGCGCCGCCGGTGGCATCGGCCATGGCGCGCTGCGGCCTGCTGGTGCCGCGCGGCGGGCAGTTCGTGGCGCTCGCCGAGCTGGTCTGGCAACACGCCAGCGGTTGGTTGCCGCAAGCCAACGTGCCGGCCTTCCCGGTGCAACAGGTGATGAGCCACGGGCGGCGCCACCCGCTGCGCGCGCCCAAGCCGGAGGGCCTGGTCTACACCCGTCATATTCCCTGGCTGGGCCAGCGCCTGACACTGCGCAGCTTGCACCTGGAACAGGACCTGCCCCTGTTCAACCGCTGGATGAACGATCCGGTGGTCGCCCACTTCTGGGACGAGGCTGGCGACCTGGCCAAGCATCGCGGCTATCTCGAGACGATTGCGGCCGACCCGCACATGACCTCGCTCATCGCCAGCTTCGACGACCGGCCCTTCGCCTATTTCGAGGTGTACTGGGCCAAGGAGAATCGCATCGCGCCGTTCTACGACTGCGGCGACTTCGATCGCGGCTGGCACGTGCTGGTGGGCGAAGAGGCGTTTCGCGGCAAGCAGTTCGCGGTGGCCTGGCTGACCACCATCTCGCACTACCTCTTCCTGGACGACTGCCGCACCCAGGTGGTGGTGGGAGAGCCGCGCGCCGACCATGAAAAGCAGATCCGCAACCTCGACAAGAGCGGCTACGCCAAGCTCAAGGAATTCGATTTCCCGCACAAGCGGGCCATGCTCGTGATGCTTTCCCGTGAACGCTATTTTGGCCAGGGCCTGTGGCAGCCCCAGACCGACCTGGGCGCTTACTCCAATCCGTTTTCCTCTTCTCCCCCCGAAAGGAGACCGTCTTGACGATCCATGACCTCATCGGCGTCGGCTTCGGCCCGTCCAACCTGGCGCTGGCCATTGCGCTGCAGGAACAACCCGGCCGCAGCCAGCCGCCGGACGCGTTGTTCCTCGAAAAACAGCCCGGCTTTGCCTGGCATGGCGACATGATGCTCGATGGCACGCACATGCAGATCTCGTTCCTGAAGGACCTGGCGACCCTGCGCAATCCCGCCAGCCCCTATACCTTCATCAACTACCTGCACCAGAAGCGTCGCCTGTCCGATTTCATCAACCTCAAGACCTTCTATCCCAGCCGGCTCGAATTCAACGACTACCTGGCCTGGGCCGCCAGCCATTTCGATGCCCAGTGCCGCTATGGCGAAGAGGTGATCGAGGTGCTGCCCGAGAAACGTGGCAGCGAAGTGTCGCTGTTGCGCGTGCTTTCGCGCGACAGCAACCAGCAACTGCACGAGCGGCTCACCCGCAACCTGGTGCTGGGCATAGGCGGCGTGGCCAACATTCCCGATTGCATGCAGCACCTGCGGGGCGAGCCGCGGGTGTTTCACTCCAGCCGGTTCCGCAGCGCATTTGCCCGGCAGCAGGCGCCGCGCCGCATCGCCATCATCGGCGCCGGCCAGAGCGCCACCGAGATCTTCCTGGAGCTGGATGGCCACGCCGACATCGCGGTCGACCTCATCACCCGCGCGCGCACCATCAAGCCGTCCGACGACAGCCCCTTCGTCAACGAGATCTTCAACCCCGATTACACCGACTACGTCTTCAATACCGCCGAAGGCAGCCGCGCCGCCCTGCTCGACGAATTCATGCAGACCAACTATGCCGCGCCCGACATGGCCCTGATCGAGCGCATGTTCGAGGTGCTGTACCGGCAGAAGGTCAGTGGCGTGGAGCGGCACCGCTTCCTGCGCCGGCACGACACGCTGGAGGCGCGCGCAGACGAGGCCGGCGTGCACCTGTGGCTCAACGACCTCGAGACCGGACAGGTCAAGACCCTGAGCTACGACGCGGTGATCCTGGCCACCGGCTACCAGCGGCAACAGCATCACGAACTGCTCAAGGAACTCAAGCCCTACCTGCCCGACATGCGGGTCGACCGGCACTACCGCCTGGTCAGCACGCCCCAGTTCAGGCCGGCGATCTTCCTGCAGGGCAGTTGCGAGGCATCGCACGGCCTGAGCGACACCCTGCTGTCGATCACCGCCATCCGGACCAACGAGATCAGGGACGCGCTGGCCAGGAGCATGGCGCCAACCCAGGCATTTTCAGCGTTACATCAGCACCAAGCGGGGGAGATGCAGCGCCAGGCTGCCTTCCGGAGTTAATCAACGACAACATCAATCCGATTCACCATCATGACGAGAAAAACAGCGATCAATGTCCCCTTCCCTTCGCGGCAACGCATACTGGTCAGTTCGCTCCAGTGCGCGCTGCTGGGCATGTCGATCTCGGCCAGCAGCCATGCGCAGACCAGCGCTGCCGGCCAGGACCTGCCGGAAGTGACCGTCACCGCCAACGGCGAGGAAAAGGCCAACGGCCCGGTGCACGGTTTCGTGGCCAAGCGCAGCGCCACGGCCACCAAGACCGATACCCCGATCACCGAGACCCCGTATTCGATCTCGGTGGTGACGGCGGACCAGATCGCCACCCAGCAAGCCCGTACCGTGTCCGAGGCGCTGGCCTATACCAGCGGCGTGCAGGTGTCGACCGGAGCCTTCTCGATCGTCGATACGGGCGCCCTGCTGCGCGGCTTCCAACTCAATAATGGCGGTTCGTTCTATCGCGACGGCATGCTCACCTCGTCCAATGCCAGCTATAGCCGCTACGCCCCCGAGCCGTATGGCCTGGAACGCATCGAACTGCTGCACGGCCCGGCTTCGGTGCTGTTCGGGCAGAACTCGCCCGGCGGCCTGATCAACGTGGTGTCCAAGCGCCCTACCACGACCCCGATCCATGAAATCCAGGTCCAGGTGGGTGGCTTCAGTCGCAAGCAGATCGCCGGTGATTTCGGCGGTGCCATCGATGACGCAGGCGTCTGGTCCTATCGCGTCACCGGACTGGTGCGCGACGCCCAGAGCCAGGTCAAGGACACGGTCGACAATCGCAGCTTCTTCGCGCCGTCGATCACCTGGCGGCCTTCGGACCGCACCGAATGGACCGGCCGCCTGGAGTACCAGCGCAGCGAAGGGCTGGCCAATAACCTGCTGCCGCCCAATGGCACCGTGACGGCCAATCCCAACGGACGCCTGGGGACCGGCACCTCGCTGGGACGGGCTGGCGACAACAACGAGATCTACGAGAATTCGGCAATCAGTTCGGCGTTCTCGCACCAGTTCAACGACGTGCTGAGCTTCCGCCAGAACCTGCGCTATACCAAGTACAACGCATCGCGCAACAACCTGCGCTTCGCCGCCTTCTTCCCGGCCACGCAATCGGCGACGGCCGCGTTGCAGCGCTGGCGCCTGCACACCCTGTCGGACACCTTCACCACCGACAACCAGTTCCAGGCCGACTTCGGCACCGACCCGCTCAAGCACAAGCTGCTCTTCGGGGTCGACTATCACCACACCGCCGGCACCGTCAGCGGCTACCTCAGCCCCAACACGCTGGCCGGCTATGTGCTGTCGAACATCTACACCACCAGCTACGCCACCTTGCCCGCGGTGGCCGACAACTACAACACCAAGACGGTCGACGACCAGTTGGGCTTCTACCTGCAGGACCAGGTCAAGCTCGGTGAGCGCTGGACCGTATCGGCCGGCATACGACGCGATTCGTCGCAGCAGAAGGTGACCAACTACGCGGCCAATACCTTCTCCAAGCGCAGCGATACGGCCAACAGCCGCAACCTGGGCCTGGTACACGAGATGAACGGCGGCTTCTCGCCCTACGCCAGCTATTCGGAATCGTTCACGCCGACCACCGGCAATATCTTCGGCGGCGGCATGGCCACGCCGGAACGCGCCAAGCAATACGAGGCCGGCGTCAAGTACGCTCCGGTGGGCACCAATGCCCTGTTCACCCTGGCGGTGTTCGACCTGCGGCGCCAGAACGTCACCACCGCCGACCTGGCCCGGGCCGGCTTCGTCCAGCAGACCGGCGCGGCGCGTTCCAAGGGGGTGGAACTGGAAGGCAAGTTCTCGCTGGCCTCCGGCCTGAACCTGACCTCCAGCTACAGCTACACCAACGCCAAGGTCACCAGCAACACCTCTGCCACCAGCACCGCGGCGACCAGTACGCAAGGCAAGGCGCTGCCGGGCGCGGCCAAGCACAACGCCGGCGTGCTGGCCGAGTATGCATTCGGCCAGGGCGCCCTGGCCGGCACCCGCGTATCGACCGGGGTACGCTACATCGGCCGCTCGTATGGCAATGCGCTCAACACCTTCGAGACACCCAGCGTGACCTTGCTGGACGTCGGGGCCCGTTTCGACCTGGGGCGCATTTCCGACGACTGGCGCAATGTCGAGCTGGCATTGAAGCTCAACAACGTGACCGACCGTGTCTACGCGTATTGCTCGGAGTTCTGTGAATACGGCAACCGCCGTACCGGCCTGGTGACGCTGACCACGCGATGGTAGCCAACCCCGGGGCGCGCCCGCCGCGCGCCTGGAAACCGTGGCACCCGACCCGCCAGACCTTCGTCCTGCTGCATCGCTGGACCGGTCTGGCGATCGCGTTTTTCCTGATCGTGGCCAGCCTGACCGGCACCCTGCTGGCCTTCGAGGACGAGATCGAGGTCTGGCTGGCGCCGCACCTGCACCTGGCCCAGCCAGCGCCCGGCCAGGCCGCCGACGCCATGCTCGATCCCTATACGCTGCGCCAGCGGGTCGAGCAGGCACTGGGACCGAAGGTACGCATCAGCCAGCTGATGCTGCACCCGCAGCCCGGTCGCACGCTATCGTTCATGGCCGACCCGGCCATCGATGCCGCCACCGGGCGCCCGTTCAAGCTGGGTTACAACGAGATCCTGGTCAATCCCTACAGCGGGGTCGTACAGGGTGTGCGCGACCGCGAGAAGATCAGCCTGCGGCCGGAAGACTTCATGCCCTTCGTGTTCAACGTGCACCACTCGATGGCCTTGCCGCGGGTACCGGGTGCCTTGCTGATGGGCATCGTCTCGGTGCTATGGACGCTCGACTGCTTCGTCGGCGCCTACCTGACCTGGCCGCGCGGCCGGCCTTTCTGGAACAAGTGGAAGCCGGCCTGGATGGTGAAATGGCAGGCCGGCGCGTACCGCGTCAACCTCGACCTGCATCGCGCCTTCGGCCTGTGGTGCTGGCTGATGCTGTTGCTGTTTGCCTGGTCCAGCGTGATGTTCAACCTGCGTGACCAGATCTACCAACCGGTGATGACCCGCATCCTCCCGTTCGACAACAGCTGGCGTGCCCAGCCGCCGCTGCGCGAACCGCTGGCCGCCCCACCCATGAGCTGGCCCCAGGCCCACGCCGCCGCACGCCGCGCGATGCAAGCCTTTGCCGCCGAGCGCGGGTTGCGCATCGACTTCGAAGAGCGCCTGAGCTTCGATCGCCGGCGTGGCCTGTACGGTTACATGGTGCACAGCTCGGCCGACCTGCGCAGCAACGTCGGCAACACCGGCATCCTGATCGACGCCCGCAGCGGCCAGTTGCGCGGCCACTGGCTACCGACCGGCGACCTGGGCGGCAACAGCTTCAGCAACTGGATCGGCGCGCTGCACATGGGCCATGTCTTCGGCCTGCCGTGGCGCATCTTCATCACCTGCATGGGCCTGGTCATCACGTTGTTATCGGTCACCGGAATCGTGGTCTGGTGGAAAAAGCGCCGCGCACGGGTGCCAGCCAAGTATCGCGCGGGTGGGCGGCAAGCGAAAGACGAGGCGGCTTGAGGTCGTCTGGCCAGCGGCCAGCCTGGGCTCAGGACAGGTCCTTCGACAAGCTCAGGACAGGCCCTTCGACAGGCTCAGGACAGGCTTCGATACAGCGCTACGCGCTTACTCAGCCCGATGCCGAAGGCGAGGCGCCCGCTTTCCCCATTCGGACCAGCCCCTGGGGCATTCTTTGCCCCTCTTTCTCGGCGTTCAAGAAAGAAGGTCGGCTGCCGGGCGGACTCCCGGCGGGCCCTTTCGACCGGAGAATGATAAGCATAAAGCCAGTACATCGGCATGCAGCAAGAGCAGACGGCCCAAAAAGGCTCAACAAGCCGAATAGCGAATCCCGGTGAAAAAGCCTCCCAGCAGCACCCAGCCGCCGGGAGCGCCCTGCCCCACGTCAACCCAGCAAGTCCCGTACCCCCCGATACCACCCAGCCGATTCCAGGATAGACAGATGATCGGCCCCCTCCACTACGGTCAGCGACGCCAGGCGTGGGGTATGACGGGTCCAGTCGGTCGGCGCCTGGCCCGTCTCGCGCTGCCCTGCCTGCCACACGTGGATCGGGGTCGATAGGGTTACCTGCGCGTCCAGCCCCAGCCGCAGGCAACGGATGCGTTCCCACAATGCCGCCTCCGCACCCGGCTGGCCAGGCGCATCGGTGGGCAGCCGCTGGCCCAGGCGGGCCACGATGTCGAGCAGGAAATAGGCACGTTGGCGCGGCGTCATCTGCGCCAGCAGCGCATGCCAGAGTCCGGCCATGGACGAGCGTTGCAGCCATTGATGCAGCGTCTGCTCGTGCGGGGCCAGCGCCGAGGCAGGCGGCAACGGCATCTGCTCCAGTTGGGCCCGCAGGAGCGAAAAATCAGAACTATCGACCAGCCCGATCCACTCCACCGTAAGCGCCGCCTGTGCCTGCAGCTGGCGTGCCGTCTCGATGGCCAGCAAGCCACCCACCGACCAACCGATGAACCGGCAAGTCCTGCCGGCGAATTGGCCGCCGATGGCCGCGGCATAGCGGGCCGCCATTGCCGGCACGTCCATGCTGGCCCAGCGCCATCGTTCATGCGGTGGACATACCAATTGCCAGACCGGGTGCGCCTGCCCCAGGGCAGTGGCCAGGCCAGCGTATTCCTGCGGGTTGGACATGCGCGCCGGAAAGCACACCAGCACCGGCCCTTGCGGGTCCGGCGGCCGACTCGCCGGATGGTGCACCAGCACCGGCGCGGGCGGGATGGCCGGCAACGCCGACGGCATCAGCCCACCGCCGCCCCGCAGCAAGCCTTGCAGCGTGTCCTGCGTGGGCAGCCGGCCCAAACCGTCGGCCAGGCGCTGTGCCAACTGCTGCACCAGTGCCTGCGGCAAGCGTGCGCCGTCGTACTCGAACTGGAAGCGCAAGCTAGCGCCCGGCAACACCACCAACGTCAGTGGATGCTCGGTGGCGCCACGGCTGCGGATGGTCTCGAATGCCAGCGAGCGCCCGACGCCCTTCTTGAGCGACTCGTCGACCGGGAAATTCTCGAAGATGACCAGCGTATCGAACAGGGCCTGGCCCGGCCTGGCCGACCAGCGCTCGATCTCGTCCAGCGCCACATGCTCGCGCTGGCGCAGGGCCAGGTTGTGCGACTGCAACTGCGCCAGCCAGGACGCCACGTCCTGCCCGCCATCCAGGTGCTGGATCAGCGGCAGCACATTGATGCACATGCCCATGATCCGTTCCACGCCGGGAAAGTCGACGCTGCGCCCGGAGACGGTGACGCCGAAGACCACATCGGCCGCGCCCGTCATGTCGTGCAGCACCACGCTCCAGGCCGCCTGGACCAGCGTGTTCAAGGTCACCTTGCAGCTTGCGCCAAAGCCTTGCAGCAGGCGCGTGTGCTCCAGATCGAGTTGCAGGTACTCGGTGGCATAGGCCGACGCAGCGCCGCTACCGGGCGATGGCGTCAATTCGGCCGCCATGTCGTGCACGGCCGCGCTCCGGCACAGCAGGCCGGCCGGCCCGCCGGGCCCGCATTGGGCGAAGCGGGCGCGCCAGAACGCCTGGTCGTCGACACTGGACTGCTGCGCCAGCCATGCCATGTAATGGCGGAAGTCCAGCGCCTGGCGCGCCAAGGGCTGGCCTTCGACCAGCGAAAACACCTCGCCCAGCAACTGCGACATGCTCCAGCCATCGAGCAGGATATGGTGCCAGGTCCAGAGCAGTTGATAGCCATCGTCGCGCTGGACGATCACGAACCGCATCAGCGGCGCGTGTCGGGCGTCGAAGCCGCGCTGGTGCTCATGGCGGCACAGCGCCTGCCATTCGTCGCGCACGTTGGCATCGGCCCGGCCGCGCCAGTCCAGTACCGTCACCGGCAGGCTGGCCTCGCGCATGACCACCTGCACCGACCGCAGCGAATCGAGCCAGGCAAAGCCGGTGCGCAGGATCGGATGACGCTGCAGCACGCTGCGCCAGGCATCGCAGAAGCGCGCCACGTCGATGGTCTTGCTGGTGGTATCGAGCTGCACCACATTGGCCGCGCTCCATGGCTGCTCGGACAGGTGGCGCAGCATGCGCTGCTGCATCGGCGTGGTCGGGTAGATGTCCTCGATCTGCGCCGCCGCACAACCCAGTTCGTGCTGCAAGCGATCCAGTTGCGGCTGGGTCAGCTGCGCCAGCGGGAAGTCCGATGGCGTCACGCCGCTGTTGCCGGCGCAGCAATGGTCCACCATGTCCTGCAGCGCGGCCTGCAGCCGCTGTACGAAGCCGTCGATGGTGGCGGCATCGAAGCGCCGGCGGCTATAGGTCACTTCCATGCGCAGTTCGCCACCGACCACCTGGCCGTTGATCGACAGGTCGCACGCCATCGGCGCGGCATCATCGCGCGATGCCCCGGGCGACTCCGGTGCCGGCTGCCAAGGGCCGCCATCGCGGAAGTTGCCGTCGAACTGCCCCAGGTAATTGAACGCCAGCGACGGCGTCGGGATGTTTGCCAGCACCTCGCGCTGCGCGTCCGAACCCCAGTGACGCAGCAGGCCGAAGCCGATGCCCTTGCGCGGAATGGCGCGCAGGGTCTCCTTGACCGCGCCGATCTGGGTGCGCCAGTCGCCTGCCGTGGGCAACGCCACCGGCAGCATGCTGGTGAACCAGCCGACCGTGCGCGACACATCCAGGCCGTCGCCGGCCTCGTCCAGCTGCTCGCGACCATGGCCTTCCAGCGTGATCAGCATGTGCGCCTGCCCGCTCCACTGGCCCAGGGCCCGACCCAGCGCAGCCAGCAGCAGGTCGTTGATCTGGGTGCGGTAGGCCGCCGGCGCCTGCTTGAGCAGGGCCTGGGTCGTGGCGGCGTCGAGCCGGCAGGCCAGGCGCGCCTGGTCGGCCGCCAGCAACGGCGCCTGCGGGTGGTCGCACGGCAGCTTCGCCGGTACCTCGGCCAGCGTACGCCAGAACGGCAATTCGTCGGTAGCGGTGGCGGCAAACGCCTGCAGGGCCTGGCCCCATTCACGGTAGGACGCGGTCTTGGGCGGCAAGGCGATCGGCCGCCCGGCCAGGCACTGGGCATAGGCGCCCTGCAAGTCTTCCAGCAGCACCCGCCACGACACGCCATCGACCACCAGGTGGTGCACCACCAGCAGCAGGCGCCAGCTGCCGTCGGCCAGCGCCATGGTGGCGGCGCGCAGCAAGGGCCCGTGTTGCAGGTCTAGGCTGCGTTGCGCCCGGGCGCAGAATTGCGCCATCTGCGCGGCAGAATCGACCTGTGCGTGCCAGCACGACGATGCCGCCTCGCCCGCCGCGCGCGCACCGTACGATTGCACCCAGGTGCCGTCGCCCTGTTGCACATAGTGCATGCGCAGCGCGTCGTGATGATCGACGATGGCTGCCACCGCTTGCTGCATCGCCTGTCGGTCGATCGGCGCGGCGCTGCGCAGCATGATGGCCTGGTTCCAATGCTGGCGCCGGGCGATGTCGGTGGCCAGGAACTGCGCCTGGATCGGCAGCAGCGGCACCGGGCCGCTGCTGGCGTCGTCGCCCTCGAGCGGCGCCCGGTCGGGCAGCGCCTCGACCGCTTCGGCCACCTGCGCCAATGCGGCCACGGTCTGCTGCTCGAAGATCTGCTTGGGCGTCAGTTTCCAGCCATCCTGGCGCAGCCGGGCGATGATCTGCAGGCTCAGGATGGAGTCGCCGCCCAGTTCGAAGAAGTTGTCATGGCGGCCCACCGCGGGCACGCCCAATACCGCTTGCCAGCTGTGGGCGATCAAGGCTTCGAGCGGCCCTTCGGGTGGCTCGCCGAGGCTGGTGCCTTCGTGTTCGAAGCGGGTCTCGTCGGGCAGCGCCTTGCGGTCGATCTTGCCGTTGGCATTCAAGGGCAGCGCCGGCAACAGGCCGATCTTGCCCGGCACCATATAGCCCGGCAGGCTGGCCGCCAGGGCCCGCTGCAGCGCGACCGGATCGGGCGCGCTGTCGTGGTGCGCGGCGACGTAGGCCAGCAGCCGATCCACGCCCGCTACCGGACGTACCACCGCGACCGCCTGGCGCACGCCCGGCTGTGCCAGCAGCGCCGCTTCGACTTCGCCCAGTTCGATGCGGAACCCCTTGATCTTGACCTGGTGATCGATACGCCCGAGGTAGGCGATCTGTCCATCGTCACGCCAGCGCGCCAGGTCGCCGGTGCGATACATGCGTGCGCCGGGCGCGCCGAAGGGATCGGCCACGAAGGCGCCAGCGGTCAGGCCGGGGCGATCCAGGTAGCCGCGTGCCAGGCCGCTGCCACCGATATACAGCTCGCCGGCCACGCCGTGCGGCAGCAGTTGCAGCCGGTCGTCCAGGATCATCGCCGTGCGTTGCCCCACCGGTCGGCCGATGGGCGCGTAGGGCACATCGCAGGCCTGGCCGGCATCGACCTTCCAGACCAGCGGCGTGACCACCGTTTCGGTCGGCCCATAGCCGTTGATCAGCCGTTGCGGGCGCAATGCCCGCCGCACCTGCTCGAAGGTGTCCCGCGGCATCGCTTCGCCTCCGAACGAATACAGGAAGACCGGCGGCGGGTTGCCGCTGCGCTCGACCCAATCGGCCAACTGCTTGAGGTACACCGGCGGGAAGCCGGCATGCGTGATGCGATGCCGGTGCAAGGCGGCGGCCGTCTGCTCGGGGGTCCATAGCTCGGAGTCCCGCAGCACCAGCGTGCCGCCCACGCTCAACACCGTCATCCAGCGCTCATGGGCGCCGTCGAAGGCGAACGACAGGAAATGCAGCTCGCGCGACTGCGGCCCCATCTCGTACAAGGCCGCGGTCGCTTGGATGTGCATCGACAGCGGTCCATGTGCCACCTCCACGCCCTTGGCGCGGCCGGTCGAGCCGGAGGTGTAGATCACATACGCCAGCTGTTCGGGGACGACGTCGACCGCGCTGGCCTGCGCCTGGCCGTGCGCCAGGTCGAGCTCGTCGATGGCCAGCAGGCGCAACGCAGGCCTGGCTGCCAGCGCCGGCCATCGGGCCAGTGGTTCGCGCTGGCTGATCATCAGCGTCACGCCGGCGTCGTCCAGCATGCCGGCCAGGCGATCCGACGGCGTCTCGAGGTCGATCGGGACATAGCCCGCGCCGGCCTTGAGGATAGCCAGCAAGACCACGATCATCTCGGGCGAGCGCGGCAATGCCACGCCGATGCGCTGCTCGCCGGCCGCGCCGTCGAAGCCTTGTCGGCGCAGCTGGCTGGCCAGGCGGTTGGCACGCGCCTCGACTTCGCCATAGCTCAGGCTGCGCTCGCCCATCACCACCGCCTCGGCGGCCGGGTTGCGCTGCGCCTGGCGCGCGAACAGGACATGAATCGGTTCCGGCACGAATTGGCTGTCCTCGACCCGGCCCAGCGCCAGCAATGCCGCCTGCTGCTCGGGGTCGAGCATGGCCAGCGCGCCGACCGGGCGGGTGCCGGACTGGACGATCTGCTCCAGGCAGTACTGCAGGTGCCGTGCGATCTGTACCACGGCCGCGTCGCCAAAGCGGCTGCGGTCGTAGCGCCAACCGATATGCAGGCCGGCGCCCACGCCGTCGCCCGGCGCTACGCCGACGGTCATCGGATAATTGGTCTGTTCGCGGCTGTGGGTGCGCCTGAAGCTGATGTCGGCGGCGCTACCGCTACGCAGTGCCGAATCGATCGGATAGTTCTCGAACACCAGGATGCTGTCGAACAGGCTTTGACCCAGGTGCGCATGCCAGCGCTGGATGTCGTACAGCGGCGTATGCTGCACCGCGCGTGCGGCCAGGTTGTGCTGTTGCAGCGCCTGCAGCCAGGTCGCCACCGGTTGGTCGTGGCTAGCCGGCACGATCACCGGCAGGGTATTGATGAACAGGCCCAGCAGTTGCTGCGCCCCTTCCAGCTCGTCCGGGCGGCCGGCGACGGTGGCGCCGAAGCACACAGCGCCGTGGCCGGTATAACGTTGCAACAACAGGCCCCAGGCCGCCTGGAACAGCGTGTTGAGGGTAACCCTGTGCTCGCGCGCGAACCGGTTCAGGGCCTCGGCCTGCGGCACCGGCAACACCACCTTGTACTCGCCGAAGCCGGTCTCGCCGGCGGCCGGTGCGATAAACGCCTGCTGCAGATAGGTCGGGGCCGTCAGCGGCGCCAGCGCTTGCTGCCAGAACCGGCGCGGCTGTTCGGCATCCTGCTGCTGTAGCCAACCGATATAGTGACGATAGCTTCCGGCTGGCGCCGCGGTATCCACGCCGTGATAGTGCCGCACCACCTCGCCCAGCAACTGCGACGTGCTCCAGCCATCGAGCAGCAGGTGGTGGATGGTCCAGATGAAATGGTGCCGGCGCTGGCCCGAGCGCACCAGCACCAGGCGTTGCAGCGGCGGCCGGCGCAGGTCGAAGCCAAGTGCCAGTTCGGCTTCGGCGATGCCGTCCAGCGTGGTGGCGCAGTCATCGACGGCGCGTACGTCCAGTTGCCGCAGCGGCAATGCCGCAGCTGGCGCGACCCATTGCAGCGGCGGTGTGCTGTCGGCCAGGAAACCGGTGCGCAGCACGCCATGGCGCTGCTGCATCGCCTGCCAGGCGGCACCAAACCGCTCCGGGTCGAGCGCGCCATCGATATCGATGCGCAACTGGTTCACATAGGCCGCGCTGCCGGCTTCATAGACGCTGTGAAACAGCATGCCGGTCTGCATCGGCGACAGTGGATAGACCGCCTCCAGCTGGTCCATGCCGACCGGCAGCAGCGCTTGCTGCTGTGCCGTCAGCGGTTGTGCCAGCAGCGACAGGTCGGGCCCGGCCGCACGCGGCGCGTCGGCGCCGCTGCCGGCCGGCAGGTCGATCGCCACGGCCACCGCAGCCAGATGGGCCACCGTCTGCCGGTCGAACACCTGCCTGGGCGTGACCTTCCAGCCGGCCCGCCGCAGGCGGGCAATGATCTGCAGGCTGAGGATCGAGTCGCCGCCCAGGGCGAAGAAGTTGTCCTGGCGCCCGACGCGCTCGATGCCCAGCACCTCCTGCCAGATCGCCGCCAACCGCTGCTCGATCTCGCCCACCGGTTCGGCATACGCCGCTTCGCTGCCGCGCTCCACCGCCGGCAAGGCCTTGCGGTCGATCTTGCCGTTGGTGCTCAAGGGTAGCCGGGGCAACTGCACCATCACCGCCGGCACCATGTATTGCGGCAGGCGCTGGGCCAGTGCTGCGCGTACCGCCCTTTCATCGATGCCCTCGCCCGCTACGTAGGCCACCAGCAGCTGGCCGTCGGCGGCCACCACGACCGCTTCGCGCACGCCCGGCTGGGCCAGCAGCGCCGCCTCGATCTCGCCCAGCTCGATGCGCAGGCCACGGATCTTGACCTGGTGGTCCAGCCGTCCCAGGTACATGATCTGGCCATCCTCGCGCCAGCGCACCAGGTCGCCGGTGCGGTACAGCCGCTGCCCGTCGTCGGCGAACGGGCTGGCCACGAAGCGCTCCGCCGTCAGCCCCGGCTTGCCCAGGTAGCCCCGACCCAGGTTGATGCCGCCCAGGTACAGCTCGCCGGCCACGCCCGGCGGCACCAGTTGCAGCGCGTCGTCCAGCACGAACGCCTGGGTGGCACTGATGGGGCGCCCGATCGGCACGCTGCTGCCGGTATCGCCCACCACGCAAGTCCAGTGGGTGACGTCGATGGCCGCCTCGGTCGGCCCATACAGGTTGATCAGTCGGGCGTGCGGCAACTGGCGCTGCGCCTGCTGCTGCAGTTCCATCGGCAAGGCCTCGCCGCTGCAGATCACGCGGCGCAGGCTGGGGCAACGTACGCCGTCGCCGTCATTGACGAAGGCTTGCAGCATCGATGGCACGAAGTGCAGCGTGGTGATGCCGGCGCTGTCGATCAGCGCGGCCAAGCGTGCCGGATCGCGGTGTTCGCCGGGCGCGGCCATCACCAGCTCGGCGCCGGTCATCAGCGGCCAGAAGAATTCCCACACCGAGACGTCGAAGCCGAACGGGGTCTTCTGCAGCACCCGGTCGCTGCTCTCCAGCTGGTAGGCCTGCTGCATCCATGCCAGCCGGTTCCACAGGCTGGCATGGCGGTTGGCCGCCCCCTTGGGCTGGCCGGTCGAGCCCGAGGTATAGATCACATAGGCCAGTTGCTCGGGATGCAGCGCCAGGCCGGGGTTGTGGCGCGGCTGGGCGGACAGGTCCAGGGTGCCGACATCGACCGGCGCGCAACCCGGTGCCAGCCCCTGCAACTGCGCCCACACCGGCGCATGGGTGAGCAACAGGCGGGTGCGACTGTCGTCGATGAAGTACTGCAGGCGCTGTGGCGGGTGGTCGGGGTCCATCGGCACATAGGCCGCGCCGGCCTTCATGATCGCCAGCAGCGCCACCACCATGTCTTGCGAGCGTTCCATGCACACGCCCACCCGGTCGTCGCAACCCACGCCCTGGGCCATCAGCCAGTGCGCCAGCGCGTTGGCCTGGTCGTTGAGCTGGGCATAGCCAAGCGCCTGGCCGGTGTGCGGCACCCGCAGCGCCGGCCGCGACCCGGACCGGGCGACCTGCGCTTCGATCAGCGCCAGTACGTCACCGGTGCCATGCCCCTGGCGGTTCTCGCTCGACTGCAGCAAGGCCTCGCGTTCGTCCGGCGCCAGCAGTTGCAGTTCGCCGATGGCTTGCTGCGGATCGGCGACCATCTGCCGCAGCAGCGCCTGGTAATGGCGTGCGATGCGCGCCATGGTGGCGGCCTCGAACAGGTCGGTGCTGTACTCCAGGCGGGCGGTGACCCGGCCGTTGATGATCTTGACGTCCAGCGCCACGTCGAACTTGGCGCTACGGGTGGCGATGTCGAGGGTGGTGGCGCTGATACCGTCGAGCTCCAGCGTGGCGGCGCCGTCGATGACCTGCAGGCCGAACATGGTCTGGAACAGCGGATGGCGCGCCAGCCCGCGCTCGGCGGGATAGCGTTCCAGCAGCAGTTCGAACGGCAACTCGGTGTGCGACAGGGCATCGAGCGTATCGCCCCGCACCTGGCGGCATAGCTCGCGCATGCTCATGCGTGGCTGGAGCCGCGCGCGCATCACCTGGGTGGTGACGAAAAAGCCGACCATCTCCTGCAATTCGGGCCGCTGGCGCCCGGCCTGGGGAATGCCGAGCGTGAAATCGTCCTGGCCGCAATAGTGACGCAGCAACGCCTGCCAGCCGGCCAGCAGGACCACGAAGGGCGTGCAGCGCTCGTCACGGCAGAACTGCCGCAGCCCGTTGGCCAGCGCCTGGTCGAGCACGAAGGCATGGGCCGCGCCGGCAAAACTGGCGGTGCCGGGACGAGGCCGGTCCAGCGGCAGGTTCAACGGCGACACCTGGGCGCCCAGCTTTTCCTGCCAGTAATCCAGTTCCTGCTGCAGCCACGGGCCTTGCAAGCGCTCGCGTTGCCAGCGCGCATAGTCGGCATACTGCACCGGCAAGGCCGGCAGCACCGGCGCCTGTCCCTGCAACGCCTGGCGGTAGGCACGGGCCAGGTCATGCGCCACGATCGGGTTGGACCAGGCATCGGAGACGATGTGATGCATGCCGATGACCAGCAGGTGGTCGTCATCGCCCAGCTGCAGCAGGCGCACCAACAGCAGCCGCGCCTGGGTCAGGTCGAATACGTGCGCTGCCGCCGCATCGATCTGCGCGGCGATCAGTTGTGCATGGCCGGCGGCGGCGTGGTGACGGCAATCGATCACCTCCAGCGCCATGGGCGCCACCGGCTCGACCACCTGGGAGGCGATGCCGTCCTGTTCCACGAAGCGGGTGCGCAGGCTGGCATGGCGCGCCACCAGCGCGTCGAAGGCCGCTTGCAGCGCCGCGTGCACCAGCGGGCCGCGCAGCCGGAACGCGCGCGTCAGGTTGTAGGCGGTCTGGCCAGGTTCCAGCTGCTGCAGGGCCCACAGCTGCTGCTGCGAAAACGACAACGGCGCCGGGCCGGCCATGGCGTGGCCGGACAACTCGCCGCCTGCCCCGCCCTGTTCTTGTTGGTCACGTTGCAACAGGGCCAGCAGTTGATGATTTTTTTCGTTCATGGGTGCTTTTGTTTGGGGAGGGGCGAGGATCGGTTCAGGCTTTTTCCAGCAAGGCGTCGCGTTCGGCGGCAGGCATCTCGAGCAAGGCGCGTCGCAGCGACGCCAGTTGGTCCAGTTGCGCCGGTGCCGGGGCCTGCGAGCGCAAGGCCGCCGCCAGGGCGGCCGGGCTGGCGTGGTCGAACACCAGCGCCGGCGCGATCTCGATACTGAACAGCTTGCGCAGCCGCGCCACCAGCTTGATGGCCAGCAGCGAATGACCGCCGGCGGCGATGAAATCGGTGTCGCGCTGCAACGGCTGGGTGCTGGCCGGCAGCAGTTGCGCCATGGCGTCGAGCACCACGAATTCGAGGTCGTCGGCCGGCACCTCGGCCGCGCCCGCCGGCCCGGCACTGGCCAGCGATTGCAGCAGCGCGCGCCGGTCTACCTTGCCATTGGCCAGGCGCGGCAGCGCCGGCACCACCAGGCAGCGCTGCGGCACCATCGGCTCGGGCAGCACGGCCAGCAAGGCCGCGCGCAGGTCCGGGGTGGCCGCGCCGCTGGTGACGACCCACGCCGTCAGGCTGGCCGGCTCGCCCTGCGCCAGCACCGTTGCCTGGCGCACGCCCGGCTGTTGCAGCAGGGCCGCCTCGACCTCGGCCGGCTCGATGCGAAAGCCCCGGATCTTGACCTGGTCGTCGGCGCGCCCAAGAATGCGCAGGCCGCCATGCGGCAGGTAGCAGGCCAGGTCACCGCTGCGGTACCAGTGGCATCCCGGCGCGGCCGGGTCGGCGACGAACGGCGAAGCCACGTCGGCGGCCTGGTTGAGATAGCCCCGGCAACGCTGGGCGCCACCGATATACAGCTGGCCGATGCCCCCTACCGGCGTGGCCTGCAAGGCGGCGTCGAGGATCGCCACGCGGCAGTTGGCCATGACCTGGGTCAGCGGCACGGCCACCGCATCGGGGCAGTCGGCGTCGATGGCATGCCACATCACTCCGACGGTGGTCTCGGTGGGGCCATAGTGGTTGAATACGCGACCCTCCGGGCGCCGCTGCCGGATGCGGCGGATCAGCGCCGGTGCCGCCGCCTCGCCACCCAGCACGATGGTGGCCGGCAACGCCAGTTCGTCCACGTCGAGCAACGCTTCCAGGTGCGATGGCACGATCTTGAGGGCGTCCACGCCGTGACGCTGGATGAAGGCCGCAAAATGCACGCCGTCCTGCATGTCGGCGTCGTCGGCGATGGCCAGCTCGGCGCCATGCAACAGCGCACTGAACAACGCCGTATTGCCCAGGTCGGCGGCCACCGTGCTGGTCAGCCCCCAGCAACGGCACGCTGCCAGCCGCATGCCGTGGTCGGCCGCCACCACGTAGTTGAGCAGTTGCCCGTGTTCGATCACCACCCCCTTGGGCACGCCGGTCGAGCCCGACGTATAGAGCACATAGGCGGCGTCGTCCAGGGCGATCTCACCGGCCGGCGCATGGGTCGGATAGTGGTGCAGGATCGGGCCCAGGGAGGCCAGTGCGACCTGCCGTGCCTGCCCTGCCGATTGCGCTTCCGATGGCCATTGCGCCTGGTCGTGCAGCACCAGCCGGGGCTGGGCATCGGCCAGCACGCGCTCGCGCCGCGCGGCGGGCCAATCGGCGTCGATCGGTACGTAGGCCGCACCGGCGCGCCAGGTGGCCAGCAGCGCCACCACCATGTCGGGCGAGCGGCGCAGGGCCAGCGCGACCCGCGCCTGTGGCCCGATCCCCTGCTCCTGCATCCAGTGCGCCAACTGGTTCACGCGTGCCATCAGCGTGCCGTAGTCCAGGCGATCATGGGCGCTGGACAAGGCATTGGCCCGCGGCCGGGCCTGCGCATGCGCGGCCAGCCGTGACAGCAGGTCGGTGCCGCCGATATCGACTTGCACCGCGTGCACCGGCAGACGCTGCGGCCACAGCGCCTGGTCATCCCAGTACAGCGTGGCCAACGGTGCTGCCCCGTGCTGCAGCACCTGCTCCAGCCAGGCCTGGTACTGCCGCAGCAGGCCCGCCATGGCGAGGTCGTCATAGCGCCCTGCGTCATAGTCGAGCTGCAGCGCCAGCCCAGCCAGGTCGACCCGCAGCACCAGCTCGAAGCGCGAATCGGCCGCCACCTGCGGCCCTGCCTGCCACTGCAGCGCCGGGTCGGCATGGTGGCGCGCCAGGGTGTTGGCTGCAAAGGCCACTTCGGCCGTGCAGGCCGCCGCGACTTCATCGTTCATGTATTCCTGGGCGCCGATATGGCGTTCTTCCAGCACCGCCAGTTCGCGCACCGTCTGCTCGAAATCCGGCTGCAGCGCCAGCGCCAGCGGGAAGGTCTTGCCATACGGGCCGACCGCCTGTGCCATCGGCTCGTAGTCGTCGCGGCAATCGTGCTGCCATGCGCTGCGCATCTGGTCCTGCTGGCCCAGCCTGGCCAGCAGCGTCAGCCAGGCCGCATGCAATACGGTGGCCGGGGCCCATTGCGTGCGGCTGCACCAGGCATGCAGGCCAGCGGCCAGCGGTGCGGCCAGCACGCTAGCCTGCACCCCGCGCGGCGCGCCTGCGGTGGCGACCTCACGCCGGTAGCTCAGCCTTGCAGCAGGCGCCTGCCGCGCCTGCTCGGCCTGGTTGGCCCAATACGCCTGCCCGGCGCTGGCCTCGTCGTCTTCGTCCAGCGACTGCCGCCATTGCATGTAGTCTGCATAGTCGAAGGCGGCCGGCAGCGCATGGCCCAGGTAGACATCGCGCAGGTCGGCCACCAGTTGCAGCAGGCTGCGGGCATCGGCGACCAACGCCGGTGCGGCCAGCCACAGCTGCCATTGCCGGTCGCCCACGCGCCCCAGGCAGGCCTGTACCTGGGCGGGCGATTGCGCCTGCCACTGCTGCCACGCCGCATGCCGGGCCGCGCCCTGGTCGCGCCAATCGTGCAACGGCAACTGCAGCGCCTGCGCCATCGGCTCGGGCAGCTGCTGCTGGCGCAGGCCGCGGTAGCCGCTGACCGCGCCGAAGGCGTGGCGCAGCACGCCGTGGCGCCCGACCACGGTGCGCCAGGCCTGTTGCAGGCGCGGCGCGTCCAGTTCGCCCCGGATATCCAGCCACAGCACCGGCCCGCCGGCCAGCGCGCACTGGCGTTGCTCGGAACTGAGCGCGAAACTGGCCTCGGCGGCCAGGGGGGTGGATTGGATCATGATGCCGCTCCCGTCGAGGTATCCGAGAATGCCGTCGCCGGCACCGACACGTCGGCCCGCTCCACCATGGCGCCCATGGCGACGACGATCTTGCGCGGTCCCTGGTACGGGTCTCGCGCATGGGCCGCCAGCATGTTGTCCAGCATCACCACGTCACCCTGCTGCCAGTCGAAGCGCACCGCGCACTGCTCGTAGAGCTGGCCGATCAACTCCATGGTGGCGTCGCTGATGACACTGCCGTCGCCAAACAGCACATTGCGCGGCAGGCGATCGGGCCCGACCATCGACAGCAGGTCGCGGCGCACCTCCGGTTCCAGGCAATACGGGTGATGCAGCTGCACCTGGTTGAAGAACACCTCGGCGCCGGTCACCGGATGCACGATCACCGCCGGGCACCTGGTACTGGTCTGCAGGGTGTCGTCGTCGAGCCAGCGATAGCCGGTGCCGGCCGCGTCCAGCCGGGCCTCGACCACGGCGCGGTCATCGGTCTGGAAGAACGACTGCCAGCTGACATCGAGGCGCGGGGTAAAGGTGCGCACGTAGCGCAACTGCTTTTGCTCGAACTCGCGCCGCAGCGCCGCGGGCAGCCGTTGCAGCATTTCGCGGCAGTCGACGATCGGCGTGGCACCGCCCACCGGCGAGGGCAACTCGCAGAAGAACCACTGCTTGCGTGGCCAGCGCTCGATGTGCGCACTTTCGTTGTGGTACAGGATCATCTGCTGCTCGGGATATGGCGTAGAGCGATAGGTCTTCTTGCCGCCCTCCTTCTTGGGCAGGTCGCCGTAGTTGCCATACAGCTCGGGCTCGATGGCCTCGGCGAAGCGCTCGAAGTCCTGCGGCGTGTCCAGGCCGAAGCGGCGAAACAGCACGCCACCATGGCGCTGCAACAACTCGGCGATCAGCGGCTGGTTCTCGCGCGCCCAGGCGGCGGTGTCGATATCGGTGCTGGTGGCCTCGATCAACAGGGGAAACTCCGAACCCGGCCGCAATGGCGTCATGCGCACCGGTGGCACGGGGGTCTTGGGTACGCTGCCCGACAGGCCCTTGAGCTTGCTGAGCTTGTCGAGCTTGCCCGGCACGACGGCGGGCGCGGTGGGAACGGCGGCGGTAGATGGCATGGCAAGGGGTTCTTTCAGGGAATCGATGTCAAAACGCGATAACGGCCAGTCGGGATGCGCCACCACCTGCTCCAGCAGCCGGCTCCAGGCCTGGGCGATATGCTGCATGGTGGCCGCGCCGAACAGCGACGACGCATAGACCCACTCGACCTGCAGCGTGCCCTGCTCGGGCGTGACGAACAGGGCGATGTCGAACTTGGCATGGGCGTGCCGGGCCGGCAGGCGTCGTACCTGCAATTGCGGCAGGTCGAACGGGTGGGTCGGCATGTTCTGCAGCACGAACAGCAGTTGCACCAGGGGGTTCCAACGGCGGTCGCGCTTGACGCCGGCCAGCTCGGCAATCCGTTCGAACGGCAAGGCCTGGTGGGCGAAGGCATCCAGCACCGAGGCGCGGGTGGCCTCGAGCAAGTCGGCAAACGATGCCTCGGCGATGGCCCGTGAGCGCAGCGGCAGCACGTTGACGAAGAAGCCGACCATGTCTTCCAGCGCCTGGTGTTCGCGCCCGGCTACGTCGGTGCCGATCAGCAGGTCGTCCTGGCCGCTCAGGCGATGCACCAGCAACTGGAAGCTCGTCAGCAGCAGCATGAACAGCGTGCTGTCGCTGCGCTGGGCCAGGCCTTCGAGTCGCCCGGTGAGCGGCGCGCCAAGTTGCAGCGAAAGGCGCGCGCCGGTGCCGGACCACGGCGCCTGGCGCGCCATATCGGTGGGCAACGCCGGCAGGCCCGATACGCCGTCCAGTGCCTGGCGCCAGAATTGCTCGTCGGCCGCGCGCGCGTCCTGCCGGCCGTGCTGCTGCCAGGCGGCATAGTCGATGTACTGCAGGCCCGGCGCTGGCAGCGTGGGCGTGACACCGGCGCAGAAGTCGCGGTAGAGCGCCGAGAAGTCCCTGACCAACAGCCCGATCGACCAGCCGTCGGCGACGATGTGATGCAGTGCCAGCAGCAGCATGTGACGCGGCTGGGGGGCGCG
>NZ_AKJA01000135.1 GCF_000282575.1 Herbaspirillum sp. YR522 | reverse complement strand
ATCAAAGCCAACAAACTGGTCGACCAGACCAAGAACTGATCGCAGAGCTCTATTACGCAACCGGTAGCATCATGACAGGACGCGCTTGCAAGCGCGCCCTGGGGACTGCCCGTGCGAATCGAGCACAAATGCTCCCGCATGCAGTAACATCGTCGCTTGAACCTCACCCAGGAGTGCTGCACGATGCAACTGATAGGCATGCTTGATTCCCCGTTCGTGCGGCGCGTGGCCATCTCATTGCAATTGCTGGGCTTGCCATTTCAACATCAGCCGTTGTCGGTGTTTCGCCATTTCGATCGCTTCGGCGACATCAACCCGGTGGTCAAGGCGCCCACGCTGGTGTGCGACGACAATGAAGTGCTGATGGATTCGACCCTGATCCTCGAATATGCCGAGGCGCTGTCGGCCGAAGTGTCAGGGCATAGCCTGACGCCGGACGATATCCCGGGACTGCAGCGTGCGCTGCGCATCACCGGGCTGGCCCTGGCCGTGTGCGAAAAGAGCGTACAGCTGGTCTACGAACGCCAACTGCGCCCGGCCGAGAAACTGCATGCGCCATGGCTGCAGCGGGTGCGTGGACAGTTGCTCGCAGCGTGCGCCGCGCTTGAGGATGAGTACGCCCTGCGCCAGGTCGTACCGACCAGCGCCACGATCGACCAGGCCACCATCAGCGCCGCGGTCGCCTGGTATTTCGTGCAGCAGATGGTGCCCGATGTGGTGCCGGCGGCCGACCACCCAGCGTTGAACGCCTTGTCCGCCGCCGCCGAGCGGCTACCCGAGTTCATCGCCGCACCTTACGGCGACGCTACCTTCGTCTGGCCGGCCTGAACCGGTTCGGCCAGCAACTGCTCGATATCGGAAATCATTTCTTCCGGACGCGTCTGCGGCGCATAGCGGCGAAACACCGTGCCGTCGCGGCGTACCAGGAACTTGGTGAAGTTCCATTTGATGGCTTTGCTGCCCAATAGGCCAGGCGCCTTTTGCTTGAGAAAGCGAAACAGCGGTTCGGCCTGGTCGCCGTTGACCTCGACCTTGGCAAACAGCGCAAAGCTGACCCCGAACTTGCTCTCGCAAAAGGCGCCGATCTCTTCTGCGCTGCCCGGCTCCTGCTTGCCGAACTGGTTGCAGGGGAAGCCCAGTACCGCCAGCCCGCGCTCGCCGAACTGGCGATGGATGTGCTCCAGGCCGTTGTACTGGGGCGTGAAGCCGCATTTGCTGGCGGTGTTGGCAATCAGCATCACCTGCCCACGCAGTTGCGCCAGGTCGAACTCGCTGCCATCGGCCAGCTTGGGGTGGAAGTCGTAGACGTTGCTCATGCGGGGTCCTGGAAGATGTCCTGGATGCCATTCTAAACCTCGCCGTCTCCGGCGTCTTGGCTGTCTCGGGCGCCATCAGCCCGGAAAGCTCTCGGGCGAGCGCGCCACGGCCCGTGCGCAGTCGAGGCTGATCTGCTGCTGCCGCACCAGCCGCTCCAGGCAGGCGTCCAGCGTCTGCATGCCGACGCCGGTCTGGATGGCAGAGTAGATCTGCGCCGTCTTGCCCTCGCGGATCAGGTTGCGAATGGCCGGGGTACACAGCATCACCTCGTGCGCCGCCACCCGCCCGCCGCCGTCGCGCCTGGGCAACAGCACCTGCGACACCACCGCCACCAGCGATTCGGCCAGCATGGCGCGAGCGGCTTGCTTTTCGCCGGCCGGGAACACATCGACGATGCGGTCCACCGTCTTGGCCGCCGACGCCGTGTGCAGCGTCGCCAGCACCAGGTGCCCGGTCTCGGCGGCGGTCAAGGCCATGCCGATGGTCTCGGCGTCACGCAGCTCGCCCACCAGCAGCACATCGGGGTCTTCCCGCAGCGCGGCCCGCAAGGCGCTGTCGAAGGACGAGGTATGGCAGCCGATCTCGCGCTGGCTGACCAGCGAACGGCGCGACTCGTGGATCACCTCGATCGGATCTTCGATGGTCAGGATATGGGCCGCGCGGTGCTGGTTGATGTGCCCCAGCATGGCCGCCAGCGTGGTGCTCTTGCCGCAACCGGTGGGACCGGTGACCAGCAGCAGGCCGCGGCTGCTTAACGCCAGTTCGGCGCAAACCGGGGGGGCGGAGATGGCTTCCAATCGAGGGGCCTCGGCGGCGATGGGGCGGATCGCGGCGGCCGCTCCACGCTGGTGGCAAAAGGCATTGACACGGAAACGGCCCAGCCGCTCGTGCTGGAAGCCGAAGTCGCATTCGTGCCGCATGGCGTAGCGCCGACGCTGCTCCTCGTTCATCATGTTGGCCAGCATGCGGCGCAGTGCCTGGTCGCTCAGGGCGGCCAGGTTGATGCGGCGAATCTCGCCATGCACCCGCATCAGCGGTGGCAGGCCGGCCGAAAGATGCAGGTCCGAGGCCTGATTTCTTGCGCTGAACGCAAGCAGGTCGACGATGTCCATTTATAATCCTCGCGGAGAAGCGCACAACGCGCGTTTCGACTCATTCTTTTCATGCCCCCGCAGGCTCGCCGTCCCGGCCCGGATTATGTCGTCAATCGCCACAAACTTGCAAGAGTTGCAACAAAGGATCGCCATCGCCACCGAACAGGTGCGACGTCCGCGGGGGGCGGTGCAACTGCTCGCGGTCTCCAAGACCTTCGGCCCGCAGGCGGTACTGGAAGCGGTACAGGCCGGCCAGCTGGCGTTCGGCGAAAACTATTTGCAGGAGGCGCTGGACAAGATCGATGCGCTGCAGGCGCTGGCGCCTGGGGCCGCGTTGCAATGGCATTTCATCGGGCCCATCCAGAGCAACAAGACGCGGCCCATCGCCGAGCACTTCGACTGGGTGCATTCGGTCGATCGCGAAAAGGTCGCCCGCCGCCTGTCCGAACAACGCCCGCCGGCGCTGGGACCGCTCAATATCTGCCTGCAGGTCAACATCAGCGGCGAAGCCAGCAAGAGCGGGCTGTCGCCCGCCGAATTGCCGCAGGTCGCGGCCCAGGTGGCGCAGCTGCCCGGCCTGCGCCTGCGCGGCCTGATGGCCATTCCCGAGGCCACCGATGACCTCGCGCGCCAGCACGCCGCGTTCGGCGCCGTGCGCGCCCTGTATGATCGATGCCGTGCCGACGGGCTGGCGCTCGATACCCTGTCCATGGGCATGTCGGCCGACATGCCGGCGGCCATTGCCGAGGGTGCGACCATCGTGCGCATCGGCAGCGCCATCTTCGGTCATCGTTCCACCCAAACAACCAGGAGTTGAATTGAAAATTGCATTCATCGGCGGCGGCAACATGGCCGCGGCGCTCATCGGTGGTCTGGTCGGCAAGGTCGCCGCGCCGGCCGACCTCCATGTGGTCGACCTCAACGCCGATGCGTTGCAGGCGCTCAAGACACGCTTTGGCGTCAGCACCGCCGCCGTCATTGATGGCAATGTCGCCAGTGCCGATGTGGTGGTGCTGGCGGTCAAGCCGCAGCAGATCGGCGAAGTGGTGGCCCAGCTCAAGTCCGTCATCGGTGCCCAGCTGGTCCTGAGCATCGCCGCCGGGATCCGCATAACCGATATCTCGCGCTGGCTCGACGGCCACCAGGCGGTGGTGCGTGCCATGCCCAATACGCCCGCCCTGATCGGCCGCGGCATCAGTGGCGTGGCCGCCGGCGAGCAGGTGTCGACCTTGCAGCGGGCGCAGGCCGATTCGATCCTCAAGGCCGTCGGCGAGACCGTCTGGGTGGGGCGCGAAGAACAGCTCGATGCGGTCACGGCGATCTCGGGCAGCGGACCGGCCTATGTGTTCTATTTCCTGGAGGCGATGCAAAAGGCGGCCGTCGAACTGGGCCTGTCGCCGGCCGAGGGCCTGGCGTTGGCCAGGGCCACCTTTGCCGGAGCCACCGAACTGGCCCAGCGCTCGGAGGAACCGGTGTCGACCCTGCGCGAACGGGTCACCTCCAAAGGCGGCACGACCTATGCCGCCTTGACCAGCATGGAGCAGTCCGGCGTCAAGGACGCCATCGTCGATGCCCTCAAGGCCGCCGCTTTGCGCAGCAAGGAACTGGGCGACGAATTCGGCCGGGCCTGATGAACAAGCGCGCTTCACGATTCGCGGCCTGGCCGCTGCTGGCGGTGATCTGGCTGGCCGGGTGTGCCTCCACCGCCGACAGCGATGGCTACTACACGGTCCAGCGCGGCGATACGCTCTACAGCATCGGTCGCGACTTCGACCAAAGCCCCGCCAACCTGACGGCCTGGAACCGGCTGCGCAACCCCAACGACCTGGAAGTGGGCCAGCGCATCCTGGTACGCCCGCCCGGCAACGTGGTGGCGCGCACCGGCGCCGGGCAGGCGCCGCGCGCGACAGGCCCGGCGCCGGCGCGCAAGCCGGCGGCGCCCGCGCGCAGCACGCCCGCGCCCAAGGACGACGACGCCCCGGCACCGGCCGATGCGCGCATCGACTGGGCCTGGCCCACCCAGGGCAAGTCCGCGCCCAGCGCCGACAGCTACAAGAAGGGGATCGACATCGTCGGCAGCGAAGGGCAGGCCGTGCTGGCCGCCGCCGCCGGCAAGGTCACCTACGCCGGCCACGGCATCCGCGGCTACGGCAACATGGTGATCATCAAGCATACCTCGGTGCTGTTGTCGGTGTACGCCCACAACAAGACCATCACGGTCAAGGAGGGCCAGACCGTCACCCGCGGCCAGCAGATCGGCACCATGGGCAACAGCGACACCAATCGGGTCAAGCTGTACTTCGAGATCCGCCGCAACGGCAAGCCGATCAACCCGATGACGCTGCTGCCGCCGCGCTAACCCCTATTGCAAGGAGCCCGCATGGCTACACTGGAAGAATTCGTCAGGAAACAAAAAGCCGGCGCCACCTTCGTCATCAGCGCCCAGATGCTGCGTATGAGCCCGGCCGAGTTCGACACCCTGGCGCAAGTCTGGCTGGACGACGGCGGCCCCGGCTTCAATGTGGTGGGAACACCATTCAGGTCGGTGGTGGAGGGCGAGTTCGTGATCAGCCGCATGACGGTCATGCGCACCACCGCCGAGGTCTAGCGCGGGCCCTGTTCAGCGTCCGCCCTGCAGGTCGTAGACCACGGTGTCGAGCCGCTGCAGGCCGCGCTCGATGAACTTGGTCTCCTGCGCCAGGATGTCGCGGCGCTCCATGACCAGCACATCGGTGTGGGCGGCGTAGAGCCGCTGCACTTCTTCCTCGGCCACCGCAAACGGTGGTCCCTCCATCAGCTGCTGCTCATATTCGAGCGTAATCAACAAGCCGCAGTAGTTCGGTGCCAGGCGACCGTACACCCGCTCGACGTAGCGCGCACGCATCTGCGGCGGCAGGGCGATCAGCGCGGCGCGGTCGTAGGCGCCGCGGCAGGCGGCCAGCGTGGCATCGTCCAGGTCGAAGATGTCGCCGCAGATGATCTCGACATTGCCGGCGCTGTAATGCCTGCCTTGTGCCGATTCGCGCAGCACCGGCTGCATGCCGTTGTCGTCGAAGAACTGCTGTACCGCCAGCGCCGACAATTCGACGCCCAGTATCTTGTAGCCTTGCGCGGCCAGCCACATCATGTCGAGCGACTTGCCGCATAACGGCACCAACACCGTGCTGCCCTGGGGCAGGGCCAGCGTGGGCCAGTGTTTTTGCAGCAGCGGCAATACCCGCTCCTGGTGAAAGTGGGTGCGGCCCTCGCGCCAGCGTTGCAACCAGAATTCCGAGTCCATGCTTGCTCTCCCTGCTAGCGCAAAAGGTAATCCAGCGCGACGCCGCCGAAGATCGCGGCGCCCAGCCAGTTGTTGTTGTTGAAGGCGGCGAAGCAGCGCATGCGGTCGCGGCCGCGAATGAGCGTGTAGTGGTACAGCGCAAAGCCGCAGGCCACCAGCATGCCGACCGAGAACCACAGGCCCAGGCCATATTGCAGGCCGACCGCCCAGATCAGCGCCAGCGCCACCGCATAGCACAGCATGATGGCCAGCACGTCGTAGCGGCCGAAGGTGATGGCCGAGGTCTTGATGCCGATCTTGAGGTCGTCGTCGCGATCGACCATGGCATATTCGGTGTCATAGGCCACGGCCCAGAATACGTTGGCCAGCAGCAGCAGCCAGGCCGCCGGCGGCACCTCGCCGGTGACGCTGGCAAAGCCCATCGGTATGCCGAAACCGAACGCGATACCGAGGTAGGCCTGGGGAATGGCGAAGAAGCGCTTGAAGTACGGATAGCTGGCGGCAATGATCACGGCCGCCACCGACAGTTGCTTGGTCAACGCGTTGAGCGGCAGGATCAGCAAGAACGACACGATCGCCAGCACCGCCGCCACCATCAGCGCTTCCCAGGACTTTATCTTGCCGGCCGTCAGCGGGCGCTGTTCGGTGCGCTTGACGAAGCGGTCGAAGTCACGGTCGGCGTAGTCGTTGATGGCGCAGCCGGCCGAGCGCATCAGCGCGGTGCCCACGATGTAGATGCACAGCACACCGGGTTCGGGGTGGCCGCCCGAGGCCAGCCACAATGCGATGAGGGTGGGCCACAGCAGCAGCAGGATGCCGATGGGTTTGTGGGCGCGCACCAGCAGCGCGTAGAGCTTGAGCCTGTTCATGCCTGATCCGTTGGACGAAACGCGCATTATAAATCGACAAGGCGTACCTCATCGGCAGCCTGACGATCATCTGACATCGGCCTCCCGGATCATGGGATGCGGTGCCGGCGACATATCATTTGTATCGTTTCAGCTGTGACGGATGCCGCCGATATCGCCGATGTAACGGCGTTGTCATGGAGCGTTGTTAGCATCAAGTCCCTTTTGTGGAGGTCTCTTGATGAAACTCAGAACATGGTTGGCCATGGGCGCGCTGGCAACGGTCACTTCCTCGGCCTTCGCCGCCACCGAAATCGCCTGGTGGCATTCGATGACCGGCGCGCTGGGCGAACGTGTCAATGCACTGGCCGACGAATTCAACAAGGGCCAGTCCGACTACAAGGTGGTGCCGGTCTACAAGGGTACCTACGACGAATCGATGGCCGCCGCCATCGCCGCCTACCGCGCCGGCAATGCACCCGACATCCTGCAGGTGTTCGAAGTGGGCACGGCCACGATGATCTACGCCAAGGGCGCGGTCAAGCCGGTGTACGAGGTGATGCGCGAAGCCGGTGAAGAATTCGACCAGTCAGCCTACGTGCCGGCCGTGGCCGGGTACTACTCCACGCCCAAGGGCATGATGTCGTTCCCCTTCAACAGCTCCACCACCATCATGTTCTATAACAAGGACATGTTCGCCAAGGCTGGCCTGGACCCCGAAAAGCCGCCGGTGACCTGGCAGGAGTTCGTCGGCATGGCGGCCAAGATCAAGGCCAGCGGCGCGGCATGCGCCTATACCACCACCTGGCAGTCGTGGGTGCAGCTGGAGTCGTTCTCGACCTGGCACAACGTCGAGCTGGCGTCGAAGAACAACGGCTTCGGCGGGCTCGACGCGCGCCTGAAGTTGAACAGCCCGCTGCATGTGCGCCATATCGAGAACCTGGCCAACTGGTCCAGGCAGGGGTACTTCACCTATGCCGGGCGCAAGGATGAGGCCAACGCCAAGTTCAACGCCGGCGAATGCGCCATGATCACCGGCTCCTCGTCGGCCTATGCCGATATCCGCAAGAACGCCAAGTTCAAGTTCGGCGCGGCCATGCTGCCGTACTACAACGATGTCCAGGGCGCACCGCAGAACACCGTCATCGGCGGCGCCTCGCTGTGGGTCATGAATGGCAAGAAGGCGGTCGACTACAAGGGCGTGGCCAGGTTCTTCACCTTCCTGTCGCAGCCTGAAGTGGCCGCCAGGTGGCACCAGGAAACCGGTTACCTGCCGGTCACCAAGGCGGCCTACGAGCTGACCCGGAAGGCCGGCTTCTACGAGCGCAATCCGGGTACCGATGTGGCTGTGCGCCAGATGATCGTCAAGACCACCGAGAAATCGCGCGGCCTGCGCCTGGGCAATTATGCGCAGATTCGCACGGTGTTCGACGAGGAGCTGGAAAACGTCTGGACCGGCAAGAAGAGCCCCAAGGACGCACTGGATTCCGCGGTCAAGCGCGGCGACGAATTGCTGGCCCGTTTCGAACGCGCCAACAAGGGGCAATAGGCGCTTGACCAGCGCAATACCGCCGGTGCCGGCCGACAGCGCATCCCGTGATGCGAGGTCGCCGGCATTCGGCTTTTTCTACCGCTGTCTTCATTGCTGTCTTCCGTCGGTGACCCATTGTGGAAAAACGCGCACGATTCAAGTCGACCTGGTTGCCCTATGCGCTGGTGGCGCCGCAGGTCCTGGTGACCCTGCTGTTCTTCTTCTGGCCGGCGGTGCAGGCCTTGTACCAGTCGCTGCTGTTGCAGGACGCCTTTGGCGGCTATTCCGAATTCGTCGGCCTGGAGAACTTCGCCAACCTGTTCGGTGACCCGACCTACCTGCAGTCGTTCCAGACCACCGCTGCCTTCTCGTTGCTGGTGGCCGTGCTGGGCATGGCGCTGTCGCTGCTGCTGGCGGTGTTCGCCGACCGCGTGCGCGCTGCGGCGGCGCTCTACAAGACTTTTTTGATCTGGCCCTACGCGGTCTCGCCGGTGGTGGTGGGCGTGTTGTGGATGTTCCTGCTGAGCCCATCGCTGGGAGTGTTGTCGCACCTGCTTGGCCGCCTGGGCATCGGTTGGGATTACATGGTCAATGGCGACGACGCCATGATCCTGATCGTCATTGCCGCGGTGTGGAAGCAGATCAGCTACAACTTCCTGTTTTTCCTGGCCGGCCTGCAATCGATCCCGAAGTCGCTCATCGAGGCGGCCGCCATCGATGGCGCGGGGCCGGTGCGCCGCTTCTTCACCATCGTGCTGCCGTTGATCTCGCCGACCACCTTCTTCCTGCTGGTGGTCAATATGGTCTATGCCTTCTTCGATACCTTCGCCATCGTCGAGGCCACCACCCATGGCGGTCCGGGCAAGGACACCGAGATCCTGGTCTACAAGGTGTTCTCGGACGGTTTCAAGGGCGGTGACCTGGGCAGCGCGGCGGCCCAGTCGGTGGTGCTGATGGCGGTGGTGGTGGTGCTCACCGTGGTGCAGTTCAAATACGTCGAGAAAAAGGTGCAATACGCATGATCGAACGTCGTCCCATCCTCGATGCGATCAGCCACCTGGTGCTGATCCTGGGCGTGCTGGCGGTGATCTTCCCGCTGTACGTGGCCTTCGTCGCCAGTACCCAGACCGCCGAGCAGTCGGCCATGTCGCCGATCTCGCTGGTGCCGGGCGGCGCGCTGCTGGACAACTATCGCATGGTGCTGTTCCAGGGCGCCTCCGGCCAGGTCAGCGCGCCGCCAGTGCTGAACATGCTGTGGGTCAGCCTGGTGACGGCGCTGGTCATCGCCGTGGGCAAGATATCGATCTCGATGCTGTCGGCCTTCGCCATCGTCTACTTCCGTTTCCCCGGCCGCAATTTCTTTTTCTGGATGATCTTCGTGACCTTGATGCTGCCGGTGGAGGTGCGCATCACGCCGACCTACCAGGTAGTGTCCGATTTCGGCATGCTCGATAGCTATGCCGGCCTGACGGTGCCCTTGATCGCCTCGGCCACCGCCACCTTCCTGTTCCGGCAATTCTTCCTCACCGTACCCGACGAGCTGGCCGAGGCAGCGCGCATCGACGGCGCCGGACCGCTGCGCTTCCTGCGCGACGTGTTGTGGCCGCTGTCGCGCACCAACGTGGTGGCCCTGTTCGTGATCATGTTCATCTACGGCTGGAACCAGTACCTGTGGCCGCTGATGATCGCTACCCGCCAGGACATGTATCCGATCGGGATCGGCATCAAGACGCTGATCTCGGGTGGCGATTCGGCCGTGGAATGGAACTTGGTGATGGCCACCATGATCCTGGCCATGCTGCCGCCGGGCCTGGTGGTGGTGGCAATGCAGAAATGGTTCGTCAAGGGCCTGGTCGATTCCGAGAAATAAATCCTACGAGCACATATGGCAGCAATCCAGTTCAGGCAGGTTCGCAAGCGCTACGGGCGCGGCAGCAAGGCAGTCGATGTCATCCACGGCATCGACGCCGAGATCGCCGATGGCGAATTCATCGTGATGGTGGGCCCTTCCGGCTGCGGCAAGTCGACGCTGCTGCGCATGGTGGCCGGCCTGGAGGAAATCAGCGACGGCGAAATCGTCATCGGCCAGCGTGTGGTCAACCAGCTCGAACCGGCCCAGCGCGACATCGCCATGGTGTTCCAGAACTACGCGCTGTATCCGCACATGACGGTGCGCCAGAACATGGCCTACGGCTTGAAGATCCAGCGCCTGCCCAAGGCCGAGATCGAGCAGCGGGTACAGCGTGCCGCCGCCATCCTGGAACTCGATGCCTTGCTCGATCGCACGCCGCGCCAGCTGTCGGGTGGGCAGCGCCAGCGGGTGGCGATGGGGCGCGCCATCGTGCGCAAGCCGGCGGTGTTCCTGTTCGATGAACCGCTGTCTAACCTCGACGCCCGGTTGCGGGTGCAGATGCGCCTGGAAATCCAGAAGCTGCATGCCAGCCTGCGCACCACCAGCTTGTACGTCACGCATGACCAGGTCGAGGCGATGACGCTGGGCCAGCGCATGATCGTGATGAATCGGGGCGTGGCCGAGCAGATCGGTACCCCCGCCGAAGTCTATGCCCGTCCGGCCACCACCTTCGTGGCCAGCTTCATCGGCTCCCCCCCCCCCCCCCCCCCCCC
>NZ_AKJA01000134.1 GCF_000282575.1 Herbaspirillum sp. YR522 | reverse complement strand
ATGGTTTTTTCGGTCACCCAAGTCCGTTCGGACTGAGTAGGTCCGCAGGACCGTATCGAAGCCGCACCGGCGCACCGGCATGAGCGCCTTCGATACGCTGCCAAGGCAGCTCAGTCCGAACTGGGAATGGATTGTCGCTGAAAAACCAGCCCCAAATGCAAGATACCCGGCCGGGAAACCCGGGCCGGGTATGCGGTGTTGCCTGGCACGGCACCGGTTCGCACCGGCGCCGGTGCAATTACTGCACCTTGGCCTTCTTGCGCAGTTCTTCCTGATACGCCTGCAGCTTCTTCTGTTGCAGTGCTTCGGCGATTTGCGGCTTGACTTCGTCCAGGGTCGGGACCTTGGCGGCGCGCACGTCTTCCAGCTTGATCACGTGGTAGCCGAACTGGGTCTGCACCGGAGTCTGGGTGAATTCACCCTTCTTCAGGCCAACCATGGCGTCCGAGAACGGCTTGACGAACGAAGCAGGGGTCGCCCAGTCCAGATCGCCGCCATTGGCAGCCGAACCGGTGTCCTTGGATTGCTTGGCCAGGTCTTCGAACTTGGTGCCAGCCTTCAGCTTGGCGATAATCGCCTTGGCATCTTCTTCCTTGTCGACCAGGATGTGGCGGGCGTGGTATTCCTTGTCGCCGGCCTGTGCCTTGAAGTTGTCGTATTCAGCCTTGATGTCGGCGTCCGACACCGGGCTCTTCTTCAGGTAGTCGGCGATCAGCGCGCGGATGACGATCGACTGGCGCGCCAGTTCCAGCTGGTTCTTCACGTCCTGGCTGTTGGACAGGCCCTGCTTGTCGGCTTCCTGCATCAGGATTTCGCGATTGATCAGCTCTTCCT
This sequence comes from Herbaspirillum sp. YR522, assembly GCF_000282575.1. GTDB lineage: Bacteria > Pseudomonadota > Gammaproteobacteria > Burkholderiales > Burkholderiaceae_D > Herbaspirillum. Next base: position 93,020 of record NZ_AKJA01000134.1, on the reverse strand, counting down.
TGACGGCACCGCGCAGCTGCGGGGTATCCGGCTGGCCTTGTGCCGTCATCTGCTTGACCATCAGGTCGGCGCGCGACGACGGGATCGACTTGCCGTTGACCACGGCCAGGTTTTGGGCGAGCGCCGGCAGGGAAGCCATGGCAAACAGCAGGACCAGCAGACGAGCGGGTTTAAATGTCATTATTGAATCCTAGAAAATAAGGGGGAGTGAATCAAAATGGGAGATGAAAAACAGGAGGCAGGCGTCTGTCTTTATTCTTGGTTTCAGTTCGCAGGTGTTTCGTTGGTCGCTTCCGACGGCGAGAGTGCCACGATGGCCAGCGCGTGGATCTCCTGCTGCATCAGGTCGGACAGGCAATCATACACCAGCCGGTGACGCATCAAACGATTTTTACCTTCGAACACGGTGGAAACAAGACGGAGCCGATAGTGCCCGCCACCTGATGCCGCCCCTGCATGACCTGCGTGCAGCGCCGACTCGTCTTGCACCAGACATTGGCTGGGCGAGAAAGTTGCCGCCAGTCGTTGGCTGATGCGTTCGACCCGGTTGTCGGCGGCGCTCATTCGGCGTCCTTCATGTATTTCGACAGGAACAGGCTCTGGCCGATGATGAACACGAACATCAGGCCCATGCTGCCGAACATCTTGAAATTGACCCAGGTGTCGAGCGGATAGTTGAAGGCCACATACAGGTTGAGCAGGCCCATGGCGCCAAAGAACGCCATCCAGGCCAGGCTCAGGCGCGGCCAGACGTGGTCGGGCAGGCTGACCTGCTTTTCCATCATGACGCGGATCAGGTTCTTCTTGAGCACCAGCTGCGACACCAGCAGCGCAATGCCGAAGCACCAGTAGAGGATGGTCGGCTTCCACTTGATGAATGTGTCGTCGCGGAAATAGATGGTGGCGCCGCCGAACACGACGATGATGGCAAGCGACACCCACAGCATGGCGTCGACCTTGCGACGGCGCACCAGCAGCCAGGCGATCTGGCCCAGCGAGGCCACGATGGCCACTGCCGTCGACAGCAGGATCGGCGCCTGCGCGGCCGTCACCACGCCGCTCGACATGGCGCCGCCCAGGTAGTGCATCACCATCTCCTGGGCGGCTTGCGGGTGGCCCTCGGCCCATTTGAAGACGCCAAAGAAAAGGATGACGGGAAACAGGTCGAACAGGAACTTCATTGGCAGGCTTCTTCGGTAACGGGTTGTCGAATCAGGCGATCATCTCAGGCCGGGTCGAAGCGCAGCGACGCCGAATTGATGCAGTAGCGCAGTCCGGTCGGTGGCGGGCCATCGGGAAAGACGTGGCCCAGGTGGGCGTCGCAGACGTTGCAAATGATCTCGGTGCGAATCATGCCATAACTGCGGTCAACTTTTTCACTGACATTGGCCGCATCGATCGGCTCGAAGTAACTCGGCCAGCCGCAGCCCGAGTCGAACTTGGCGTCCGACCTGAACAATGGAGTGCCGCAGCAGACACAGGTATAGGTGCCGGCTTCATGGTGGTCCCAGTAGCGGCCGGTGAAGGCACGCTCGGTGGCCGCTTCACGGGCCACCTGGTATTCGAGGGGCTCCAGCTGCTCGCGCCATTGCGCTTCGGTCTTGACTACGCGGTCGGTCATCGATAACTCCTTTTCTTCGGTTCGTCGGGGCAGCCCCGGGGGACGCCAGGCGCTGTGCCCAGTGTAAAGCTTTTCATCGAAACGGTTGCGCCACGGCTTATGACGAGCAACTCACTTCCAGCCCGGCGGCCCAGTCGGGAGGCAGCTCGGCGTAGCGCTGGTGCTCGGGTTGCTCGTCGAAGGGCCGGCGCAGGATCGCCTGCAGCCGGGCCACTTCCGAGAAATCGCGGTGGGCGGCCCGTTCGATGGCAGTCTGGGCCAGGTAATTGCGCAGCACGTACTTGGGGTTGACCGCATTCATTGCAAGCTGTCGGGCCCCATCCTCGCTCTGCTCGGCCCGCAGCCGCTCGCGGTATCGGGTGGCCCAGGCATCGAATGCCGGGCGATCGATCACCAGGTCGCGCAGCGCTTCGTCGCCGCCGATGTTGTCGATCTGCAAATGGCCCAGCCGGCGGAAGAACAAGGTGAAATCGACGTGATTGGCCTGCAGGATGGCAAACAGCGCATCGATCAGGGCCTCGTCCTCGGCGCGCATGGTGGCCAGGCCCAGCTTGGCCCGCATCAGCTCGCCATGGCGTTGGTCGTAGCTGGCCTCGAAGCCGGCCAGCGCGGCTTCGGTCGCCTCGACCGTGCCGATCAGCGGCAGCAGCGCCTGGCCCAGCGCAAAGCAGTTCCACTGGCCGATGCGGGGCTGCATGGCGTACGAATAACGGCCCTGCTGGTCGGTATGGTTGCAGATGTGGCGACTGTCGAATGCCTCCATGAAGCCGAACGGACCGTAGTCCAGCGTCAAGCCCAGGATCGACATGTTGTCGGTATTCATCACGCCATGCATGAACCCCACCGCTTGCCATTGCGCCATCAGGTGCGCGGTGCGGCGGGTCACCTCGGCCAGCAGCGCCTGGTAGGGATTGCCTTGCTGCAATAACGCCGGATAGAACTGCGCCAGTACGGTGTCGGCCAGCACCTTGAGCTCGTCATGGCGCTGGTTGTAGTACCAGTGCTCGAACGAACCGAAGCGGATGAAGCTGGGCGCCGCGCGCGTGACCACGGCAGCGGTCTCGACGCTCTCGCGCATGACGCGCAGGTCAGAGCCGGTCACCATCAGCGCCCGGGTGGTGGGGATGCCGAGCGCGGCCATGGCCTCCGAGCAGAGGAATTCGCGGATCGACGAGCGCAACACGGCGCGGCCGTCGCCGCCGCGCGAATAGGGCGTCTTGCCGGAGCCCTTCAATTGCAGCTCGATGCGCCCGGTGCCATCGGCGGCGGCCACGTCGCCCAGCGTGATGGCGCGGCCATCGCCGAGCTGCCCGGCCCAGACGCCGAACTGGTGGCCCGAATAGACCGCCGCCAGGGGGCGCGAGCCGGCGGCGACGCGGTTGCCGGAAAACACGTCCAGCACCGCCGGATCGTCCAGCGCCGCGCGCGGCAAGCCGATGCCGGCGGCGGCGTCATCGCTGAAACCGACCAGGTAGGGCGCAGGGATGGGCGTGGGCTGCAGATGCGTATGGAATGCTGGCGGCAAGGCCGCGAAGCGGTTGTCGAACGCCAGGGGCAGGGCGACCGTTGCGGGGGTGTCTGGTGTGGTCATGGTGACTGTATCTGGTGCCGCTGGCGCGGCTTGCAAGGCTGGCATTTTGACAGAGAAGCGCGAATCCCATAGCATCGCGCTACTTTTGGCCACCCCGAGGCGCCCGCAGGGCACATGGAATTCGCACTCATCACTTTCTTGAACGGCCTGGCCTACGGGTTCCTGCTGTTCATGCTGTCGTCCGGACTGACCCTGATCTACAGCATGATGGGCGTGCCCAATTTCGCGCATGCCAGCTTCTACATGCTGGGTGCGTATGTGGCCTACTCGATCGCCGGGGTGCTGGGTTTCTGGCCGGCCTTGCTGCTGGCGCCGCTGCTGGTGGGCCTGGCCGGCGCCGCCATCGAGCACTATGGCCTGCGCCGCGTGCATCGCTACGGCCACGTGCCGGAGCTGCTGTTTACCTTTGGCCTGTCGTACCTGGTGGTGGAACTGGTGCAACTGGTCTGGGGCCGCTCGCCGGTGCCCTATCGTATCCCGCCCGAGCTCGACGGCACCCTGTTCGTGCTCTATACGACCTCCTTCCCGGTCTATCGCGGCTTCATGCTGCTGGTGGCCACGCTGATGCTGGTGGCGATCTGGCTGCTGCTGCGCCATACCCGCGTCGGCCTGACCATACAGGCGGCGCTGACGCATCCGCAGATGGCCGAGGCGTTGGGACACAACGTGCCCCGGGTATTCATGATGGTATTTGGCGGCGGCTGCGCGCTGGCGGCGCTGGCCGGGGTGATCGGCGGCAATGCCTTCGTCACCGAGCCCGGCATGGCGGCGTCGGTGGGCAGCATCATCTTCGTGGTGGTGGTGGTGGGCGGCCTGGGTTCGCTCAGCGGTGCCTTCGTCGTCTCGCTAGCGATTGGCTTGCTGCAGACCTTCGCGGTGGCCGTCGATCAATCGCTGGGTGGGCTGCTGGCCGCGCTGGGCCTGCCCGCGCCCGGCAGCGCGGCGCTGGCGCCGCTGTGGCACCTGAGCCTGGCCCGGGTGGCACCGATGTTGCCCTACCTGTTATTGGTGGTGATGCTGGTGGTCCGCCCCAAGGGGCTGCTGGGCCGGCGCGAAGGATGAGCCGATGAAACCGATGCCAAGGCTCTTGTGGTGCGCGGCCGTGCTGGCGCTGGCGCCACTGGTGTTTCCGCAAGGCGGCGCCTTGTCGCTGCTGTCGCAGATGGGGACCATGATCCTGCTATGCCTGTCGATGAACCTGCTGTTGGGCGAGGGCGGCATGCTCTCGTTCGGGCACGCGGTCTATTCGGGGCTGGGCGCGTTCGGGGTGATCCACCTGATGAACCTGGCCGGCAGCGGCGCGATCGATTTTCCGGTGACGCTGCTGCCGTTGGCCGGTGGCCTGGTGGGCGCGCTGTGTGGCGTGCTGCTCGGTTATTTGACCACCCGCCGCGCCGGCACGACGTTTTCGATGATCACCCTGGGCCTGGTCGAGCTGGTGTCGGCGGCGGTGTCGATGTGTCCGGACCTGTTCGGCGGCGAGGGCGGCATCTCCGGCAATCGCGTCATGGGCCAGGCCGTACTGGGCGTGAGCTATGGTCCGCAGATCGAAGTCTATTACCTGATCGCCGGCTGGCTGTTGCTGTGCGCCGTGACGATCCGGGCGTTCAAGGCGACGCCGCTGGGACTGATGCTCAATGCGGTGCGCGACAACCCCGAACGGGCCGCCTTCATCGGCTACGACCCGCAGCGGGTACGCTACCTGGCGCTGATCCTCTCGGCCTTCTTTGCCGGCGTCGCCGGTGGCCTGGCGGCGATCAATTTCGAGATCGTCACCGGCGAGTACGTGGGGGCGGCGCGCTCCGGGGCCATCTTGCTGTTTACCTTCATCGGCGGCGCCGCCTATTTCTACGGGCCGATCATCGGCGCCATCGTCGGCGTACTGTTCTCATCGCTGCTGTCGGCCTATACGCCAGCCTGGCAGTTCTACCTCGGCCTGCTGTTCATCGCCGTGGTGCTATGGCTGCCGGGCGGATTGGCCCAGGTGCTGGACCACCTGCTGCGCCTGCTGCGGGCCGGGGCCCTGGCACCGGCGCTGGCGCGCCGTTGCCTGTTGCAGGCGCTGGCCGGCGGCGTAGCGCTGGCCGGGCTGGTGCTGGGCGTGGAGGCGCTGTACCGCCTGAGCCTGGGCAACCTGCTGGGCGACGACCAGGCGGCGCTGACGCTGGCGGGCATGGCGATCGACCTGCACGGGGGCGGCGTATGGCTGCTGGCCTTGCTGCTGCTGGCCGGTGGCGTAGCGCTGCTGGCGCGCGGGCGCCTGGCGTGGCGTGCCGCATGGCGCGCCGCATGGACCCGGGTCGAAGCGTTCGAGGGGAGCGTCCATGAGTGAATCACCGGCCCTGCTGGTGCAGGGCGTGCGCAAGTGCTTCGGTCGCAGCCTCATCATCGACGGTGCCGAGTTGCAGGTCGATGCCGGCCAGCGCTGCGCCCTGATCGGCCCCAACGGCGCCGGCAAGTCGACCCTGTTCAACCTGGTCAGCGGACGCCAGCGCAGCGATGCCGGGCGCATCCTGCTGCATGGCCAGGACATCACGCGGGCTTCGCCGCAGGCCATCAACCGGCTGGGACTGGCGCGCAGCTTCCAGCTATCGAGCCTGTTTCCCCGCTTGTCGGCATTGGACAACGTACGTTGCGCGCTGCTGTGGCAGCTCGGCTATCGCTATGCCTTCTGGCGCCGGCTGGGGCGCTTGCCCGAGCTGGCCCGGCGCGCCCGCGCCGTGCTCGAGCGGGTGGGCTTGGCGCAGCATGCCCAGGTGCCGGCCGCGGCGTTGAGCTACGCGCACCAGCGCACGCTGGAGCTGGCCGTGACCATCGCCGGCGACGCCTCGGTGATCTTGCTCGACGAGCCCACCGCCGGCATGAACCGTGCCGAAAGCATGGCCATGGTGGCCCTGATCCGCGAGGTCAGCGCCGGCAAGACGCTGCTGATGGTGGAGCACGACATGCAGGTGGTGTTCGACCTGGCCGAGCGCATCGCGGTGATGGATAACGGTCGCGTGATCGCCTGCGACAGCGCCGCCGGCATTCGGGCCAATGCCCGGGTGCAGCAGTTGTACCTGAACCGGAGCGTGCATGGCGCCTGAACCCTTGCTATCGGTGGCCGGCTTGCATGCCTGGTACGACGCCAGCCATGTGCTGCACGGGGTCGACCTGCGGGTCGACCCCGGCGAGATCGTGGCCGTGCTGGGCCGCAACGGCGCCGGCCGTTCTACGCTGCTCAAGGCGCTGGTGGGACAGGTGCGCTGGTCGGGAACGGCCCGCTTCGACGGACGTGACCTGCAGCGCTTGCCGGGGTTCGAGATTGCCCGCATGGGCATCGCCTACGTGCCGGAAAGCCGGGACGTATTTCCGACCCTGACGGTCGAGCAGAACCTGCTGCTGGGCCAGAAGCCGGGCCGCCAGCGACCCGACGGCTGGCGCTTCGAGCAGTTGTTTGCGATCTTTCCGGCGCTGCTGCGGCGACGCAGCGTGGCCGCAGGCGCCCTGTCGGGCGGCGAACAGCAGATGCTGGCGCTGGCCCGCGCGGCCATGGGCAACCCGTCGCTGCTGCTGGTCGACGAGCCCACCGAAGGCCTGGCGCCGCAGATGGTCGAACAGGTGGCGTTGTTGTTGCGGCAGATGCAGCAGCGCGGCGTGGCGATCCTGCTGATCGAGCAGAAACAGTCGATTGCGCTGGAACTGGCGCAGCGCCTGTATGTGATGGGCCGGGGCCAGATGGTGTTCGAAGGCATCGCCGCCCAGCTGCAGTCCGACCTGGTCGTGCAGCGTGACTGGCTGGCGCTGTAGCGCAAGCAGCAGCGTACTCTCGACACTGTTCGATGCAGGCTTTCGCCTGGCTTGCCTACACTGGCGGCTTGTTGCCTGATCGCGGAGCCGCCTGTCATGTCGTTTCTTCTTTTTATTGCCGCCTGGGTGTCGCTGGTCTGTGGGCTGGACCGCCTGTGGCTGCGCCATGTGGCGCGTCACCTTGAACTCGACGCGCGCGAGCGCGCACCATTGCTGGACCCCGACGGCTACCTCGAGCTGATCACCCGCATGACCGAGCTGTGCCATGGCGAACGGGCCGAGGTCGACCGCCTCGTCGCGCACCAGCAACTGCTGCATCCCGAGCTGGCCTATGGCGAGGCGGTGCGCGCGGCGATGCAGCAACTGATGGCGCCACAGGCGTCAAGCCAGATGCGCTTCAGCGATTGACCAGCCTGGCCGGCAAGCTCAGCGTGAGCAGGGCACCGATGACCAGCGACGCGGCCAGCACGTACATGCCGGTGTTGGTGCTCTGGGTCGCGTCCTTGAGCCAGCCCACCAGGTAGGGGCTGACGAAGCCGGCCAGGTTGCCCAGCGAATTGATCAGGGCGATTCCCGCCGCCGCCGCGGTGCCCGACAGGAACGCGGTAGGCAGGCTCCAGAACAAGGGCAGGGTGGTGAGGATGCCGATGCAGGCCACCGTCAGCGAAGCCATCGCCAGCAGCGTATTGTGGTCGTACACGGTCGAGGCCAGCAGCCCGATGCAACCGACCACGGCCGGGATGGCCACGTGCCAGCGCCGCTCGCGGCGAGCGTCGGCGCTGCGACCGATCAACACCATGGCCGCTGCCGCAAAGGCGTAGGGAATGGCCGTCAACAGGCCGATGTTGAGCGGGTCGGTGACGCCGGTGGTCTTGATGATGGTCGGCAGCCAGAAGCTCACGCCATACAGCCCCATGACGAAGCAGAAATAGATCAGCGCGCCGAGCCAGACGCGGCCATTGGCAAACACCGCTGCTACCGACAGGTGTTGCTTCTGGCTCTCTTCGTGGGCGATGTTCGATTCGAGCAACTGCTTTTCTTCTTCGCTGAGCCAGTGCGCATCGCGGATGCGGTCCTTCATGTAGACGATCACCAGCACGCCCAGCACCAACGACGGGATGGCCTCGATGATGAACATCCATTGCCAACCCGAATGGCCCCAGACGCCGGGCATGGCATGCATGATCCAACCCGACAGCGGACCGCCGATCACGCCCGACAGGGCGATGCCGGTCATGAACAGGGCGGTGATCTTGCCGCGCCGCTCGGCCGGATACCAATAGGTCAGGTACAGGATCACGCCGGGGAAGAAACCGGCCTCGGCCACCCCCAGCAGGAAGCGCATGATGTAGAACATCTGCGGCGTGGTGACATAGGCCATCGCGCCCGAGATGATGCCCCAGGTGATCATGATGCGGGCGATCCAAAGGCGCGCACCGACCTTGTGCAGGATCATGTTGCTGGGCACCTCGAAGATGAAATAGCCGATGAAGAAGATGCCCGCGCCCAGTCCGTAGACGGTTTCGCTGAACTTCAGGTCCGACAGCATCTGCAACTTGGCAAAGCCGACATTGACGCGGTCCAGGTAGGACGCCACGTAGCACAGGAAAAGCAGCGGCAGCAGGCGCCAGGTGACCTTGGCGTAGGTGGCGTCCGCGAACGGCGAATTGGCTGGCGGCGATGCCGGGCCGGGTTGCTTGCTCATGTCTCACTCCTTGGTTGACGCATCGGGATGGCGCAGCGCAGGCGCCGCTGCAAAAGAGCTGCGATGGTGCCTGCGCCGTGATCGCGTTTTATGATTTTGTTAGGCGAGTCTATGACTTTATCGTTTGTGTTCGAGCCCGTTGCATTGTATTGCCGACATCCGGCTTGTCAATCCGGTCTCAGACGCAGCGTCCGCCGTCGACTTCGATGCACACGCCGGTGACGAACTCGGCTTCATCCGAGCCCAGGTAGAGGCAGGCATTGGCAATGTCCTGCGGCGTCGAGAAGCGTCCCATGGGGATGGTGGCGACGAACTTCTGGCGGTTCTCGGGGGTATCGGGCACGCCCATGAATTCGGCCAGCAGGCCGGTAGCCGAGATCACCGGGTTGACGCAGTTGACCCGGATCCTGTCCGGCCCCAGTTCGCCGGCCATCGACTTGCTCATGGTGATCACCGCGCCCTTGCTGCTGTTGTACCAGGTCAGGCCAGGTCGGGGGCGGATGCCGGCGGTGGAGGCGATATTGATGAAGGCACCGCCACCGACCCGGCGAAAATGCGGCACGAACACCTGCGCCGACAGGTAGATGCTCTTGACGTTGATGGCGAAGATGCGGTCGAACTCGGCCTCGTCGACTTCCAGCATGGGCCGGTTGCGGTGGGTGGTGCCGGCGTTGTTGACCATGATGTGCATGGCGCCGAAATGCGCCAGCGCCGCGGCCAGCAGGCCATCCATGTCGGCCCGTCGCGACACGTCGGCCCGCACGAAACGCGCGCGGCCGCCGGCCTCGACGATCTGGTCCGCCACCCGCTGGCCGCCGGCTTGGCTGATGTCGGCCACGATGACCGACGCTCCCTGCCCGGCATAGGCCTTGGCGATGCCTTCGCCAAAGCCCGAACCGCCACCGGTAACCACCGCCACCTTGTCCTTCAGACGCATGATGTCTCCTTTTTCAGTCATGACGAATCGCAATCGTCTTGAGCACGGTAAAGCCGTACAGTGCCTCGAAGCCTTTCTCGCGGCCATGGCCACTGGCCTTGACGCCGCCGAAGGGCAATTCGACGCCGCCGCCGGCGCCATAGTTGTTGATGAATACCTGGCCGCAGCGCAGCGCGCGTGCCAGCCGCATCTGGCGCGCACCGTCGCCGGTCCAGACGCTGGCCACCAGCCCGTAGTCGGTGCCGTTGGCCAACGCCACGGCATGCGCTTCGTCCTCGAAGGGCATTGCCGCCAGCACCGGGCCGAAGACTTCTTCCTGCGCCAGGCGGTGCCGTGGCGGGACATCGCGCAACAGCGTCGGTACCTGGTAGAAACCGCCCGCCGGCGCGCCGCTGGCGATGCTGCCCTGCGCCACCACGGCAATGCGGTCCTCGCGCGCCGCGGCCAGGAACGACGCCACCCGGTCTTGCTGGGAACGACGAATCAGCGGGCCGCAGTCCAGGTCCATCTGCGCCGATCCCACCCGCAGGCCGGCGAACAGCCCGCCCAGCCGTTGCAGCACCTGCTCGTAGACGCCCCGCTGCACCAGCAGCCGGCTGCCGGCCGAGCAGGTCTGGCCGGCGTTCTGCACGATGGCGTTGACCGCCACCGGCAGCAACGCGTCCAGGTCGGCGTCGTCGAACACCACCTGGGGCGACTTGCCACCCAACTCCAGCGTCACCGGCGTATGGTGTTCGGCCGCGGCTTGCACCACCACCCGGCCGATGGCGGGCGAGCCGGTGAACGACACGTGGTCCACATCCGGATGGCGCACCAGCAGGTCGCCGGCCTCATGGCCCAGGCCGGTGACGATATTGAGCACACCGTCGGGCAAGCCCGCCTCGGCGGCCAGCTCGGCCACCCGCAGCAATGACAGGCAGGCGTCCTCGGCCGGCTTGACCACGCAGGTATTGCCGGCGGCCAGGGCACCGCCGACACAGCGCCCGAAGATTTGCATCGGGTAGTTCCAGGGCACGATGTGGGCCGTCACGCCGTGCGGTTCGCGCAGCGTCAGCACCGTGTAGCCGGCCTGGTAGGGAATGGTGTCGCCGTGCAGTTTGTCGGCGGCACCGCCATAGAACTCGAAGTAGCGCGCGATGGCGGCGGCATCGGCGCGGGCCTGCTTCAACGGCTTGCCGCAGTCGCGCGCCTCGATCTGGGCCAGTTCTTCCTGGTGCGCCTGCAGGCTGGCCGATAGGTTGAGCAGCAGCCTGCCGCGTTCGGCAGCCGACAGCTTGCTCCAGGCGCCTTCATAGGCGCGGCGCGCGGCGCCGACGGCGCGCGCCACGTCGTCGGCGTTGCCACGGGCGATGTGCTCGAATACCTGGCCGTCGGATGGGTCGACGACGGCAATGCTGTCGACGCCGGCGGGCGCGACCCAGCGGTTATCGATGAAATGCAGTTTCATGGGGGCGGCGTCCTATAGTGGGCACGGCGGCGCTCGGCGCGGTCTCGTTTGTCATTGTTGTGCTTGCCCTGTCTTGGCAGGGCGAAGTGGGTTCAATCTAGGGCAGGGCAGGGGCGCTGTCAATTGAATCTATTTACCGCCGGCCCGGGGGGCGGGTAGCATGCGGGTTATTCAAACGGACACAGGTGTGACATGGAATTGCGTCAACTGCGGTATTTCGTCGCCATCGTCGACCATGGATCGCTGTCGCGCGCGGCACGGGTGCTGCACATCGCGCAACCGGCACTGACCCAGCAGATCCGCCAACTCGAGGATGAACTGGCGGCGCAGCTGCTGCACCGTTCGGCGCAAGGGGTGATCGCCACCGACCCGGGCAAACTGTTCTACGAGCATGCGCTGGCCATTCTCAAGCAGGTGCAGGACGCCCGCCAGGCGGTGGCGCAGTCGACCGACAAACCGTCGGGCACGGTGGCGCTGGGCATCCCGCAAAGCGTGTCCAACGCGCTGGCGCTGCCCTTGCTCAACGCGGTGCGCTCGACCTACCCCGAGATCACGCTGCAGCTGACCGAGGAGCTGACCGGCAACCTGGTTACCCAGCTCAAGTCCGGTCGCATCAACCTGGCGGTGCTGTTCGACGATGGCCAGCTGTCGTCCTTCGCCGCCACGCCCATGATCGAGGAAGAAATGCTCTACATCACGCGCGCCAAGTCGCAATATGGCGCGACCGGCAAGCGCGGGGTGACGCTGGCGCGCGCGATCCAGGCGCCACTGATCCTGCCCGGCCTGGCACATGGCGTGCGCCCGCGCATCGAGAACCTGGTGCGGGCCAACGGCATGAGCCTGGAACACGTGATCGAGATCAATTCGGTGGCGATCCTGAAGTCCGCCATCCTGGCCGATATCGGCGCCACCATCCTGCCGGTGGCACCCTTGCTGGCCGAATTCGAGCGCGGCGAGATGGTGGCCCACAGCATCGCCGGGCAACGCATTTCGCGCACCCTGGTGCTGTGTGCGTCCAAGAACATCCCCTTGACCACGGCCGCCGCCGCGGTGGAGCAACTGGTGCTCGACGTCACCGATGAACTATGCCGCTCGGGCAAGTGGGGGCATACGGAGGTGTTGGGGCGGGAGTGAAACCTGGTGACAGACGGTATGCGACACACTGGAGAGGCTGCAACAGGTATTCGCAGCGTGATGCAACATCAATAAGCCCGCCGCCTGCCGGACGGCTGCAGGCAGCAGGCAGCAGGCAGCAGGCAGCAAGGGATCCCGGCGCTCACCGGGATGGCGCGATGCGCCTACCGCAAGATATCCATTACCTGCAGAATGGTGAAGCTGACCGGGTCGTACACGACCGCATAGCCCCCGTAGTAGCCCATCTGATAGCCGCGCGGCGGCGGTGGCAGGTCGCGCCGCACATTTTGCGGCAGCGGCTTGATCTTGCCCCGATAGGCGCTCGGCACTGGCTGGCCGGCGTGGAAGTCCGGACGGTGATCGCGGTCGACGCGCTTGAGATCGCCATCGTAGTGGCGACGCAGCTGGTCGCGGTCGGCATCGCGGAAGTCGTAGCGTTGCTGCGCAGCGTGGTCACCGCCGTGGCGCTGTTCATGGCCCGGTGGCGGGCCCGGCTGTTGCGCCTGCGACATGGCGGCCGTGCCCAGTGCGGCGCAGCTGGCCAGCGCCAGGATGGTGTGCTTGATGATGACGTTGCTTGGCATGGTCTCTTTCCGTTGTTGACGATACCTGACAGACCGCCAACTGCGTGATCGAGTTGCCGACTTTACCAGTGTCAAGAAATGGCAAGCGAATGTGGCAGCGGGGTGCCGGCCAGCGTGAAGCCGATGCTGTTGTAGCCGCCATCGCTGCTGGCAAAGGCACGCCCGCCATGCATGCGCGCCACCGCCTTGACGATCGCCAGTCCCAGCCCATGGCCGTGGCTGCCGTTGCTGTCGTGGCGTGCGCTGTCGACGCGGTAGAAACGGTCGAACAGGCGTGGCAGGTGGCGCGCATCGATGGCCTGGCCGGGATTGGTCACGGCCACCCGCACGCCCTCGTCCTGGGTCGCGATCTCGATGCCGATGCAGGCCTGCGGCGGCGAATGCTGGATCGCGTTCTGGACCAGGTTGGTCAGGGCGCGGCGAAACAATGCCGTCTCCATCATGGCGCTGGCCTCCAGGTCGCCGGTGACCTCGATGCGCAGGCCGGTATCGTCCAGCACGAACTCGAAGAAATCGACCGTCTTCTGCACTTCGTCGGCCACCCGCGCCTGGACCAGCGCGGTGGCCGCCTCGCCCTGGTCGGAACGGGCCAGGAACAGCATGTCGTTGACGATCGAGCGCATGCGGTCGAGCTCTTCCAGGTTCGACTGCAACACGTCCTTGAATTCGCCGGCGCTGCGCTCGCGCGCCAGCGCCACCTGGGTCTGGCCGATCAGGGTGGCCAGCGGCGTGCGCAATTCGTGGGCGACGTCGGCATTGAACGATTCAAGCTGGGTGTAGGCGTCCTCGATGCGCTCGAGGGCGCCATTGAAGGCGCGCGCCAGGTCCGACAGTTCCAGCGGCAGCGATTCGATCGCTATGCGCGCCGATAGCATGCGCGGCGACACGTCCTGGGCCCGGGCCGACATGCGGCGCAGCGGCGCCAGCCCGGCGCGGGCGATCCAGTAGCTGGAAATGACCGCCAGCACGATGCCCAGCAGCGACATGGTCACGGTGGCCACCAGGAACGAGCGCCGCATCTCGAAATAGGGTTCGGTGTCGATACCGACCGTGACCCGCACCGGCGGTCGTTCCTCGAAGCCGGGCAGGGTGCGGCTCATGGTGTGCAGCGGATATTGCTTGCCCGGCAGGTACAGCATGCCCACGCTGTTGTCGGCGGTGCCGCCTTGCTGGGCCAGCTGGCCCAGCTCGCCATACACGAAACGCGGGTCCTGGCCCGAGATCCAGAACGCTACCCGGGTATCGGCCTGCGACAGCGCCGCCAGCTTGGTCTGCACCCGCGCCCAGCGCTCGGTGTTGCCGGCGCGGCCGATCTGGTAGCTGATGTCGTTGAGGGTGGTGGCCAGGCCGTCGCGTTCGTGGCGCAGCAGCTCGCCCTTGAGCATGGCATAGAGCACGATGCCGGTCAGCGCGAAGATCAGCAGCGCCGAGGCGGCCGACATCCAGACCAGGCGCGCGGTGATCGATTGGCGCAGCAGCATCAGTCGCTCACGGCGTCGGCCGCGGCGCGCGGCTCGAGCACATAGCCCATGCCGCGCACGGTGTGCAGCAGCTTCTGTTCGAACGGCGTGTCGATCTTGGCGCGCAAGCGCTTGATGGCCACTTCGACCACATTGGTGTTGCTGTCGAAGTTCATGTCCCACACCAGTTCGGCGATGGCGGTCTTGGACAGGATCTCGCCCTGGCGTCGCGCCATCACCGCCAGCAGCGCGAATTCCTTGGCGGTCAGGTCGATGCGGGTGCCGGCGCGAAACGCCTTGCGGCTGAGCAGGTCGATCTGCAGGTCGCCAATACGCAGCTGTGCCGGTTCCTGCGCGCGCCCACGACGGGTCAGTGCCTGCAGGCGCGCCAGCAGCTCGAGAAACGAGAACGGCTTGATCAGGTAGTCGTCGGCCCCTTCGTGCAAGCCCTTGATCCGGTCCTCGACGCTGTCGCGCGCGGTCAGCATGATCACCGGCGTCTGCTTGACGGTGCGCAGTGAGCGCAATACCGAGAAGCCGTCCAGGCCGGGCAGCATCACGTCGAGCACGATCACGTCGTAGTCATGCTGGATCGCCAGGTGCTGGCCGTCGATGCCGTTGGCGGCGAGGTCGACCGCGCAGCCCTGCTCGGTCAATCCCTTGCACAGGTAATCGGACATCTTCTGCTCGTCTTCGACTATCAATATCTTCATCTGGTCTCCTCGTGCCCTGTGCGGTCAATGAACAAGCGCAATGAGCGATTTCATCGTTGATCATCGGCGCGCCGGGGCACCCGTGGATTCTAACGCGCCCGCCGCATTTCAATGCTGCCGGGCCGCGCGACGCGCGATACGTGCTTGCTTCCTGTTGATGTACCAATAATGTGCGCGGTCCAGGTACAGGTACACCACCGGCGTGGTGAACAGGGTCAGCGCCTGCGACAGCAGCAGCCCGCCGACCATCGCAAAGCCCAGCGGACGGCGCAGCTCGGAACCTGCCCCATGCCCCAGCATCAGCGGCAGGCCCGACAGCAGGGCGCACATGGTGGTCATCATGATCGGCCGGAAACGCAGCAGGCAGGCCTGGTAGATCGCCTCCTGCGGGGCCATGCCCCGTTCGCGCTCGGCGGTGAGGGCGAAATCGATCATCATGATGCCGTTCTTCTTGACGATGCCGATCAACAGGATGATGCCGATCAAGGCGATCACCGACAGGTCATAGCCGCCGGCCATCAGGATCAGCAGCGCCCCGACGCCGGCCGAGGGCAGGGTCGAGAGAATCGTCAGCGGATGGATGTAGCTCTCGTAGAGCAGGCCCAGCACGATATAGACGGCGATCAGGGCGGCCGCGATCAGGTACGGTTGCGACGCCAGCGAATCGCCGAATGCCTTGGCCGTACCCTGGAAGTTGCCCACCAGCGTTTGCGGCACGCCCATGTCTTCCTTGGTCTTGCCGATGATGTCGACCGCCTCGCCCAGCGACACGCCCGGGGCCAGGTTGAACGACATCGTCACGGCCGGGAACTGGCTCTGGTGACTGATCGACAGGTAACCGGTACGGGTGGTGTCGACGCTGACGAAGGTCGACAGCGGCACCTGCTGGCCGGTCACCGGCGAGGTGAGATAGAGCTTGTTGAACAGCGCCGGGTCCTTCTGCAGCTCGGGCGTCACTTCCAGCACCACCCGGTAGCTGTTGATCTGGGTGAAATACTGCGCGACCTGGCGCTGGCCGATGGCGTCATAGATGGTGGCGTCGATGAGCGAGGGTGAGATGCCGAAGCTGGAGGCGCGCGCACGGTCGATGGTGATGGTGGCGGTGGCCGCCGAGTTCTGCTGGTCCGAGGCGACATCGGTGAGCTGGGGCAACTTGCGCAGGCGCTCCAGCATGCGCGGCGCCCAGGTGTTGAGTTCGTCGAGGTCGGTATCGGTCAGGGTGTACTGGTACTGGGTGCGCGCCAGGCGGCCGCCGACGTTGATGTCCTGGCTGGCCTGCATGAACAGGTTCACCCCTTGCACCCGCGCCACCTTGGGGCGCAGGCGGGCGATCACTTCGCCGGCGTCGGCGCTGCGGCCCTCGTCCTTGGGCTTGAGGGCGATGAAGAACTGGCCGGTGTTGAAGGTGGTCGCGCCGGCACTCATGGCAAAGCCGAGCACGTCGGGGTCCTGGCGCACCACGTCGGCCACCTTGAGCAGCCGCTCGTGCATGGCCGAGGACGAGGTGTCCTGGGCCGATTCGGCAAAGCCGACGATGACGCCGTTGTCCTGCTGCGGGAAGAAGCCCTTGGGGATGAACACGAACAGGGCCACCGTCACCGCCACCGTGGCGATGAAGCCCAGCAGGGTCAGGAACTGGTGGCGCAGCACCAGGTCCAGCCCGCGCTTGTAGCCGCCCAGCATGGCGTCGAAGCCACGCTCGAACCACTGGTACAGGCGGCCGTGCTGCTGGCCGTGCTGGTTCTTCAGGAAGCGCGAGCACAGCATCGGCGTGAGGGTCAGCGAGATGATCACCGAGACCCCGATGGTCAGCGTCACCGTCACGGCGAACTCACGGAAGAGCCGGCCCACGATGCCACCCATGAGCAATAGCGGAATGAACACGGCCACCAGCGACACCGAGATCGAGATGATGGTAAAGCCGATCTCGGCGGCGCCCTTGAGCGCGGCCTGCATCGGTTCCATCCCCTCCTCGACGTAGCGATAGATGTTCTCCAGCATCACGATGGCGTCGTCCACCACGAAGCCCACCGCAATGGTCAAGGCCATCAGCGACAGGTTGTCGAGGCTGTAGCCGACCACATACATGACCGCGGCCGTGCCCAAAATCGCCAGCGGTACCGTGATGCTGGGGATCAAGGTGGCGGCCACATTGCGCAGGAACACGAAGATCACCATCACCACCAGTGCAATGGTGAGGACCAGCGTGAATTCGACGTCTTCCACCGACGCGCGGATGGTCTGGGTGCGGTCGACCAGGGTATTGATGTGGATCGCCGCCGGGATCGCCGCGCGCAGGCGCGGCATGGCGGCGTTGATGCGACCCACGGTCTCGATCACGTTGGCGCCCGGCTGCTTGGTCACCGCCAGCACGATCGAGCGCCCGTTGCTGATGGTGTTGCCCTCGCGGCCGGCGGCGCCGGCAAAGGCCCAGGCGGCGATCTTGTTGTTCTCCGGCCCATCGACGGCCACGCCGACATCGCGCACCCGTATCGGCGCGCCATTGCGCCAGGCCAGCACCATGTCGTTCCATTGCTCGGCCTTGAGCAGCTGGTCGTTGGTGTAGACGGTAAAGCTCTGGCGCACGCCATCGACGGTACCCTTGGGCTGGTTCACGGTGGTGGTGGCGATCACGCCGCGGATGTCTTCCAGGCTCAACCCCAGCGTGGCGATCTTGGTCGGATCGACCTGGATGCGCACGGCCGGCTTCTGGGCGCCGTTGACGTTGACCAGCCCGACCCCGGAGATCTGCGAGATCTGCTGCGCCAGGATATTGTCTGCATAATCGTTGACCACCGTCAGCGGCAAGGCCTCGGACTGTACCGACATGATCAGGATCGGCGAATCGGCCGGATTGATCTTGCGAAACGTGGGCGGGTTCGGCATGTTGGCCGGCAACTGCCCGGTGGAGGCGTTGATGGCGGCCTGCACATCCAGCGCGGCGGCGTCGATATTGCGGTTGAGGTCGAACTGCAGCGTGATCTGGGTGGTGCCCAGTGCGCTCTGCGAGGTCATCTGCGACAAGCCGGCGATCAGCGAGAACTGCCGTTCCAGCGGCTGGGCCACGTTGGAGGCCATGGTCTCGGGATTGCCGCCCGGCAGGCTGGCCGACACCTGGATGGTCGGAAAGTCGACCTGCGGCAGGGGCGCCACCGGCAGCAGCGGCCACACCGCCGCGCCGACCAGCAGGATGGCGATGGCCAGCAGCGTGGTGCCGATGGGGCGTTTGATGAAGGCGGTCGAGACACTCACTTGGCATTTCCCTTGGCAGCGCTGCCATCGATGACCCGGGCGCCGGGGCGCAGCTTGTAATGACCATCGATTACCACGCGCTGGTCAGCCTTGAGCGGGCCGTCGGCGGGTAGCACGGCGATGCCGTCCTGGATACGCTCCAGCTTGACCGGCTGCATGGCGGCCTGGTCCTGGTCATCGACCAGGTACACGTAGGTGCCTTGCTGGTTACGCTGGATGGCCGCAGCCGGCACCGTCAGCGCCTGGCCATGGGCGTCCATCTGCAGGCGGACGTTGACGTACTGCCCCGGCCACAGCTTGTGGCCGGCGTTGGCAAAGCGGGCCTTGAGCTGCACCGTGCCGTTGCCGGTATTGATCTGGTTGTCCAGCAGCACCAGCTTGCCGCTGGCCAGGGCTTCTTGCGAGTCGCGGGCATAGGCGCTGACCTTGAGCGGCTCGCTACCTTGCTGCATGGCGCGGTTGATGGCCGGCACCGCGGCCTCGGGCAGCGTGAAGACCAGCGTGATCGGATCGATCTGGTTGATCACCACCAGCCCGGTGGCGTCGCTGGCGTGGACGATATTGCCGGGGTCGACCAGGCGCGCCCCGACCCGCCCCGAGATCGGCGCGGTGATGGTGGTATAGCCCAGTTGCACCCGGGCGTAGCCGATCTGCGCCTCGTCGGTCTTGACGGCCGCCTCGAGCTGGCTCACCAGCGCCTTCTGGGTATCGAGCTGCTGCTGGGTGGCGGCGTCCTGGGCGCGCAGCGTGGTGTAGCGCTGCAGGTCCAGGCGTGCATTGGCCAGTTGCGCCGCGTCCCGGGCGCGCGTGGCCTCCACCTGGGCCAGTTGGGCCTGCAGGGCGCGCGGGTCGATCTGCGCCAGCACCTGCCCCTTCCTGACTTCTTCGCCTTCGACGAAGCCGATCCGGTCGAGCTGGCCGTCGATGCGGGTCTTGACCGTGACACTGGCGTTGGCGGTGACGGTACCGACCCCGGCCAGGTACAGCGGCAGGTCGCGTTGCTGCACCCGCGCCAGCGTTACCGAGACCGGCGGCGCCGGCTTGCCATCGGGCTTGGCGGTGGCCTGGGCGCGCTGGGCATAGAGCCAGCCGCCGCCGGCGCTGGTGGCCAGCAACAGGGCGCCGATGGTCACGGTGAGGCAAGGGCGTTGCAACAGCTTGGGTCGGGTAGTCATGCCTGGAGCTCGTAATGGGATGGGGGCAGGGGATTAACGGGCAGTGTCGGCGGCCTGGTGCCAACCGCCGCCGGTGGCCTTGATCAGGGCCACGCTGGCCAGCAATTGGCGTCCCAGCAGCGTCACTGCAGTGCGCTGGTTGGTCAGCGCGGTGGCCTGGGTGGTGACCACCGACAGATAGGTCACGGTGCCGGCCTGGTACTGGCTCAGTGCCAGGCGCTGCGCCAGTTGCGCCGACCGTACCGCCTGCGCCTGGAGTGCGCTTTCCTGTTCCAGCACGCGCAGGGTCGACAGGTTGTCCTCGACTTCCTGCAGGCCGACCAGCACGGTCTGCTTGTATTGCGCCACGGCCGCGTCGAAGGCGGCCACGGCCTGGTCGTTGCGGGCCGAGCGGGCGCCGCCGTCGAACAGGGTCGCCGCCAGCGCCGAGCCCAGCGACCACACCCGGCTCGGGGTATCGAACAACTGGGCAAAGGCCACGCTGCCGTAGCCGCCGCTGGCCGACAGCGTCAAGGTCGGGAAGTAGGCCGCGCGCGCCACGCCGATATTGGCGTTGGCGGCGGCTGCCTGGCGTTCGGCCACGGCGATGTCGGGACGCCGCTCCAGCAGTTGCGACGGCAGGCCGACGGGAATCTGCGGCAGGCTGGCCTGCAGCTGGGCGGCATTGGCGTCCATCGCCTGCTGTTCGGACTGGCCGGCCGCGGCCGGCCATGGGGCCAGCGAGAACATCGCCGGCGCCTGGCCGGTCAGGATCGCAATGGCGTGTTCGAGCTGGTTGCGGGTGGCGTCGAGGTCGACCAGCTGGGCCTGGGCCGAGCGCAGCTGGGTTTCGGCCTGCGCCACGTCCGAGCGCAGCGCGGTGCCGGCGTCGTATTGGCGCGAGCTCAGCTGCAGCGACCGGGTATAGGCATCCACGGTGCGTCGGTAGAGGTCGCGTTGCAGGTCGGTGACGCGCAGTTGCAGGTAGTTCTGGGCCAGGGTGGCCTGGATCGACAGGCGCGCCGCCGCCAGGTTGGCCGCGCTGGCCTCGGCAGTGGCGTCGCCGGCTTGGGCCGAGCGCCGGATGCGGCCCCAGATGTCGGCCTCCCACGAGGCATTGAGCCCGGCACTATAGGTGTCGTTGAGGCGTTGCACGCCGTTGGCATTGGTTTGCGCCCGGCTGGCGCCGAGGTTGGCGCCGACGGTCGGCCACAACGATGCACGGGCCAATTGCGCCGCGGCGCTGGCCTGGCGGTATTGAGCTTCGGCCTGGGCGATGTTCTGGTTAGCGGCATTGGCGCGCTCGATGAGCGCATCGAGCTGGGGGTCGCCATAGGCTTGCCACCAGCGCTGGCCAGGGTCGATCTGGCCGGGCGTGGCCAGCTTCCAGGGGCCGTTTTCCTTGTAGGCCTGCGGCAGCTCCATGGCCGGGGTGACATAGTCGGGCCCGACCGCACAGCCGGCCAGCGATGCCGCCAGCAGCAGCGTCGTCATTCCCCGTCTGGCGCGGAAGGGGATCGTGGTTGTTGGATGAGTGAAACGACGAACGCTGGCACTGGCTGCATCAGGACGGAACAGGTCGGGCATAGGGCGCATGAAAGGTGACGACGACCGGCTGGCGGCAACGCACCCCAATGCGCGTGGACCGCCATGGCCGGCACAGGATTTCACTGTAAGCGGTGGTGCTCGACGTCAGGCTGACGTCTGGATGACATTTCTGACAGCTTGGGGCGCCGCCGCCGGCGTGCCTGCTCAGAACGCCAGCGAAGTGGTCAGCGAGAACTGGCGGGCCTCGCCCAGCGACACGAAGTACTGGTTGGCGCTGGAGGTGTAGTAGGTCTTGTTGAACAGGTTCTTGATGTTGAACTGGAACCTCAGGTCGCGCCCGCCGATGCGGGTGTCGTAGGTGGCAAAGGCGTCGGCCACGGTATATGACGGCAGGAGAAAGCTGTTGGCCGAGTCGCCCGGACGCTGGCCTACATGGTGTGCGCCGCCGCCCAGCCGCAGCTTGTCGCCGCCGGCGATGGCGCCGGCATCATAGGCCAGCGACAGCGACGCGGTGCGCCGGGCCACGTTCCACAGCCGCAGGCCGGCATACAGCGGGTCTTCGGTGGTCCTGGCGTCGAGCTGCGCGAAGCTGCCGATGAGCGCCAGGCGCTCGCTCAACTGGCCGGTCAGGTCCAGTTCGATGCCGCGCGAGCGCGCCGCGCCCGAGGTCCGCCATTCGGTCAGGCCGGTGCCGTTGTTGAACTGCGATACCAGGACGTTGCGCTTGCGGATGTCGAACACGGCCAGGGTCGCGGTGAGGCCATCGGGATGGTCATATTTGATGCCGCCTTCCCAGGCGCTTGCCTGTTCCGGTGCAACGGCCGAATCGATGACGGCGCCGCTGGCCAGCGGCGCGATGGTGGCGGTCGGCTTGAGCGACTTGCTGTAGCTGGCGTACAGCGACAGCTGCGACGCCAGCTTGAAGACCAGGCCGGCGCGTGGCAGCCACTTCTGGCCCGACAGGTCGGTATTGGCGTTGAATGCACGGCCGCGTCCGGCCAATTGGCGGTAGTCCTGGTAGCGCAAGCCGGCCACCATGATCCAGCGCTGCCCCAGGTGCAGCGCATCCTGCATGAACAGCGATCGGTTGTGCAGCAGGTCGGTCTGGGCGCTGTCCGGATCCGACACCGCACTGGACGGCGAAAGTCGGCCATAGGCAGGGTCGAGGTAACTGAAACTGCCGACGGCGCCGCGCACCAGGTCGCGGCGGTAGATGCGCCGGTATTCGATGTCGGCGCCCAGTTGCAGGTCGTGGCGAAAGCCACCCAGTTCCAGCGAGCCGGCCGCGTAGCCGATCGCGTAGCTGTCGGTCGAGACCGCACCGCGGGTGCCGTCGTTGCCTCGTGTGAGCGTGCCGGCGGCCGGGTCGACGGCGGTGATGCGCATCTGGTTGGCGTCATAGGCGTCGCGGTTGTAGCTCAGGCCCAGGTGGCCCTTCCAGTGCGCATCGATGCGGTGGTCCAGCGTCAATTGGGCGGTCTCGCTGGTGCCCTGCATGACGTTGTATGGCTCGTCCAGGCGGCGCTCGGGCGGGATGTCGAGCGGCCGCCCGGTGCGCGGGTCGATCGACGTGCCGCGGTCGGACGGATAGAGGTATCGACGCTGTTCCAGCGACAACACTGCCTGGGTGTCGGGCCCGTACCAGGCCAGCGAGGGCGCGACCAGGGTCTCCTGGACCTGGCCGAAGTCGCGCCAGTAGTTCTGGTCGGTACGGTCGACGATGAGCCGGTAGGCCAGCCCGTTGTCGGCGATCGGCCCGGTACTGTCCAGCGTGAGCTGGCCGCCATGCTTGCCGTGGCCATAGGTCGAACCGGTGAACGACAGTTGGTCGTAGCGGGTCGACTGCGGCTTCCTGGTCACGATGTTGACCACCCCGCCCGGATCCATGAGGCCATACAGCAGCGCGGCGGGGCCCTTGAGCACTTCCACGCTGTCGGCGGTGCTGTTGAAGGCGCGCCCCTGCACCAGTGGCATGCCGTCGCGCATGACGGAACCGTCGCGGTTGCCGCCGAAGCCACGTTTCATGATGGTGTCCTGGGTGCCGGCCAGCGTATTGCCCTGGGTCAGGCCCGACACGCCGGCCAACGCGTCGTCGAGGTTGCGTGGGCGCTGGTCCCGCAGCACCTGCGCCGGCACCACGTTGACCACCTGGGGCACCTCGAGGGGCGCGGCATTGCCGCGCAGGGTGCTGGCATCGGGTACGGCACGATAGGTGCCGTCGGCTTGGTCGCTGGCCGTCGCGAGCACCGCAACCTGCGGCAAGCGGCCCTCGGCGCTGGCGCCGGTGGCGGCGGCATCGATCACCACGAAACCGCCATCGGGCTGGCGCACCGCGGCCAGGCCGGTGCCGTCCAGCAAGCGCTCTAGCGCCTGTTCGACGCTGGCATTGCCGGTGAATCCGGCACTGTGCTTGCCGGCCGTCAGGCGGGCATCGGCCGACAGCAGGATGCCGGCGTCAGCGGCGAACTGGCGCAGCGCTCGACCCAGCGGGCCGGCAGCCACCAGGTAGCCGCGCACCTGGCTGGCCGGTGGCGTGCTGCCCTGCGCCAGCGCCGGCGGCGCGCTCAGCAAGGGCAAGCCCAGGCCGACGGCAGCCAACAGCGTGCGCATGGCGGCAATACGGGTGGGGCGGCAGGGGCGGGCAGGGGGCGCACAGCGCATGGTGCTTGCTTTCTCGAAGTCGGGTGGCTTGATACCAGCAATGCCAAGCGAAGCGCAAAAAAGGGAACCGCAAGGGCAACATCCCGGGCGATTTGCTTCAACTGCGTGCTTCAACTGGGCGCGGCCGGCTGCACCGTGACCCACCACGGCGAGATGCGCCTGACGCGCACCGGCAGTGTCGCTTCCAGCGCCCTGAGCACGCGATCGGTGTCGCCGATGGGGTACACCCCGACCAGCCGCAGGCCAGCCACTTCGGGCGCGCAGCCCAGGTAGCCCGGACGGTAGCGCGCCAGTTCGGCCAGGAATTCATCCAGGCGCATGCCGTCGGGCATCAGCAATTGCCGGGTCCAGGCCGCATGGCTGTCGTCGGCGGCGCCAGCGGCGCCGATGCCATCGCGATCAAAGCGTACCCGTTGCCCGGACTGGATCACCCGCGAGGCCGCCAGGCCGGCGCCGGCAGGGGTGATCCGGACCCGGCCCTGCAGCACCGTCAAGCCGACCTGCTGGCCCTCGAGCCTGACCAGGAACCGCGTGCCCAGGGCCTGCATGCGACCGGCCCGGGTATCGACCACCAGCGCCCGCGCCGGCTGGTGCGCATCGTGCGCGGTCTGGACCATGATCTCGCCCCGGTACAGCGCGATGCGCCGAAGCTGGTCGTCAAAGGCGGCGTCGGCGGCGCTGGCGGTGTTGAGCCACAAGGTACTGCCATCGGCCAGCTGCTGTTGGCTGGTCTGGCCCCGCGCGGTGCGGAACTGGGCGTCGAGCCCCGCTACATAGTCGCGTACCGGCGGCGTACTGCCCAGCGAACCCGCCACTCCCGCTCCGGTGGCCAGCCAGGCCAGCGTCTTGACCACGCGCCGACGACGCCTGCCATCGCGCGACAGTACCCGGTGGTCGACCGAGGCGGGCAGCAGCCCGAATTCGGCATTGACGGCTTCGACCCGCTTCCAGGCTGCATGGTGACGGGCATCGCGCTCCAGCCACTGGTGCCAGCGCTGTTGCTGGGTGGCGTCGGCGTCATCGGCGCGCAGTATCGCGAACCACTCGGCGGCCTGCTGCAACTGCTCGAACGTGGGCGCCTCGGCAGCCATCGGCAGCTCGGCGGGGCGGGACAGGTGCAGGCGGTCGTGCATGGCGGATGGCGAGCAGAAGCGGTAGGGGGAAGGATCAGGACTGGATCAGCAGCATGCACTGCAACATCGCCTGGGCCATGTACTTCTTGACCATGCGCTCGGACACGCCCAGTTCACCGGCAATGGCCAGGTAGGTCATGCCATCGAGCTGGGACAGCAGGAAGGCCTGCCGCGCACGGGCCGGCAATCGGTCGAGCAGGCTATCGATACGTTGCAGCGTCTCCAGCACCAGCGAGCGTTGCTCGGCCGACGGTTGCAGCGCCTCGGGCCGCGCGGCCAGCGCTTCCAGGTAGGCCCGCTCCAGTTCCAGCCGACGCCAGTGGTTCACCAGCAAGCCGTGTGCCACGGTGCGCAGGTAGGCGCGCGGTTGCTGCAATTGCGATGATTGCTGGCTGGCCAGCAGGCGCAGGAAGGTGTCGTGCGCCAGTTCGGCGGCATCGTCGCGCGAACCGAGCTGCCGCCACAGCCAGGTGTGCAGCCAGCCATGATGGTTGCTGTAGACCTGCTCGAAAGGATCGCCCAGGGGCGGATTGCTGGAATTGGCCACGATGGCAGGCTATCGGACGGGAAATTGGACGGAGCGAACGCAATGGCGCCCGGGCAATGATCGTGGCGGCAGCAGCTGGATCAGGACTGGCGTCGTGCCGCAAACGGCAGTGCGCAAGCCGCTGATTATAGTTGGAACAATTCTTATTCGCAATCATGCATGACGCGATGATGTAAATCCACCGCGCCAGCCAAGGCAGGAGTAACCAAGCGGTGCCGCGCGCGATTTTGCAGGACGAGCAATAATGGTGCGCCTGACTGCAGGCGTGAAGCCATAACAAGGAACGATCATGGATGATTCTTCGCCGTCGAACCCTGCTGCCGCGCCCCTGGCGGGGCACATGCTATCGCTGATCTGGCAGGCGCTGGACGGCGACGCCACGCAACTGGCGGGGGTGCAGCTGGCCGGCCACGGCGACCTGCCGTCGGTGTTCGGGGTGAGCGACCTGGCGCAGGCATCGATTGCCGCGGCCGGGCTGGCGGCAGGCGAACTGGCCCAGGCCATGGGTGGTCGTGGGCGCGCCGTGCGCTGCGACCGGCGCCTGGCGTCGATGTGGTTTTCCAGCTCGATACGTCCTGAGGGCTGGACCCCGCCGGCATTATGGGACGCCGTGGCGGGGGACTATCGCTGCGGCGATGGCTGGATCCGGCTGCATACCAATGCCCCGCATCATCGGGCCAGGGCGCTGCAGGTGCTGGGGCTGGACCCGCAGTCGCAGCGCGAGCAGGTTGCCAGCGCGGTGGCCGGCTGGCGCGGCATCGAACTGGAACAGGCGATCGTCGACAACGGCGGCTGCGCGGCCGAGATGCGCAGCCAGGCGCAGTGGCAGGCGCATCCGCAGGGCCAGGCCGTGGCCAGCGAGGCGCTGGTGGCGCATGAGCGCTTCGAGGCGCGCTGGCGCCCAAGCGGCAACCCCGATCCGGCGCGCCCCTTGGCCGGCGTGCGCGTGCTCGACCTGACGCGGGTGCTGGCCGGGCCCACCGCCACCCGGATGCTGGCCGGGCTGGGTGCCGAGGTATTGCGGATCGACCCGCACTGGTGGGACGAGCCCGGGGTGGTGCCCGACATGACACTGGGCAAGCGTTGTGCGCGGCTAGACCTGCGCGTGCCGGCGCAGCGGGCGGTGTTCGTGGCATTGCTGGAACAGGCCGATGTGCTGGTGCATGGCTACCGCGGCGGTGCGCTCGAAGGCCTGGGCCTGGGGCGGCACTGGCGCCGCCAGTGCAATCCCGCGCTGGTCGATGTCGCGCTCGACGCCTATGGCTGGAGCGGCCCCTGGGCCGGCCGCCGGGGTTTCGACAGCCTGGTGCAGATGAGCGCCGGCATCGCCCACGCCGGTATGCATCGGCTCGCCCGCGACCAGCCTACGCCATTGCCGGTGCAGGCGCTGGACCACGCCACCGGATACCTGATGGCAGCGGCCGCCCTGCGCGGGCTCACGCGCCGCTGGCAGCAAGGCGCGGGCAGCGATTGGCGCATGTCGCTGGCGCGCACGGCGGTGCTGCTGACTTGCCAGCCGCCGCAGGCGCAGCAGGCGCTGGCGCCCGAGCGCGCCGGCGACCTCGACCAGTGGCTGGAACAGACGGCCTGGGGGCCGGCAAGACGCCTGCGCACCGCGCTCGAGATCGACGGCGTGCCGGTGCGGTGGACACTGGCGGCCGGACCGCTGGGCAGTGCGCCGGCGGCATGGGCGCAACGGTGAGACGGTGAAACGATGAAGTCATTGAAGGCCTGGCTGGCGTTCGTGCTGATGATGGTGGCCTTGCGTAGCGCCATTGCCGACTACAACGTCGTGCCCAGTGGTTCCATGATGCCGACGGTGCTGGCCGGCGACCGCATCCTGGTCGACAAGATGGCGTTCGACCTGCGCCTGCCACTGACGCATATCCGCCTGGCGCGGCTGGGCGAGCCGCAGCGCGGGGACATCGTGACGGTCGATTCGCGCCAGGCCGGCGAACTGCTGCTCAAGCGCGTGGTCGGCTTGCCCGGCGACGTCATCGCGTTGCGCGACAACGTGCTGACCATCAACGGCGCTGCCGCCCGCTACGACCCGGTGGCCGTGGCGCCGGCCAGTGGCGACGGCGTCGACGATGCCCGTTACAGCGACGAGCGGCTCGATGGCATGTCGCACCTGGTGCGCCTGGCGCACGCCAATCCGGGCCTGCGCAGCAGCTATGGGCCGGTGGTGGTGCCGCCCGAGCACTACCTGATGCTGGGCGACAACCGCGATGACAGCGCCGACTCGCGCTATTACGGCTTCTTCGCCCGCGATGAATTGATGGGGCGCACCCGGCGCATCGCCTTTTCGCTCGATAGCGAGCACGGTTACCTGCCACGCCTGGAGCGCACCGGCAAGCGCCTGGACCAAGGGTGGCAAACCCCCTGATTTGCAATGTCCGCCTGGTATAAGTTCAACGAAATCTTCGTCGCCGCACAGAAAATGGCTCAAGTTGTTTGCGGTCCTGCCGTTAAAGGCTCGGGACAGTCTGGTTTCTTTTTCTGGAGCGCATCATTTCTCTCACCTTCATTTCCGATCCGGCCACCGGCCGCCGCCGTAATGCGGTCAGCCACGACGCCATCCTCGATGCCACCTACGTGATGCTCGAGGAAATCGGCTTCGACAAGCTGTCGCTGGAAGGTGTGGCCGCGCGCGCCGGGGTGGGCAAGGCCACCATCTATCGCTGGTGGTCCAACAAGAGCGCCCTGGTCATGGAAGCACTGTTGCGGGCGGTCGAGCCGATGCCCGCCATCGGCGACAGCGGGTCGGCGCGCAACGACCTCGAACTGCATATTGCACACCTGTCGCAGTTGTTGCGCGGAAAAAGCGGCCGGGTGGTGCGCGAAATGATCGCGCTGGCCCAGTTCGACGACGACACCATGCGTATCTTCAACGACAATTACCTGGCACCGCGACGGGCAGCGCTGGTGACGGTGCTCGAGCGTGGCGTGCAGGCCGGCGAGTTCCGCGCCGAGCTCGACCTGAACCTGGTGTTCGACCTGCTCTATGCGCCGCTTCTGCAACGCCTGCTCACCGGCAGCGCCGATTTCGAAGAGCGGCAGGTAAAAGCCCAGCTCGACCTGGTGCTGGGCAGTATCGCGCCGGCGCCTTCGTTGCAGTAAGCAAGCCCACCGGATTGCCTTTCACACAACTTTAAAGAGACACACGGCAAGCTAAGAAGCGTAAATTTTATTGAACGCGATGTTAATTACACCTAGAATCCGAGACGAAACGTATCGTATTGGATCTGGGGCGTCAGCCTGCGCGTGCCATTAGCTGGTACGCAGTCATGCCGGTTTTTCCCTTCCGCTGCTTTACCTTTCACCAGATTGATGACTACAGCGCCTGCCCTCCTGGCCGGCGGGACGACTATCGCCATATGGGACAGGGCGCCATCGAGCGACCAGTGGGCGGGATAGGGGAAAGACTAGGATGCGAGTGCACGGGGGATCTATGCACGACCAGGCAAGCGGCACGGATATCGCAGGCGGCCATGCGGCGGCCATGCCATGCCTGTCGGCTGCGTCACGGGTACTGCAGCGGCGAGCGCGCCATGTGCGGCGCTGGTGCGGCGTGGGCTTTGTGATGATTCCATTTGTCCAGGCATTCGTCTGGAGCCAGTACAACAGTATCGTCACCGACGGCGGCGTGCTGGTGGGCGAGGACTACTGCGCCTGCCGCGCCACGGTGGCGCGCTGGGTGAGCGATTACTTCTGGACCCAGATGATCTGGCTGCCGGCCAACACCCTGGTCCTGCTGATCTGGGGCGCGCTGGCCTTCAAGCTGTGGGGGCGCCACTTCGGGCCCAGGCCGCCGGCCCGACGCTAGCCGTCGATATGCGCCACCAGCGGCAGGTGATCCGAGGCCAGGCGCGCCAGCGGCGTGCGATGCACGTCCACCTGCAGCAAGCGGTTGCGCGGGCTGATCCAGATCCGGTCGAGCGAAAACAGGGGCCAGCGCGAGGGAAAGGTACGCGGCGCCGGTGCGGCCTCGAAATGCGATACCAGCCAGCGTAGCGTCCGTCCCCATACAAACCATTCGTTGACGTCCCCCAGCAGGATCACCGGCGCCCGGTCGGTGTCGAAGGCCTGCAGCAGGCGGCGGATCTGGTCGCGTCGCTCGGCCGGCTTCAGGCCCAGGTGCGTGGCCACCACGCGCAGCAGGTGACCATGGCAATCGATGTCGGCGTCGACCGCGCCACGCGGTTCGCGGCTGCCGAACGACAGGTCGATACACTCGCTGGCAAGTGGCCGATAGCGGCTCAATACTGCATTGCCGTAGCTGCCTTCGGCGCTCGCCATGGTGGGACCGGCGACGGCGTGAAAGCCGGTGCGTTGACGCAGCAGCTCCAGTACGTTGGCTTGCCGGCTTCCGCCCAGCGGCACCTCCTGCAGGGCAATCACATCGGCGTCGATCTCGTCGAGCACGGCGGCGATGCGCTCGGGGTCGAAACGGCCATCGGTGCCTACCGCACTATGGATGTTATAGGTGGCCACCGTCAGGGGCCACGGATTGTCGGCGGCGGCGGACTCGGTGGTACCCGTCCCTCCCGGCTCGGCCTCCGGGGTGGCGAACGGGTCGCGCGGAGGCATCAACGCGGTAGGCGTCATTTGGCCTCGGCCGGCAGCGGGTGGCCCGATGCGATGTGGTCGTTGTCCGCTGCCGTGGATGCGGCAGCGGGGCGCTTCTGCTGGCGCGGCTTGAGCAGCTTCTGCAGCCCGAATGCGGTCAGCATCAACGCGGCGGTCACTGCCACCAGCACCAGCACCGATTGCAGGCTCGGATGGCGGATCGCCTCGGCCAGGTTGTGCGAGAACATCACGGTCAGCACGATGCCGGGCGCCATGCCGGCGAAGGTGCCGATCATGTAGTCGCGCAGCCCCAGGTGCGATGCGCCCGCCACGACGTTGACCACGGTAAAGGGGGCGATCGGCAACAACCGGATCACCGCCATGGCGGCGATACCACGCTGGGCGAAGCGGCGGCTGAGGTTGTTGATGCGCGGACCCAGCATCTGGCGCAAGGCATCGTGCCCCAGCCATTGTCCCAGCACGAAGCCCAGCGCCGCACTGAGCAGCACGCCGGCAATCGCGTACAGGCCCCCCATCATGGGGCCGAAGACCACGCCCGCCACCGCGATGAGCACGGTGATGGGCACCATCAGCATGCCCGCCACCACGAAGGCGGCGATCACGATCACCGGCGTGAAGGGCATCTTGTCGACGCTGCGCGCCAAGGCGATAAGCGAACCCAGGTTGATCCAGTCGCTCAGGGGGGTGAAACGCCATGCCAGCGCAAATGCCACCAGCAGCACCGCCAGCATGCCCAGGCCGACCATGCGGCGCGGCACCGGCTTGCGAGCGCTGTGCGGTACGTAGGCGTCGACCACTTCGTCGGGGCTGATCGGCCGTTCCGGATCGAACACGGCATTTTCGGGCGTCAGGGCGTCCAGTTCCGGGATCAGGCGTGGCTGCAGCGGCACCATGTTGCGGGTGTCGTCGCGGTGCAGCGCACTGACCGTCTGGTGCAGGCTACCGCTGGCGGCGATGTGTTCGGCCACCACCACCGGTTCGGTCCCCAGGTGCTCGGCCAGCAGGCGGTCGCGCATCAATGCGATCGCGGCGCGGATCTCGGCACGGCGCTCGGGCTTGCCGCTGGCTTCGATGGTGAGATTGCACTCGGTGTCGAAGGCCATCGATCGGTTGCTCATGTTGGCCGAGCCGACCGAGAACAGGCGATCGTCCATCGCAAACACCTTGCTGTGGACGTTGAGGCAGCCATCGGTCTGGCCCGGCAACTGCGGACAATACATCTGATAGCGGGCAAGGGCGCGCTCGCCATGCCCGGCCAGCGCGCCCTTGAGCCGGTGATGGATGCGCGCGCGCAAGGCGCCCATGGTGGCCTGCTCCAGCCAGCCGCTCTGGGTATGGGGCGACACCACCATTACTTCGGGTCCATCGGCTTGGCGCAGCCGCTCGCCGAGCGCGTCGGCCAGCACGTTGGAGGTGAAATACTGGTTCTCGAAGAACAGGAAGCGGCGCGCCTGGGCAATCGCGTCCAGGTACAGCTGGCGCACTTCGAACACGCCGGCGCGGCCGTCATGGGCCGGCTCGGTACGCGAAATGCCGACCTCGATATCCTGCAGGTCCGGTACCTGGTCCGCGGGCCATGGATCGCCCTGGCCATGGTCTGCCCCCCGCACCTGGCGCGATGCGGCATAGCCGGCCAGCTTCCAGCGGCGCCGGGCCAGCTCGCCCAGCGCCCGCGCGCAATCGCCGTCGACCATGGCCTGCACATCGTGGAAAGGCGCATAGGGCTTGCCATCGGGGTCGCGGCGCAGCGGATTGTCACAGGCGTGGTCGGGGGTATCCCAACGACAGCGGGTCAGGTCGAGGCCGCCGACGAAGGCCACCCGGTCGTCGACCACCACGATCTTCTGGTGATGCGAGGCACCCACGGGATGGCGCGAATCGGTATGGAAACGCAGCCGCGCATTGCGTGGGCGACCGGGCTTCCGGGCCAGCATCCATTCGCGCTCCAGCGCGTAGAGCATGGCGTAGTCCCAGTTCAGGACCTGGATATGCAGTGCGGGGCGGTCCGCCACCAGCGCGTGCAGGAAATCGCCCAGTTGCCGGGGAAAACCGTCGTCGTCGCCACCGTCGGGCAACAGGTCGGTTCGGCTGTCCATGTCCCAGCCGAGAATGAACACCGTCTCCCGCGCGTTGAGCAGGGTCTGGCGCAAGGCGCGAAAATACGCCGCGCCATCGATGAGCAGCTTGAATCGGTCGGCATGCTCCAGGCGCCAGCAATTGCGGCCGGCTTCGAGCAGGCCACGTTCCAGGTCGGGTGGGGCAGCTTGGGACATGTCGACTCCAAAAAATCAATTATTGTCATGTTGCCGAGCTTGCAGCGCGGGTGTGACAAGACCGCCAACGGTGGCGGTCATGGGGTTGGGCGATCACCCGAATCAGGGCTTGCCGACCGAGATCGGATGCTCCTCGCTCGCCGCGGCTTCGGCCCCGGCCTTGCTGTCGGCACGTTCCGGTTTTTTCCTGTCGCCTTCGCGACGGGCGCGCTCCAGTTCACCTGGATGCGCGTGATCCAGCGCGGTTTCGGTAGAGTTGGCGTATTCCTGCGCCAGTGGACTGGTGTTGGTCGTCATGATGGCTCCTCGATCATCTGTCATTGGGCGGGTTGGCCGTTGGAGGCGGTCAGGCCGCCATCGACCGGCAGGTTCACGCCGGTAATGAATCCGGCATCGGGACTGGCCAGGAAGGCAATGGCGGCGGCGATCTCGACAGCTTGCGCGCCCCGGCCCAGCGGGATCCGCTCGGCAAATTTCTGCATCAACGCAGCATCGTCTTCCATATCGGCCGTCATCGCCGTATGGGTGAAGGTGGGGCATACGGCGTTGACGCGCACCCCCTTGGCCGCCAGGTCCATCGCCAGCACCCGGGTCAGGTTGACCACCGCGCCCTTGGAGGTGTTGTAGGCACTCATGCCCCAATCGCCGCCCAGGCCCGACACCGACGCCACATTGACGATGGTGCCGCCGCTTTTCTGCAAGTGCGGCACCGCTTCGCGGGCGCCAAAGAACACGCCATCGACATTGGTCGCCATGACGCGCTGCCAATCGTCGGGTGTCACCTCGGTGACGTCCCCGGCGGCATGGATGCCGGCATCGTTGACCAGTACGTCGATCTTGCCGAAGCGCT
Source organism: Herbaspirillum sp. YR522 (assembly GCF_000282575.1). GTDB lineage: Bacteria > Pseudomonadota > Gammaproteobacteria > Burkholderiales > Burkholderiaceae_D > Herbaspirillum. Next base: position 60,031 of record NZ_AKJA01000134.1, on the reverse strand, counting down.
CGATGGCAAATTCGATCATGCCCTTGACCTGGGCCTGCACCGAGACGTCGGTCTCGCGCGCGGCGGTGCGCTCGACCGGCAGCGAGTCGAGCACCCGCACCAGGTTGGCCACGTTGCGATCGGCCAGCAGCACCTTGGCGCCTTCATCCGAAAAACGCCGCGCCGTGGCCTCGCCGATGCCGGAGGCGGCACCGGTGACCACCACGACCTTGTCGCTGAAGCGTTTCAGGTGGGAAGGGTTCAGCGAGGGGGTAGGCATGGTTTCTCCTTACGGGTAAATCGGGTAGATCACTAGCGGCACAACAAGGGCGCGACTCAAGCGCCGTTGCGGGTCTTGCTGGGTTGCCGGATCGGTATGTTGCCGGGCTCGACGTGGGCCGTATGGGTGGCATGGCGCTCGCTCTCGGCGGCCATCGCCTGTTGACGGCGTTCGGCTTGTTCGGCAAACGGATTGCCGCCTTGGCGGGGCTGCGGCGATGTGGCAGCGCGCTCTGGCGTTGCAGCCGGTGTGGCCTTGTTCGACGGTGTCGATGACATATGTCCTCCGTTGATCGATTGCACAGGCAACTGGCAGGTTTGCCAGCGACGATCTACCTTAATGCCGGTGCCGGTGACAGCACATCGGACAGCCTCGCAAGGTGATGTAGGACGACTCCGGCCAAGCTGACAGCCGGAAGTTGTCATGCGGCAGTAATACTCGGGTGCAACAATGCGCCCGCATCAGGTCGAGCCTGTCCTGGTTGCACCGGCAGCCGCTGATCGACCACCTGGGGAATTCGATGACTATTCGCGCTCGCATCACTTTGCTCGTCCTGCTTACGTTCCTGGCCATCGCCGGCATCGGCGGCTACGCGATGCAGCAGTCGCGCACCAGCGCTATGGCCGTCAGGTCGGTCACCGAGGGCGTCATGCCCAGCGTACTGGCCTCGGCCGACCTGATGGGCCAACTCAAGGATGTGCAACTGGCCGCCATGGTGATGGTGACCGAGGCCGACAACCAATTGGTGGCCCAGGAGAACGAAAAACTGGCCGCGAAGAAGGCAGTGCTGCACAAGGCACTGCGGGAACAGGCGCGGCAAGCCGAGGGCGTGGCCCAGCGCGGGCTGGTCCAGCAGGCCAGCGAGAGCCTGGACGAATATTTCAATGCCATCGATGCCACCGCCAGCTTCAAGCTGGCCGGCAAGAACGAGATCGCCCAGGCGCAGTTCTTCGGTGGCGTGATGCAATACCAGAGCGAACTGGAAGGTATCGTCGACACGCTGCGTATCGAAAAGACCCGGTTCAAGGACGCGGCCATCAACTCGCTCAATGAGCGCATGACCACCACCACCGCCACCATCACCGTGGTGACCGCCGCTGCCGTGCTGCTGCTGGCGGCCATCGGCTTGTTGCTGTATCGCCAGATCACCGGTCCCATCAGCCGCATGGCGGGCATGATGCGCGAGATCGCCGGCAGCCAGGATTTCACACGGCGCCTGCCGGTGCAGCGCATGGATGAGGTGGGACAGTCGATCGTCGCCTTCAACGGCATGGTCGAGAAGATCGAGCAGGCCTCGGCGCAGGTACGCCAGAAGACGGCCGACATGCAGGCCATGCTGCAGAACATCCCGCAGGGCATCCTGACCATCGTCGACGGCAACCTGGTGCATCCGGAATATTCGGCCTTCCTGGAAACCGTGTTCGAGACCACCGAAGTGGCCGGGCGCGACTTCATGGAGCTGGTGTTTGGCGACTCCAGCCTGGGGGCCGATGCCAAGGCCCAGATCGCCGCGCTGGGCGGCGCCTGCATCGGCGAAGACGTGATGAACTTCACCTTCAACGAGCACTTGATGGTGGGCGAGGTCGAAAAGCGCATGGCCGACGGCCGCCGCAAGATACTCGACCTGGCCTGGTCGCCCATCACCGATGACAACGACATGGTGATCCGACTGATGCTGTGCGTACGCGATGTGACCGAGCTGCGCCAGCTGGCCGCCGAAGCCAACGAGCAGAAGCGCGAGCTGGAGCTGATCGGCGAGATCCTGGCCGTGCCGGGGCCCAAGTTCGCGGAGTTCATCGCCGGCAGCCGCCGCTTCCTGGACGACAACGAGCAGATCGTGCACCAGAACCCGCAGGCGACCGCCTTCGCCATCGCCAAGCTGTTCCGCAATATGCACACCATCAAGGGTAACGCCCGTACCTACGGCTTGCTGCACCTGGCCAACGCCGTGCACGACACCGAACAGCACTACGACGACCTGCGCCATATCCATAGCGGTGCGGTCTGGGACCAGCAGCACCTGTTGCGCCAGCTGGCACAGGTGCGCGAGCTGGTGGAGCGCTATGCCCGTATCGACCAGGTCACCCTGGGACGCGGCGCGACGGCGGGCGAGGTGGTCGACGGCCGGACGCGTCACACCTTGCTGGTGGACCGGCGGCACATCCACGAAAGCCTGCAACGGCTGGAAAATGTCAATACCGCCAACCTGCATGAGCTGGTGGCGGTGCGCAATGCGGTGCGCCAGACCTTGCGCCTGCTGGGCACCGAGACCATGCAGCAGGTGCTGGCGCCGGTGACCGAGTCGTTGCCCCGGCTGGCGGCCGAGCTGGGCAAGACCACGCCGCGGGTAGAGTTGGAGGATAACGGTTATGTGGTGCACGGCTATGCCGCACCGATGCTGCAGAACGTGTTCATGCACCTGATTCGCAATGCGGTCGACCATGGCCTGGAACAGCCCGACGCGCGCGCTGCGGCCGGCAAGCCCGAAGCTGGCGTGATCCGCATCGAGATGGGAGTGATGGATGACATGCTGCACCTGGCCCTGTCGGACGATGGTCGAGGCCTGGCGATGCAGCAGGTGCGCCGCATCGGCATCGAGAAGAACCTGATCACGGTCGACCAGGCCTTGAGCGACGCCGAGATCGCGCGCCTGATATTGCAGCCAGGCTTCTCGACGCGTAGCGAGGTCAGCGAGGTGTCTGGCCGTGGCGTGGGCATGGATGCCGTGGTGGATTTCGTCACCCGCGAGCAGGGCCGCATCGAGCTGCGCTTTACCGACCATGCCGAGGGCGCGGCCTGGCGCAGCTTCCAGGTGGTGGTGATGCTGCCGCACAGCATTGCGGTAGAAGTCGACGGTATCGATGTTCCCTATCCGGTGGGCGAGGCCGACGCCATGGCCGAGTTGCCGTTGCCATCGGGCACCACGCCCCGGGTGGCGTGAGCCACGACCAGCGAGCAGATGATGATGATTGAAGTGGGTCTAGTCGTGTCGGGGATGTTGCTGGGGGCGGCGCCGCTGGCCTTGCTGCTGCGGCGTCAGCGCCGCCGCAGCGCCGGCCTGGTCGAACCTGAGCAGGTCGAGCAATGGCGGCACCAGGCCCAGGCCGCGCTGGAGCAACAGCAGCAGGTGAGCGCCCAGCGCGACGCGCTGGCCCAGCAGCTGCTGCAGCACGAACAGCGACTGCAGCAGATCCGGGTGGAAGGGCAGCAGGCGATGCTGCAGCTGGGCCGTGACAATGCCGGGCAACTGGCGCGCATGATGGAAAACTGCGATGCCTCGCACGACATCATCGGCCGCCTCTTGGGGTTGATGCGTACATTCGAGCGCTGGCACGACGACATGAACGTGCTGATCGCCCACAATTGCGAGATGCATCGCAAGAACGACGAATTTGCGCTGATCGTCAGCCAGGTGGTCATCGTCGCGCTCAACGCATCCATCGAGGCCGCCCGCGCCGGTGCCCATGGGCGCGGCTTCGCGGTGGTGGCCTCCGAGGTGCGCGAGCTGGCGCAGCGGGCCGAGAAGCTGTCCAAGAGCTATCGCGCCAACCTGTACCAGAACGACCTCATCACCACCACCACCTTCCAGGACCTGCAGGCCGGCGGCAAGATGATCGTCGGTGCCGTCATCGGACTGGAGCAGATCAATCGTCGCACGCGCGACAGCCTGGTGCAGGCGGCATGAGCCCGGCCGTACTCAGCCAGTCGGCGCAGGACGGCTTCGACCTGCTGCTGGGCCAGGCCTTGCGCGCCAGCCTGGTGCCGCCCGGGCAGGCGGCCGAGCTGACGGTGCTGTCCGACCTGGCCGGGATCGACGAGCGCCAGATGGTGGTGCTGACGGTGTCGTCGTATCTGTTTCGGGTCATGCTGATGTTCCATTTCACGCCTGACGTCGCCACCCGCGCCCACTTCGCGCGCCTGAACCAGGTCGCCCCGGGCGAGCTGGGTGACCAGGCCTTCATGGATGCCATCGCCGAATGCGGCAACCTGTGCTGCGGGGTGCTCAATCGCGACCTGGGCAACTTCTTCCCGCACCTGGGCATGTCGACCCCGAACGTGATCGACAGCCGTTGCGCGGCTTACCTGCAGGCATTGAATGCGACCCACGTGCGGCACCTGGCGGTGGACATACCGGATACCCGCCGTTTTCATGTGTCGTTGTGCATCTCGGCCCATGCCGACATGGACTTTGCGGTGTCGGCGCAGGAAATCGAAGTCGATACCGGCGAGCTCGAGCTGTTCTGAGCCGCCCACCCCCTACAACCGAACCGAAAGAGACAGGCCCATGGCACAGATACTGGTAGTGGATGATTCGAGCACGGTGCGCACCGAAGTGGGCGACTTCCTGAAGAAGAATGGCCTCGACGTGGCGCTGGCCGTGGACGGGCGCGATGGCCTGGCCAAGCTCAAGGCTGACCCCGGTATCAAGCTGGTGGTATCGGACGTCAACATGCCCAATATGGATGGCCTGACCATGGCCGAGAAGATCCGCGGCGAATTGGGGAACGCGGCGGTCAATATCATCATGCTGACCACCGAGAACTCGCCCATCATGAAGGAGCGCGGCAAGGCCGCCGGCATCAAGGGCTGGATCGTCAAGCCATTCAAGGGCGAGGCGGTATTGCCGACCTTCAGGAAACTGGTCGGCGCCTGAGGCCCGGCGTCACTGCTCCTCGAGCACCAGCTCGAAGCAGATCAGCACCGGGTTGCGCCCGCGTGCCAGCACGCCTTCCCATACCTGCCCGGCGGGGTTGACCAGCCCGATATCGAGGCGCGCGCGCAAGCCGTGGTCGGTGCGCACGACTTCGCCGGCGCGCACCAGGATCTCGGTGGCGCGATCGTCCAGCACGCGTCCATCCTCAAATTCGGCGCCGATGATGCTGCCCACGCTGCCGCGCACGATGGCGCGCTCGACGCCGTGCGCCTGGCAGGCCTGCTCGACGGCCATGGTCAGGTCCTGGTCGGGGCGGATACGCGCCAGTATCACCCGCGCGCCGGCATCCCCGTTGACCGGGCCGGCATCGCCACCGGCGTCCAGGCGGGTAGGGTAGAACAGAGTGAAATTGGTTTCGGGATCGTAGCGGGTAAGCATGGTGGCATCGGCCAGGCCCCATGCGCGCGCGCTGCAGTCGGCCCCGACGATGGTCTGGTCGGTCATCAGGTGGCCGCCCTGGCGCTGGCCGTCGCGACCGCGCCAGATGGCGTGGCAATGGACGAATGGCTCACCGTCGCGCCGGCCGTAGGTGGCGCAGCCGTACTCGATGAGCGTTCCCTGTTCGATCGCATGCGGGGCGCTGTAGAAGGCCGCATGCTGGTCGTCCACCGGCAGCGCCGGCATCAGGAAGTGATGCGCGCTCACGGCCAGGTTCTCGAAGCGTACCGTAGCGCCTTCGATGCCGGCATCGGCCAGCGCGGTGGCGATGGCGTCACGCAGCGACAGCCCTGCTGGCAGGGTGAATTCCAGTGTGCGCGCCGGGCCGGCCAGGCTGACCACGCGCTCGGGTTCGGGCGGGCCGGGATGGCGCACCGAACGGGAAAAACCAGGCTGCGGGGCGGATGAATCGGCGGGCAGGCGGGCTGCGGCGTGGGCAAGCGTTGGCATGGCGGTCTCCTGAGGCGATCGATTGGTCTTGTTTTTGTATTGAGAGGGCGTATTGTCGCAGTTTCGCGCCTGCCTGGCGGGCGTGCCGGGATGAATGTTTTTCAGGCGTCTCCCCGGCTGTCAGCGCAATGCTGATTTTTGCGCGCCGATGGAACTAAAAGGGCATCGCCGCGACTGACACGGGGTCGCGCCGCCCGGCCCGTCCCTCCAAGACCAACAAGACAAAGAAATCGAACATGACGCACTCTTCCAACCGCCGTACCCTGCTTATCGCCGGCGGCCTGTCGACCCTGCTGAACGCCTGCGCCGTGGGCGCTCCCAAGCCGGACAACAATACCGTGATCGCCCAGAAACTGGCCGAGCTCGAGAAGAAATCCGGCGGCCGGCTGGGCGTGATGGCCATCGACAATGCCGGCGGCGCATCCTCGGACCGTGTGGGGTACCGCCAGAGCGAGCGGTTCCCGTTTTGCAGTACCTTCAAGATCGTGCTGGTGGGCGCGGTGCTCAACCGCAGCCTGGAAGATTCGACCCTGCTGCAGCGCCGCCTGCGCTTCGGCGCCCGCGACCTGGTCAGCTATTCGCCGGTGACCGAGAAGGCGGTGGGCGCCGGCATGACCGTGTCGGGCCTGTGTGCGGCGGCGCTGCAATACAGCGACAACACTGCCGCCAACCTGCTCATTGCCGAGCTCGGCGGCATCGGTGCGGTCAATGACTATGCCCGCCGCATCGGCGACACCGAGTTCCGGCTGGACCGCACCGAGACCGCATTGAACAGCGCCGTCCCCGGGGACCCGCGTGACACCACGACCCCCCAGGCGATGGCGCAGACCATGCAAAAGCTGACGCTGGGCGAGTTGCTGCCCGCCTTGCAGCGGCGCATGCTGATCGATTGGTTGCGTGGCAACACCACCGGGGGCGCCCGCATCCGCGCCGCCGTAACGCGCGACTGGCAGGTGGGCGACAAGACCGGGTCGGGTGACTACGGCACCACCAACGACGTGGCCGTGATCTGGCCGACCAATGCATCGCCGGTGGTCCTGGTGATCTACTTCACCCAGACTGCCGAGAATGCGCCGATGCGCAACGACGTGGTGGCAGATGCCGCCCGTATCGTGATCGAACACTTCATCTGAAACGGCCATCCCGTGAAAACCTTCCATTGCGACAATTGTGACGCCCAGGTGTTCTTCGAGAACACCTTTTGCGGCAGCTGCGGCTGGATGCTGGGTTACCAGCCCGAACTGCAGGCCATCAACAGCTATTTGCCGGTGGAGCAGGAGCAAGAGCAGGAGCAGCCGGCGCAGTCGGCGCCGGCCAGCCAGCGCTGGCGCAGCGTGCGCAAGGTCAACGAGGGGCGGGTGTTTCGCCAATGCGTCAATTACTGGCGCGAGAACATCTGCAACTGGATGATCGACGAACAGGACCCCAACGAACTGTGTGCCTCGTGCCGCCTCACGCGTGTGATCCCGTCGCTGGAAGACGAGCGCAACCGGGTGCTGTGGGGGCGTCTGGAAACGGCCAAGCGGCGGCTGCTGCATTCGATGTGGACGCTGCGCCTGCAGCCGGTGCCCAAGGTCGACGACCAGGAAACCGGCCTGGCCTTCGAGTTCTTGCAGGACATGCCGCATGGCGAGCGGGTCTTGACCGGCCACGCCGACGGCGTCATCACGATCAACATCGCCGAGGCCGATCCCGCCTATCGGGAACGGGCCCGCGAACAGATGGCCGAACCTTATCGCACCTTGCTCGGCCATTTCCGGCATGAAAGCGGGCATTACTATTTCGATCGGCTGGTGGCCGGCACCGGCTGGCTGGAGCCGTTTCGGGCCTTGTTCGGCGACGAGCGCCAGGACTATGGCGAAAGCCTGCAACGCCACTATGACCAGGGCCCGCCCGAGCAGTGGAACGAGCAATTCGTCAGTTCCTATGCCAGCAGCCATCCGTGGGAAGACTGGGCCGAGACCTGGGCCCATTACCTGCACATGTTCGATACCCTGGAAACGGCGTTTGCCTGCGGCATGCAACTGCGCCCGCGCAAGGCGTCCGAGCAGTCCCTGGAGATCGCCCGTCCGCCGGCCGAAACCCGTTCCTTCGATGAACTGGCCAGCGAGTGGTTTGCGCTGACCTATGTCCTCAATAGCCTCAATCGCAGCATCGGCATGCCGGATTCGTATCCCTTCACGTTATCGACCCCGGTGCTCGACAAGCTGCGCTTCGTGCATGACGTGGTCACGCAGCCGGCGCCGGCTCAATAGGTCAGGGTGATGGTGACGGTGTCGGTGTAGATATCGGGCGCGGGCGCCTGGCCGGCGGCAATGCGGCCATAGACGGTATGGCTCTGCAGCAGGCCGGTGGCGGTGGCGGCCAGGGTATCGGTGCCAATGCTCGATCCCCACAGGTTGGTGCGCCCGGAATTGCGGTAGAGCGCATAGTCGAGGTGCCCGCCGCCAAGACCGGTGAGCTTGCGCACGGCGGTCGTGGCGCCGATGCCACTGCCGGCGTCCAGGCCGACGTTGTAGCTGGTGCCGAACGTACAGATCACGGTGATATTGCCGCTCTGGTCGACCTGGCTACTTGAATAGGCGCCGAAGGCGATCACCGAACCCACCACCAGGCAGGCCGAGATCACGGTCGATGCGACGTTGATATTGCCCAGGCCGCTGGCTGCGCTGGCCGGCTGGGTGCCGCTGAGCGCCATGACAAACACCAGTGGCATGCACAATGCCCTGAACTTGCTGTTTTTCATTTTTCGTTTCCCCTGGTCCTGCCACTGGCATCATTGCCGCGCTGGTCGTCGCCAGCGCTTTGCCCGGACAACTCGACTGTAGAGCCGGGGGCGGGGGGCAAGAATCAGGGTTTCTCCTAGCTGCGCGGCAATCAGGATCAGGGTTCTCCTGATTCGGCGCTAAAAACAACAGCACCAAAGAAAAACCCGAGGCACGGGCCTCGGGTTTTTGCCGGGTGCGAAGAAGACCGGCGTCAGTCGCGGGCCTCCAGCGCGCGGTTCAGGCTCAGCGCGGCCAGCGAGCCGACTGCCCCCGAAAGCAGGTAGAAGCTGACGTAGGCCATGCCGAAGTGTGCCGACAGTCCCAAGGCCACCAGCGGTGCGAAGCCGGCGCCCACCAGCCAGGCCAGGTCCTGGGTCAGGGCCGCGCCGGTGTAGCGGAAGCGGCGCTGGAAGTTGGCCGTCACGGCGCCGGCTGCCTGGCCATACGACAGGCCCAGCAAGGCGAAGCCCAGCAGGATGAAGGTGTTCTGGCCATGCTCGCCACCGTTCATCAGGGTCGGCACGAAGGCACTCAACACGGCGATGAGCAAGGCGAGCGTGCCCAGCGTGGTGCGCCGGCCGAAGCGGTCGGCCACCAGGCCCGACACCACGATACCGATGGCCATGATGAAGCCACCGAAGATCTGCACCGTCAGGAAGCCGGCCAGTTCACGCAGCGAATACAACTTGATCCACGATAACGGGAACACGGTCACCAGGTGGAACAGCGCATAGCTGGCCAGTGCGGCCAAAGCGCCGATGACGATATTGCGACCCTGGGTGCGGGTCAGCTCGCCGATGCTGGCCGGTTCCAGTTCGCGCTCGTCGAGCAGCTTGGCGTATTCGGGTGTGGAGACCAGGCGCAGGCGGGCGAACAGGGCCACCACGTTGATCGCGAAGGCAACATAAAAAGGATAGCGCCAGCCCCAGTCCAGGAAATCTTCCGTGGTAAGATTTGCCAGCATGTAGGCGAACAGGCTGGCGGCGACGATGAATCCGATCGGCGCACCAAGCTGGCCCAGCGCGGCATACCAGCCGCGCTTGTTTTCGGGGGCGTTCAGGGCCAGCAACGAAGGCAAGCCGTCCCAGGCGCCGCCCAGCGCGACACCCTGGCCCACGCGCAACAGCGACAGCAGTACGATGGCCCACACGCCTATATGATCGTAAGTTGGCAGCAAGGCAATACCGGCCGTTGAAAGACCCAGCAGGAACAGCGCCAGCGTCAGCTTGACCTCACGTCCGTACGCCCGCTGTATCGCCATGAAAATCACCGTGCCGAAGGGCCGGGCGAGGAACGCGAACGCAAAGATCACGAAGGCGTAGAGCGTGCCCTCGAGCTTCTGTTCGAAAGGAAAGAAGATGGCCGGGAACACCACCACCGACGCTAGCGCGTATACAAAGAAGTCGAAATACTCGGACGCTCGTCCGATCACTACACCAACGGCGATTTCGCCGGGCTCGATGACCGCATGATCGCGGCTCGATGGGGGGATGTCGGAATGCGGCTTGAATTCGCCGGAAACTTGACCGTTGTGGATACTGGTGCTTGCCATGGCTTGTCTCCCACTGTTAGAGGTTCAGTCGCAGTACGAAAATCCCATCCTGGCTGTGGCTATATGACAGGGTGGGACAAAACGTCCAATCGCCAACACACTTTATTGCCGTTACATTAGCATGCTCTGCTACATACGACTGGACTTTTCCTCCATGGTTTCTCAAAAACTGCGTCGCGGTTTGCTTCTGCTGCCGGCCCTGCTGTTGACAGGGTGCAACACCGTCGTGTTGAACCCGTCTGGCGACATCGCTTCCCAACAGGGACGCCTGATCGTCATTTCCACCATCCTGATGCTGCTCATCATCGTTCCGGTGATCGCGCTGGTCGTGCTGTTCGCCTGGCGTTATCGCAAGAGCAACACCGCCGCGCCCTACGAGCCGGAATGGGATCATTCGACCAAGCTCGAACTGGTGATCTGGGGCGCGCCCCTGCTGATCATCATCGCCCTGGGCCTGCTGACCTGGATCACCACCCACACGCTGGACCCGTATCGTCCGCTGTCGCGCATCGATTCGGCCCGTCCGGTCACGCCGCAGACCAAGACCCTCAAGGTCGAGGTGGTGGCGCTGGACTGGAAATGGCTATTCATCTATCCGGAACAGGGCATCGCCACCGTCAACCAACTGGCCGCGCCGGTCGACGTGCCGATCGAGTTCAAGATCACCGCATCGAACGTGATGAACTCGTTCTTCATCCCGGCACTGGCTGGCCAGATCTACGCCATGCCGAGCATGGAAACCAAGTTGCACGCCGTCATCAACAAGCCCGGCGAGTACGAAGGCTTCTCTGCCAACTACAGCGGTGCGGGCTTCTCGCACATGCGCTTCAAGTTCCACGGCCTGGACCAGCAAGGTTTCGACGACTGGGTCAAGAAGGCCAAGGCCGAGAGCGCCACCATGAAGCGCGCCGACTACCTGCAACTGGAAAAACCCAGCGAACGTGAACCAGCGCGCCTGTTCGGCACCGTCGACGCCGGTTTGTTCCACGATATCGTCAATCGCTGCGTCGCGCCCGACACGGTCTGCCTGAACAAGCAGATGTCCATGGACTTGAACGTGAAGCCCGGCCAGAAGCATGAGTGAGTGTCGTGAACCTGGTGTTCGCACTGGCGGCAATGGCGTGGCAACACGCCGCCGCGCCGAATTTTCCTTTTTCCCCGGGAAGTAAAGATGTCTGACAATTTTGACTTGATAAAGCTGATCTTCGGCCGTCTCAGTCTGGAAGCGATTCCACTGCACGAGCCGATCCTGCTAGTAACCTTCGCCATGGTCGCCATTGGCGGCGTCGTGGTGCTGGGTCTGCTGACCAAATATCGCCTGTGGGGCATGTTGTGGCGCGACTGGTTCACCAGTATCGACCACAAGCGCATCGGGATCATGTACATCATCCTGGCCATCATCATGCTGCTGCGCGGCTTCGCCGACGCGTTGATGATGCGTGCCCAGCAAGCGGTCGCCTTCGGTGACAATCCCGGCTTCCTGCCGCCGCATCACTACGACCAGGTCTTCACCGCCCACGGCGTGATCATGATCTTCTTCGTGGCCATGCCGCTGGTGACGGGGCTGATGAACTACGTCATCCCGCTGCAGATCGGTGCGCGCGACGTGGCTTTCCCGTTCCTCAACAACTTCAGCTTCTGGATGACCACCTTCGGCGCGCTGCTGGTGATGGCCTCGCTGTTCGTGGGTGAATTCGCCCGCACCGGCTGGTTGGCCTATCCGCCGCTGTCGGGCATCCTGTTCAGTCCGGATGTGGGGGTCGACTACTATATCTGGGCGTTGCAGGTGGCCGGGGTAGGGACCTTGCTCTCCGGCATCAACCTGGTGGTGACCATCGTCAAGATGCGCGCCCCGGGCATGAACATGATGAAGATGCCGGTCTTCACCTGGACCTCGCTGTGCACCAACGTGTTGATCGTGGCCGCCTTCCCGGTGCTGACCGCCGTGCTGGCCATGCTGTCGATGGACCGCGTCTTCGGCACCAACTTCTTCACCAACGACATGGGCGGCAACGCCATGATGTACGTGAACCTGATCTGGATCTGGGGCCACCCCGAGGTCTACATCCTGGTGCTGCCGGCGTTCGGCATCTTCTCCGAAATCGTCTCGACCTTCAGCGGCAAGCGCCTGTTCGGCTATACCTCGATGGTCTACGCCACCGTGGTCATCACCATCCTGTCGTACCTGGTCTGGCTGCACCACTTCTTCACCATGGGTTCGGGTGCCAGCGTCAACTCGTTCTTCGGCATCACCACGATGATCATCTCGATCCCGACTGGCGCCAAGATCTTCAACTGGCTGTTTACGATGTATCGCGGTCGCATCCGCTTCGAAGTGCCGATGCTGTGGACCATCGGTTTCATGATCACCTTCGTCATCGGTGGCATGACCGGCGTGCTGCTGGCGGTGCCGCCAGCCGACTTCGTGCTGCACAACAGCCTGTTCCTGATCGCTCACTTCCACAACGTGATCATCGGTGGCGTCGTGTTCGGCATGTTCGCCGGCATCAACTTCTGGTTCCCGAAGGCCTTCGGCTTCAAGCTCAACGATTTCTGGGGCCGTTGCTCGTTCTGGTTCTGGCTGGTCGGTTTCTACCTGGCCTTCATGCCGCTGTACGTGCTGGGCCTGATGGGCGTGACCCGTCGCCTGAGCCACTTCGACGACCCATCGCTGCAGATCTGGTTCGTTGCCGCCGCCCTGGGCGCTGGCCTGATCGCGCTCGGTATCGCCTCGTTCATCATCCAGATCGCCGTGTCCATCCGCGACCGCAAGAAACTGGCCGATGTCACCGGCGACCCATGGGATGCCCGTACGCTGGAATGGTCGACTTCGTCGCCGCCACCGGCCTACAACTTCGCGTTCACCCCGGTGGTGCACGACAACGACGCCTGGACCGACATGAAGAAGCACGGCTATCAGCGTCCGCTGGGTGAATTCGTGGACATCCACATGCCCAAGAACACCGGCGCCGGTTTCATCATCGCCGCCCTGGCAGCAGTGATCGGTTTCACCCTGATCTGGCACATGTGGCTGCCTGCGGCAGTGTTCTTCGCCGCGTTGGTGGTGGCCACTATCGTCCATACCTTCAATTACAACCGCGACTACTACATTCCGGCCGACGAAGTCGTCCGTGTGGAAGCAGAACGCACTCGCCTGTTGAGCAGCCATGTCTGAAGCCATCAATACCACGGCCGGCGCGACGCCAAGCTCGCGCTATTTCACCCGCCATCACCATCCTGAGAACGGCACCCTGCTGGGCTTCTGGATCTACCTGATGAGCGATTGCCTGATCTTCGCCTGCCTGTTTGCGACCTATGCCGTACTGGGCCGCAACTATGCAGGCGGCCCGACCGGCGCCGAACTGTTCGACCTGCCGCTGGTGGCGCTCAACACCGCGCTGCTGCTGCTGTCGTCGATCACCTACGGTTTCGCCATGCTGGCGATGCAAGCCAAGAAGAAGCAGAACACGCTGGTCTGGCTGGCCATCACCGGCCTGCTGGGCGCGGGCTTCATCTACTTCGAACTGTACGAGTTCCTGCACCTGATCCACGAAGGCGCCGGCCCGGCCCGCAGCGGTTTCCTGACCTCGTTCTTCGCCCTGGTCGGCACCCACGGCCTGCACGTCTCGTTCGGCATCATCTGGCTCATCGTGCTGCTGTTCCAGATCAACAAGCATGGCCTGACACCCGAAAACGGTCGTCGCCTGATGTGCCTGTCGATGTTCTGGCACTTCCTGGACGTGGTCTGGATCGGCGTCTTCACCTTTGTTTATCTGATGGGAGTCCTGCCATGAGTCGCGGCCACCAAGAACACCCGGCCCGCCCGATGGGCCACCATGACGAGGATCATCACGGCCACGAGGATCATACCGCCCACGGTTCGATGAAGGACTATGTCATCGGTTTCGTGCTGGCGGTGGTGCTCACGGCCATCCCGTTCTGGCTGGTGATGACCAAGGCGATCGAAAGCTCGGCCACGCTGGGCCTGGTACTGCTGGCGTTTGCGGCGGTCCAGATCGTGGTCCACATCGTGTACTTCCTGCACATGAACAGCAAGTCCGAGGGCGGCTGGAACATGCTGGCGCTGATCTTCACCGTGGTCATCGTCGGTATCACCCTGGCCGGTTCGCTGTGGGTCATGTACCACATGAACCACAACATGATGCCAACCATGTCGCCTGAACACATGGGCAATGAAACCGTTCCGCAATCGATGCAGCAGCAGATGCAGGACATGCCCGGCATGCAGCACGGCGCGGTAGCGCCCGCAAAATGAGCCAGGCGCCAACTAATGGCGTGCAGCAAGGCAAACAGCCCGCGCAAGCGGGCCTGAAATCCCGCTCAAGGACCAGCCTGGTTTTGCTGGCGCTTTGCGCGGGATTTTTGTTTGTCGTGTTCGCCGCGCTGGGAACTTGGCAGGTCTATCGCCTGCAATGGAAGCTGGACCTGATCGCCAAGGTCGATGCCCGGGTGCATGCCGCGCCCACCCCCGCACCTGGGCCGGCACAATGGCCGCAGGTGTCGGCCGCCAGCGACGAGTACCGGCGCGTGGCGCTCAGCGGCCGCTATCTCTACAGCAAGACCGTCGCGGTCCAGGCCACCACCGAGCTGGGTAGCGGCTCATGGTTGCTGACCCCGTTGCAGACCGAGACCGGCGAGCTGGTGCTGGTGAACCGCGGCTTCGTCTCGATCGCGCCGATTCGCCTCATTGCCAGCACCGCGCCCGATGCCCGGGCCAAGTCGAGCGTGACCGGCCTGTTGCGCATGAGCGAGACCGGCGGCGGCTTCCTGCGGGAGAACGCCAGCGCCGAGAACCGCTGGTACTCGCGCGACGTGCAGGCCATCGCCAGTGCCCGCGGCCTGGGCACGGTGGCACCATACTTCGTCGATGCCGACCGTGCCTCGTCGCAAGCCGACGCCGCCAACGCGCCGGATGCCGAGAAGCCGGTGGGGGGCCTGACCGTGATCGCCTTCCACAACAGCCACCTGGTCTATGCGCTGACCTGGTACGCATTGGCCTTGATGATCGCCGCCGCCGGTGTCTGGGTGGTGCGCGACGAGCGTCGTCGCGCCCGCGCGGGCGCGCCCGCCACGTTATGAGCGAGGGCGCGCCAGCGGCGGCGGGGCGCTCGCCCACGCTCAAGGAACGCTGGCAGCGGCTGCGCCAGGGGCAGGAGAACCCGGCCGGCCACAAGAACATGCTGCTGCTCATCCAGCTGCGCTGGCTGGCGGTGCTGGGGCAGATCTCGACCATCGCCTTCGTGGTGCTGGTGCTGGACATCCACCTGCCCATGCCGCACATGCTGGAGGTGCTGTCCTGCCTGATCGCCTTCAACATCGCCAGCCACCTGCGCTGGCACGAGCGGCGCCTGGTCACCAATGCCGAGTTGTTCCTGGCGCTGATGGTGGACGTGGGCGTGCTGACGCTGCAGTTGTACCTCAGCGGCGGTATCACCAATCCGTTCGCCTTCCTGTACCTGATGCAGATCATCCTGGGCGCGGTGCTGCTCAAGCCCTGGTCGAGCTGGGCCATCGTCGCCATCACCATGGCCTGCCTGGCCAGCCTGGCGCTGTTCTCGGAACCGCTGGCGCTGCCGCCGGACCACCGCAACGGGCTCTTCAGCCTGTACGTCGAAGGCACGCTGATCTGCTTCTTGCTCAATGCCGGGCTGATGGTGTTCTTCATCACCCGTATCAACAGCAACCTGCGCGCCGGCGACGCCATGCTGGCCGACCTGCGCCAGCGCGCCGCCGAGGAAGACCACATCGTGCGCATGGGCCTGCTGGCCTCGGGCGCGGCGCACGAACTGGGCACGCCGCTGGCCACCGTGTCGGTGATCCTGGGCGACTGGCGCCGCATGCCCGAGATCAGCCAGCGTGCCGAGCTGCTCGACGATATCAGCGAAATGGAAGCCCAGCTGCAGCGCTGCAAGGCCATCGTCAGCGGCGTGCTGCTGTCGGCCGGCGAGGCGCGTGGCGAGTTCTCGGTCAAGACCACCCTCAACACCTTCCTCGACACGGTGGCCGACGACTGGCGCCGCTCGCGCCCGGTGGTGCGCTTCGACTATCTCAATCAGATCGAGCAGGACCTGCCGGTCGCGTTCGACTCGGCCATCAAGCAGATGCTGGGCAATGTGCTCGACAATGCCTTCGAGGTCTCGCCCCAGTGGCTGGCGCTGGACGTGCGCTGCGAAGGCGACTTGCTGGTCATGGAGGTGTCCGACCGCGGGCCGGGTTTTCCCGAATGGATGCTCAACCAGATCGGCAAGCCCTATCAATCGACCAAGGGCAAGCCGGGACGCGGGCTGGGGTTGTTCTTCGTGGTCAACGTGGCGCGCAAGCTGGGTGGCAGCATACGCGCCCGCAACCTGGCCGAGGGCGGGGCAGCGGTGCACCTGAGCCTGCCCTTGTCGGCCATCAGCCTGGCGCCGCCCAGCGGACCGGGCGCGCCATCGGTGAATTCCTCGGCCCCGGCTTGAGGCCGCGCGAGGCGGCATGACACGGTTGTGTGCTTCTCAATGACCGATTCCGCAATACAATAGCGGGTTGCGAAAGTAGAAACACAAAAGGAAAGCCCATGCCGGCCGAACGCCTGCTCCTGATCATCGAGGACGATGCCGCCTTTGGCCGTACCCTGAGCCGCTCCTTCGAGCGCCGCGGCTACACCGTGCTGCAGGCGAGCAACCAGGATGAAGCCGCCGCCCACCTGCAGCAGCATAATCCGGGCTATGCGGTGGTCGATCTCAAGTTGAGCGGCAATGCATCGGGCCTGGCCTGCGTGCAGATGCTGCATGCCCACGACGACGCCATGCTGATCGTGGTGCTCACCGGATTCGCCAGCATCACCACCGCGGTCGAGGCGATCAAGCTGGGCGCCTGCCAGTACCTGGCCAAGCCCTCCAATACCGACGATATCGAAGCCGCCTTCGGCCACGTCGCCGGCATGTCCGAGGTCGAACTGCCGGCGCGCGCCACCTCGATCAAGACCCTGGAATGGGAGCGCATCCACGAGGTGCTGGTCGAGACCGGCTTCAATATCTCCGAAACCGCGCGTCGCCTGGGCATGCACCGGCGTACCCTGGCGCGCAAGCTGGAGAAGCAACGGATCAAGTAACAGCCGCCGGAAAACCAGCCAGCGGTTATCATTACGCCAAAATTTTCAGCCTAGCCGCACGGCCAAAGAGGAAACCACGTGACCCATCGCCCCTTCCGATTCTTCCCCCTGATCCAGCGCGGCCTGCTGCTGGCCGCCACCGCCGGTGCCATGGCCGTGTCGTCCGGTGCGCAGGCACAAGCCACCATCAAGATCGGCGAGATCAACAGCTACAAGGCGCAACCGGCCTTCCTCGAGCCTTACCGCCGCGGCTGGGAACTGGCGCAGGACGAGATCAACGCCGCCGGCGGCGTGCTGGGCAAGCAGATCGAAGTCATCGCCCGCGACGACAACGGCAACCCCGGCGACTCGGTGCGGGTAGCCGAGGAGCTCATGGCGCGCGAGCGGGTGGCGTTGCTGTTCGGTGGCTTCCTGTCCAATACCGGACTGGCGCTGACCGACTATGCCAGGCAGCACAAGGTGTTCTTCCTGGCCGCCGAGCCCCTGACCGACAAGATCGTCTGGCACAACGGCAACAAGTACACCTACCGCTTGCGCCCGTCGACCTACATGCTGGTGGCTTCGGTGGTGCGCGAGGCGGTCAGGCTCAAGAAAAAGCGCTGGGCCCTGGTCTATCCTAACTATGAATACGGCCAGTCTGCCGTGGCCAGTTTCAAGACCCTGATGAAGCAGGCCCAGCCGGACGTCGAATTCGTCGTCGAGCAGGCGCCGCCGCTGGGCAAGATCGACGCCGGCGCCGTGACCCAGGCGCTGGCCGACGCCCGCCCGGACGCCATCTTCAATGCGCTGTTCGCGGCCGACCTGGGCAAGTTCGTGCGCGAAGGCAATACCCGTGGCCTGTTCGACGGCCGTGAAGTGGTCTCGCTGCTCACGGGCGAGCCCGAATACCTGGATCCGCTGCGCGCCGAGGCGCCCACCAACTGGATCGTCACCGGCTACCCTTGGTACGCCATCAACACTGCCGAGCACAAGAAGTTCGTCGACGCCTATCGCAAGAAATTCAACGATTACCCGCGCAATGGATCGCTGGTGGGCTACAGCGCGCTGGTCTCGATCGCGGCCGGCATCAGGAAGGCCGGCTCGGTCGATGCCGACAAGCTGGCCGCTGCCTTCTCGGGCCTGCAGGTCGATACGCCCGTGGCGCGCATCACCTATCGCCCGCAAGACCATCAATCGACGCTGGGTGCCTTCGTCGGCCGTACCGGCCAGAAGGACGGCCGCGGCATCATGACCAGCTTCACCTATGTCGATGGGGCTACGCTGCAGCTGCCCGACGCCGAGGTCAAGAAGCTGCGCCCGGCCGACTGAGCGGACCGCCCCCATGACCCTGGCCAGCCTGGCCGTACAACTGCTCAATGGACTGGCCGACGCCTCGGCCATGTTCCTGGTGGCGGCTGGCCTGTCGCTGATCTTCGGCGTCACCCGCATCGTCAATTTTGCCCACGGCTCGTTCTACATGCTGGGCCTGTACCTGGCCTACACGCTGGTCGAGCGCCTGGGCGACTCCGCCGGCGGCTACTGGGTGGCCGTGCTGCTGTCGGCGCTGGCGGTGGCCGTCGTCGGCGCGGTGGTCGAGATGGCGGTACTGCGCCGCATCTATCACGCACC
The DNA here is from genome assembly GCF_000282575.1 of Herbaspirillum sp. YR522. Taxonomy (GTDB): domain Bacteria; phylum Pseudomonadota; class Gammaproteobacteria; order Burkholderiales; family Burkholderiaceae_D; genus Herbaspirillum. The sequence goes on along the minus strand of NZ_AKJA01000134.1, from coordinate 41,128 downwards.
CGAACTGTTCCAGTTGCTGGCCACCTTCGCCCTGGTGCTGGTGATCAAGGATGCCACCCTCTGGCTGTGGGGGCCGGAAGACCTGTTCGGTCCGCGCGCGCCCGGCCTGGGCGGCGCCGTGGCGGTGCTGGGGCGGCGGCTGCCGCAATACGACCTGCTGCTGATGGTGATCGGGCCGCTGGTGCTGGGCCTGCTGTGGCTGCTGCAGCATCGCACGCGCTGGGGCACGCTGGTGCGCGCGGCCACCCAGGACCGCGAGATGCTGGGTGCATTGGGCGTGAACCAGGCCTGGTTGTTTACCGGCGTGTTTGCGCTTGGCTGCTTCCTGGCGGGACTTGGTGGCGCCTTGCAGGGGCCGCGCCTGCCGGCCAACCTGGCGCTCGACATGGATACCATCGGCAATGCCTTCGTGGTGGTGGTGGTGGGGGGCATGGGCTCCCTCGGCGGCGCCTTCGCCGCCGCCCTGTTGATTGCCGAGGTCAAGGCCTTGTGCATCGCCTTGGGCAATGTGTCGCTGTGGGGCCTGGAGATGTCGTTGTCGCGACTGACGCTGGTGGTCGAGTTCCTGGTGATGGCGGCGATCCTGGTGGGTCGCCCCTGGGGCCTGCTGGGGCGGCCGCTGGCCACGGCCCGCAGCAGCGTGGCCCATGTGCTGCCACTGCCGGGCGTGACGCCAGCGGCGCGGCGCTTGGGCCTGGTGTTGCTGGCGCTGCTGCTGGCCATGCCGCTGGTGGCCGGCAGCTTTCCCTACCTGCCGGTATTGATGATCGAAATCCTGGTGGCCTTGCTGTTCGCGGCCAGCCTGCATTTCATCATGGGGCCCGGCGGCATGGCTTCGTTCGGGCATGCCGCCTATTTCGGGCTGGGCGCCTACGCCGCAGCGCTGCTGGCGCTGAAGCTGCACTGGCCGCTGGCGGTGGTGCTGGTGGCCGGGCCGCTGGTGGCGATGCTGGCGGCATTGCTGTGCGGCTGGTTCTGCGTGCGCCTGGCCGGCGTCTACCTGGCCATGCTCACGCTGGCGTTCGCCCAGATCGTCTGGGCCGTGATCTTCCAGTGGGACGACCTCACCGGCGGCAGCAACGGCCTGGTCGGCTTGCGCCCGCCCGATTGGCTGGCACAGCCAGTGGCCTACTACTATCTGGCGCTGGCCTGCGCCGGGGCCGGCGTCTGGCTGCTGCAGAGACTGCTGCATGCGCCGTTCGGGCTGGCGCTGCGCGCGGCGCGCGATTCGGGCGTGCGCGCCGAGGCCGTCGGCATCGACGTGCGGCGGGTGCAATGGATGGCGTTTGCCGTCGCCGGCCTGTTCTGCGGGCTGGCCGGCGTGCTGTTTGCGTTTTCCAAGGGCAGCATCTCGCCCGAGGTGGCCGGCGTCAATCGGTCGGTCGATGGCCTGGTGATGGTGTTGCTGGGAGGCGTGCAGAGCCTGTTCGGCCCGCTCGCCGGCGCGGCGCTGCTGACCTGGCTGCAAGACCTGGTAGCGCGCGAGACCGATTATTGGCGGGCCCTGCTGGGCCTGGTCATCCTGGCGCTGGTATTGCTGATGCCGGGCGGGGTGGCGGGCCTGTGGCGGCGCGACAAGCGCGGGGAGGGGCCATGAATTCGTCGCCGCCACTGCTGCAGGTGAGCCACCTGGGCAAGTCATACGGTGGCGTGCGGGCGCTCGACGACGTGTCGTTCTCGTTGCCGACCGGGCAGATGCTGGCGCTGATCGGCCCCAACGGCGCCGGCAAGTCGACTTGCTTCAACATCATCAATGGCCAGGTCCGGCCCGATGCCGGCAGCGTGCGACTGGCCGGGGCCGAGATCGGCGGCCTGGCATCGCGCCAGATCTGGCGCCGGGGAGTGGGGCGCACCTTCCAGATCGCCGCCACCTTCAACTCATTGACGGTGCTCGAAAACGTGCAGGCCGCGCTGCTGTCGCATCATCGGCAACTGTGGCAATGCTGGCGTGCGGCCCGCGGCTTCCACCGCGACCAGGCCATGCATCTGCTGGAGCTGGTCGGCATGGCCGGGCAGGCCGGGCGCACCACTGCCGTGCTGGCCTACGGCGACGTCAAGCGGGTGGAGCTGGCGATGGCCCTGTCCAACCAGCCGCAACTGTTGCTGATGGACGAGCCCACCGCCGGCATGGCTGCCCGCGAGCGCGTTGAGCTCATGGCGCTGGTGCGCAGGCTGGTGGGCGAACAACGATTGTCGGTGCTGTTTACCGAACACAGCATGGATGTGGTGTTCGCCTTCGCCGACCACCTAGTGGTGCTGGCGCGCGGCGGCATCGTTGCCGAAGGGGACGCCGAGGCCATTCGCCGCGATCCGCAAGTGCGCCAGCTGTACTTCGGGACCGGCGCGACTTTCGACAATGCGTGAAGTTCCACTCGCCAGGCCACGGCCGCGCTTGCCCTAAATCAACTGGAACTGCCTAACCGATCACTGTCCAATTAGGAGAACAGCTCATCGTAAAGCGCCGCTAAGGGCGTGGATGGGCGCAAACAGCGAAAGTGAGGCCCAATGACAAAAGCAAGCTCACCCTTTCCATTGCTACAAGCGGCCGGCGAGTTCGGCGACGAGATCGGCCTGCGCAGCACGCCCGAAAAGATGGCCGGGCGCGACGATTCGCACGACATCTTCTTCGCCGCCGTCGAGTTGACCCGCATGCCCATGATCGTGTCGGATCCGCGACGGCCCGACACGCCGATCGTGTTCGTCAACGACGCCTTCATCAACATGACCGGCTACACCCGGGACGAAGTGATCGGCCGCAATTGCCGTTTCCTGCAAGGCCCCGAGACGGATCGCGCAGTAGTCAGGCAGATCGGATCGGCGCTGGCCGAACGACGCGAGATCGCCACCGAGATCCTCAACTATCGCAAGGATGGCTCGACCTTCTGGAATGCGTTGTTCATCTCGCCCGTGTACGACAGGGACGGGGAACTGGTGTACTTCTTCGGCTCGCAGCTCGACATCAGCCGGCGCCGCGATGCCGAGCAGGCCCTGGGCCAGGCGCGCAAGATGGAAGCGCTGGGCCAGTTGACCGGCGGTATCGCGCACGACTTCAACAACCTGTTGCAGGTCATCAGCGGCTACCTCGACATCATCAACCTGACCTTGCGCGCCAACGAGCCCGACCTGTCGCGCGTGGCGCGCAGCAGCGAGAGCATCCGCAATGCGGCCGGCAAGGCTGCCATGCTGACCCAGCAACTGCTGGCATTCGCCCGCAAGCAGCGCCTGGAAGGGCGCGCCATCAATCTCAACCTGCTCACAGAGAGCTTCACCGACCTGGTGCGTCGCACCCTGGGCGGCGATATCGACCTGACCACGCAACTGGCGCCGCAATTATGGAATTGCCGCCTCGATCCGACCCAGATGGAAGTGGCGCTGCTCAACATCCTCATCAATGCCCGCGACGCCATGAATGGACAGGGCCGGGTCCACATCGAGACCGCCAACGAGGCGCTGGTGCCGGGCGATGGCGAGCGTGCCTTGCAGCTGGGGGTGAAACCCGGCAATTACGTGTCGATCACGATTGCCGACAATGGGCCGGGCATCGCCCCCGATATCCTGCCGCGCGTGATGGACCCGTTCTTCACCACCAAGGAAGAGGGCAAGGGCACCGGGCTCGGGTTGTCGATGGTCTACGGTTTCGTCAAGCAATCTGGTGGTGCCATCGAGATTCATTCCGGCAAGACCGGTGGGACGACGGTCAAGCTGTATTTTCCATCGACCCAGGATGAGGTCGGCAACGGCTTCGAGGTCGACCGTCATGCTCCCGAACAGGGCGGACGCGAGCACATCCTGGTGGTGGACGACCGCATCGAGGTGGCGGAGCTGGCGCAGGCCATGCTGGAGAGCCTGGGCTATGGCGTGTCGATGGTCAATGCGCCAGCCGAGGCCTTGCAGTTGCTGCAGGCCGGCACCCATGTCGACCTGTTGTTTACCGACCTGATCATGCCCGGCAGCATCAATGGCGTGTTGCTGGCGCGCGAAGCAAGGCGACTGGCGCCCGATATCAAGGTCTTGCTGACCACCGGCTACGCCAGCGAATCGATCGAACGGCACGATGCCGATGGCGAATTCGCTGTCATCGCCAAGCCCTATCGCCACGACGAACTGGCGCGCAAGATACGTATCGTGCTTGATGGCGCCACCGGGGTGAGCTGACGCGGTGGTGTTGACGCAAGGCGTTCTACAGGATGAATCTGAGCGCGGCCAGCGCGGTAATGGTCAGGACGATCAATTTCTGGCTACGCACTTGCCGCTCACGCAGCACGAATGCCGCCATCAGCATCGCGAACAAGCCGGCGGCATTGAGTAGCGGCCAGGCCACTGCGGCGGCTGCACTGCTTACGGCCAGAACGAAAGTAAGCTGTGTGATGACGCTCAGGCAGCATCGCAGATAGAACAATCGATTCAAGAGTAGACCGTACCGTTGCGCTTGCCCGGCATCAGACCGAAAGGCCAGGGGCATGATGCTCCAGATCGTGCGCCAGCCGATTACCGCAGCCGCGAACAAAAGGCCGTATCGCCAGTCGCCGTCGATCTGGTGCGCCAGCAGGGGGGAAATGCCAGCCTGGAACACGAGGGCGGTACACATGAGCACGGTGGCCGCCTTTAACACCTTGCCCTGGTCCAGGTTGCGGCCCCGCAGTATGGGAAGGCACACCAGCGTAGTGGCACACGCAAAGCCTGCGGTGGTCCAGTCCCAATGGCCCGTCGTCGCGAAAATCGCCCCCGGGATGAACAGGTCCGACAGTTTGGCGGCGACGGTAACCTGGTTGACATCCAAGTAGCGGAATGCAAACGAGAAAGTGTAGGCGACCAACTGGACCACGGCAGCAAAAGCGGCGGTTTTCCAGCCGAGGAACACGGCTGCCAGATCGCCATGCAGCCCCAGCATCACCGCAGTCAGGACGATCATGATGGTGGGAATGGCATTGTTCCAGAAGTTGATGCTCCGAATCGAGAGCTTCCTCATGCCGATCTGATACCGATCGATGACATTCAGGCCCGCACGGCTCAATGCCGAGATAAGCGCCAGCAGCAGCACCGATTGGGTCGATTCAAGCAGGATGCCATTCATGTCAAGCTGCGAATTGTGACATCCATGCAGCGGCAATGAGTCCCATATGCTCTCCCGCATCGGCGTGTTGTGGTTGAGGATCGAGGCAGCAGCCTATTAGGCTGGCGGCTCGCGGTCGATCCTCGTCCATGCATCGGGTATAAAGTTGGCATTTTTACTACTGCGCGGAGATATCGTTTACCCGATGACATGGTCCGTGCGCACCACATCGTTTGAACGAAGGGCTAATGTATGGATTAATTTTTTATCTATCCATACTAGAATGCGATATGCAATGCATTAACCCATACATTGGCCGTGCCATCCGACCCGAGACAGTGCCATGATCGATAGCCAACACGCCCTCGGCTGGGCGCGCGGCTTTACCGCCAAGGGCGGCCCGCGCTACCTCCAGATCGTCGACATGATGGAGCAGGCCATTGCCGCCGAACGGTTGCGACCGGGCGACCGGTTGCCGCCGCAGCGCTTGCTGGCGCAGCACCTGGGGGTGGACCTGACCACGGTCACGCGCGCCTATACCGAGGCACGCCGGCGTCAGTTGCTGCAGGCGCGCGGTGCGGCGGGCACGTTTGTCGCCGCACCGCGGGTCGACCTGAGCCAGGTGGTCGACCTGTCGATGAACATTCCTCCACCGCCGGCGGGGATCGATCTCGACGACCTGCTGCGCCAAGGCGTGTCGCAGGTGCTGTTGCACAGCGACATCGACCTGCTGATGACCTACCACCTGGGCGGCGGCGGCCATGCCGACCGCGAGGCCGGGGCGATCTGGCTGCGCCCGATACTGGGTGCGGTCGAGCCCGGCCAGGTGGTGGTGTGCCCAGGGGCGCAATCGGCGCTGGCGGCGCTGATCCTGGCCCACACCGCGCCGGGCGAGGCTATCCTGGCCGAGCCGCTGGCCTATCCCGGGCTGCTATCGGCGGCCCGGCAACTGGGCCGGCGGCTGGTGGCGGTCGAGGTCGACCGCGACGGCATGCTGCCCGAGGCGCTTGCCGTGGCCGCAAGCCGCCAGCGGGCGCGCCTGGTCTACCTGAACCCGACCCTGAACAATCCCACTACCCACACCATGCCGCCGGCGCGCCGGGCGGCACTGGCCGAGGTACTGCTTCGGCTGGACCTGCGCCTGATCGAGGATGATCCGTACTGGCGCTTCAGCGCCCAGGCACCGCAGCCGATTGCCCACTATGCGCCGCAGCATGCGTTTTACGTGTCGACCCTGTCCAAGTGCCTGTTGCCGGGCCTGCGCACCGCTTACGTGGTGGTGCCGCAGGGCCGGCCACAGGACGCGCTGTTGAGCGCGTTGCGCTCGTTCGTGTTGATGTCGACACCGCTGATGACGGCACTGATGACGCAATGGATCCACGATGGCACCGCCGCGGTCCTGCAGGAAGGGATTCGCGCCGAGGCGTGGGCGCGCCAGGAGCTGGCACACCGCACGTTGGGCGATAGCAGCATGGCGCATGCCGGTGGCATCCATATCTGGAAGGCCTTGCCGGCGCACTGGCAGGCCGGGGAGTTCGTGCAGAAGGCGCGTGACCAGGGATTGGTGGTGGTGGCGCAGGACGCGTTCGCCAGCAGCGATACGCCGCTGGCCCCGGCGCATATTCGCATTTCGCTGGGGCGGGCCCGCAGTCGCTTCGAGCTGGTCAATGCGCTGCGCCGGCTGGCCGAGTTGACCAACCGCCGCAGTCAACGGCAAATCGTGATCTGATCGAACGAAGATACGCTCGGCAAAGGGCGGCAACGCGCCGACGTGCTGGCATTCATGCCAGGCCGGGTGGGCACCCGGTCAAGAGGGGTCTCAGGCAGCCAGCGGATGCGCCATGCAGCGCTTGGCCGCGGCCAGCAGTTCGGATTCGGCGTCTTCGGCGCTACGCGCCTGCAACGGCAGCGAACCCCGGCTGACTTCGGCGCGGTTCTTCAAGACCGCAAACGAACCTCGCCAACGACCGAACAGGTTGTCGGTCAGGTAGACGATGAGGTAACCATTGAATTCGATTTTTTTCATGATGTTCTCGCGGCAGGTCGCTGGGCGCCGGGCAATTCCCGTTGCGGCAATTGGATTATCAGGCCAAGCGCCGGCTCGCAATGTCATCCGGCATCGCAACATCCTGTAGGAAAAAACCCCGACTTCGATCAGCGCACCGCCAACAGGCCGTGACGGGCGTCGTTGACGATGATCGACGGCAGCGAATGGCTGTCGTTGGGCACGATCACGGTGTCGGTCTCGACATCGCCCGGTAGCGCCAGCAGGGCGATGTAGCGGCAATCGGCGCTGCAGGTCAGGCGCGCCACGGCGCTACCGCGGCTGGTCTCGATGACGTACTGGCCGTTTTCGACGCCGTAGTAGCGCACGCTGACCAGGGCGCCCCGGTGCTGCGTATCCTCATAGAAATACCGCCCTTGCTCGGCGCGCAGGTAATGCGGCCAGGGGGCGCTGCCGGGGGGCGCGATGTCGGCGATCTGGCGGTTCGACAGGCCCAGCTTGAGCGCGCCGGGGGCCGCGATGGGCGCCCCCGCAGCGCTGGGAGCGGGCAGGGCCGCCGGTGCCGACACCGGTAACCGGACGGCCGCTTCCAGGGACGTACCGGCGGGTGCCTGCAGTTCGGCCTGTCGACGTTCATACCAGCGCACCAGGCAGGCACGGTCGTGGCAATTCTGCTCGCGCCAGCGCCATTGGCGCTCCGATTCGGCGGTGAAGGCACGACGGTCGGCGGCCTGCTGGCGGGCGGCGCGATAGGCCTGGCCCAGGCGATCGTCCGCGGCTGACAGGAGCGCATCGCCGCAGATGGTTTTCTCGTTGGCCGAGCCGGCGCGGCGGCAGTCGAAGCTGGCCGCTGCCGCGCCGCACGGCAATGACGCCGCGGCAATGCCGGCCAGGGCGATGAATGTAATGAAGGCGGTGCGAAGAAGAAGTCGGTTCATGGCGCGCAGCAGGTGCGATAAGGAAACGGTGGAAGCCCGGGCGCAAGCATGGCATCGGCTTTTAGTCTTCAAAACGCCAAGTAGAGTGGTCTTTTTTGAAAAATCTTTGCAGCTGAAAAAGCATGTTGGCAAGCCTTTACAATGCCAGCGCGGCGACGCCGGCAACGCAGTAGAATCGCGCCAGTGCCAGGCGCGCACCAGAAACGACATGACAGGGATCGCAGTGCAGAGGCAGGATATCGGACCAATCGACGAGCAGCCGCCGTCGCACCCACAGCCGGTGCCGGAGTGCGCAGGCTTCCTGCTGACGCGCCATTGGCGCGACACGCCGGCCGGCGTCGAGATCGAGTTGTGGGTAGCCACCGACGACGGGCCGCGGCGGCTGTTGCTGGCGCCGCAGGAGGCGGTGGCATTCATCCGCACGCAGGACCTCGAGCGGGCACAGGCGCTGCTGGCCGGCGAGCCCGGTGTGGCATTGCGCGCACTGCCGGGCTTGAAGGACTTCGCACAGCACCCCGTGCTGGGTCTCTACAGTAACCAGTACCGCAAGTTGCTGAAGGCGGAAAAGCAATTGATGCAGTCCGGCATCACCGTCTTCGAAGCCGATATCCGGCCGCCCGAACGCTACCTGATGGAACGCTTCATCAACGCGCCGCTGCTGTTGTCGGGCCTGCCGGGCGCCGACGGCAGCCTGCATCAGGCCCGCGTCAGGGCGCATCCCGATTACCGGCCGCCGCTGCGGCTGGTGTCCCTCGATATCGAGACCAGCTGGCAGGGCGAGTTGTATTCGATTGCCCTGGAAGGCTGCGGCCAGCGCACCGTCTATGTCCTGGGCACGGCGCCGCAGCAGGGTGCCGCGCCCGACTTCGCCCTGCATTTCTGCGATAGCCGGGCCGAGCTGATCGCTTGCCTGAACCGTTGGATGGCGCGCCACGATCCGGATGCCATCATCGGCTGGAACCTGATCCAGTTCGATCTGCAGGTATTGCAGAAGCAGGCCGACAAGTACGGCGTGCCGTTGCAACTGGGGCGCGGCGGGCGCAAGCTGGAATGGCGGGAGCATGGCTTCAGGGCCAATCACATGCTGGTGACGGCGCCGGGCCGCCTGATGATCGATGGCATCGAGAGCCTGCGCTCGGCATTCTGGAGCTTTCCCTCGTTCAGCCTCGAAAACGTCGCCCAGACCCTGCTGGGCGAAGGCAAGGCGATCGCCACGCCGTACCAGCGCATGGACGAGATCGATCGCATGTTCGCCGAGGACCGGGTGGCCCTGGCACGCTACAACCTGAAGGATTGCGAACTGGTCACCCGCATCTTCGCCCACACCGGCATCCTGGCGTTCCTGCTGGAGCGTGCCGCCGTCACCGGCCTGGCGGTCGACCGCAGCGGCGGCTCGGTGGCCGCCTTCACCCACCTGTACCTGCCGCAGATGCATCGCAAGGGGTACGTAGCGCCCAACCTGGGCGATGCCGAGGCCATCGCCAGCCCGGGTGGATTCGTCATGGAGTCGCGTCCCGGGCTGTACGATTCGGTGCTGGTACTGGACTACAAGAGCCTCTATCCGGCCATCATCCGCAGCTTCCTGATCGACCCGGTAGGGCTGGTCGAAGGTACCCTGGTCGAACCCGAGGCCGATACCGTGCCGGGCTTCAACCAGGCCCGGTTCTCGCGCCGCAGCCACAGCCTGCCGGCCATCATCGCCCAGATCTGGCAGGGCCGCGACGACGCCAAGCGGCAGGGCAACCAGCCGTTGTCGCAGGCGCTGAAGATCATCATGAACTCGTTCTACGGGGTGCTCGGCTCGACCGCCTGCCGTTTCTTCGATTCGCGGCTGGCCTCGTCGATCACCCGGCGCGGCCACGAGATCATGCACCGTACCCGCGAGTTGATCGAGGCGCAGGGCTTCGAAGTGATCTACGGCGATACCGACTCCACCTTCGTCTGGCTCAAGCGCGCCCATGACGACCCATCCGCGCGCGCCATCGGCATCGAACTCACGCGCACCATCAACGCCTGGTGGCGCCAGCACCTGCAGGTGCAATACGGGCTCGACAGTGCGCTCGAGCTGCAGTTCGAAGTGCATTACCAGCGCTTCCTGATGCCCAGCGTGCGCGGCGCCGAGATCGGCAGCAAGAAGCGCTATGCAGGGTATGTGCGCGATGCACAGGGTGGCGACCGGGTGACCTACAAGGGGCTGGAGACGGTTCGTACCGATTGGACGCCGCTGGCCCAGCAGTTCCAGCAGGCGCTGTACCTGCGCATCTTCCGGGGCGAGCCCTACCGCGACTATATCGTCGGCTACGTGGCCGACCTGCTGGCCGGCCGGCTGGACGAGCAATTGATCTATCGCAAGCGGCTGCGGCGCCAACTCGATCATTACGAAAAGAACGTACCGCCGCATGTGCGCGCCGCGCGCCTGGCCGACCAGGTCAATCGCGACGACGGCCGGCCACTGCAATACCAGCAGGGCGGCTGGATCAACTACGTCATGACCACCGCCGGCCCCGAACCGCTCGAAAAGCGCAGCGCCGCCATCGACTACGGCCACTATCTGGAGCGCCAGCTGGCACCGGTGGCCGACGCCATCCTGATGTTCGTCGACGACAGTTTCGCCCGCATCACCTCGCCGCAGCAGGCGCTGTTCTGAATCCGGCCCGGTAGCGGACACGGGGCGCACGGACGAAAAAAAGCCGGGCTCCGAAGAGTCCGGCCGCGATGGCTGGAGGCGGGTATCGCGCCGGCTTCAATGCGCGTTGAAGTCCGAATCGTTCAGGCGCGGGCGCATGCGGCGCTCCGCCGGCCGGGGCGCGGCATATACCCGGCGCCAGATGAACAAGCCAAACGCCAGTGAACCCAGCACCACGTAGGCAGCGTAGAGCGCCAGCGCGGTTTCGGTGAAACGCATCAGGGTGTCAAGGACGTTCATTTGCTTACCTCTCGAGGAACAAGTTGATTCGATGGGTGCATCGTATGCCTGGCCCATGGCGTCGGCTATCAGGATATTTCCGATGCCGTGCGAGAGGATTTATTGGATTTCTGCCGAGAAACCACTGATTTCCGCCCGACGACGCTAAAAAGAACGAGATTCTGCGTGTGGCGGTGATAAATGGCTATCGAAGTTATTTGAATTTACGTGTTACTTATTGGCGCCTGTCAGCGCGTGGGGTTCGGGCGCCGATGCTGTGGTGCGCGGGCAACGGCGCATGCCGGCCGGCAATCGGGTCCATGGCAGTCGCGCCGGATCGAGCGCCAGCAGGCCGGGCGCGGCGCAGACCAGGACCGCCCGGGCCAGCGGCTCGAAGTCGGCCCGGAAATGCACCATGCTCTTGAGCACGATGATCTGCTGCTGCGCCGGCTCGATGCCGATGAAGCGCAGCAAGGCCAGGTCCAGCAACTGCACCGGCTTGGACACCACCACCACCTGCACGCCGCCGATGCGCAGGCAGGCGCTCGGTCCCAGCGTCAGGCGATAGCCACGAAACACGGAACCGGTGGCCTCGACCTCGCCCATGTGCAGTCTTTCCACCACGAAGCGGGCCTGCAAGGGGGTGTCGCCGGGCGCGCCCGAGCGCCCACCCAGGGCCAGGTCCAGCACCGCGCCCACGCCCGCGGCATGAGCCTGGCGCGCGGCCTGCGGGTCGACCAGCAGCCCCAGCACCGCCTGCGGCACATCGGCCGCCAGCAGCGCCTTGAGCACGCCGGTGGTATCGGCGCTACCGCCGGCGCCCGGGTTGTCCTGGGCATCGGCGATCACCACCGGGCCCGGACCGGCGTCGGCGCGGCGCAGGTGTCGCAGCGCCTGTGCCACGGCCTGGTCGGCGTCGAGGATGCTGCCGTCGAACCCGGCCTCGGCCGCCAGCACCGCGTCGAGCATCTCGCGCGCGGCGCGCTGGGCGGTCTCGTCGTCATGCGCATAAGCCCACAGGGCGGGCCCGCACTTGGCCACGTCGGCGGCCGGAAAGCCCATGGCAAAGGACAACTGCGCGGTGTGACGCGCTTCGATCCGTTGCAGCGTGCGGTACAAGTCGTCGGCGGGCGCCGCGCCGGTGCTCTGCCAGCACATCGGGATCAGGAAAGGTACCCGATGCCAGGCCATGTGGCCGCGGGCGGCACCGCCCAGGCGCCGCGCCAGCCATTGCCATACCGCCGCGCCGGTGGCGGCCATGTCGGTATGCGGATAGGTGCGATAGGCCAGCAGCAGGTCGGCGCTCTCGAGCATCTGCGTGGAGACATTGGCATGCAGGTCCAGGCTGGCCACCAGCGGTACCTGCGGCCCGATCGCGGCGCGCACCCGGCGCAGTAGCTCGCCGTCGGCGTCGTCGGCATGTTCGGCCGCCATGGCGCCATGCAGGTCGAGATAGACGGCGTCGACCGGCTGCCGGCGCAACCCGTCCAGCAGCAGCGCGGCCATGTTCTCGAACGCCTCCCGGGTCACCCGTCCGGCCGGCCCGGCGGCGCTCCAGGCCAACGGCAGCAGGCGCGCCAGGGCGCCGGCGCTGCGGGCGGCATCGACGAAGCCGGCGATCGGGATATTGCGCGGCGCCGCGCCTGGCGGCGGCAGCATCTGCGTCATCAGCGCCTCGCCCTGCAACAGGCCGGGCCAGGTGTCGGGCGCGAGGAAATCGGCCCAGCCGGCGGCGACCTGGCTAAAGGTGTTAGTCTCGTGCTGGAAGCCGCCGACGGCGATATGCATGATCTCGTCCTGTGATAGAGGTGTGGGTTTGGTCGATTCTGATCGACATTAAGTGAATAATGAACCGAATTCGAAGTTTGAATATCGAATATGCTAATTCGGAAATCGTATTTCTTCTAAACAGCACCACATCCTAAAATCGTGGCCTTTTCCTGCGCCAGCGTGTGCGCAGGAAGGTCTTTTGCGGAGCAATCGTAGTGAATCCAGTCCCCTCGGCAGGCGCACGCATCGGTATCGATGTCGGTGGCACCTTCACCGACTTCGTCCTGTACCATCCGCAACGCCAGCAATTTGCCTACCACAAGCAGCCCAGTACGCCCGCCGATCCGGCCCTGGCCGTGCGCGACGGGCTGGCCGCGCTGATCGCCAAGTGCGGCCTGGCACCGTCCGATGTGGCGGTGCTGATGCATGGCACCACCATCGGCTTGAATGCCATCATCCAGCGCCGCGGGGCGCGGGTGGCGCTGGTGACCAGCGAAGGTTTTCGCGATGTGCTGGAGATCGGTCGCGCGCGCATGCCGTCCTCTTTCGATTTCCATGCGACGCGCGAAGAGCCTTTCCTGTCACGTGAGAGAGTCATCGAGATCGGCGCCCGCTTCGACCGCAAGGGACAGGTCACACGCTGGCCGCACGCCGACGAGATCGCCGCCGTCGCCACGCAATTGGGCGCGCTGGGTGCCGACGCCGTGGTGCTGATGCTGATCAACGGTTACCTGCAACCGGAGCGCGAGGCCGAGCTGGCCCAGGCGCTGCAGGCGGCGCTGCCGGCTTCTTCCAGCGGCGTGGCGGTGCTGTCGGCGGCGCAGACCTGGCCCGAGATCCGCGAGTACGAGCGCACCGTGGTGGCCTCGCTCAATGCCTATATCCAACCGCTGATGCAACGTTATTTCGAGCGTCTCGAACAGCTGGCCGCCGAACTGGGCGTGAGCGCGCCGATCCTGGTGACGGCCTCCAATGGCGGTTCGCTGTCGCTGCGCGGCGCGCTGGCGCGTCCCATCGACACCGTCTTGTCGGGCCCGGCCTCGGGCGTGGTGGCGGCCGCAAGGCTGGCGGTCGAATCGGGCACGCCGGGCATCGTCACCTTCGACATGGGCGGCACCAGCAGCGACATCGCGGTGTCGCGCCATGGCCAGGCCGAGATGGTCACCCGCACCGAGATCGGCGGCTTGCCGCTGGTGCTGCCGGTGGTGGGCGTGTCGGCCATCGGCGCCGGCGGCGGTTCGCGCATCCGGGTCGATGCCCATGGCGTGCTCAAGGTCGGGCCCGAGAGCGCCGGCGCCGATCCCGGCCCGGCCTGCTATGGCCGCGGCGGCCTCGACGCCACCGTGACCGACTGCTACCTGGCCACCGGCGTGCTCGATCCCGACGCCTTCGTCGGCGGCAGCATGCAACTGTATCCGCAACATGCCTTGCAGGCCCTGGCGCAGGTGGCCCAGGCCCTGGGCCAGACGGACCAGGATGCGCCGGTACGGGCAGCCGCCGGCGCGCTGGCCATCGCCACCGCCCAGATGGCCTCCGAATTGCGCAAGAGCCTGGCCCAGCGCGGCCTGGATCCGGCCGAATTCGCCCTGGTGCCGTTTGGCGGGGCTGGTCCCACCCATGCCAACTGGCTGGCCGAGGAAGCCGGACTGAAGCACGTGCTGGTGCCGCAAAAACCGGGCACCTTCTGCGCGCTGGGCGCGGCCACCTCCGACCTGCGGCGCGACTTCGTGCGCAGCCTGCGGGTCGCCATCGATGATGCCAGCGCGGGCGAGGTCGGGCGCATCTGGGCGGCCCTGGGCAGCGAGGCCACGCAATGGCTGGCGCAGCAGGGCGTGCAAGAGGCCAGCGGCGCGCCGCAACTGCGCCATGCCCTCGACATGCGCTATGCCGGCCAGGCCTATGAATTGAACGTTGCCTTGCCCGAGACCTTGCCCACGCCGCTCGATGCGGCCGTGCTGCGCGAGGCGTTCCATCGGGAACACGAACGGCTGTATGGCTTTCGCGACCAGCAGGCGCCGGTCGAGGTATCGACCATCCGGTTGGCCATCGTCGGCCGCCTGGCCAAGGCCGCCAGCCCGCAGAGCCCGGCCGGCAGCGGCCGCCCGGTGCCGCGGGCGCGCCGCCAGGTGTACCTGCGCGGCGCCTGGCAGGACACCGGGGTGTTCGACCGTAGCGCCCTGGGCACCGGCGACCTGCTCGACGGCCCGGCCGTGATCGAGCAGGAAGACACCACCATCGTGCTGCTGCCCGGCTGGCAGGGGCACACCGACCAGCATGGCAACCTGCACCTGCGGCCTGCCTCGTCCCACGGAGAAGCGGCATGAAACTGGACCCGATCAGCATCGAGATCCTCGGCAACAAGCTGACTGCGATCGCCGAAGAGATGTGCCTGACCCTGCAACGCACCGGTCGCACCCTGTATGTCAAGGAGACCGCCGATTTCTGCTGCGCCCTGGTGGGCCTGGACGGCAAGTTCTTCGCCTATCCCCGGGCGCTGGGCGTGTCCGGCTTCGTCGGCCTGGATTGCAGCACCACCATCGCGGCGGTGGGCCCGCTGGAGCCGGGCGACGTGATCCTGACCAACGACCCGTATCGTTCGCGCGGACTGGCCACCCACCTGCCGGACCTGCAGGTGATCGAACCGTATTTCCATGAACGGCGCATCGTCGGCTATGGTTGGGGCTTCCTGCATGCCTCCGACGTCGGCGGCAAGGTCCCCAGCAGCATCTCGCCGACCAACCACGAGATCTTCCAGGAAGGGCTGCAGATACCGCCGTTGAAGATCATGCGGGCAGGGCGGTTGAATGAAGACGTCGCCTTGCTGTTTCGTGCCAACAGCCGCACCCCGGACGCCAACATGGGCGACCTCAAGGCGATGCTGGGAGCGCTGGCCACCGGCCGCGAGCGGGTCGCGCAAACGCTGGGCCAGCACGACGCCACCGCGTTTCTCGATGCCCAGTCCGACCTGGTCGAATACGCCGCCATGCGCGCCCGGGCAGTGCTCAGGCAAGTGCCGGCCGGGACCTACCGCTTCACCGATTACCTCGACGACGAAGCCGGCGCCGGCCTGCCGGTGCGCATCGCGCTGGCCGTCACGCTGGCCGATGGCAACATCACGCTCGACTTCACCGGCAGCGATCCGCAGGTGGCCGCGGCCATCAACATCCCCAGCCACGGCCTGCCGCATGCCTGGCTGACGCTGCGCATCCTGGCGCTGGTGGCGACCCTCGACAAGAGCGTGCCGATCAATGCCGGCCTGCTGGCGCCGGTCTCGGTGGTGGCGCCTGCCGGCAGCGTGGTCAATCCCTTGCCCGGCGCCGCCGTGGGGGTGCGCCATGCCGCCGCAGTGCGGGTCAACGACGTGCTCAATGGCGTGCTGGGCCAGGCCTTGCCCGAACTGATGCCGGCTGCCAGCGGCGGCACCATCATCCCGGTGGTGGTGGCCGAGCCCTCGCGCCACGGCCACGGACAGAACGTGCAGGTGGTCGAGCCGATGGTCGGCGGCACCGGTGCAAGGCGCGGTTTCGATGGCGCCGATGGGCGCGACAGCAGCATTTCCAACCTGTCCAACAACCCGGTCGAGACGGTCGAGGCCGAGACCGGGGTCGAGATCGTGCGCTATGGCCTGCGGCCGGATTCGGCCGGGGCCGGCCAGTGGCGCGGCGGCAGCGGCCAGGAAATCCGCTTCCGTATTCTGCAGGACGACAGCTCGGTACTGGCGCGCGGCATGGAGCGCCTGCGTTTCAGGCCCTGGGGTGCCCAGGGCGGCGGGCCGGGTGCGCCGGCGCGGCTGGTCTTGCAGCGTCCCGGCGAGAGCGCGCGCGAACTGGGCAAGATCGACCTGCTGCCGGTTGCGGCAGGCGACGAGATCCTGATCCAGACCCCGGGCGGCGGTGGCTGGGGCGACCCGTTCGCCCGACTGCCCGAGGCCGTGCTGGCCGACGTCAGGCGCGGCCTGCTCTCGGTCGATGCGGCCCGGCGCGACTATGGAGTGGCACTGCGTGCCGACCAGGGCGAACTCGGCCTGGACCAGGCCGCCACCGATGCGTTGCGCGCGCAACCCCGTGGCACACCGAGTCGCTTCGGTACCGAACGGGACGCCTGGGAGCGCGTGTTTCCGGCCGCGCTGCTGGACCGCTTCAATGACGCCCTGTTTGCCCAGCCACCGGCGGCGCGGGCACGCAAGCGCCGCCAGGCCTTCGGCGCGGTGCTGGGCGGACTGCCCGAGGGATTTCCCCGGGCGTTGGCCAGTGAGCCGGCGCTGGTGCAGGCGGCCGCCCATTTCGAACGTGAAGTCCAAGCCTGTAGCGTGCCGGCGATGCCGGCCGATGCCTAGAAGAACCCGACCGAATTGCGATCAAACAACATCTGGAGAACCGCGTGAAATCGATCCGACTTATTCCGACCCTGGTAGTTACGCTGCTGGCCGCAGCCGTCCTGGCCGCCTGCGGCGACAAGAAACCCGACGCCCCGCAAGCCAGTGCACCGGCAGCGGCACCGGCGGCCACCGACAAGGTGGTCATCGGCGTCTATGGCGGCGACTGGGAAAAGAACATCCGCGCCGCCGGCCTGGAACAATATGCCAAGGACCACCACATCCAGGTCGAGATCGTGCCCGGTGCCGATGCCGAATGGCTGGCCAAGCTGCGCGCGGCCAACGGCAACAACCCGGCCTATGACATCGTGGTGTTCCAGCCCGACTCGGTCCAGCGCGCCGCCGCTGCCGGCCTGCTGCAACCGCTGGATGCGACCAACATCCCCAACCTGGCCAAGCTGTATGGTTCGGTGCAGGACAAGTTCAGCCGCGACGGCAAGACCTACGCCGCCGCCTTCAGCCTGGGCCAGCTGGGCCTGGCCTATCGCACCGACCTGGTCAAGACACCGCCCAAGAGCTGGCTCGACCTGTGGAACCCCGAGTATCGCGGCCACGTGGCGATTTCGTCGCCCACCTATGCCGCCGGGCTGCAGTTCTTCGCCGGCCTGACCCATGCGCTGGGCGGTGAGCTCAAGAACGACGCCGATGTCGACAAGACCTTTGCCAAGCTGGCCGAGCTCAAGGGCCAGGCCGTGGCTTTCCCCGATAGCCCGGGGGCGATCCAGACCCTGCTCGAGCGTGGCGACGCCTGGGTGGTGCCGTACTGGGACGGTCGCGTGTTCGCCTTGCAGAAGAGCGGCTTGAAGGTCGGCTTTGCCTATCCCACCGACGGCCCGGTGGTCGGTGCGGCCAACTGGGTCATCGCCAAGGGCGCGCCCAACCTGGCCAATGCCTACAAGCTGGTCGACTTCCTCTCCAGCGACAAGGTGCAGAAGTCGTTCTCGGACGGCTCGCTGTATGGCATGACCAACCGGGACGTGCAGTACAACGACGACCTCAAGAGCAAGGTGCAGGTGGGCGAGGAAGCCTACAAGAAGCTGATCTGGATCGACTACGAGACCGCCACCCCCAAGGTCGCCGATTGGAGCACCCGTTGGGCGCAGGCACTGGGCAACGGCAAATGAGTGCCATCGACATCCATGGCGTGACCAGGCGCTTTGGCGCACTGCAGGCGCTGGATGGCGTGGACCTGGCGATCGCCCAGGGCGAGTTCTTCTCGCTGCTCGGTCCCAGCGGCTGCGGCAAGACCACGCTGCTCAACATCGTGGCTGGCTTCCTGGAACCCACCAGCGGCAGGGTAGTGATCGGCGGGCGTGACATCACGCGCCTGCCGCCGCACCAGCGTGACATCGGCATGGTGTTCCAGAGCTATGCGCTGTTTCCGCACCTGAACGTGTTCGACAACGTCGCCTACGGCTTGCGGGTACGGCGCCAGAAGGGCAGCGAGATCGCCGCCCGGGTCGACGAGATGCTGGCCCTGGTGCGGCTGTCCGAACTGGCCCAGCGCATGCCGCACCAGTTGTCGGGCGGCCAGCAGCAGCGGGTCGCGATAGCCCGGGCGCTGGCCATCCGGCCCCAGGTACTGCTGCTCGACGAGCCCCTGTCCAACCTGGATGCCAAGCTGCGGCGCGACATGCAGGCCGAGTTGCGCCGCCTGCAGCGCGACGTCGGCATCACCACCGTGATGGTCACGCACGACCAGCAGGAAGCGCTGGGCCTGTCGGACCGCATCGGCATCCTGGGCGGTGGACACCTGCAACAGGTGGGCACGCCGCTGCAACTGTACCGTGAGCCGGCCAACCGGTTCGTGGGCGAATTCGTCGGCCAGGCCAACCTGATCGCGGCCCGTCCCGAAGCCCCAGGCGTGTTCGCCGCGACTGGCCATTTCAGCGCCGAGGGCGTGCCGTTGCGGCTGGCCAGCGATGCCGTGGGCCACCCGGCGCCGCTGTTCCTGTTGCGTCCCGAGCGCATCGCACTGGCCCAGGCCGATGGCACCGCGCACGGCCCCAACAGCGTCGAGGGGGTGGTGCGCGAAGCCAGCTATGCCGGCGCCGAGCTGCACCTGACGGTCGGCCTGGATGGAGGCGGCACACTGTCGGTGGCCGCCACCGAGGGCTTGTTCGCCACGCTGCCGCAGCCTGGCGTGCGGGTGCGCCTGGCATGGCAGCCACGCGACCTGGCCGTGCTGCCGGACCAGGGAGCACAGGCATGAGCCGCGGCGCGGCCAGCGGCACCCCATTCGCCTGGTTGCTGCTGAGCCCGGGCATGCTGTTCCTGGCGGCGTTCCTGGTGGTGCCGGGCGTGTTGCTGGTGATGCTGAGCCTGCGCGACGTCGACGGCATGCTGATGATGTTGCCCAGCTACGGGGTATCGCAGTATCTGAAGGTGTTTTCCAGCGCCAATTACCTCGATGCGCTGCTGACCACGCTGTGGGTGGCGGGCCTGACGGCGATCCTGTGCGTGCTGCTGGCCTGGCCGGCGGCCTGGCTGCTGGTCAATACCCGCAGCCGCACCTGGCGCACGGTCCTGTACGTGATCCTGATCTCGCCGCTGCTCACCAGCGTGGTGATCCGTACCTTCGCCTGGATCGTGCTGCTGGCCCAGAACGGCCTGATCAACGACATCCTGCGCAAGCTGGGCATCATCGATTCGCCGCTGGCGCTGCTGTGGAACATGAAGGCAGTGATCGTGGCCTATGTGCAGGTGATGCTGCCGTTCGCGGTGCTGCCGCTGGCCACCTCGCTGGGCGAGATCCCGGCCGCGCTGCCGCGTGCCTCGCACAGCCTGGGGGCCGGCGCCCGTCATACCTTCCTGCATGTGATCCTGCCCCTGACCATTCCGGGCATGATGAGCGGCGCCATCATCGTCTTCGCGCTGGCCGCCGGCAGCTACGTCACGCCGCTGCTGATCGGTGGACGACTGCAGCCGCTGCTACCGATCAACATCTACCAGCAGGCGCTGCAGATTGCCAACCTGGCGCTGGCAGCGGCCTTGTCGCTGACCTTGCTGGTGGTGACCGCCGTGGTGGCCGCGGCCATGAGCGCGGTGCAAAAGAAATGGGAGCGTCGTGTCTATGGCCACTGATCGTGAATTGATGCCGCTGGACGCCGGTGGCCCCTGGCGCTGGATGGGGGCTGCCGCCGGGGCGCTGGTGTACCTGTTCCTGCTGTTGCCGGTGCTGGTGATCTTCCTGTCGGCGTTCAGCCCCGAGGCCTACCCGCAGTTTCCGCCCAAGTCGTTCTCGTTGCGCTGGTTCCAGGCCTTCGTCGACAACGGTGCCTGGCTGCGGGCCTTGCAGGTCAGTGCCTGGCTGTTGCTGGTGGTCACGCCGCTGACCACCATCCTCGGCACCACAGCGGCCTATGCGCTGGCGCGCCTGGAGTTTCGCGGGCGCGACCTGGTGCAGGCCTTCGTGCTGTCGCCGCTGATCATCCCGCAGGTGGTGCTGGGCATCGCCTTGCTGTATGTCCTGACCGGCGCCGGGCTGGCCGGCTCGATGCTCGGCCTGGCCATCGGCCACACCCTGGTGGCGTTGCCCTATGCAGTGCGTACCGTGAGCGTGAGCCTGGCCAGCATGGACCGCCGGCTCGAGACCGCATCGCAGAACCTGGGCGCCACCCCGGCCTATACCTTCACCCATGTGACCCTGCCGCTGATTCGCCCCGGCATCGTCGCCGGTGCCGTGTTCGCTGCGGTGACCTCGTTCGGCGAGGTGTCGGTCAGCCTGTTCCTGAGCGCACCGGGCACGGTGACCATGCCGGTGCGCATCTTCACCTACATCGACCAGACCTTCGACCCGGTGGTCAATGCCGTCTCGGCGCTGTTCATCGTGCTGGCGGTGGTGGCGCTGGTGCTGATCGAACGCACCATTGGGCTGACCAAGGCGATGTAGTCGAACAGCCAGCATCACCACTGCGATGCGGCGCCCCTGGAGCGCAACGGATGCACGAGAGATCAGGCAGTGGCGAACACCGGTGCACTCGGGGGTGCCGCTATCGCCTCTGGCTGATCCGCCCAGCGCGCCTTGATCGCCACGATCTCCGGTAGCCGGGCCACGAACAGCGGCACCAGCTCCGGGTCGAAATGCGACCCGGCCTCGCGTTGTAGCAACTGCACCGCCTGCTCGACCGTCCAGGCGGTCTTGTAGGGGCGCACGCTGGTGAGCGCATCGAAGACGTCGGCGATGGCGACGATGCGGGCGGCCAGGTGGATCCCGGTGCCGGCCAGCCCCAGCGGATAACCGCTGCCATCCCATTTCTCGTGGTGCTGCATGGCGATCACGCCGGCCAGGTGCAGCAGCCCGCTGTCGTGCTGGCCAATGATCTGGGCCCCGATCTCGGTATGGCGACGCATGATGTCCCATTCGTCGGCGTCGAGCTTGCCGGGCTTTTGCAACACCGCATCGGGAATGCCGATCTTGCCCACGTCGTGCATCGGTGCGGCATTGAGCAGCTCGTCGGCATCGGCCTCGCTGTAGCCGGCCGCCAGCGCCAGTACCCTTGTGTAATGGCTCATGCGCACCACGTGCATGCCGGTCTCGTTGTCCTTGTATTCGGCCGCCATGCCCAGGCATTGCACGATCTGCAGCCGGCTCTGGCGCAAGCTGTCCGATTGCACCAGCGACAGGTGGTTGCGCACCCGCGCCTTGACGATCACGGGGCTGAAGGGCTTGGTGATGTAGTCGACGGCGCCGATCTCGAAACCGCGTTGCTCATCGGCCGTGTCGCTCAGCGCCGTGATGAAGATCACCGGCAACGACGCCGTGGCCGGCTTGCTCTTGAGCTGGCGGCAGACGTCGAAGCCCGACATGCCCGGCATCATCACGTCCAGCAGCACCAGGTCGATCCTTTCCTGGGCGGCCAGCTCCAGCGCCTTGGCGCCGTCGCGGGCGAACAACAGCCGGTAGTTGTCCTGCAGCGTGTGCCTCAGCACTTGCAGGTTGGTCGGTTCATCGTCCACCAGCAGCAGCGTGGGACGGCTTTCGCGATACGATTTCATGCCTGTTCCTTGCCTTCTTCCAGATCCGCCACGAGCTGCGCCAGCAGGGCGCGGGCGCGTTCGAATTCAAACATGTCGATACTGGCTTGCAGTGCGTGGCCGACATCGGTGCGGCCACCGCCGTCGAGCCAGCCCAGCAGTTCCACGAAGCTGGCCTCGTCGAGCTCGCTGCGCGCGAAGTGCGCATCGAGCACCTTGATCAAGCGCTCGGCGTCGCCGCGCTGTTGCGGGCTGGCCTGCGCCGCCGCCGGGGTCTCGGCCGGATCGTGCTCGACCAGCGCCAGCGCTGCCTGCACCAAGGTCAATTCAAACCGCAACTGGGCCAGGCCCATCAGCAGATCCCCATCGCGCCGCTTGGCGGCCGACTCCAGTCGCGCGCTCAGCTGCGCCACCTTGGTCAGGGCCAGGTTGCCGGCCGCGCCACGGATGCCGTGCAGGCTGCGCGCAGCCAGGCTCCAGTCCAGCAGCGCCAGGTCGCTGCCGGTGGCCGGCAACGGGTGACGTTGCTGCAGGTCGGCCAGGAACGCGGCGATGGCGCCGGCCATGCGCCGCTTGCTGCCCCATAGCGACACCCCAGCTTGCCAATCGATCTCGGCATCCTGCGTGGCCGGTGCCACCTCGAGGGTGGTGGCGGGCTTTTCGATGCCCAGCACGCGGCGGATCTCGGCGCGCAGGCGTGGCAGGTCCAGCGGCTTGCTGGCAAAACCGTCCATGCCGGCCGCGCGCGCGGCACGCCGGTCCGATTCCATGACACTGGCGGTCAGGGCGATGATGGGAACCGGGCGGCGACCCGACTCGCGCTCCACGCCACGGATGCGACGGGCCGCGCTGAGGCCATCGACCCGCGGCATATGCACATCCATCAATACCAGGTCGTAGTGCGTGCCGTCGGACCATTTGGCGACTACCTCTTCGCCGTCGCTGGCGCACACCACCTGATGGCCGGCATCCTTGAGCAGGTGCGACAGCAATTCGAGGTTCTGCGGCACATCGTCGGCGATCAGCACCCGCATCGACGGCAAGCCGCTGCCCGACACCGAGCTGTTGTCGGCCAGCGGCTTGCTGCCGGCCTCCAGCGGGATCGAGACCATGAACAGGCTGCCCGCGCCGGGGGTGCTCTCGACCCGGATCCCGCCGCCCATCAACTCCACCAGCTGGCGCGCGATGGTGGTGCCCAGGCCGGTGCCGCCGAAGCGGCGGCTGATGCTGGCATCGGCTTGGGAGAACGGATCGAAGATGCGCTGCAACTGTTCCTGGTTCATGCCGATGCCGGTATCGGCCACGTCCAGCCGGACCGCGCCGCTGTCGACGAAGATCGACAGGCGGACCTGGCCGCTGGCGGTGAACTTGATCGCGTTGCCCAGCAGGTTGGTCAGCACCTGCTGGATGCGCAGCGGATCACCCTTGAAATACTGCACCGTGCCAGGGCGGTAATCCAGGAACAGTTCCAGGTTCTTGTTCTCGGCGCTCAGGCGCAGCGACGAGATGACCTGCTGCGCCAGCTCGCGCAGTGAAAAGTCGATCTGTTCCAGCGCCACCGCGCCTTTTTCGAGCTTGGTCGAGTCCAGCACGTCGTTGAGCAGGCCCAGCAGCGAGCGCGCCGACTGGTGCACGATGGCCAGGTGGCTGCGCTGCTGGGGTGCCAGTTCGCTCTTGAGCAGCAATTCGGTAAAGCCGATGATGGCGTTCATCGGGGTACGGATCTCGTGGCTCATGTTGGCCAGGAAGGCGGTCTTGGCCTCGGCTGCCTGTTCGGCCTTGTGCGCGGTCTCGCGCAGCGACGCCTCGAGCGCCCGGCGCTCGCTGATGTCGGTGACGAAGCCGACGAACAGTTGCGAGCCCGGCAGGTCGACCCGGCCCACCGCCAGGCGCACCGGCACCAGCCGTCCGCTGCGGTGCAGGCCGTTGACCTCGCGCCCCTGGCCGATCACCTTGGGCAGGCCGGTACTGAGGAAATTGCGCAGGTAGTCGTCATGCGATGAGGTGTCGGGCTCGGGCATGAGCATCTTGATGTTGCGCCCCACCACCTCCTGCGCGGTCCAGCCGAACAGGCGTTCGGCCGAGCGGTTCATTTCCTGCACGATGCCGCGGCCGTTGATGGTGATGATGCCGTCGACGGCGGTCTCGACGATGGCGCGGATGCGCGATTCGCTCTCGCGCACCTGGCGGAAGGTCTGGCGGTAGCGCACCAGGCCGTTGGCGGCGGTCACCAGCACCGTGATGGTGATGGTAAACATCGACAGCGCCAGCGAAGCAAAGGTGCTGTCGATGAAGAACGACCCCTGGCGCACGCTGGCCTGGCCGATGAAGCGCGCCGCCGCCATGCCGGTGTAGTGCATGCCCGAGATGGCCAGGCCCATGATGAAGCCGGCCACCACCAGGCGCGTCAGCTTGTGCATGCGGATGCCGCGCAACTTGAAGCGCACCCCGAGCGAAATCGTCGCCAGCACCACCGCCACCACGATCGACAGGGCAAACAGGGTGGGGTCGTAGCGCAACATGGCGGTGGTACGCATGGCCGCCATGCCGCTGTAGTGCATGGCGCCCACGCCGGCACCGACCAGCACGCCGCCGGCCAGCAGCTGGAGGTTGCCGACCTTGAGCTTGGAGAGCATGTTGAGGGCGATCCACGAGGCCGCCAGCGCCGGCATGAACGACAGCGCCGTCAGGCCCAGGCTGTAGTCGACCGGGGTGCACAGCTCGAACGACAGCATGCCGATGAAGTGCATGGTCCAGATACCGCCGCCCAGCGCCAGTGCGCCGGTGGCGATGGCCACATGGCGATGCCAGCGCAGGCTGGTCTGGCGCGCCACCGAGGCGGTCTGCAGCGCCATGGTGGCCGAGAAGATGGCCACCAGCAGCGACAGCACCACCAGGCCGATGTTATATGTGCCCGGCAGCTGGCTGCCGCCGATGGCGGTATCGATGAAAAAACCTGACATGGGCGTTCCCTGGACGAAGACGTGGCCGATCACCCCCCGGTGATTGCTGGCGCCGTCATTTTCCCTGAATTACGGTGCGCGTGGGGCAAGGTGTTTTTCAGCTGATGCGATTGTGCCCCAGCTTTTAAAGCACGGCTGTGGAATCGGGAATTGACTGATGTCAGAGAGGCAATGTTATGGGAGGTGACGCCGGGCATGTCTGGTTCGCCTTGCGCGAACATCGGCAACTGCGCCACACCCGCCGGGCAGGCGAGTGTGGGTAGGACGCAACCCGGCGGCCGCCGGTTCAGGGAGTTTCCGGCCTAGAAGCGGTGCTGCATGCCCAGCGTCACCCCGACCTGGCTGTCGGCAAAGCCGACGTCGTCGCGCGACAGGCCCACCAGCTGGTTGTTCTTGGCCTTGGCATAGCCGCCGCTGGCATACAGGTCGGTACGCTTGGACAGCGCATACTTCAAGCGCAGCGAGTACAGGATCGGATCGGCGTCGACCGCCAGGTTCTTCTGGTTCTGGTAGTAGACGGCGCCGATCAGGCTCAGTGCCGGCGTGAACCTGTAGGTCGCGCCGCCCCAGTAGAAGTCGCTGCGCAATGGCGTCGCGCCCGAGGCCTGGGTGCGCTTGTAGTAGCGATAGCCGCCACTGAGCTTGAGCGATTCCATGACCTGGTAGGCGGCGGCCAGGTGCGCCGTGGTGCTCTTGTCGAAGGCGCCGCCGGCCACCGCCGCCGTGCCGTTGACGCGATCATAGGTGGCGGCCACCGAGAACGGGCCGTTGTCGTAGCCCAGGCCGACGCCGTACTTGGCGCTATCCCTGGTGCTGCCGGCGACTTCACCGAAGCCGAACATCGCACCGATCTTCACGCCGCCGAACGTGCCCTGGTACTTGACCAGGTTGGACACGCCGGTGGGCATGCCGTCCTTGCGGGCGCCGGTGGCACCGGCCGAGGTCACCCACGAATACTGCGCCGAGTAACCCATGGGGTCGAACGGCAGGATGAAGTCATAGGTGGTGCTGAACGAACGTCCCGCCACGATGCGGCCGAGGCTGCCTTCCAGGCCGACCGTGGATTGGCGGTTGAACAGCTGGTTGGCATCGCCGTCGAGGCCGCCGGTATCGAGCTTGAACCCGTTTTCGAGCTGGAAGATGGCCTTGAGGCCACCGCCCAGGTCCTCGCTGCCGCGAAAACCGATGCGCGAGGTATTCATGGCGCCCGAACTGACGCGCGTGAGACTGCCGCCGCTGGCGCTGGCGTGGTTGACGTACTCGATGCCGGTGTCGATCAGGCCGTACACGGTCACGCTGCCCTGGGCGGCTGCCAGGCCGCTGGTGGCCGCCAGTGCGGCGACGGCCAAGTGTTTCTTCTGCATTGCTGGTCTCCTGGGTGAAAATTGTTGTTATGGTTCAGAACGCCCACAAGGCCTGTTCGGGCAATGTGAGCCAGTATTCGCCCGGCGCCAGTTTGTGCGGCGCGTAGGCACGCAAGCCCACCGTGGTGCTGTCGGCACTGTTGGACTTGAACAGGCACTCCCAGCGGTCGCCCAGGTACATGCAGGTCGACAGCGGCAGGCGGATGGCGTTATCGCCCTGGTGATCGGCGATGCGCACCTGCTCGAGGCGGATGATGCCGATCGCCTCGCCGCCGGTATTGGTGCCGCGCGCGGTGGCCTGCACGGTGCCGCCTTCGACCTGCAGCGTCACGCGCTGGCCGTCGCGCTGCAGGACCTTGGCCGGCAGCCGGTTGTTGCTGCCCATGAATTCGGCCGTAAACAGCGTGTCCGGGGTCTGGTACATGCTCTGTGGCGTGCCTTGCTGTTCGATGCGGCCGTTGTTGAGCAGCAGGATGCGGTCCGAGATGGCCATCGCCTCGCCCTGGTCGTGGGTCACCATCAGGGCCGACAGGCCCAGTCGCACGATCAGTTCGCGCAGGAAGGCGCGAGCCTCCTCGCGCAGCTTGGCGTCGAGGTTCGACAGCGGTTCGTCCAGCAGGATGACCTGCGGGTTGTAGACCAGCGCGCGGGCGATCGCCACGCGCTGCTGCTGGCCGCCCGACAACTGGTGCGGAAAGCGCTCGCCCAGATGGCCCAGCCCCAGTTGCTTGAGTACTTCGTTGACCCGGCCGGCGATCTCGCTGCCGCCCAGCTTGCGCAGCTTCAGGCCATACGCCACATTGTCGAACACGGTCTTGTGCGGCCACAGCGCATAGGACTGGAACACCAGCCCCAGATTGCGCTCCTCGGCCGGAATCTCGAGCTTCTTCTGGCCATCGTAGACGCGCCGGTCGGCGATATCGATGCTGCCGGCCTTGGGCGACTCCAGGCCGGCTACCGCCCGCAGCAGGGTGGTCTTGCCGCTGCCCGAGGGGCCCAGCAGGGCCACCACTTCGCCGCGTTGCAATTGCATCGACACACCCTTGAGGATGGGATTGGCCGAGGCGCCGCTGCCGTAGTCGAGATGAAGATCGTTGACGTTCAGTTCTGACATGATGATTCCTTGGTTTAATCGTGGAGCTTGATGCCGAAGCGCAGGGCAATGCCCAGGCCGATGGCCACCAGCGTGATATTGATGAACGACAGGGCGGCGACCAGCTCGACGGCACCGGCGGCCCACATCGAGACGATCATCGAGCCGATCACCTCGGTGCCGGGCGAGAGCAGGTACACGCCGGTCGAGTATTCGCGCTCGAAGATCAGGAACACCATCAGCCAGGCGCCCAAGAGGCCGTACCTGACCAGGGGCAGGGTGACGTCGCGGGTGACCTGGCCGCGGCGGGCACCGACCGCGCGGGCCGCTTCTTCCAGTTCCGGGCCCACCTGCAGCAGGGCGGTAGTGATCAGGCGCAGGCCGTAGGCCATCCACACCACCGAATAGGCCAGCCAGACCGAGAAGATGGTCGAGCGCAGCGCCCGCAACTGCGGCACGAAACTGTCGACCAGCCAGCGCGCGACATCGTTGTCGAAGCCCTTGAGGAAGTTGTCCAGCAAGGACGGCACGAACAGGAACACCCACAGGAAGGACAGGCCCGCCAGCAAGCCCGGCACCGCCCGCGGCACCAGCACGCTGTAGTCGAGGAAGCGGGTCACGCCATCGTTCTTGCGGTGCATCGCCAGCGCCACGGCGCTGTAGCACACCACCGCCAGCGCACCGCCGATGACGCCGATCAACACCGTATTGATGATGCCGCGCACCAGCGAAGGTTGGTTCCAGACATCACGGAAGTTCTGCAGGGTCAGCACCTCGAGCAGGTCGACGCCATCGCCCCAGTGCGACACGAAGGTACGCAAGGCAATGCCCGACAGCGGCACGATCACGGTAAATACCAGCCAGCCGGCGATCAGCGCGAAGGCGATCCAGCGCCACTTGCCCAGCGGCAGTGCCTTCTGGCGCGCGCCCTTGCCCTTGATCGAAACGTACTTGTTGGCCGACTTGAGCAGCCAGCGCTGCAGCATCACCAATGGCATGGTCACCGCCACCAGGCATACCGCCACGGCCGCCATGAGGTGATACGACGGCGTGCCCAGCTTGTTGGTCAGCTTGTAGAGATAGGTGGCCAGCACCAGGTGGCCTTCGGGGTCGCCCAGCACCAGCACCAGGCCGAACACCTCGAAACCGAGGAAGAACACCAGCACTCCCGAATAGGCCAGCGCCGGCATGATCATCGGCAGCGACACGTTCAGCGCCACCTGCAACGGCGAGGCGCCGGCCACCCGGGCCGCTTCCTCGACGTCCGAGCCCAGGCTCTTGAGGGCGGCCGAGGCATACAGGTACACATGCGGCACGTGGGTCAGGCCGGCGATGATGACGATGG
Source organism: Herbaspirillum sp. YR522 (assembly GCF_000282575.1). Lineage (GTDB taxonomy): Bacteria > Pseudomonadota > Gammaproteobacteria > Burkholderiales > Burkholderiaceae_D > Herbaspirillum. The sequence continues at coordinate 12,340 of NZ_AKJA01000134.1, read as the reverse complement.
CGGGGAAGGAATAGACATTCCAGGGGGCACCCTCGAAGCCGAACACCGACAGCAGGTTGCGCACCCACACCGTATAGAAGCCCACTGGTCCCATCGACACCACGTAGCCGAAGCCGATCACCATGGGCGAGACGAAGATCGGCACCAGCAGCATCGGCGCGATCCAGCCGCGCCCGGGCAGGTCGGTGCGCACCATCAGGAAGGCCAGCATGCCGCCCAGCGGCACGGCGATCAGCGCCAGCCCCGAGGCCAGGTAGAAACCGTTGACGAAAGCCTGCTGGAAGTCGGTATCGTCGAAGATGAACCGGTACGAGTCCAGCGTCAGCGTCTTGACCGGCGCGAAGAACGGTGCCGACAGGAAGCTCTGGTAGAAAATCAGCAGCAACGGTACGAAGATGACCAGTGCGGCCAGCAGCACGACCACGCCGCGTGGCCAGTTCAGGCGCGCCAGCAGGCCTGTCGAGCCGGCCTCGCTGCGCGCAGGGGAAGAAAGTGTTTGCATGATCTGCCATTCAAAAGTGCAACGATTTCGCGGGCATCCGGCCCGGATCCGGGCAAGCCTGCGGCCAGGGAGGTCGCCGGGGCGACTTCCCGACGGGAAGACAACATCGTGGAAAACCGATCCGGCCGCTCAACCGGATCGTGTGCGGCGACAGCCGCGGCGGATCACTTCTTGCCGGCGGCTTGCTTCCATTGCTTCAGGAACGCCAGTCGCTTGCCCTGGTCGAGGTACTCCAGCAGGCCGGTATCGACCGGCATCGGCTTCAATGCCGTGCCCAGCTGCTTGTTCAGTTCGGCCGACGTGGTCGCGCCGGTGACGTCGGCACGGATGGCGAACAATTGCGCATCGTTGGCGATGATGGTCTGGCCGCGCTTGGACAGGATGTAGTCCAGCCACAGCTTGGCTGCATTGATGTTCTTGGCCGACTTGTTGACGAAGATGACGCGCGACAGCACCAGGTTGTAGTCCTTGGTGAAGGCGATGCCGATCGACGGGTCCTTCTTGGCGCGGGTCAGGGCATACGGGCCCAGGATGTTGTAGCCGATCAGGTTTTCACCCGACGAGATGCGCTCGAGCATGGTGCCGGTGGACGACTGCACCCGCACCGCCACGCCGCCCAGGGCCCGGGCGAAATCCCAGAACTGCGGGTCGAGCTTCAAGTCGTGGGTGATCAGGCTGAAGCCGACGCCGGATTTCTCGATGTCGTAGGTGGTGACCTTGTTCTTGTACTTGTCGAGCTTGGTGGTGAGCAGCTTGGTGAATTCGGCATGGGTGGTCGGCACCTCGGCCTCGGGCACCAGGCGCTTGTTGTAGACGATGGCGGTCGGTTCGAAGGTGGTGCCGTAGGCGCTGTCCTTCCAGTTGGCCCAGCCCGGCACGGCGCCCGCCTCGGGCGACTTGTAGTTCAGCGCGTAGCCTTCCGAGGCCAGCTTCATCTGCAAGTCCATCGACGACGACCACATCACATCGGCCGTGGCGCCGCCGGCGGCAGCCTCGGAGATGAAGCGGTTGTAGACCTCGGTCGAATTCATGTCGTTGTACTCGACCTTGACGGCGGGGTAGAGCGCGCTGAAATCGCGGATCAGTGCCTCGGCCGCCTTGGAATCGGTGGTGCTGTAGACCACCACCTTGCCTTCCTTCTTGGCGCCCTCGACCAGCTTGGCGTAGTCGGCCGGGTAGCCGGCAGGGGTCTGGGCCGATGCGCCCGCAGACCAGGCGGCCAGCGGCAGGGTCAAGGCCAGGGCCAGGGTGATGCGGCGTTTTGCGAACATGTGGAGTCTCCTGAGTTATTGATGGTTGATGCCAGGGGCGCGGTCAGCGGACCAGCCCCAGATCCTGCGATTGCCTGCGATATTGCTCGACCACCCGATGGATGTGCTCGGTCAATGCGGCGCCGGTCATGGCAAACGGATACAACCCGCTGGCCGCGCGCTGGCGCTGGAATTGCTCGCTGGCCATGGTCTGCTCGAACAACGCCACCCAGCGCCGGTACTCGGCGTCGCTGACCTGGGCACTCATGTAGAAGCCGCGAATGATCGGCCACACCACGTCGAAGCCTTGCTCCCGGGCCGTGGGCACGCCCGACAGCGCGCCCGGCAGGCGTTGCTCGGCCAGCACCGCCAGCACCCGGAACTGGCCGTTGCTGGCATATTGGGTCGCCTCCGAGGCGTCGCCCGAGATCATCTGCACATGGCCGGCCTGCAAGGCGGTGAATGATTCGCCGCCGCCTTCCAACGCCACGAAGCGCAGGTCCCTGGGGTCGACGTTGGCGCGTCGCGCAATCATCGCGACCTTGAGCCAGTCCTGGCTGCCGATGGTGCCGGACACGCCGATGGTGATCTTGCCCGGGTCGCGCCGCATGGCCTCGGCCAGGTCGCGCAGGTTGCGGTAGGGCGCGTCGCTGCGCACGGCGATCATGCCGTAGTCGACACCGATGGCAGCCAGCCAGCGCACGTCCGACACTGCTGCCTTGCCGTACTTGCCCTGCGCCAGGTTGAGCAGCGAGCCACCCGAAAAGGTCACCAGCGTCTCGGGCCCGCCGCGTCGCTGCGACACCACCGAGCTCCAGGCCACCGCACCGATGCCGCCGGGCAGGTAACTGATCTTCACGCCCGCGCCCGGTGCCTCGCCGGTCGCCGGCAAGCTCTTGCGCATGACCTTGCAGGCGCCGTCCATGCCACCGCCGGGCTTGGCCGGGACGATGCACTCCACCGCCTGCGCGGCAAAAGCGAAGGACGTCAGCAGGCAAGCCAGCAGCAGGCAACGCCGCACGGACCCGGCCATGGCGCGGTTCAGGCGCGCGACGGGGCGTGGTACGGGTCGTGATATGGGGCCAGGTCCGGGTCCTGGACCCAGGCGTGGTTCGGGCAATACAGGGGCCGACGATGCAAAATCATGGCTTGTCTCCAATAATCGGTTTTTATTGATCTGATGTTGTGAGCGGATGCTACCGGGCCAATCTTTCAATAGGCTTTCAGTGTCGGGAAAGAGTCGCCACGGGCCCGTGGCGGCGGCTACTGCAACCCCGCCGGTTCTGTTAGCATCCGCAGCTATCGCGGGCTGCGCCTGTGTCTTGCGGTCGAATTGCGTCATCGGTTCGGTCCTGGTTGTCGCGCGCCCAAATGCCTTCTTTTTTTCATGGTGATCATGCGCATTCTATTGGTGGAAGACCACGTCGAGCTGTCCCGCTGGCTGGCCAAGGCCCTGCAGGACGCCCATCTTGGCGTCGAGTGCGCCAGCAACGGCGCCGATGCCGACAGCCTGTTGCTGACCCAGGAGTATGCGCTGGTCATCCTCGACCTGACGCTGCCTAAGATGGATGGGCTCGACGTGCTCAAGCGCCTGCGCGCGCGCGGCAGCCGCACGCCGGTGTTGATCCTGACCGCGCGCGGCGGCCTCAACGACCGGGTGCAGGGGCTCAACCTGGGCGCCGACGACTACCTGGCCAAGCCGTTCGAGCTGGTCGAGCTCGAAGCGCGGGTCAAGGCGCTGCTGCGGCGCGCACAAGGCAACGAAGCCGTCACCATCACCTGCGGCGCCCTCAGCTTCGACACCGTCGCCCGCATGTTCACCTACGGCGGGGCGATGCTGGCCCTGACACCACGCGAACATGCCGTGCTGGAGGCATTGATTACCCGCGCCGGGCGCACCGTGCCCAAGGAAAAGCTGTTCCAGGAAGTGTTTTCCCTGGATGACAACGCCAACGTCGACGCCATCGAGATCTACATCCATCGGGTACGCAAGAAACTCGAGGCGATCGAACAGGGGCGGGTGTCGATCACCACCTTGCGCGGCCTCGGTTACCTGTTGCAGGCGGCCTGATGCTGCGCCGACTGGCCATCGCCAGGCTGGGCAGCCTGCGCAGCCAGCTGATGCGCTGGTTGCTGGTGCCGCTGCTGGTCCTGGTGGCGGTCGACGCGATCTCGGTCTACTACAACGCGCTGGAAGTGGCCGACATCGCCTACGACCGGTCGCTGCTGGCATCGACCCGGGCGCTGGCCGAGCGGGTCTCGGTGGTGGACGGCCAGGTGGTGGCCGACGTGCCCTACGTGGCGCTCGACAGTTTCGAGACCGATACCCTGGGCCGGATCTACTACAAGGTCACCGCGCCCAACGGCGAGTTCGTGTCGGGCTACGACGACCTGCCGTCGCTGCCGGCCGACGTCAAGCGCTCCGAAGCCTATCCGGCGCTGGTACGTTTCTACCATGCCGACTATCACGGCCAGCCGGTGCGCATCGCCGCGCTGTACCAGCCGCTGTACGACGACAGCATGCGTGGCATTGCGCTCATCCAGGTCGGCGAGACCATGGATGCGCGGCGCGGCATGACGCGCAAGATCCTGTTCGATACGGTCTGGCGCCAAGGGGTACTGGTCGTGGTCGCGGCCCTGCTGGTATGGTTCGCGGTGCGCTTTGCGCTGCGCCCGCTGATGCAATTGCGCAGCGATGTCGAGTCGCGGGCGCCGACCGACCTGTCCGACTTCGATCCGCAGCGGGTCCACAAGGAAATGCGGCCCCTGGTGCTGGCCATGAACGGCTACATGGAACGGCTGCAGACCCTGATCAAGGGGCAACGGCGCTTCATCGCCGACGCCTCGCACCAGCTGCGCACGCCCCTGACGGTGTTGAAGACCCAGGCCGAGCTGGCCTTGCGCGAATTCGATCGCAGTCCGGCCGACCCCCGCGCGCTGCGCGAGCTGGTCCACAGCATTGCCGGCACCACCGATTCGACGGTGCACCTGGCCAACCGGCTGCTGACCCTGGCGCGCGCCGAACACGGCGCGGCCGAAGGCGGCATGATGCCGGTGGCGTTGGCCGAGGCGGCGCGGCAGGTGGCCCTGGAGCTGGCGCAGAATGCCGTGGCCAAGCACATCGACCTGTCGTTCGAGGCCAGCGACGAGGTGTCGATCGACGGCAGCCCGCTGCTGTTGCACGAACTGGTGGTCAACCTGCTCGATAACGCCATCCGCTATACGCCGCGCGGCGGCCGGATCGTCGTGCGGGTGTTCGGCCAGGCCATCGGCGACGACCCGCATGCGGTACTGGAAGTGGCCGACAGTGGTCCCGGCATTGCCGAGCAGGACCGCGAGCGGGTGTTTGCGCCGTTCTATCGCGCGCCCTCGGCGCAAGTGGCCAACCCGCACGGCGCCGGGCTGGGGATGTCCATCGTGCGCGACATCGCCTCGGCCCATCGCGGCGAGATTCGCCTGTCGCATGGCACCGATGAACAGGGTCGACCCCAGGGCCTGGTGGTCATGGTGCGCTTTGCGGCGTCGGCGCGCAGCTAGGGCGCCGCTCAGCAAATCGGGCTCGACGGCACCCGGACCCGACGCTGGCAAAGGCCAGGCTGCGAAAGTCGGCAGGGGGCCGGTTAAATCAACGCCAAGCCTGTCGCAGATCAAGCCCGGCCCCGGTTGCGGCCCCGGCGCCCATCGTCGCTGGCTACACTGCAGGCATTTCCTGTCATGCCTGCCCGGGACGAGACGATGCTAGCCAGACTCAAAGCGATGTTCCAGTACTTCAACCAAGCCGTGCCGTTCCGGCTGGTGCCCGCGCTCATCACCACCGCGGTGCTGTTGTCGCTGCTGGCCAGCCCCACGCCCAGCGGGCTCGAACCCGATGCCTGGCACCTGGTGGCGATCTTCCTGACCACCATCGTGGCGATCATCCTCAAGGTCATGCCGATCGGCGTCATGGCCATGATGGCCATTGTCATCGTGTCGCTATCGCAGGTCACGTCGAACTCGTCCAAGGGCGCCATCGCCGATGCCCTGGGCAGTTTCTCGAACCCTCTGATCTGGCTCATCGTGGTTGCCATCCTGATCTCGCGCGGGCTCAAGAAGACCGGCCTGGGCCAGCGTGTGGGACTGATGTTCATCGCTCGGCTGGGCCGGCGCACCATCGGTATCGGCTATGGCCTGGCCATCTGCGAACTGGTGCTGGCGCCGTTCACGCCCAGCAATACGGCCCGCGGCGGCGGCATCGTCCATCCCATCATGAAGTCCATCGCCAACGCCTTCGAGTCCGACCCTGCCAAGGGGACCCAGGGCCGGGTCGGCACCTATCTGGCGCTGGTCAACTACCATGCCAACCCGATCACCTCGGCCATGTTCCTCACTGCCACCGCGCCCAACCCGCTGGTGCTCAACATGGTGGCCAAGGCCAGCGGCCACGCGCTGCAACTGAGCTGGACCACCTGGGCCCTGTGCATGCTGCTGCCGGGCCTGGCGTGCCTGGCCCTGATGCCGCTGGCGATCTACCTGCTGGCCCCGCCCGCACTCAAGAGCACCCCCAACGCCATCGACTTCGCCCGTGCCGAGCTGGCGCGCATGGGGCCGCTGGGTGGCAGCGAAAAGGTCATGCTGGGCACGTTTGCCTTGCTGCTGCTGTTATGGGCCAACGTGCCGGCCATGCTGCTGGGCCCGGCCTTCACGCTGGACCCCACGGTGGTGGCCTTCGTCGGCCTGTTCGTGCTGATCATCACCGGCACCATCGACTGGGACGACGTGCTCGCCGAAAAGAGTGCCTGGGATACCCTGGTCTGGTTCGGCGCACTGGTCATGCTGGCCGAGCAGTTGAACAAGACCGGCGTGATCGCCTGGTTCTCGGGCGGCATGAAGGCCGCGATCCTGGCCAGCGGCATGGACTGGACGGCAGCCGGCATCGTCCTGCTGCTGGTGTTCGTGCTGTCGCATTATTTCTTCGCCAGTACCACCGCGCACGTCAGCGCCATGCTGCTGGCGTTCCTGACGGTGGGGGCGCAGCTGATCCCGCCGGCCTACCTGGCGCCGTTCATGCTGATGATGACTGCCGGGTCCGCCATCATGATGACCCTGACCCATTACGCCACCGGTACTTCACCGATCATCTTCGGCAGCGGCTATGTGGGCATGGGGCAATGGTGGCGGGTCGGCCTGATCATGTGCGTGGGCGAGCTGCTGGTGTTTGCCGGCGTCGGCGCCCTGTGGTGGAAGTTGCTGGGCTACTGGTGATCCAGGGGTGGCCAGTGGCCCAGCTGGTCGCCGATGCGTGGCTTGAGGTGTTCCCACACCCGATGCACGACGCGTGCGGTGTCGGCCTCGCCAAAGGCCTGGGCCAGTTCCTGCTGCACCTGGAAATGCAGGTACAGCAAGCCCCGCAACGACGCGAAGGCGTGCGCGCTGTCATGGCCGCAATCGCGGGCATCGTTATCCAGTACGCGCGCCAGCACGCCCGGCTCCAGGATGCGTACCTGGCAGATCGTGGCCAGGCGCACGATCTCCAGGTCCAGCTGTTCCAGGCTCGCGCTCCATTCCTGATGGGTGTGGCGTTCCGCGCCAGGTCTGTCCTGCATTGGCTTTCTCCGATGTCCATGTAAAACCCCGCCGCTGCCCGGGCAGCGGCGGGGACGGCACTGCACAACTCGATTCTAGTCCAGGTCCGGCACGATGCGGCCATCGATCCGGCCGTGCTCCATGCGCGCGAAGATGGCATCGATGTTGTCCAGCTTGTCCCAGCTGACGTGGGCTGCCATTTTGGCTTCGGCGGCTTTCATTGTCTGCGTCATATGCACGCCTTCGGGCGAGATGGGGCGGTCGGTTTCCTGCCTCGACACTATGCGCTGGCGTGCGCCTGCCGTGAATGCAGGCAATGCACGAAACTTGATCTGGGTTGGCTGCACGAACAAAAGCGGTCGGGGGGCGACATGGGCCGGTTTTTCCAACGGCCCGGCGCAAAACGCATTTGCTAATGCGAAATCGGTCGTTCCGCAAAGCAGCACGCGCCCCGTAATCTCCGCTCTGTTTTCAGAACCCCCTGTCAGGAAAAACAATGCGCGCAAATCGCCGGCAGTTCTTGCTGTCATCCGGAGCCCTCCTGGTCGCCTCGGCCTGGCCAGGCATCGTCTACTCGCAGAGCGAGCCGCGTCGCGGCGGGGTGCTCAATGTCCACCTCGGTTCCGAGCAGCGCATCCTCAATCCGTCGCTGCGGGCGTCCACCGGTGTCTACATCGTCACCAGCAAGATCATCGAAGCGCTGGTCGACCTCGACGCCGACGGCAAGCCGGTGCCGCAACTGGCTACCTCGTGGAGCACCTCGGCCGACGGCCGGACCATCACCTTCAAGTTGCGCCAGGGCGTGAAGTGGCACGACGGCAAGCCGTTCACGTCGGCCGACGTCCAATACAATGCGCTCGAGCTGTGGAAGAAGCAGCTCAATTTCGCCACCGCGCTGCAGTTGTACCTGCATGCGGTCGATACCCCGGACGCCCACACGGTGGTGTTTCGCTACGAACGCCCGATGCCGCTCGACCTGCTGCTGCGCGCGCTGGCCGACCTCGGCTACGTGGTGCCGCGGCATGTGTTCGAGGGCAAGAACGTGCTGGAGAATCCGGCCAACACGGCGCCGATCGGCACCGGCCCTTACAGGTTCGTCCAATACCAGCGCGGGCAGTACATCATCGCCGAACGCAATCCCGATTACTGGCGCCGTGGCCTGCCTTACCTGGACCGGGTGGTCTGGCGCATCATCACCGACAAGTCGGCCGCCACCGCCGCCATCGAGACCGGACAGATCCAGCTGAGCGCCTATTCGCAACTGTCGCTGGCCGACCTCGACCGGCTGCGCAAGGATCCCAGGTTCGAGGTGCGCAGCAAGGGCCTGGAAGCCAACGTATTCAACAACACCCTCGAATTCAACTTCCGCCGCAAGGAGCTGGCCGATGTGCGCGTGCGGCGCGCCATCGTGCATGCGATCGACATCGATTTCTTCATCGAGAACTTCCTCTACGGCCTGGGCAAGCCGGCCTCGGGGCCGATCCCGGCGAGCTCGTCGTTCTTCCCCAAGGGCAGCAAGCCGCCGTACCCCTTCGATGCCAAGCGCGCCGAGGCGCTGCTGGACGAGGCCGGCTACAAGCGCGGCCGCGGCGGCGTGCGCTTCAGCCTCAAGCTGGTGCCGATACAGAACGGCGAAGACGTGCCGCTGCTGGCAACCTTCATCCAGCAGTCGCTGGAGCAGGTGGGGATCAAGGTCGAGATCGTGCAATACGATATCGCCGGCGCGCTCAACGCGGTCTACAAGGACAATACCTTCGATATCGCCACCGGCTGGCACCAGTATCGCGGCGACCCGGCGGTCTCGACCACCGTCTGGTACCGCTCGGGCAGCCCGGCCGGCGCGCCCTGGACCAACCAGTACGGCTGGAAGTCGGACAAGGTCGACAAGCTCATCGACGACGCCGCCACCGAGATCGACCCGGCCAAGCGACGCGCGCTGTATGGCCAATGGGTCAAGACCGTGAACGACGAGTTGCCGATCTGGATGGCCACCGAGCGCGAGTTCTACTCGGTGCTCAGCCGCCACGTGCATGACAGCCACAACAACGCACGGTGGCCATCGAGCAGCTGGCACGATACGTGGATCAGCGCATAAGGGGGCAGGGCATGCGCTTTCTCGCCCTGGCCGCGCGCCGCCTGCTGGCGGCGTTGCCGGCCTTGCTGATCATCCTGGCCGGGCTGTTCCTGCTGCTGCAACTGGCGCCCGGTAATACCGTCGACGCGCTGGTGGCGCAGATGGGCGGGGCCGACGCCACCATGATCGCCAACCTGCGCCAGTACTACCAGCTCAACGACTCGGTCTCGGTGCGCCTGGGCGACTACCTGTGGCGCCTGGTCCACCTCGACCTGGGCCATTCGGCCATCTATGGCAAGCCGGTGGCCAGCGTGATTGCCGAGCGCCTGCCGGCCACTTTGCTGCTGATGGGTTCGTCGCTGGCCATCGCCTTTGGGCTGGGCATGGCGCTGGGCGTGCTGGCGGCGCGCCGGGTCAATCGCTGGCCCGACAACCTGATCTCGACCCTGGGCCTGGTGTTCTATGCCACGCCGTCGTTCTGGTTCGGCCTGATGGGTATCTTCGTGTTTGCCGTGTGGCTCGACTGGCTGCCCTCGGGCGGCTTCGAATCGATCGACCTCGCCTTGCACGGCCTGGCGCGGGTGGCCGACATCGCCTGGCACCTGACGCTGCCCACCATCACCTTGTCGCTGATCTTCCTGGCCATCTACCTGCGCATCATGCGCGCGGCGATGCTGGAGGTCTCGACCCAGGACTTCATCCGCACCGCGCGCGCCAAGGGCGTGGGCGAGACCGCCGTGGTGGCGCGCCACATGCTGCGCAATGCCTTGCTGCCGATGGTCACGCTGGTCGGCCTGCAGGCCGGCACCATGCTGGGCGGCTCGGTGGTGGTCGAGACCGTGTTCTCGCTGCCGGGCCTGGGGCGGCTGGCCTACGAAGCGGTGGTGCAGCGCGACCTCAACACCTTGCTGGGGATCGTGTTCGTCTCGGCCTTGCTGGTCATCGCCATCAATTTCGTGGTCGACATGCTGTATGCCCGACTCGACCCCCGCATCGCCGGCCCCCATTGACCTGCCGTCCTCCCGACATCGACATGAACCTGTTCAAACGCTACCTGCGCAACCCCGCCGCCGTGGTCGGCCTGGCGTTGCTGATGCTGGTGATACTGGGCGCGCTCGGCGCCGACTTCGCCTTCCCGCGCAATCCGCTGTCGCTGGCCGGACGTCCGCTGCAATGGCCGGGTGACAATGCACGCTTCCTGTTCGGCACCGACCAGGTCGGGCGCGATATCGCGGCGCAGATCCTGCATGGCGCGCGGGTATCGCTGGCCATCGGCCTGGTGGCCACCGCCATTGCCGCCTTCATCGGCCTGGTCATCGGTGCGCTGGCCGGGTTCTATGGCGGCTGGGCCGACGACGTGCTCATGCGCCTCACCGAGGCCTTCCAGATATTGCCCAATTTCCTGTTGCTGCTGGTGCTGGTGGCGGTATTCGGCTCCGAGATCCAGACCGTGGTGCTGTCGATCGGGCTGGTGTCATGGCCGCCGGTGGCGCGCCTGACCCGTTCCGAGTTCCTCACGCTGCGCCAGCGCGAATTCGTGCAGGCCGCACGCAGCCTGGGGGTGGGCGACTTCAAGCTGATCTTTCGCGAGATCCTGCCCAATGCGCTGCCGCCGGTGATCGTCTACGCCGGCGTCATCATGGCCGTGGCGATCCTGCTCGAGAGCGCGCTGGCCTTTCTCAACCTGTCCGACCCCAACGTACCGTCGTGGGGCAACCTGATCGGCGCCGGCCGGGGCGTCATCAGGGTCCAGTGGTATGTATCGGCCATCCCCGGGGTGGCGATCCTGGTGACGGTGCTGGGTATCTCGCTGGTCGGCCAGGGTCTCAACGACGCCCTCAATCCAAGGTTGCACCGCTCATGAACGCCATCGACACCACCGCAGGACTGACGGCACCGCTGCTGTCGCTGCGCAATCTCTCGGTCGCCTTGCCTGCCGGCGCCGACCGGGCGCTGGCACTGGACGACGTTTCGTTCGACCTGCGCGCCGGTGAAGTGCTGTGCGTGGTCGGCGAGAGCGGTTCGGGCAAGTCGCTCACCGCCAGCGCCTTGCTGGGCCTGCTGCCCGATGGCGTGCGCCGCGGTGCGGGCCAGGCGCTGTGGGAAGGCGGGCAGGACATCCTCGCGCTGTCGCCGCCGGCATTGCGCAGCCTGCGCGGGCGGCGCATCGGCATGATCTTCCAGGAGCCGATGAGCGCCCTGAACCCGCTGCACACCATCGGCCGCCAGCTGGCCGAGGTGTTCCAGGTGCATACGCAACTCAAGCGCGCCGAGATCGACGCCCGCGTGCTGGACCTGCTGGCGTCGGTGCAGATCGCCGACGCCCGGCGCACCTTGTGGGCGTATCCCCACGAACTGTCGGGCGGGCAGCGGCAACGGGTGATGATCGCCATGGCGCTGGCGTTGGAGCCGGCACTGCTGATCGCCGACGAGCCCACCACCGCGCTCGACGTCACCACCCAGGCCCAGATCCTGCAATTGATCCACGACCTGCAACGGCGGCGCGGTACCGCGGTGCTGTTCATCACCCACGATTTCGGGGTGGTGGCCGAGATCGCCGACCGGGTAGTGGTAATGCAACGCGGCAAGCTGGTCGAATCCGGCAGCGCAGCCGAGGTATTGCAGGCGCCGCGTCATCCTTATACCCGCAGCCTGATCGCGGCCGTACCGTCGATGGTGCCGCCGCCGCTACGGCAGTGGCCCGCAGGTGCGCCGGCCGCACTGGAGATCCACGGCCTGTGCAAGACCTATCGCCCGCGCGGCTGGTTCAATCGCCTCGGCCGCACCACCCATGCGGTGGCCGATGTCAGCCTGGTGCTGGCGTCCGGCTCCACGCTGGGCGTGGTCGGTGAAAGCGGCTCGGGCAAGTCGACCCTGGCGCGCCTGCTGCTGGGCCTGGTCGCCCCCGATGCCGGCAGCCTGCTGGTCAACGGCCAGCCGCTGGCGGCCGGG
>NZ_AKJA01000133.1 GCF_000282575.1 Herbaspirillum sp. YR522 | reverse complement strand
TAAGCATAAAGCCAGTACATCGACATGTAGCAAGAGCAGACGGCCCAGGAGGGTCCACCACGCGCAGGTGCCAAGATAATTAAACCAGTGCATCTGCATGCAGCAAGAGCAGAAGGCCCAGGAAAGCTCAACACACACCAGCCTCCTTCAACAGGCTCAGGACATGCTTCGGTACAACGCCAAGCGCCTACTCAGCCCGAGCGGATTTTCTCCAAGGCACGACAAACAAACCCCCAAGGCAACCCAACCACCAAATATCAATGACACCCACCCCCATGTGAGCCCAGGTTGGCCGGCCTGGCCTCATCCGGCAGGTTCGCCAGCCCTTGCAGGATGCCGCAATCACGCGATGGTTGTTCGCTGCCACATTGCGCCCGCAGTGCATGCAATTGCTCTTGCAGGGCCTTCAGTTGCTCGATGCGCTCGGCCACATGCCCGATGTGCTTGTCGAGCAGGGCATTGACCTCGCCACAGTTTTCCTCCGGCGCATCACGCAAGCGCAACAGTTCGCGTACCTCATCGAGCGTCATGTCGAGCGAACGGCAATGACGGATGAACTGCAACCGCTCCACATGGCGCTCCCCGTACAGCCGATAGTTCGAGTCGGACCGGGTCGGCGTGGGCAACAGCGCCTCCTTCTCGTAGTAACGGATGGTTTCCACCGGGCAATCGGCAAGGGTTGCCAATTCGCCAATCTTCAATCTGTCCATGATCGCTTGACCTTATAGCTGCTTCAGGGTTTTTAATATAGTCCAGACCAGCCTCGGTTGCAAAGGAGAACACCATGAGCCAGCATCAGCACCAGCACGATCATTCGCACGACCACGGCCATGACCACCCGCATGCCCACAATTGCTGCACCGGCCACGGCGAACAGGCGATGCCCCAGGCGCGCACCTTGTCGGGCGCCAATGAACGGGCCGTGTTCTTCATCCAGAACATGGATTGCCCCACCGAGGAAAGACTGATCCGCGAACGCCTGGTCGACATGCAAGGCGTCGGCGCGCTCGAATTCAACCTGATCCAGCGCGAACTGACGGTACGCCACCAGTTGCCCTCGATCGCGCCGCTGGTCGCCACCCTCACCGCGCTGGACATGCTGCCGGCGGTCAAGTCGGATTCGCTCGATGCCGACGCCGGGCGCGACCAGGTCGCCGACTACCGCATACCGATGCGCCGCTGGCTGATGCTGGGCGCCGCCGGCGTGGCCGCACTGGCCGCAGAGATCCTGGCCTGGACCAGTGGCGACGAATCCTCGCTGGCCGTGATCGCCCTGGCCGTGCTGGCCATCGCCCTGGGCGGGCTGGGCACGCTCAAGAAAGGCTGGATCGCGCTGCGCAATTTCTCGCTGAACATGAACTTCCTGATGTCGCTGGCGGTGATCGGCGCGGCCTTGATCGGCCAGTGGCCGGAAGCAGCGGTGGTCATCGTATTGTTTACCCTGGCCGAGATGATCGAGGCGCTGTCGCTGGACCGGGCCCGCAACGCCATCGCCGGACTCATGGCCATGGCCCCGGACACGGCCAGCGTGCAACAGGCCGACGGCAGCTGGCAGAGCGTGGCGGCAAGCACCCTGCAACGGGGCGCACGGGTGCGGGTGGCACCCGGTGAAAGGTTGGCCGCCGATGGTATCGTCGTCAGTGGCACCACCAGCATCAACCAGGCCCCGATCACCGGCGAGAGCATCCCCGTGGCCAAGGCCCCGGGCGACCAGGTGTTTGCCGGCACCATCAACGAGCATGGCGCCATCGAGCTCGACGTCACCACCGCCCAGGCCGACTCGACCCTCTCGCGCATCGTCGCCAGCGTGCAGCAGGCGCAGGGCCAGCGCGCCCCGACCCAGCGCTTCGTCGACCGCTTTGCGCAGGTGTACATCCCCGCGGTGGTGGCGTTGGCGCTGGCCGTGGCCGTGCTGCCACCGCTGGTGATGGGCGTGCCGTTCTATCCGTGGATCTACAAGGCGCTGGTATTGCTGGTGATCGCCTGCCCATGCGCACTGGTGATCTCGACCCCGGTCACCGTCGTCAGCGGCCTGGCCGCGGCGGCCCGCAACGGCATCCTGGTCAAGGGCGGCGTCTACCTGGAACAAGGACGCAAGTTGCGCGCCCTGGCGCTGGACAAGACCGGCACCCTGACCCACGGCCGCCCGGCCGTGACCGACATCGCAACGCTCGATGCCGGTGCCGACGCCGACGCGCTGATGCAACTGGCCGTGTCGCTGGCGGCACGTTCTGACCATCCCGTCTCGCGCGCCATCGCCGCCACCGCCGCCGATGGCACGGCACGGCGCGAGGTCGATCAATTCGAGGCGCTGGCCGGACGCGGCGTCAAGGGCGTCATCGACGGCCAGGCCTGGCACCTGGGCAACCATCGCCTGGTGCATGAACTCGGACACTGCAGCGCCGCGCTGGAAGCACGCCTGCAAGCGCTCGAACAGCAAGGCAAGAGCACCACCGTGCTGTGCCGCGAGGGCCAGCCCGAACTGGTGATCGCAGTGGCCGACACGCTGCGCCCCACCAGCGGCGACGCGGTCGCCGAACTGCGCCGCCTGGGCGTACACGTGACCATGCTCAGCGGCGACAACCAGCACACCGCGCGCGCCATCGGCAACCAGACCGGCATCGACGACGCCCGGGGCGACCAGCTGCCATCCGACAAGGAACAGGCCATCCAGCAACTGGCCGCCGAGCATGGCGTGGTCGGCATGGTGGGCGACGGCATCAACGACGCCCCGGCGCTGGCACGCGCGCAGATCGGTTTCGCCATGGGCGCGGCCGGCGCCGATACTGCGCTGGAAACCGCCGACGTGGCGCTGATGGACGACGACCTGCGCAAGATCGGCGACTTCCTGCGGCTCTCGCGCAAGACCCATGCGGTGCTGGTGCAGAACATCGTCGTCGCGCTCGGCATCAAGGCGGTGTTCATGGCGCTGGCGCTGGCCGGCATGAGCTCGCTGTGGATGGCGGTGTTCGCCGACATGGGCGCCAGCCTGATCGTGGTGTTCAACGGCCTGCGCCTGGTGCGCGGCGTGCCACGGAGCACGTCGGCCTGATGCTATACTGCCGGCCATGATCCTGCGTGCAAAAATCCTGCTGCTGTGGCTGCTGGCGCTGGCGATCCCGGTCCAGGGTTTCGCCGCGGTGCTGCAGGCAGGCTGCGCGCCGGCGACGTCGATGGCAGCACCGGCTCCCGGCGGGCATGGCGTGCACGGCATGCACGATAGCCAGGCCATGCAGACGATGCGCGATGGTCAGCATCACATGGTCATGGCCGACACCGATCACCCCTCGTCGCAACACCTGACGCACAAGGCAGGTTCTTCCTGCAGCTCCTGCGCCACCTGCAACGTCGGCGCCGTGTTGCCGCTGGCGTTGGCCGCACCGACCGCCCCCCACCTTCCCTCGCAGCGCTACCTGCCGCAGCCCAGTCCAGCCTTCGTCGGCTTCACCCCCGAGAACCCCGACCGTCCTCCCGCCCGCGCCTGATCGTTGATCGTATCGCCTCGTGCGGCTCGCGCCGCCACGAACCACGACCATCCATCATGACGAGGATCACATGTCTTCCCTTGTGTCACGCCCACCCTGGGCGAGCGTGCTATGCGCCGGCGCATTGCTGGCGGGTTGCGCCCAACTGCCGGCCGACGGTGGCATCGGCCCGGTGCAGCAGATCGCCGGCCAGCGCCTGGGCCAGCAGACCGCCTGGCATCGCAGTGCCGACGAACGCCAGCGCAGCGATACGCAGATCGCCGCCCTGCTCGACGACGGCCACGGCCGCCGACGCCTCTCCAGCGCCAGCGACGCAGTCCAGATCGCGCTGTTGAACAACCCCGAATTGCAGTCTGCCTTTGCCCGGCTGGGCATGGCCCAGGCCGACCTGGTGCAGGCTGGCCGCCTGCCCAATCCGGGCCTGTCGTTTGCACGCAGCCATGCCGGCGACGATATCAAGATCGAACGCGGCATGTCGCTGGCGCTGATGAAGTCGCTGAGCATGCCGGTCACCACCCGCATCGCCCGACGTGGCCTGGAGCAGACGCGCCTGCTGGCGGCCGAGCGCTTGCTCCAGGTGGCAGCGCAAACGCGCCAGGCGTTCTACCGGGCGCTGGCCGCGCAGCAGATGCTGGTCTACCAGGAGCAGGTCCGGCAGGCCGCCGAGGCGGCCCACCTGCTGGTCGCGCGCATGGCCGAACGCGGCAACGGCAGCCGCCTCGACGCTGCCCGCGAGCAACTGTTCTACGCCGACGCCCAGACCCGCCTGCTGCGCGCCCAGCGCGAAGCGGCGCAGGCGCACGAGGCACTGGCCAGGTTGCTGGGGTTGGCGCCCGGATTCGAGCTGCCGCCGCGCTTGCCGTCCTTGCCGGACCGACTGGCGCCGGTGGCCGATATCGAGGGCCAGGCCATGGCGCAGCGGCTGGACCTGCAGGCTGCCCGCAGCGAACTGGCCGGGCTGCAGGCGTCGCTGGGCCTGACCCGCGCCACCCGCTTCGTCAACGTGCTCGACCTGGGCTACCAGCGCACCACCGAATCGGGCCGCGCGCCCGAGATCGGCTACCAGGTGAGCATCGAGATCCCGCTGTTCGACTGGGGCCAGGCGCGCGTGGCCAAGGCCGAAGCGATCTACCTGCAAGGCGCGCAGCGGCTGGCCGCCGCGGCCCTCGACGCCAGCGCCCAGGCCCGGCTGGCCTGGCGCGAACGGGACGACGCCTTTGCGCTGGCGCGGCGCTACCAGCAACAGATCCTGCCCCTGCGGCGGCGCGTCGCCGACGAGAACCTGCTGCGCTACAACGGCATGTTGATCAGCGTCTTCGAGTTGCTCGCCGATGCCCGCGAACAGGCCAGCACCGTGATCGCCGCGATCGAGGCCGAGCGCGATTTCTGGATCGCCGACGCAGCCCTGCAGCTGGCGCTGGGCGGACCACCACAAGGAACCCGACCATGAACAATCCAATGAGCCGCCGCGCCTTCCTGCAAGGTACCGCCCTGGCCGTGAGCGGCGCGGCCGTCACCCGCGTGGGCGCGGCCAGCCTGCCCGAGGCGCCACATCAGCAAAGCCCGCTGACCCAGGCGCCACTGGTGCCCCCCAATGGCCGCCCCTACCAGCCGGTGGTCACCCTCAACGGCTGGACCCTGCCCTGGCGCATGAAAGACGGGGTCAAGCAATTCCACCTGGTGGCTGAACCGGTGGTGCGCGAAATCGCACCCGGCATGAAGGCCAACCTGTGGGGCTACAACGGCCAGAGCCCCGGTCCCACCATCGAGGTGATCGAAGGCGACCGGGTCCGTATCTTCGTCACCAACCGCCTGCCCGAGGCGACCTCGGTGCACTGGCACGGCCAGCGCCTGCCCAATGGCATGGATGGCGTGGCCGGGCTGACCCAGCCGGCGATCCCGCCCGGCAAGACCTATGTCTACGAGTTCACCGCGCGCCGCGCCGGTACCTTCATGTACCACCCGCACGCCGACGAGATGGTACAGATGGCCATGGGCATGATGGGCTTCTGGGTGACGCACCCGAAGAATCCCGACTTCATGCGGGTCGACCGCGATTTCGTATTCCTGCTCAACGCCTACGACATCGCCCCGGGTGCGGCCACGCCCAAGGTCAACACCATGCTCGACTTCAACCTGTGGACCTGGAATAGCCGCGCCTTTCCCGGCATCGACCCGCTGGTGGTGCGGCACGGCGACCGGGTGCGCATTCGGGTCGGCAACCTGACCATGACCAATCACCCGATCCACCTGCACGGCCACGAATTTGCCGTCACCGGCACCGACGGCGGCTGGGTGCCGCCGTCAGCGCGCTGGCCCGAGGTCAGCACCGACGTGGCGGTGGGCCAGATGCGCGCCATCGAATTCGACGCCACCGAAGAAGGCGACTGGGCCCTGCATTGCCATAAGGCGCACCACACCATGAACGCCATGGGCCACGAGGTGCCGACCATGATCGGGGTCGACCAGTCGGGCGTGGCCGAGCAGATCACGCGCCTCATCCCGGACTACATGGTGATGGGCGACAAGGGCGGCGCCATGGGCGACATGGAAATGCCGCTGCCCGACAACACCCTGCCGATGATGGGCGGGCGCGGCCCCTACGGCGCCATCGAGATGGGTGGCATGTTCAGCACCGTCAAGGTCAGGCGCGGGCTGGCACGCGACGATTATCGCGACCCCGGCTGGTACCGCCCCCCGGCCGGCAGCGTCGCCTACGAATGGGCCGGCACGCCGCCGGCCGCGCCGCAGGCGCCGGCCTCAAGCGCGGGCCACAAGCACCGCTAAGACCTGAAACCGAATCCACATGAAGGACCCGAAATGAAGACCGACTTTTTACGCGCCCTGCCCGCCATTGCCCTGGCCCTGTGCACACTGCCTGCGCTGGCGCAGGACGCAACACCGCAGGTCAACGGCGAAATCCGCAAGGTCGACACCGAGACCGGCCGCCTGACCATCCGCCACCAGCAGATTCCCAATCTCGACATGCCACCGATGACGATGGTCTTCAAGGCGGCACCGGCGCTGCTGCAGCAGGCCCATGCCGGTCAGAAAATCAGGTTTACCGCCGAGCGGGTCGATGGCGCGCTTACCGTCACCTCGCTGGCCGTACAAGCGGACGCGCCCTGAGCCGGGCCGGGCATTGCCGAGGGTGAATTTTGTAGCCTGCGGCGCGCCTGCCGGTGCGCGCAGGCGTTATCATCCGTGGCTGGATTCCAATAAAAGCGACAGCATAGAAACACAGGAGATCAGCATGCCCCAACTCATCGGCACCACCCCTTCTGCCTACGCCTACCCATTGCTGATCAAGCAATTGCTGCATAGCGCGCTGGCCACGGCACCCGAGCAGGAAATCGTCTACGGCGAACGCCGCCACAGCTATGCCGAGTTCCATCGCCGGGTGCAGCGCCTGGCCAATGCCCTCTCCGAGATCGGCCTGCAACCCGGCAATACGGTAGCCGTCATGGACTGGGACAGCCACCGTTATCTCGAATCGTTCTTTGCGGTCCCGATGATGGGTTGCGTGTTGCAGACGGTCAATGTACGACTGTCGCCGGAGCAGGTTGCCTATACGATCAATCATGCCCAGGCCGACGTGCTGCTGGTGAACTCCGACTTCCTGCCGCTGCTCAAGCAGATCCGCGGCCAGCTGACCACCCTCACCCGCTGCGTGCTGCTGACCGACGACGGCAGCGCCGCGCCATCCGGGCCCGGCTTTGCCGGCGAATACGAGGACCTGCTGGCACAGGCCGAGCCGCACTACGAATTTCCCGATTTCGACGAGAACGCGCGCGCCACCACCTTCTACACCACCGGCACCACCGGCCAGCCCAAGGGCGTCTACTTCAGCCACCGGCAGCTGGTGTTGCACACGCTGGGCGCCACCGCCGGCCTGGCGCTGGCGCCCCGGCAAGGCCGCCTGCACCGCGAAGATGTCTACATGCCGCTGACCCCGATGTTCCACGTGCATGCGTGGGGCCTGCCCTATGTCGCCACGATGGCCGGCCTGAAACAGGTGTACCCCGGCCGCTATGTGCCGGACAGCATCGTGCGCCTGGTACAACGTGAAAAGGTAACGTTCTCGCACTGCGTGCCCACCATCCTGCAGATGGTGCTGGGATGCGAGGCCGCGCGCGAGGCCGACCTGTCGGGATGGAAGATGATCATCGGCGGCTCGGCCATGACCGGCAGCCTGGCACAGGCGGCCCGCGCGCGCGGCATCGATGTGTTCACCGGCTACGGCATGTCCGAGACCTGTCCGATCCTGACACTGGCCCACGTATCGGACGCCGACCTGGGCACCGACGCCGAGGCGGCGATCCGCCTCAAGACCGGCCGCCCCTTGCCGCTGGTCGACATCCGTACGGTCGACGGCGATCTCAACGACATGCCGCGCGACGGCAAGAGTACCGGTGAAGTGGTGGTGCGCGCGCCGTGGCTGACCCAGGGCTACCTGAACCAGGCGCAGGCCTCCGAGGACCTGTGGCAAGGCGGCTGGCTGCACACGCAGGATATCGGCCATATCGACGGGCGCGGCTATTTGCAGGTAACCGACCGCATCAAGGACGTGATCAAGACCGGTGGCGAATGGGTGTCGTCGTTGCAGATCGAGGACATCATCGCGCGCCACCCCGCAGTGGCCGAGACCGCCGTCATCGGCGTGGCCGACAGCAAGTGGGGCGAACGCCCGCTGGCCTTGGTGGTACTCAGGAAGGACGCCGCCGTGGGTGCCGACGAGATCCGCCAGCATGTGGCGGCTGCGGCCGAACTGGGCCAGATCTCACGTTATGGCGTGCCGGACCAGGTGCAGTTCGTCACCGAACTGGCGCGCACCAGCGTGGGCAAGCTCAACAAGCGGGTGATGCGGGAGCGGTATCCGGCGGGTTGACCGGCTCACACCGTCGCCACGCCTGATGCATGCCAGTGGCATGCGAACTTCACTGCCAGGCAACGAAAACGCCGTTCAGAAAACTTCCTGAACGGCGTTTGGATTTCATGGCGGCAGGGACAATCAGTTGAAGATCACCGTCTTGTGTCCATTGAGCAGGATACGGTGTTCGGTGAACCACTTCACCGCCCGCGCCAGCACCACGCACTCGATGTCGCGGCCGATGGCCGTGAGGGTATCGGGCCCCATCGAATGGTCGACCCGTTCGACGCCCTGCTCGATGATCGGGCCTTCGTCCAGGTCGCCGGTGACGAAGTGGGCAGTGGCGCCGATCAGTTTCACGCCACGGTCATGCGCCTGGTAATACGGCTTGGCGCCCTTGAAGCTGGGCAAGAAGGAATGGTGGATATTGATGGCGCGTCCACGCAGCGACTCGCACAGCTCCGGCGACAGGATCTGCATGTAGCGCGCCAGTACCACCAGGTCGATCTGGTTGGCGTCGACGATCTCCAGGATGCGCTGTTCCTGCACCCGCTTGACCTCGGCCGGCGCGCCGGTGGCCAGTGGCAGATGGTGAAACGGAATGTTGTAGCTGGCCGCAAGCTGGTAGAAATCGGTATGGTTCGACACGATGGCCGGAATCTCGACCGGCAGCAAGCCGCTCTTGTAGCGGAACAGCAGGTCGTTGAGGCAATGCCCGATCTTCGACACCATCAGCATCACGCGCGGCTTCTTGGCCGCGTCGTGCAACTGCCAATTCATCTGCATCGAGTCGCCGAGCGCGGCAAAGCTGTCCCGCAATTGCGCATCGGACACGCCCGCGTCTTCCGACGAGAAATGCACGCGCATGAAGAACAGCGCCGACTGCGCGTCGCCGAACTGGGCCGAATCGATGATGTTGCAGCCGTGATCGGCCAGGAAGCCCGAGACGCGATGCACGATACCGCGCTGGTCCAGGCAGGACAGGGTAAGGATATATTCCGGGTGGGCCATGAGCATGAACTGAAAACGCCAGCGTCGAACGCCACGCGCCAGGCGCGTAACGCCACCGGCTGATCCTCGGCCGGTGAAAGACGAAAGGCGCTATTGTCGCACGAGCCGGGGGCCCGTTCCAAGCCAGCCGCAGCGCTGGTGCCCACACGAGAAAGGCAATCGCGGCCGCCCGGCCGCAATTGCCCTCTCGAACCCCTCTGGCAGGGCGTAGTTTCGCCCGGGCAATACCGCGCCACCGTCGTCGGCGGCGAGACCTGCGGCGCAATCAGGCGGTCTTTTGCAGCAATTCCTTTTGCTCGAAGCCTGTGACCTGCAGGTCACCGGCCAGCTGACCGCCCTCTTCGATCACCAGCTTGCCGTAGCGGATCTTGCCGGTCACCTTGCCGCTGGAATAGATCACCAGCTTCTGGCGCACCGTCAGGTCGCCATCGAACTCGCCACGGATCTCGGCCAGGTCGATCTCGGCCGAGCCCTTGAAGGCGCCGCGCTCGGCGATCTGCACCACGCGGCAATTGATGGTGGCCTGCACCCGGCCCTCGACCACCAGGGTGTCGCAATCCTCGATCTCGCCCTTGACCTTGATGTTGGGACCGACGGTCAGCTTGCTGCCGCTCTCTTCGGTCGATGCCGGTGCCGCGCCGCCAGTGGCGCCCGGTACCGACGAGGGATATTGGGTGCTCTTGTTCAGGCTGGACACGCCCGCGCCGGTAGCGCCGGTTTGCGATGCGTTGGCGCTGCTGAAAGGCGAATTGGTCGAGCCGGTGTCACGTTTGCCAAAGAGGGTTTCTGAGCGAAGCATGGGATCTCCTGAAAATAATAGAGCGTGCAGGTTAGGGGGCGCACGAATAACAAAACGAGCGCATTCGAATGGATGAGCCCATCTGCAATGTCGCCACCGACGGATATCGGCGCTGGCAGACGAGGGGCCTGGGGCAGGCCCGACCATTCAGGTGCGCGTCGCGGTACCAACAGGCTTCCCCCGGCTGCCGCGGCAGCTGGGCTGCGTGGACTTGTCAGCAAGGAAACCTGTGCGGTTCAGGCAGGACGCTTTTTCGAAAGTTCACCAGTAATTTTTAACATCAAAATCACTAACGAATTAACGCATTTAACGTCCGGCGACAACTGTCCTCACCTGTACCTCGGCGATCGTCGTGTACTGAGAGAACGGTTGAATTTGTCGATATTTCGGCGGGTCGCGCTAGGCGCCGCCAGAGGTTGAAAACAATTATTTGCGTGATTTACACAATGCAAATTATTTAGTTTTCTGCGGCGCTTGTAATCAAAAAAAATGTAACAGTTAGAGCATGCGATTCGTCGCCGAAAGGCGACATCATCTGCGCACCGCAGGTTGTCCCGCCTGCCTTCCCGCGACATGCGAAGCGACAGATGAGCTTGCCTGCGGCAGACCTGCATTTGTAATCTGTGCAAACGAATGTCACCAGGCACTGCAAGGTGCAGCGAACCGTTTTATGATGCAATGCATCGCGAGATACCACCTTTTCCCGTTCGCCCCCGATGCCATGAGCCACGACCCGCTACCCTCCACGGAATCGCTCGATTCCTTCGGTGCCAAGCTATTCCCTGCCCGCCATGATTCAGGCGCATCCCGTGCGCTGGCGGCGTTGATCGCAGTGATCAGCTGGTGCGCCTTCATTGCCCAGACCGACATCACCATCAATCGCCTGGTCGCGCGTGGCGGCGGCGTGCTCGAAGGCCTGGACCGGCTGTCGATGTACCTGACCAACCTCACCATCCTGATGTCGGCCCTGGTATTCACGTCGCTGGCGCTGTCGCTCAGGACGCCGCTGAGCCGGTTTTGCCGGCAACCGTCGGTGGTCTCGGCCGTGGTCGCCTACCTGGCCTTCGTGGGCATCGCCTACAACCTGCTGCTGCGTCATCTGTGGGCGCCCACCGGCTACCGGGCGCTGGTCAACGAGAGCCTGCACACGGTGGTGCCACTGCTGTCCATGGTGTACTGGATCTTCTTCGTGCCCGTGTTCCACAGCTCGGTCAGGAAATCGCTGCTGTGGCTGGTCTATCCGCTGGGCTACCTGGCCATCACCTTGTGGCGCGGCGCGGTATCGGGCTTCTATCCCTACCCCTTCATCGATGTCAGCGCGCTGGGCTACACGCGCGTGATGCTCAATGTCAGCCTGCTGCTGGCCGGCTTCGTCGGCCTGATGGTGCTGTTGATCGCGGTCAATCACTCGGGCAAGCCGGCGCTGGGACGAAAATCGTCCTGAAGGACCGTCGCCGACACATCGCTGTCACACGGATGCATTATCCTGTCGCGGTTCCGCGCCCTGAAGCACAACAATATCCGACAGGAAAAAAAATGACCATCCACGACGACACCGCCGCGCCGGCCGACGCCTGCGACTCCTCCTCCACCGTGCCCGCCGCGCCCGGCGCGACCAGCAACAGCCGCCGCCGCTTCCTGGGTGGCATGGCGGCGCTGGGCGCCGGCGGCGCGCTGTCGGCTTGCGCCACCGAGGGCACTGCAGGCTACGCCACCGGCAACCCGACCACCCGTGCCGCGCTCGATTCGGCCCTGCGCGAGAAGGTCAAGACCATTGTCGTCATCTACGCCGAGAACCGCAGTTTCAACAACCTGTTCGGCGACTTCCCCGGCGTCGAAAAGCCGCTGTCCTCGCTCAAGCCGGGCGATTATCAGCAGCGCGACCGCGACGGCAGCCTGCTCAAGCAGCTGCCGCCGACCTGGGGCGGCGTGGTGAGCGTGGCGCAAAGCATCGAAGGCGTCACCTATGAGGCCGGCAAGCAGGTCCAGGACAACCTGCCCAATGCGCCGTTTGCAATGAAAGGCCCGCACGGCGAAGCCTTGCCGCTGGGGCTGGTTACGCGCGACCTGTGGCACCTGTTCTACCAGAACCAGATGCAGATCAATGGCGGCAAGAATGACGGTTTCGTGGCCTGGGCCGATTCCGGCGGGTTGGTCATGGGCCACTACGCCGACACCCGCTACAACCTGCGCCTGTGGGATATCGCCAGCGAATTCGTGCTGTGCGACAACTTCTTCCAGGGCGCCTTCGGCGGCTCCTTCCTGAACCACCAGTACCTGATCTCGGCCACGGCGCCCTATTACCCCAACGTGGCCAGCTCGGTGGCGCGCACCCAGGTCGCCAGGACGGTCGGCGGCGACCCGCTGTCAACCCAGCTGGTGCCCGCCGAGAACAGCCCTGCCAGCGCCCTGCAAGGTGCCCCCAAGTTCGGTCCCAGCGCGCTTACGCCGGACGGCTACGCGGTCAATACCATGGCCCCGCCCTACTGGCCGACCTGGGCTCGCGATCGCAACAACCCGGCCTATGCCGAACCGGACCAGCCCAGCGTGCTGGTGCCGCAAACGCACGAGCACATCGGCGACAAGCTGGGCAAGAAAGGCGTCGAATGGGCCTGGTACGCCGGCGCCTGGCAAGCCACGCTGGACGAATTCAGGAATTCGAAGGGCATTCCCAAGATTCCCAACTTCCAGTATCACCACCAGCCCTTCAATTACTTCAAGAACCTGGGCCCGGACAACCCGGTCGAGCGCAACAAGCGCCTGCGCGACGGCGGCCTGGGCGATGAAGCGCGCACCAATCGCTTCCTGGCCGATGCCGAGGCCGGTCGCCTGCCCGCCGTCAGCTTCTACAAACCCCAGGGCAACCTCAACATGCACGCCGGCTATGCCGATGTCACCTCGGGCGACCGCCATATCGCCCACATCATCAAGAGCCTGCGCGCCAGCCCGCAATGGAAGAACATGGTGGTGGTGGTCACGGTCGACGAGAACGGCGGCTGGTGGGATCACGTCGCGCCGCCCAAGGGCGACCGCTGGGGTCCTGGCACGCGGGTGCCGGCCATCGTGGTGTCGCCGTTCGCACGGCGGGGCACGGTCGACCATACGGTGTACGACACGGCATCGATCCTGCGCCTGATCACGCGTACCTTCGGCCTGGAAAAACTGGATGGCATCAAGCAGCGCGACGACGCCATGCTCGCGCGCGGCCAGCAGCCCATGGGTGACTTGACCAACGCGCTGGACCTGGGCTGAGGCCGCACGCCGGGCTAGCCGGATCCTGCATGACGACGCCGCCGCGACCGGCATCGCAGCGGCGCCTGTACGTTCAGGCAACGTTATTCATGCCAGCCAGGGCGGCGCCGCCTCGCGCAGGTCGATCCTGCGCGGGATCAGCTTCAGGTCGAGGAAGGTATCGGCAATCTGCTGCTGTTCGTCGAGGATGGCGCGGGTGATGGGCAAGGTGCCGAAGTCATAACGCCTGACCGCTACTTCCACCACATTGCCGGGCAGGCCCAGGATGGCAGCCAGTTCAGCCGCATAGTCATCGGGACGTGACTTGGCCCAGCCATCGAGCCGGTCGAGCTCTTCGATGGCGATCTTGAGCAGGTCGGCGTTGCCGCGCGCGAATTGGCGGGACGAGAAGTAATAAGCGCGATTCTTCACCACGCCGCCGGCATCAGCCAGGATGCGCGCCTGCAAGGTCTGCTCGGCCGCCGCCAGGTAAGGCTCCCAGATCACCCATGCGTCCACCACGCCGCGCTCGAAAGCGGCACGGGCATCGGCCGGCGCCAGGAACACGGGGCTGACGTCGCCAACTCGCAGGCCATGCTTTTCCAGCAGCTTGACCAGGAAGTAATGCACATTGGAACCCTTGTTGAAGGCCACCCGCTTGCCCTTCAGGTCGGCCACCTGCCTGATCGCCGAGCCGCCCGGCACCAGTACCGCCTCGACCCGCGGGCGCGCCACCGTAGCCGCCACATAGACCAGCGGCGTGCCTGCTGCCTGCGAAAAGACCGGCGGTGCTTCGCCCACATCGCCAAAATCGATGGAGCCAGCGCCCAGCGCCTCGAGCTGCACCGGCCCGGCGGTGAATCCGACCCATTTCACGCTGGCGCCCAACGGCGCCAGGCGCTTCTCGAGCACGCCGCGAGAGCGGATGATGCTCAGGGCGCCTTTCTGGTAACCCACCCGCAGCTCGCGCTGCGCGGCGTTTACCCGGCGCGGCGCCAGGGTGGCCGCGGCCGCCACGCCCAAGCCCAGCCCCGCGATGACCAATTGCCGACGCCGGCGCCCTTTCTGCAATCGGTCGATGGCTTCGCTTCTCTTGTTGTCTTGACGCATGCCTGGACTTTCCATGTCGATAGAAAAGGTCCAGGCTAACCACCTCTACGGTGGCTGCGAACTAATACTTCCGCGTCTGCTTAGAAGAAAACCGGATAACCGATCAGACCGCCCCCACCAGCTTGCAGGCCAGGTTCTGGGTCGACACCAGTATCACGTTGACGCCTTCGGTGCCACTGTCGAGCCTGAATTCGGTATTGCCGTTGGAGAGCGAGATGATGCGTACCGCCCGGGTGGCGTTTTCCTTGATGACGGCGGTACCCTGGGGGTTCATGCAGGTCAGGGTGCATACGCCGGTGCCGGTACAGCTACGGGTGAGATCGCTGGATACCGGCGTCGGTGGCGCCGTCTGGGGAATCTGCGCCCGCACCGTGGTTGCCATGAAGGCAAGGGTGAGCAGGACGGCATATCGGCTTGTCATGTTTTTCTCCCGATGAGGTTGGGCAATGGAGCACATCGGATGTGATCGCAAAAACACGACAGCGTTCGCGCAAAGAAAAAAGCGGCGCACCTCGATGAAGTGCGCCGCAACCCCCTCCAGGTCTTTCCCCCTGGCAGAACCAAAACTTAGTAGGTCAGTGTGACCGTGACCGTATCGGAGTAGGTACCTGCCA
>NZ_AKJA01000132.1 GCF_000282575.1 Herbaspirillum sp. YR522 | reverse complement strand
GCCGTGGAAGCGGCCCGGGCCGGCGAACAGGGACGCGGTTTCGCCGTGGTGGCCTCCGAAGTGCGCTCGCTGGCCCAGCGCTCGGCCACCGCCGCCAAGGAAATCAAGCAGCTCATCGACGACTCGGTGAACAAGGTCGCTGCAGGCTCGGCACTGGTCAACGAAGCCGGCGCCACCATGACCGAAGTGGTCGACAGCATCAAGAGCGTCACCACCATCATGCACGACATCAGCGCCGCCAGCGCCGAGCAGACCATGGGCATCGAACAGATCAACCGCGCCATTACCCTGATCGACGAAGCCACCCAGCAGAACGCCGCCCTGGTCGAGCAGGCAGCCGCCGCCGCCGCGTCGATGCAGGACCAGACCAACAGCCTGTCGGGCCTGGTCTCGGTGTTCAAGCTGGACGACACCATCCCGCTGCCGGCCGCCGCCAACGCGCCGATGGTGCACGTCAACCCGGCGCCCGCCCTGGGCGGCATGCGCACCGGCACGCTGGGTTATGCCTGATCTACCCGGCCCCGCACCACAGTGATTGATGACGGGGCCGACCGCTTTGCAGTGACATCCCTGAGGGTAGTACTTGGCCGGCATCGATGGATGCCGGTTTTTTTTCGTGGTGGCAATGGACGGCAAATCATCGTTTCCGGCATGCAACCACGTCCATTTCTGCGCAAAATGCAAGCTCGACCGCAATCGGCGGCTTAGTGGACATGTCACATAATTGTTGTATCCTATGGTCCTTAGCCACTACCACGGGTCAGCAACCCAGCCCTATGCAAGATCACTCTAGTAGCGTCAAATCAATTGACGCTAAACCCCACCGTTCGTTGTTCGAACGTCTCACCGCCCTGATCTCCCCCGAACCTGAAAACCGCGCAGAGTTGCTCGAAGTGCTGCACGATGCACACGAGCGCAACCTGATCGACGCCGACGCCCTGTCGATGATCGAAGGCGTGTTCCAGGTGTCCGACCTGGCCGCGCGCGACATCATGGTGCCGCGCTCGCAGATGGATACGATCGACATCGGCAAGCCCATCGAAACCTGGATGCCCGACGTGCTGTCGACCTCGCACTCGCGCTTTCCGGCGGTCGACGGTGAACGTGACAAGGTGGTCGGTATCTTGCTGGCCAAGGACCTGCTGCGCTACTACGCGGAAGAATCCTTCGATGTGCGCGACATGCTGCGTCCCGCCATCTTCATTCCCGAATCGAAACGCCTCAACGTGCTGCTGCGCGACTTTCGCGCCAACCGCAACCACATGGCCATCGTGGTCGACGAATACGGCGGCGTCGCCGGCCTGATCACCATCGAGGACGTGCTCGAACAGATCGTCGGCGACATCGAGGACGAATACGACTTCGACGAAGCCGAAGACAACGTGCTGGCCCTCAAGGACAGCGCCACCGGCCCCCGCTGGCGCGTCAAGGGCCTGACCGAGATCTCGCAGTTCAACGAAGAAATCGGCAGCCGCTTCTCGGACGAGGACGCCGACACCATCGGCGGCCTGGTCGCCAATCATGTCGGTCGCGTGCCGCGCAAGGGCGACGAATTCGACATCGACGGCCTGCACTTCGAAGTGCTGCGGGCCGACGCCCGCCAGACGCACGTCCTGCTGGTCTCCACCCTGCCTCCCGCGCCGATCGACGAAGAATGATCGCAACCGAAGTGACGTTGGCGTGAATCCCCCGATCTCCCGCAAGCTGCCCGGCGCACCTGCGCTGCTGGCAGTGGCCGCCGGCGCGCTCAATGTGCTGGCGTTCGCACCGTTCGGACTGTGGCCGCTGCAGATCGCGGCGCTGGCATGGCTGTTCCATGGCATCCTCAGCGCGCCCCAGGCCGGCGCCCGGCGCCATTTCGTGCGCGCCTGGCTGTACGGCTTCGGCTGGTCGGCCGCCGGCGTGCACTGGCTGTATATCAGCATGCACGACTACGGCGGCATGCCGGGCTGGATGGCGGCCCTGGCGGTGGCGCTGCTGGCGCTCTACGTGGGCCTGTACGCCGGCGCCGCGGCCGCGCTGGCGGTCTGGCTGCGGGCACGCTGGTCGTCTTCGCCGCGCATCCTGGGCTTGTTGATACTGCCGGCGCTGTGGGCCTTGTCGGAGTGGCTGCGCGGCTGGGTATTCACCGGGTTTCCCTGGTTGGTGTCGGGCTATGCGCACACCAACGGCCCGCTGGCCGGGTTCGCGCCGGTGGCCGGTGTCTACGGCGTGGGCTGGGTGGCGGCGCTGCTCGCCGGTGCGCTGGCCTTGCTGTGGCAGGCGCTGCGCCGGCGCGGCAACCTGGCCGGTGCCATGCGCCTGGGCCTGCCGCTGGCGACCGGCCTGGTGCTGCTGGCGGCGGGCCAGGCACTGCGCGCGGTCGCCTGGACCGCGCCGACCGGCGCCCCTGTTTCGGTGCGGCTGCTGCAGGGTAACGTGCCGCAGGAAATGAAGTTCTCCAATGAAGCGCTGGTGTCGACGCTGAGCATGTACGAACAGATGATCAGCGCAGCGCCGGCCGACCTGATCGCCACACCCGAGACCGCCATCCCGTTGCTGCCGCAACAGCTCCCGCCCGACTACCTGGAGCGGCTGGTGCGCCATGCCCGGCACAGCGGCAGCCACCTGGCGCTCGGCATTCCGTTGTCGGACGGTCCCGGGCAGTATGCCAACGCCGTGCTCGGCTTCAGTCCCGACGCGGCTGACGGCAGTGCCCCTTATCGATATGACAAGCATCACCTGGTGCCGTTTGGCGAATTCATCCCGCCCGGCTTCCGCTGGTTCGTCGACATGATGCGCATCCCGTTGGGCGACATGACCCGCGGCGGCCCGACCCAGGCGCCGCTGGCGGTCAAGGAGCAGTGGGTGCTGCCCAATATCTGCTACGAAGACCTGTTCGGCGAAGAGATCGCTGGCCAGTTGCGCAGTGCCTATCGCCAGGGACTGCCCCAGGCCAGTATCCTGCTCAACCTGTCCAACATCGCCTGGTTCGGCAACTCCATCGCCCTGCCCCAGCATTTGCAGATTTCCCGCATGCGCACCCTCGAGACCGGCCGCCCGATGCTGCGCGCCACCAATACCGGCGCCACCGCCGTGATCCTGCCCGGCGACGGCGCCACCCGGGAGCTGGCGCCGTTTACCCGCGGCGTGCTCAGCGCCAGCGTACCCGGCTACAGCGGCCAGACCCCGTACATTCTGCTGGGCAATGCCCTGGTGGTCGGCCTGTCGCTGCTGATGCTGCTGGTGGCCTGGGGCCGCAACAAGCGCGCGCGCCTGCGTCACTGAACCCCCGAAACCCGGATCAAGTGACCCAAAAGGCGCTAAAATCCAGGGTTTTGGCAATTCCTCGCCGGCTTCCCTGGCAACCACTTCAAGATGCTGACATTTCAACAAATCATCCTCAAGCTGCAAGAATATTGGGACGCCCAAGGTTGCGCGCTGCTGCAACCCTACGACATGGAAGTCGGCGCCGGTACCTCGCATACAGCCACCTTCCTGCGCGCCATCGGCCCCGAGCCCTGGCGCGCCGCCTATGTGCAGCCCTCGCGCCGCCCCAAGGATGGCCGCTACGGCGAAAACCCCAACCGCATGCAGCACTACTACCAATACCAGGTGGTGTTGAAGCCGGCCCCGGAAAACATCCTCGACCTGTACCTGGGTTCGCTCTCGGCCCTGGGCCTGGACCTGCAGCAGAACGACGTGCGCTTCGTCGAGGACGACTGGGAAAACCCGACCCTGGGTGCCTGGGGCCTGGGCTGGGAAGTCTGGCTCAACGGCATGGAAGTGACCCAGTTCACCTACTTCCAGCAGGTCGGCGGGCTCGACTGCAAGCCGGTGCTGGGCGAGATCACCTACGGCATCGAGCGCCTGGCGATGTACCTGCAGGGCGTCGAGAACGTGTACGACCTGGTGTGGACCGAGTGGGATGAAAATGGCGTCACCAAGCGCCTGACCTATGGCGACGTGTTCCACCAGAACGAAGTGGAGCAATCGACCTTCAACTTCGAATACTCCAATACCGATTTCCTGTTCTCGCTGTTTACCAACTACGAGACCGAGGCCCGTCGCCTGATGGATGTACCGCTGGCGCTGCCGGCCTACGAGCAGGTGCTCAAGGCGGCCCATACCTTCAACATGCTCGATGCCCGCGGCGCCATTTCGGTGACCGAGCGGGCCGCCTATATCGGCCGTATCCGCAACCTGTCGCGCGCGGTGGCGCAGGCCTATTTCGAATCGCGCGAGCGACTCGGGTTTCCGATGCTGGGCGCCACCCCCGCCGCGGCTTGAAGCAGATCAACGAACCGCGCCCGCCTGGCGGGCACACTGTGCAAGACAGCAAGACAGACAACATGACCCAGACACTTCTCGTAGAACTCGTCACCGAAGAACTGCCACCCAAGGCCCTGGCCAAACTGGGTGATGCCTTCGCCGCCGGCATCTTCAACGGCCTCAAGGCGCGCGGCTACCTCGATGCGCAAGCCGCCGCCACCGCCTATGCCACGCCACGCCGCCTGGCCGTTTCCATCACCGGCGTGCATGCCGCCTCGCCCGACAAGGCCATCCGCGAAAAGGTGCTGCCGGTATCGGTCGGCCTGGACGCCGAAGGCAAGCCCGCCGCCCCGCTGGTGAAGAAACTGGCAGCGCTGGCCGCCCAGACGGGCGTGCCGGAGATCACCCCGGCGCAACTCGAACGGGCCCAGGACGGCAAGGCCGAAAGCTTCTTCTTCACCTACACCGCCAAGGGTTCGCCGCTGGCGCAGGGCTTGCAGGCCGCGCTCGAAGAGTCGCTCGCCAAGCTGCCTATCCCCAAGGTCATGAGCTACCAGCGCCAATCGGGCCACGCCGCCGGACAGACGGTGCATTTCGTGCGCCCGGCGCATTACCTGGTGGCGCTGCTGGGCCAGGACGTCGTACCGCTGACCATCCTCGGCCTGGACGCCGGCCGCACGACGCTGGGCCACCGCTTCCTGTCGCAGGGTGCACTGCAGATCGCCAGCCCTGACAGCTATGCAGCGACGCTGTCCGACCAGGGACGGGTGATCGCCAGCTTTACCGAGCGTCGCGAGAAGATCCGCAGCGCATTGCTGGCGCAGGCCGGCGACGACCTGGTGCTGATGCCCGACAGCCTGCTCGACGAAGTCACGGCCCTGGTCGAATGGCCGGTGGTGTACGAGTGCCGCTTCGAGGATGAATTCCTGTCAGTGCCGCAGGAATGCCTGATCCTGACCATGCAGACCAACCAGAAGTACTTCGCGCTGACCGACGGCAACGGTCGCCTGCGTTCGCGCTTCCTGATCGTGTCGAACCTGGCCACCGATACGCCCCGGCACATCATCCAGGGCAACGAGCGGGTGGTGCGCCCGCGCCTGTCGGACGCCAAGTTCTTCTTCGAGCAGGACAAGAAGAAGCCGCTGGCCGAGCGCGTGCCGCTGCTGGCCAACGTGGTCTACCACAACAAGCTGGGCAACCAGCTGCAGCGCAGCGAACGGGTACGTGCGCTGGCCGGCGCCATCGCCAGCCAGTTGTCGGCCGACGTCGCCCTGGCCGAGCGCGGCGCGCTACTGGCCAAGGCCGACCTGCTGACCGACATGGTGGGTGAATTCCCCGAGCTGCAAGGCATCATGGGTACCTACTACGCACGCCATGACGGCGAGGCCGACGAGGTGGCGCTGGCCGCCAGCGAACATTACCAGCCGCGCTTTGCCGGCGACGCCCTGCCCGCCAGCGGCACCGGCACCATCGTCGCGCTGGCCGACAAGCTCGAGACCCTGGTCGGGATCTGGGGCATCGGCCTGCAACCCACCGGCGACAAGGACCCGTTCGCCCTGCGTCGCCATGCCCTGGGCGTGTTGCGCATGCTGGTCGAGAAACGCCTGCCGCTGTCGCTGGGCAAGTTGCTCGACACCGCCGTGGCCCTGTTCGCCGGCAACGCCGCCTTCAAGGACCCGCGCGCCGAGGTCCAGGCGTTCCTGTTCGACCGCCTGCGCGGCATGCTGCGCGAACGCGGCTTTGCCCAGAACGAGGTCGAGGCAGTGGTGGCGCAACAACCCGACGTGCTCGACAACGTGGTCGAACGCCTGGATGCGGTCAAGGCGTTTGCCGCCCTGCCCGAGGCCGAAGCGCTGGCCGCGGCCAACAAGCGCATCACCAACATCCTGAAGAAGATCGAAGGGGTGGCCATCGACGGTCACGGCGCGGTGCGTCCCGACCTGCTGGCCGAAGCCGCCGAGCAAGGCCTGTACGCGGCCATGCAAGCGACCCGCCCGCAAGTGCAGACGGCCTATGCCGGCGGCGACTTCGCCGGAGCGCTCAAGGCGCTGGCGCAGTTGCGCCAGGACGTCGACGGCTTCTTCAACGACGTGATGGTCAACGCCGAGGACGAGCAACTGCGCAAGAACCGCCAGGCCTTGCTGGCCGAACTGCACGGCATGCTCAACCAGGTCGCCGACATTTCCAAGCTGGCCGCCTGAGCGGCCGGCAACTTTCGGCTGCCCCGGCGCACCGGGGCGGCCGGCTTTGAGGGAAGCCAATCGCATGAAACTGATCATTCTCGATCGCGACGGCGTGATCAACCAGGACTCCGACGCCTTCATCAAGTCGCCGGACGAATGGATTCCGATCAAGGGTTCGCTGGAAGCCATTGCCCGCCTCAACCAGGCCGGTTACCGGGTGGTGGTGGCCACCAACCAGTCGGGCGTGGCGCGTGGCCTGTTCGATATCAAGACCCTCAACGCCATCCACCAGAAGATGCACAACGCGGCCCAGCAGGTCGGGGCCGACATCGACGCCGTGTTCTTCTGCCCGCATTCGGCTGACGACAATTGCGACTGCCGCAAGCCCAAGCCGGGCATGTTCACCGAGATCGGCCGCCGCTTCGGCATCAGCCTGCGTGGTGGCGTGGTGACCGTGGGCGACTCGCTACGCGACCTGCAGGCGGGCTTCGTGGCCGGTTGCGCGCCCTACCTGGTGCTGACCGGCAAGGGTGAGAAGACCCAGGCCAAGGGCGGCCTGCCACCGGGCACGCTGGTCTACCCCAACCTGTCGGCCGTGGTCGACTTCATCCTCAAATCGCCGGTCGACGTATCGGTCTGATCGGCACCCCTTCATGCCTGGTGCATGGGAGACAATATCTTGCGTTTTATCCTGATCCTGCGTTCTGCTGTCTTTCTGGTGGTCATGGCCATCGCCACCATGGTGTGGTCGTTCGCCTGCCTGCTGTCGGCGCCGCTGTCCTACCCCAAGCGCTACTGGTGGACTTCGCGCTGGAACGTGTTCGTGCTGTGGTCGCTGCGCGTGATCTGCGGCGTGCGCCACGAAGTACGCGGCATGGAAAACCTGCCCGACGCGCCGGCGGTGCTGCTGTCGAAGCATCAATCGGCGTGGGAAACCATCTTCTATGTGATCCAGATGACACGTCCGCTGGTGTTCGTGTTCAAGAAGGAACTGACCTACATTCCCTTTTTCGGCTGGGGCATCGCACTGTTGCGCATGATCCCGATCGACCGCAAGAAAGGGCGCGACGCCTTCGCCCAGGTGCTCGAGCAAGGTCGCCAGCGGCTGGCCAGCGGCCAGTGGATCATGATGTTTCCCGAGGGCACCCGCACCGCCGTGGGCAGCCAGGGCAAGTACAAGGCGGGCGGTTCGCGCCTGGCCGTCGAGACCAGCACCCTGGTGGTGCCGATTGCGGTCAACTCGGGCGAGTGCTGGCCCAAGGGTTCGTTCATCAAGAAACCGGGCACCATCATCGTGTCGATCGGCAAGCCCATCGCGCCGGGCGCCATGACCGCCGCGGAAATGAACGAACGGGTCGAAAACTGGATAGAATCGGAGATGCGCGTGATTTCGCCGGCAGCCTATAAAAACAGCGCGCCCCGGCAAGCCGCCGCAGCCCCCGCCTCGCGCGATCCGGCACGGTCCTGAACTTCATGTGAGATAACCGCTGCGACTGCCTTGAACCTGCTGCGCAAACCCAAAGCCAATCCCGACCAGCTATCGCTGGACCTGTTCGCCATCGAACCGGCCGCGCCGGCTGTCGTCACTCCCGATCCCGGTCCGGCCCTGCCGTCGCCGACCGAACAGACACCGCTCATCGTCACTCCCCATCCGGTGGTGCACGCAGCGCCCCTGCCGCCCACGCTGCTGCCCGATACGCCGCCCTCGACCCGGCCGGCCGATGGACGCCGCCGCATCGTGCTGGGCGAGCACACGCTGGACTATGCACTGCTGCGTTCGAAACGCCGCACCATCGGTTTCCTGGTCAGCGACGAAGGCTTGCGGGTGACCGCGCCCAAGTGGGTCACGCTGACCGAGATCGACAATGCGGTGCGTGAAAAGCAGCGCTGGATCCTGACCAAGCTCAACGAACACCGCGAGCGTTCGGCGCGCCGCCTGCAACCGCAGATGCAATGGTGCGACGGCGCCACCCTGCCCTACCTGGGCCAGGACATCACGCTGCGCATTCGCAGCGGCCAGCGCGCCGCCGTGTTCCTCGACGAGGACACGCGGGAACTCAACGTCAGCCTGCCGGCCGGCGCTGGCGAACAGCAATTGAAGGATCGCGTACAGGGCTGGTTGCAGGCGCGCGCCGAAGAACTGTTCGGTCGCCGCCTGCTGGTCTATGCCGACAAGCTCGGTGTGACTTTCCGCTCGTTTGCCTTGTCGTCGGCCACCACCCAATGGGGCTCATGCACGGCCGACGGTCGCATCCGCCTGAACTGGCGCCTGATGCATTTCACGCTGCCGCTGATCGACTACGTGATCGCCCATGAACTGGCACACCTGCGCGAGATGAACCACGGCCCGCAATTCTGGGCCACGGTGCAATCGATC
Organism: Herbaspirillum sp. YR522; assembly: GCF_000282575.1. Lineage (GTDB taxonomy): Bacteria > Pseudomonadota > Gammaproteobacteria > Burkholderiales > Burkholderiaceae_D > Herbaspirillum. Next base: position 159,053 of record NZ_AKJA01000132.1, on the reverse strand, counting down.
TTTCCCGAGTTCGCGATGGCCAAGAAGGCCTTGCGCGACAGTGCGCCGGAGACTTTGCCGGTTTTCTAGTGCCTGTTCATGCCTCCACGGACGGACCGAAGTCCAGTCCAGGCAAGGAGGGTGATTGTCTTTTGGGCTTGGTACGAAACGTGTACGTTATCGATCAAGCTAAGGACCAAGTCTGGGGACGGGAGGGTCACGGTAGGCTTCGTCGATGGGGATGTGATTCTTTTTTAATTCATCCTCTGCCAATGCTCGCAACCTCTGTTGCGCAGAGAGCGCTGCCGGCAATTCAGCCTTCCAGTTCACACGTTTGGCAGGGCCGACGACCGCCCGCCATCGTTCATTTTCGCTTCTCAACGAATACTCGACGAAATAGGCGCCCGGCTTTGCCAGGTCGTTTCGAGAAGGATCGCGCGTGATGCTGATATCCAGATAGGCATGATCGCAGTAAAAACTCCAGGTGGTCCTGTCTTCCAGGCTCATCCATTCTTTCAGCGACAATACATAGTCGGGATCGAGACTGTAGACCAATGCTCTTGTTTGCAGATAATGCAATGCCTCCCTGCCTTTGAGCCGTGGCTCACTTACGCGAACAGCGCGCACCCACCCCGCATTGCGCAGCGATTGAAGAATGGCAAAGAATCGTTGCCTGGCCTCATCGTGATTCATAAGCTCTTGGTCAGAAATACCCGCATATATCTGCCAATTGATAATATTTTCTTCAGCAAAATTCGGATCATCGCTCCCTGCCACTCCCAGTACAGATGGAATCTCTACGACATGGGCACCGGAGCGAATTTGTACCGTCCCAAGGCTGGATCGAGGCCAATCTATCGAATAAAAATTTACGCCTGGAGGACGATTGATCACCTTCACTTGATCTCCGCCAAGCTTGAGTAGTTCTTTGGCCGATTGATTAGCATGAATTTCAATTTTCCGAGGCATCGATACCGTCTCTTCAAGATTTTGTGGACTGCACCCAATGGATGAAAAAATCATCAAGCCGTAAAAAATGATTCTGGCACGACTTAGTCCAGGCAATATTTTTGACAAAACCATAATTACAATTAAAAAGGCGACGGTGGTGTATATGCCTGCATGTCTCTGGATTGATCGACGTCAACCCATGCGGCAATAGCATTTAGCTGGCTTTCCATATAAGACGTTTGCTTTTGCATCATCCCATGAAAGGTATAAGCAGCGCTCACGATCCATTTCATCCGGCTCTGAAAATCCTCGAGCATCGTCTCCTTGGGAGCCACGGATTTCATGGTCTTGTCGTCGATGTCACAAGCACTCGTAAACACAAGTTAAAGCGCTGCAGAGACAAGATTGATAACAGGCAAGCACTGGCGATTTACCCATTTCGCAAAATCCGCATCGTCATGAATCAACGGTTGCAAGGGTCACCGCTTTTGCTGGGCGATACATGTATCGAAGCTGCCGTTAAAGCGCGTGTAATACCAATGCCATCCGCTGATGTCGAAGAACACCACAGGTTGCCTTTCGCTAGTGCCTTGAATACCGAATCGATGACCGGCACCCGCATGTCATCGAGCGAACAGGCCACGGTCTTGCTGGCAAAGGCGCCATTGCCGTCCAGTAGAAGCGTCCTTTCCTGATTGGGTCTCCCCTTGCTCTTCGGTAGTAGTGCATCACGGCACGCGAGCCACCAAGTTCTTCGCTGCCACCGGCGCCCCCTAGCCGCCGTGCATAAACCTCAGTAGTGGCAAGCCGTGGCCTGCCCAGGCAAGGGCGAATTGATTAGCTTCGGGCCTGGCATAAAACGGGTGATGTTATTGATTTGACTGAGGGCCAAGTTGGGGGACTGGAGGGTCACGGTAGGCTTCGTCGATGGGGATGTGAGATTTCTTTAACTCATCTTCTTTAGATTTACGCGATATCAATCCCTTGGCAACGACCGCCGGCAGTTCGGATTTCCAATTCAAGCGCTTACTGGAGCCTACAACGGATCGCCAATACTCGTTTTGGGATTGCAAGGAATATTCCAAAAAGTAGGCACCCGGTTTTGTAACATCGTTTTTTGAGGGATCCCGCGTGATGCTGACATCCAGGTAGGCATGATCAGAATACAGACTCCAGGTAGTCCGACTCCTTAAGCTCATCCACTCTTGAAGCGACAAGACATAGTTTGTATCAAGACTATAGACCGAAGCTCTGGTTTGTCGATAATTTAATGCATCCTTGCCGTTGAGCCGTGGCTCGCTGATATCCGTAGCGCGCACCCAGCCCGCATTGCGCAGCGATTGCAGAATGGAAAAGAATCGTTGCCTGGCCTCGTCATGCCCGATCGGACTACCGTCCGCGATTCCGGCAGTAACCTCCCAGTGGATAATATGTTCGTCAGGAAAATTTGAGTCATCGCTTCCCGTCGCGCCTAATATATAGGGAAGTGTGACGGCATGATCCGGCTGTCCGATTACTACGCTGCCGCGCGCATCGCTATTCCAGTCCGCCACATAAAAATTCAGCCCCGTCGGATGTTTACTCACACTAAATCGGCCAGGGTATTTTTTCAGCAGATCGTCGCCTGACTGGTTGAGACGAAGTTCCACGTGCTCCTTCATTTTCGATCCTTCTCCTGGCTGGTGGGTGTCGCAACCATTCAATCCGACGATAAAAAATATCGCCAGCAGCTTTAGTGGAATGATTCTTTTAGAAATAGATTGCACGATATTTCGAGAGCCATTTAGGGAATTGTCACCGGAACATACTGCTGTTGAGCCGATTGGTCCATCTCTACCCATCCGGCCATTGCGTGAAGTTGCTCTTCCATATACGCCGCCTGCGCTTGCATCAGCCGGTGGAAACGCTTGGCTGCATCATTGATCCATTTCATCCGACTTTCGAATTCCTCCAATCTGGTCTCGGAAGGGGCTACCGACTTCAATTGCGCATCCTTGGTGTCACATGCACTCGTAAACGCAAGTTGAAGCGCTGGAGAGACAAGATTGATAACAGGCAAGCGCTGGCGCTTTACCCATTTCGCAAAATCCGGGTCGTCATAAATCAACGGCTGCAAGATTACGCGTTGCTCATGGTCAGCAATGGCAAGCAAGTGCTCCAGTTGGAGATTTGCCCGGACGCGCTCGTTCTCGCTGTCCTCAATCTCCTTCAACAGGGCAAAGCCCCGCGCAATGTCTGCATGCTCATGCATGTTCTTGACCCTGGCAAGCGCATCATCCTTCCACGGATAATGCTGCATCTGGTCTTTCACCGGCTTGACGTAGGCCGACGCATCGCGCTGGGCGATACATGTATCGAAGCTGCCGTTAAAGCGCGTGTAATACCAATGCCATCCGCTGATGTCGAAGAACAACCACAGGTTGCCTTTCGCCAGTCCCTTGAATACCGAATCGATGACCGGCACCCGCATGTCATCGAGCGAACAGGCCACGGTCTTGCTGGCAAAGGCGCCCAGTGCCATCCAGTAGAAGCGTCCTTTCTTGGCGGGGTCACCGTATTGCTCGGTTTCCAGATAGAACCGGGCATAGCTGGCTGCAATACGCCGAGCACGGTCGCTGTAGACTGGAATGAAGGTGCCTTCATTGCGCCCATGCGTTTGGCACAACCGCCTGGTGCTCATTTGCTGGATCAGCGACCACATCAAGTTGCAATCACATTTAAGTTCTTTGGAAGAACGTTCTTTTGTATTTGTCTGTGATTGCGCTGCCCACGAATTGCCCATCAATGGCGCCCTTCCCATGTTCGAACCCGGCGGATTGTCGTTTATTAGAACGAGACAAGCTCCGAAGTTCCCACATATCGAGAATTAGCTATTGATCTTATTGCAACATCCGACGCGTTGTCATGTTGGAATGTGTTCCATCCTGTGCCACCGCAACCAAGCCAATTTCCTGGTCTGCCATGGTGTGTGCCAAAGCAGCGCGCCCGGGCCCGATCAATGTCGATCGTCCTGCAGGATGCACGGATATCCTTGTTTCAATGATCGATCTGCGCAGTTCAATGTGGCCAGTTCAATGTCGTGCCAACCCAAGGTAACTCTCGACGATCTGCCTGTCGGCCGCCAGCACATCGGCCGGCCCTTCCTTGACCAGCTCGCCCATCTCCAGCACATATCCGTAGTCGGCCACCTGCAAGGCAGCACGGGCATTCTGTTCCACCAGCAGCGTGGCCACGCCGGTGTCGCGCAAGGCGCTGATGATGCCCAGGATTTCGCGGGTGATCAGCGGCGCCAGGCCCAGGCTGGGTTCGTCGAGCATCAGCACTTGCGGCTTGGCCATCAGCGCCCGTCCCACTGCCAGCATCTGGCGTTCGCCGCCCGACAGGGTGCCGGCGGCTTGCCTGCGCCGCTCCTTGAGACGGGGAAAGAGCGAAAAGACCGCATCGAGCTGGTCCAGGTAATCGCGCTCGCCATTGCGGTGGCGTTTGTAGGCGCCCAGTTGCAGGTTGTCCTCCACGCTCATGGTGGCGAACAGCTCACGCTTCTCGGGTACCAGCGACAGGCCGCGCGCGACCCTTTCCTCGACCTCCAGGCTGGACAGGTCATGGCCCTGGTACAGCACCCGTCCGCTGGCCGATGCATTGACCGGCAAGGCGCCCATGATGGCATTGAGCAGGGTCGACTTGCCGGCGCCGTTGGGACCGATCACGGTCACGATCTGGCCCGCGCGCAACTTGAGCGCGGCCTGGTGCAAGGCTTCGACCTTGCCGTAGCGGGCAGACAGTCCTTCGACTTCCAGCACCACCGGCCCGGCCTGCGCAGTCGCGGCCACCTCGGCATGGGCGATCATGGTTTCGGCATTCATCATTGAGCTCCTCCAAGATAGGCTTCCAGCACGGCCGGGTGCACCTGGATCTGGGCCGGGGTTCCCTCGGCGATCTTGGTGCCGAATTCCATGACCACGATGTGGTCGGTCAATTGCATCACGAAGTCCATGTCGTGCTCCACCAGCAGCACCGCCATGCCTTCGCCGCGCAGCTTGGCCAGCAACGCCGAGAGCGCCTGCTTTTCCTTGAGCCGCAAACCGGCGGCGGGTTCGTCCAGCAGCAGCAGCGCCGGGTCGCAGCACAGCGCGCGGGCGATCTCGAGTATGCGCTGCTGGCCCAGCGCCAGGCTGCCCGCCTGGCGATACAGCATGTCACCCAGGCCTACCCGTTCCAGCTGGCGCCGCGCCTCGGCCAGGATCTTGGCCTCTTCCTTGCGATTGGCGCGCAGGATGCCGGCCAGGATACCGCCCTGGGGGGAGAAGTCACCGCGCCGGAAGGCGCCCATGGCAGCGTTCTCCAGCACCGTCATGCCGGGCACCAGGCGTACGTGCTGGAAGGTGCGGGCGATGCCGCGACTGGCGATCTCGCGCGAGGACAATCCGGCAATCGACTTGCCGCGATAGTCGACCCGGCCGCTGGTGATGGACAACACGCCGGTGACCAGGTTGAAGGTGGTCGACTTGCCGGCGCCGTTGGGGCCGATCAGCCCGACCACTTCGCCGGCCTTGACCGAAAAGCTGACATCGTTGACCGCCACCAGGCCGCCGAACTGCTTGCGTGCCGCTTCGACCTCGAGGATCACTTCACCCGCGGCCGGCTTGGAGGCATGCGCCAGCGCTGGCGCGTCGTCCGGCGCACGCACCGGCGACCGGTTGCCCAGGCGGGCCTGGATGAATGGCCACAGGCCTTCGTTGGCGTACTGCAGGAAGATCACCAGCGCAATGCCGAACACGACGGCCTCGAAGTTGCCGCCGGTGCCCAGTACGCCCGGCAGCCATTCCTGCAGGAAGTTGCCCAGCAGCGTGATCAGGCCCGCGCCCAGCAACGCGCCCCAGACATAGCCGGCGCCGCCGACGACCACCATCAGCAGGTAGTCGATGCCGTACTTCAGGCCGAACGGGGTCGGGTTGACCGCATGCTGCAGATGCGCATACAGCCAGCCGGAGATGCCGGCCAGGATAGCGGCGTAGACGAAGATGACGATCTTCATGCGCGCCGTGTCGACCCCCATCGCCTCCGGCATCACCTGGCCGAACTTGAGCGCGCGCACTGCCCGTCCGGCACGCGAGTTGAGGAAGTTCTGCACCGACAGCAACGCCAGGATGGCGACGATCCAGATCAGCACGTACATCGACGGCCCGTTGGAGAACTCGACACTGCCCAGCCAGATCGATGGGATGCCGCCCAGGCCGTCATGCTTGCCCAGCACCTCCAGGTTGCCGAACAGGTAGTACAGCGACAAGCCCCAGGCAATCGTGGACAGGGGCAGGTAGTGGCCCGAGATGCGCATGGTCACCGCGCCGATCAGCAAGGCCGACACGCCGGTGATGGCAACGCCGGCCAGCAGGCCGATCCAGGGCGACAAGGCGTACTGGGTCGTCAGGTAGGCCGTGGTGTAGGCGCCGATCCCGACGAAGGCCGCCTGCCCGAACGAGGTCAGGCCGGCCACCCCGGTCAGCAGCACCAGGCCCAGCGCCACGATGCTGTAGAGGCCGACATACGACAGCAGGGTGATCCAGAACGGCGGCACGCCCAGTTGCGGCAACAGCAGTACCAGGGCGAAGAACACCAGCGGCACGGCCGCGCGCAGGGAAGTTGGAAATGACATGGCGGCTCCCTCAGGCTTCTTCATCGACATGGTTGCTGGTGAGCGAACGCCACAGCAACACCGGGATGATCACGGTGAATACGATGAGCTCCTTGAACGAGCTGGCCCAGAACGACGAGAAACTCTCGACCAGCCCGACCGACAACGCGCCCAGCGCGGCAATCGGGTAACTGGCCAGCCCGCCGAAGATGGCGGCCACGAAGCCCTTCAACGCGATCAGGAAGCCGGACTCGTAGTTGACGATGGTAAACGGTGCGATCAGGATCCCGCACAGCGCCCCGATGCCGGCGGCCATGGTGAACGACAGCTTGCCGGCCTGGTTGATGCCCACGCCCACCAGCCGCGCACCCAGGCGGTTGACGGCGGTGGCGCGCAAGGCCTTGCCCGACAACGTGCGCTCGAAATAGAAATAGATGGCCGTGATCAGCGCCGCCACCGTGACCACCACGATCACGCTCTGGCCCGACACCATGCTGTCGCCGAGGCTGAACTGCAGGTCGGTGAAGGGCTTGGTATTGGAGCCTTCCGGGCCGAACATGAACAGGCCCAGGCCCACCATGGCCAGGTGCACGCCCAGCGAGGCGATCAGCAACACCAGGATGCTGGCGTGCGCCAACGGCTGGTAGGCCACGCGGTAGATCATCGGGCCCATCGGCACCACGATGGCCAGCGTCAATCCGATCTGCACCAGCATCGGCAGGTCCTGCAGCGCCACGCTGCGGGTGAGCGCATACAGCGCCAGCGGGAACACCAGGGTCTTGCCCAGCAACAGCGGCAGCCTGGGAGCCAGGCGCGTACGGCGCTCGGCCACGCGCAGGTTGTCGATCAGTTCGACCACCAGTGCCACCACCCCCAGCGCCACCAGCAGCAGCGCGGTCAGCGGCGCCTGGCCGGCCTGGATCGCCGCCAGCGTCAACGCACCGAAGGCCACGAACTCGCCTTGCGGCAAGAAAATGACCCGGGTTACCGAAAATACCAATACCAATGCCAGCGACAGCAGGGCATAGATCGCGCCCGTCGTGATGCCGTCCTGGATCAGCACCGTCATGATGCTTGCGTCCACTTCTTCCTCCCGGTTTTGCCATCATGGCGACGTCGGTTCCCGCGACGTGCCATGGGGTGTGCTACGAATTGCCGTCTGATGCGGCTTATTACGGCTTCTTGGCCACCAGCGTCAGGATGTCGTATGACGCCACCAGCTCGCCGTCCTGGTTGCTGACTTCGACGTCCCATGCCACCACGCCCTGGCCGACGCCATTGACGTCGGTCTTGTTGCGATCGATCTTGCGCTTGCAGGTCAGGCGCGCCTGGATGGTGTCGCCGATGCCGACCGGCTTGACGAAGCGCAGGGTGTCGAGGCCGTAGTTGGCCAGCACCGGTCCCTGTGCGGGCGAGACGAACAAGCCGGCGGCGGCCGACAGCACGAAGTAGCCGTGCGCGATACGCTTGCCGAACACCGATTCCCTGGCCGCGATCTCGTCGAAGTGCATGTAGAAGAAGTCGCCTGACAGGCCGCCGAAATTGACGATGTCGGCTTCGCTGACGGTACGCCGATGGGTCAGCAGCGAGTCGCCGATCCGCAGGTCTTCGAAATGATGGCGGAACGGGTGGATGGCCGCTTCGCGCACCGCCGCGCCCCGCACGTGCTCGCCCACGACCGCCGCCAGCATGGTGGGCGAACCCTGTACCGCCGCGCGTTGCAGGTAGTGCTTCACGGCGCGCGAGCCACCCAGTTCTTCGCCGCCACCGGCGCGTCCCGGGCCGCCATGCTTCAACTGCGGCAGTGGCGAGCCGTGGCCGGTCGATTCGACGGCGGCCTCGCGATCCAGGATCAGCAGGCGACCATGCCAGGCCGCTGCCACCGGGATGGCCTTGGCCGCCACGGCCGGGTCGCGCGTGACCAGGCTGCCCACCAGGCTGCCACGACCGCGAGCGGCCAGGTCCAGCGCGCCATCCAGGTCGTCATAGGCGATCAGGGTGCTGACCGGTCCGAAGGCTTCCACGTCGTGTACCGCGTCGTTGGCGCCGTCGCGGCACAGCAGCAGGGTCGGCGCGAAGAAGGCGCCATCGGACACCCCATCGCCCTGCGGCGAGAAGCCGTCCTGCGCACCGAATACCTGCTCGGCGCCCTGCTTGAGCAGGGCTACCCGTTCGGCCACATCGCGCTGTTGCGCCTTGGATGCCAGTGGCCCCATGCGTACGCCCTCCACCGATGGGTCGCCCACCACCGTCTTGGCCAGTCGCGCGCGCAAGCGCTCGGCCACCGCATCGATGTGCTGGCGCGGCACGATGGCGCGCCGGATCGCGGTGCACTTCTGGCCCGCCTTGGTGGTCATCTCGCGCGCCACTTCCTTGACGAACAGGTCGAACTCTTCATCGTCGGGCGTGACATCGGGGCCGAGGATGGCGCAGTTGAGCGAATCGGCTTCGGCATTGAAGGGAATCGACCGTGCAACCAGGTTGGGATGCACCCGCAGCTTGGCGGCGGTGTCGGCCGAGCCGGTGAAGGTCACCACGTCCTGGCCCTGCAGGCGATCGAGCAGGTCGCCGGTGGAACCGATGACCAGCTGCAGGCTCCCCGCCGGCAGCAGGCCCGATTGATTGATCAGCCGTACCGCCGCTTCGGTCAGGTAGCTGGTGGCGGTGGCCGGCTTGACGATGCAGGGCATGCCGGCCAGGAAGGTCGGCGCAAACTTTTCGAGCATGCCCCAGACCGGGAAATTGAACGCATTGATATGTACCGCCACGCCACCGCGCGGCACCAGGATATGGGTACCGGCAAAGCGCCCCTGCTTGCCCAACGGGATGGCCGGCCCCTCGTGGACCAGGTTGGACGAGGGAAACTCGTTGCCGCCCACGCTGGAATAGGCAAACAGCGTGCCGCTGCCGCCTTCGATGTCGATCCAGCTGTCGGCGCGGGTGGCGCCGCTGTGGGCCGAGACCGTGTACAACTTTTCCTTGTGCTCGTTGAGATACTTGGCCAAGGCCTTGAGGATCGCCGCACGTTGCTGGAAATCCAGCTTCAGCAGGCCAGGCAGGCCGCTGCGACGCGCGTGCTCGAGCGCCTCGCCGAAGTCGATCGCCTCGGCGTGGGTGCTGGCGATCTGGCGGCCGTTGACGGCGCTGTGCAGCGCCTGGGCCGGGGTTTCACCGAACCAGCGGCCGGCGATGAAGCTCTGCAAGAGCGTGGATTGTGCAGTCATGGCGGTTCCTGATGGCGGCAAGTCGATTGCCTTGGATGCTGGAACGAAGTACGCCGGTCGTGGCCGGCGCACTTCGCGGTAGTGCGGTTACGGCTGGTACTTCCAGGTGCCGTTGACGATCTTGACCATCACCGAGGCGCGTTGGTCCAGGCCCAGGTGGTCGGTGGCCGACATGTTGTAGACGCCATGCACGCCGTTGACATTCTTCGACGCTTCCAGCGCATCGCGCAGCGCGGCGCGGAATTCAGGCGTGCCGGGCTTGCCCTTCTTCAATGCCTCGGGCGCGGCCGCTTGCAGCAGCAGGCCGGCATCCCACGCGTAGCCGCCGAACAGCGAGACGCTGTCCTTGCCATGCGCGGTCTCGTACTTGGTGGTGTAGTCCAGCGCCACCTTGCGGATCGGATTGTCGCTGGGCAGTTGCGCCGCCACCAGCACCGGGCCGGCCGGCAGCAAGGTGTTGTCCAGTACCTTGCCGCCCACCCGCAGGAAGTCGGCATTGGCCACGCCATGGGTCTGGTAGACCTGGCCCTTGTAGCCGCGTTCGGCCAGGGCGCGCTGGGGCACCACGGCGGGGGTGCCGGAACCGGCGATCAGGATCGCGTCGGGCTTGGCCGCGACCAGCTTGAGCGCTTGCGCGGTGGCCGAGGTATCGGTGCGGGCGAAGCGTTCGTTGGCGACCACCTCGACCTTCTTCAGGGCCGCTGCCTTGCTGAACTCGGTGTACCAGCCTTCACCGTAGGCGTCCGAGAAGCCGACGAAGCCGACCCGCTTGTAGCCGCGCGCGACCATGTCCTGGACGATGGCCAGCGACATCATGATGTCGTTCTGCGGTGTCTTGAAGACCCACTTCTTCTTGGCATCCATGGGCTCGACGATACGCGCCGAGGCCGCCAGCGAGATCATCGGGGTCTGCGCTTCGGAGACCACTTCGATCATCGACAGCGAATTGGGCGAGACGGTCGAACCGATGATCAGGTCGACGTTGTTCTCGGTGATGAAGCGACGGGTGTTCTTGACCGCCTGGGTGGTATCGGAGGCATCGTCGAGGACGATGTAGTTGATCTTCTGGCCGGCGATGGTGGTCGGCAGCAGGGCAATGGTGTTCTTCTCGGGGATCCCCAGCGAGGCGGCCGGACCGGTGGTGGACACGGTAACGCCAACGTTGATGTCGGCCATGGCGGCACCGGTGCAGCCCAGCAATACCAGCGCAGTCAGCTTGCGAACGAATTTCATGAACAGTCTCCTTGGTTGATGTTCTTGTCACTTCTCGTGGCGCCGGCTTGCCTGCCGGCGCTGCACGTCCTGCCGAAATGACGCCACCACCTCTGCGGAGGGTTCACGTCACTTCTTGTTCTTCGCCTGCGGCTCCAGGTCGACTGCGCCAATGCCGCCGAACAGCAGGTCCGACACCACCGACGCCATCCGTTCATGGGTCAGCTCGCCGTCCGGCTTCAACCACATGAACATCCAGTTGATCATGCCGAACAACAGCATGGTCAGTGGCTTGGCCATGCGCGCGGCCTGCAGCTCGGGCCGCACGCCCACCATCGCCTGCGCCATCGCTTCCACCACCCGCCGCTCGCCGGCGTAGATGCGTTCCTGGTCCTGCGGCTCCAGGAAGCGCACGTCTTCGGTCAGCACCCGATGCTCGTTCTGGGCATCGGCGTATTCCTCCACGAAGCGCTGCACCATCAGCCGCAGGCGCGGCTCGGGCGCCAGGTTCAACTGCGCCACCTCATCGACCAGCGCACCGAGGCGCTCGATGTGGCCTTCGCAGATGCACATCAGCAATTGCACCTTATCCGGCACGTAGTGATACAGCGCCGCCTTGGACAAGCCACATGCCTCGGCCACGCCATTCATCGAGGTGCCGGCAAACCCGTTGCGCGCGAACAGGGCGGCGGCCTGTTCGATGATGTGCTCGCGCTGGTTATCGAATCCTGCTGCACGCTTGCGTGGCATGGCCTGTGTCCTTATGTTTTTTGCAAAGCCGTGATTGTGCCGCAAATCGGCCGCCAATCGCGACATCGCCCGTGAACCGCGCCAACGCGCGCGCGGCACTGGCGTCCCGGCGTGTCCTGGATGCAAAAAACCGGCAATGACCGTGCTTGCCCTGCCCGACCCTGCTGCCACCGCCACGACTTCCTCTGCGGCCTTGACCGAAACGGTGCTCATGCACAAAAAAACTTCAAAACATTATTGACCGACCGGTCGGTTGAAATTATTATTCCCTAAAAACCGGCGTCAGGCAAATGGTTTTTTCGGCATCCAGGGGATGCCGAAAGACCCCGCTGCCAAGACCATGAAAGCCCGCCGGGCGCAGCCACCAGTCCGGGGCAGCCAAGCTTAAGGAGACCGCAGTGCCGTGCTATTCGATAGAAGGTGTGATCCCGGTGGTGGACCCGAGCGCCTACGTGCACCCCACTGCCGTGCTGATCGGTGACGTCATCGTCGGCCCCGATTGCTATATCGGCCCGGCCGCCTGCCTGCGCGGCGACTTCGGCCGCATCGTGCTGGAACGCGGCGCCAACGTGCAGGACACCTGCGTGGTGCATGGTTTCCCGGCGCACGACACGATCATCGAAGAAAACGGCCACATCGGCCATGGCGCCGTATTGCACAGCTGCATCGTGCGCCGCGATGCGCTGGTAGGCATGAACGCGGTCGTGATGGACGACGCCGAGGTAGGCGAGCAGGCCATCGTGGCGGCCAGCGCCTTCGTGCGCGCCGGCATGAAGATCGCCCCACGCACGCTGGTGGCGGGGGTGCCGGCCAAGCAGATCCGCGAGCTCAGCACGCAGGAGATCGCCTGGAAGCAGGAAGGTACCCGCACCTACCAGGACCTGACCCGGCGCTGCCTGGCCAGCATGCAGGAAGTACAACCGCTGGCGGCGATCGAAGCCGAGCGGCCGACGTTGGCCGCGCCGTTCGTCGAACCGCTGATCTCGGCCAAGCAGGCCTGAGACAGGCCCGGCGAGAACGCACCTCGACGCTGGCGGCGGGCCGGCCAGGCCCGGTGCGCTCGGCTTGGCCACACCATTCATTTCATGGAGGAATGCACCATGTACGCACAACTGGTAGAGACGGGCATCAAGAAGGTCCAGGGCCGGGAAGACATGAGTCCCGAAGAGCAGGCCTTCCAGGCCCGTATCGACGAAGGCGTCAAGATCGAACCCAAGGACTGGATGCCGGACGCCTATCGCAAGACCCTGGTGCGCCAGATCTCGCAGCATGCCCACTCGGAAATCGTCGGCCAGCTGCCCGAGGCCAACTGGGTCACGCGCGCGCCCACGCTGCAACGCAAGGCCGTGCTGCTGGCCAAGATCCAGGACGAGGCCGGCCACGGCCTGTACCTCTACAGCGCCGCCGAGACCTTGGGCGTGTCGCGCGACCAGTTGCTGGGCGACCTGCACAGCGGAAAAGCCAAGTATTCGAGCATCTTCAACTATCCCACCCTGTCGTGGGCCGACATGGGCGCCATCGGCTGGCTGGTGGATGGCTCGGCGATCATCAACCAGATCCCGCTGTGCCGCTGTTCGTACGGCCCCTATGCCCGCGCCATGGTGCGCGTGTGCAAGGAAGAGTCGTTCCATGCGCGCCAGGGCTACGACATCATGATGGCCCTGGCGCGCGGCAGCGCTGAGCAGAAGCAGATGGCGCAGGACGCATTGAACCGGTGGTGGTGGCCGTCGCTGATGATGTTCGGCCCATCCGACGCGGCCTCGGTCAACAGTGCGCAATCGGCGCAATGGCGCATCAAGCTGTTCTCCAACGATGAGCTGCGCCAGCGCATGGTCGACCAGACCGTGCCGCAAGCCCAATACCTGGGCCTGACCATCCCCGACCCCGATCTCAAGTTCAACCAGGCCACCGGCCATTACGACTTCGGCGCCATCGACTGGGACGAATTCAACAATGTATTGCGCGGCAACGGCCCGTGCAACCGCGAACGCCTGCAGACCCGCAAGCAGGCCTACGACGACGGCGAGTGGTTCCGTGATGCCTTGGTGGCGCACGCCGAGAAGAAACAGTCGCGCCAGGCCGCCTGAGGCCAGGCCGGTTCCAAGAACAACACGCCAGACAAGGAAGAGATGATGAGTAAAGAATGGCCCCTGTGGGAAGTGTTCATCCGCAGCCAGCATGGCCTGGCCCACAAGCACGTGGGCAGCCTGCATGCGCCTGACGGCGAGATGGCGATCAACAATGCGCGCGACGTCTATACCCGCCGCAACGAAGGCGTCGGCATCTGGGTGGTGCGCGCGGCCGACATCGTCTCCAGCAGCCCCGGCGACAAGAGCGCCCTGTTCGAACCGGCCAACAACAAGGTCTACCGCCATCCCACCTTCTTCCCGATGCCGGAAGAAGTGAAGAACCTGTGATGGGCATCGAGGAGAACGGCATGTCAGACAAGGCACACTACGTACGGCGCCTGGGCGATAACGCGCTGATCCTGTCGCAGCGCCTGTCGGAATGGTGCGGCAAGGGACCGGCGCTGGAAGAAGACATGGCGCTGACCAACGTCGCGCTGGACCTGATCGGCCAGGCCCGCATGTGGCTCAGCTACGCCGGCGAGCTGGAAGGCGAAGGGCGTACCGAAGATCAACTGGCCTACCTGCGCGACGCCCACCAGTTCAACAACCTGTTGCTGGTGGAACAGCCCAACGGCAATTACGCCGATACGGTGGCGCGCCAGTTCCTGTTCGATACCTGGCATTACTTCCTGCTGGAAGGCTTGATGGGCTCGAGCGACCCGCGTATCGCCGAGATCGCCGGCAAGTCGATCAAGGAAGTGACCTATCACGTGCGCCGCAGCGCCGACCTGGTGGTGCGCCTGGGCGACGGCACCGAGTTGTCGCAGCGCCGGATGCAACAGGCCATCGATCGGCTGTGGATGTATACGGGCGAGATGTTTGCCGTCGACGCCGTCGACGGTGCCGTCATCGACGCGGGCGTGGCACCGGCCGCCGATGTACTGCGCGGCAAGTGGATCGAACACGTCACCGAGGTGCTGGGCGAGGCGACCTTGCAGATGCCCTCGCCCGAGGCCTGGATGCAGAGCGGTGGCAAGCAGGGCCGGCACAGCGAACACCTGGGTTACCTGCTGGCCGAAATGCAATTCCTGCAACGCGCCTATCCGGGAGCGACCTGGTGAGCACCTGCGCCCAGCGGCTGGCCGACCCGTCCTTGCACGCGCAGGTGTGGCGCTGGCTGGAACAGGTTCCCGACCCCGAGATCCCGGTGATCTCGGTGGTCGACCTGGGCATCGTGCGTGCAGTCGAAATCACCGAGGACGGTGCTGGCCAGGCGCATTGCACCATCGTCATCACGCCCACCTATTCGGGCTGCCCGGCCATGCGCGTCATCGCCGACGATATCGTCGCCGTGCTCGGCCGGCATGGCGTGCAGCAGGTGGAGATCCGTACGCAGCTGGCGCCGGCCTGGAGCACCGACTGGATGAGCGAGCACGGCAAGTCGCAACTGAAGGGCTACGGTATCGCGCCACCGGCACAGCAGGTGATCGACATCAGCGGCATCAGCCGGCGCGGCATGCGCGCGGCCCAAGTCGATTGCCCGCATTGCGGTTCGCACAATACGTCGGTGATCAGCCAGTTCGGATCGACCTCCTGCAAGTCGCTCTACCAGTGTCGGGATTGCAAGGAACCGTTCGATTATTTCAAGGCGCACTGAGCGTCGCCATCGACCAAAAAGAATCGACATCATGAGCAAATTCTACCCACTCACCATCGCCAGCGTGAAGAACGAGACGCGCGATACCATCGTGGTCGCCTTCGACGTTCCAGACGAGCTCAAGGATACCTTCCAGTACCAGCAGGGCCAGCACCTGACCTTGCGCAGCGACGTCGACGGCGAGGACCTGCGCCGCTCGTACTCGATCTGCTCGGCCGTGCAGGACCGGCAACTGCGGGTTGCCATCAAGCGCACCCAGGGCGGCGTGTTCTCGACCTGGGCCAACCAGACCCTGAAGGCCGGCCACAGCATCCAGGTCATGCCGCCCATGGGCCACTTCAACCTGCCGCTGGACGCCGCCAACCGCAAGCACTACCTGGCCTTTGCCGCCGGCAGCGGCATCACGCCCATGCTGTCGATCATCAAGACCACGCTGCACAGCGAGCCGCACAGCCGCTTCACGCTGGTGTACGGCAACCGCGCCTCGTCGTCGGTGATCTTCAAGGAAGAACTGACCGACCTCAAGGACACCTACCTGCAACGTCTCAACGTGGTCTATGTGATGAGCCGCGAACAGCAGGACGTGGAACTGTTCAATGGCCGCATCACCCGCGAGAAGTGCGACCAGTTCTTCGCCAAGTGGATCGACCTGGACGACATCGACGCCGCCTTCCTGTGCGGACCGGAAGACATGCTGCAGGCGGCGTCGCAGTCGCTGCAGGCGCACGGCCTGGACAAGGCCAGCATCAAGACGGAGCTGTTCGCTGCCAGTACGCCCAAGCACAAGGCCCAGGCTGCGCGCCCGGTGGTGGGCAGGCAGGAATGCGAGGTGACGGTGGTGGTGGACGGCTACCACACCGTGTTCACCATGGAAAAGGAAAAGGAATCGCTGCTCGACGCCGGCCTGCGCCATGGCATCGACATGCGTTATTCGTGCAAGGGCGGCGTGTGCGCCACCTGCCGCTGCAAGGTGGTCGATGGCAAGGTCGACATGGACGCCAACTACTGCCTCGAAGACTACGAGATCGCGCGTGGCTTCGTGCTGTCGTGCCAGAGCTTTCCGGTCACCGACAAATTGCTGGTGGATTTCGACCAGGACACCTGATCGGTCGCGCTTGCGCCGGCTTTCTCCTCCCCTTTCATTCCCAGCGCCATGACCTACGAATCGATCCTCTTTGAAAACACCGACGGCGTGGCCGTCATCACCCTCAACCGCCCCGACAAGCTCAACAGCTTCACGGTGGCAATGCATCTCGAACTGCGCGATGCGCTGGACCGGGTCAAGGCCGACGGCAGCGTGCGGGTGCTGTTGCTGACCGGCGCCGGTCGCGGGTTCTGCGCCGGCCAGGACCTGTCGGACCGGGCCGTCAAGCCGGGCGAGGCGACCGTCGACCTGGGCCAATCGATCGAGAAATACTACGGCCCGCTGGTCAAGACCCTGCGCGCCTTGCCGATGCCGGTGATCTGCGCGGTCAACGGCGTGGCCGCCGGCGCCGGCGCCAATATCCCGCTGGCCTGCGACATCGTGCTGGCGGCGCGCTCGGCGTCGTTCGTCGAAGTGTTCTGCAAGCTGGGCCTGATCCCCGACACCGGCGGCACCTACTTCCTGCCGCGCCTGCTGGGCACCGCGCGGGCGATGGGGATGGCGCTGCTGGGCGAGAAGATCAGCGCCGAGCAGGCCGAGCAATGGGGCCTGATCTGGAAGTGCATCGACGACGACCAGTTGCAACCGCAGGCGCGCGCCATGGCGCAGCATTTTGCCAAGGCGCCGACCCTGGGCCTGGCACATACCAAGGCCGCGCTCTACCAGAGCCCGGCCAATACGCTCGAGCAACAGCTGGACCTGGAACGCGACAGCATGCGCGCACTCGGCGCCAGCGGCGACTACCGCGAGGGCGTAGCGGCCTTCCTCGAAAAGCGGGCACCGCAATTCACCGGGCAATGAGCATGAGCCAGAGCGCCAATCCCCTACCCGCCAGCGCGCGTATCGCCGTCATCGGCAGCGGCACCATGGGTGCCGGCATTGCCCAGGTGGCGGCCGCCGCCGGTCACACCGTGCAACTGTTCGACAACCGCCCCGGCGCCGTCGAGCGCGCCATCGCCGACATCGCCGCCATGTTCACCAAGCTGGCCGCCAAAGGCAAGCTGACGGCCCAGGCCGCCAGCGACGCCAGTGCCCGCCTGCAGGCGGCCAACCGGCTGGAAGACCTGGGCGGCACGGCGCTGGTGGTGGAAGCCATCGTCGAGAACCTGGACGTCAAGCGTGCATTGTTCTCGCAACTGGAGAGCATCGTCGACGACCACTGCATCCTGGCCAGCAATACGTCGTCGATCTCGATCACCAGTATCGGCGCCACCTTGCGCCTGCCGCAGCGGCTGGTCGGCATGCATTTCTTCAATCCGGTGCCGCTGATGGCCTTGGTCGAGATCATCAGCGGCCTGGCCACCGATGCGGCATTGGCACAGCGCGTGGCCGATACCGCCAGTGCCTGGGGCAAGAATGCGGTGCACACCAGGTCGACGCCGGGCTTCATCGTCAACCGGGTGGCGCGCCCCTACTACGCCGAGGCCTTGCGCCTGCTCAACGAACAGGCCGCCACACCGGCCACCATCGATGCCGTGTTGCGCGAAGCCGGTGGTTTTCGCATGGGGCCGTTCGAGTTGATGGACCTGATCGGGCACGACGTCAATTTCTCGGTCACGCAATCGGTGTTCCATGCCTACTTCACCGACCCACGCTTCACCCCGTCGCTGATCCAGCAGGAGCTGGTCGAGGCCGGCTTCCTGGGTCGCAAGAGCGGACGCGGCTTCTATCGCTACGACGGCAGCAGCCTGCCCGAGGCCCATGCCGAGGCGCCGCGCCCGGCCGCACCGCAAGCCGCGCAGGTGTTCGGCCAGCACCCGTTAGCCGGCATCCTGGCCCAGCGGGGCGGCCTGGTGCAGCTGGCCGCCAGCGACGATGGGCTGGTGGCCAAGGTCGGGCCTGCCCGGCTATACCTGACCGATGGTCGCAGCGCTACCCGGCGCGCGCACGACGAGGGCCATGGCGACATCGTCCTGGTCGACCTGGCGCTCGACTACGGTAGCGCCCGGCGCCTTGCCGTGGCGCGTGCCGATCAATGCAGCGACAACGCATACGATGCCATCGTGGCACTGTTGCAAGGCGCCGGCTACACGGTCACGCGCCTGGACGACATCCCCGGGCTGGCGGTCATGCGCACCGTGGCGATGCTGGCCAACGAGGCCGCCGACACCGTGCACCAGGGCGTGTGCAGCCTGGCCGACGTCGACATGGCGATGCAAAAGGGCGTCAACTATCCGCGTGGGCCGCTGGCCTGGGCCGATGCCATCGGCGTGGCCAACGTGGCCCGGGTACTGACCCATCTGGGCATGACCTATGGCGAAGACCGCTATCGGGTCTCGCCCCTGATCCAACGCCTCACCGCCAGCGGGAGAAACTTTCATGCCTGATATCGCCACACCCCAGGAACCCACGCCCGAACAGGCCCAGGCACTGGCCGACGCCGCCGCCCAGGCGATGTATGCGCGCGACAACGCCACCCAGTCGCTGGGCATGAAGATCCACCAGGTCGGTCCGGGCTATGCGCGCCTGTCGATGCTGGTGCGGCGCGACATGCTCAACGGCCACGCGACCTGCCATGGTGGCTTCATCTTTACCCTGGCCGACAGCGCCTTTGCGTTCTCGTGCAACAGTCGCAACCTCAACACGGTGGCGTCCGGATGCAGTATCGAATTCGTCGCGCCGGCCTTCGCCGACGACGTGCTCACAGCCGAGGCCCAGGAGCGCGCGCTGGCCGGACGCACCGGGGTCTACGACATCACCGTGCGCAACCAGGACGGCAAGCAGATCGCGCTGTTTCGCGGCAAGTCCTATCGCATCAAGGGCGAGGTCGTACCCGCGGCGAGCTAGGGCCCGGCCGCGATACAGAACAGACAATTAAATTTGGAGACCATCATGCCCAAGCAAAAGCCCGAGGCGGGCGAACTCGAAGCCATCGAAACGGCCAGCCGCGACGAACTGCAGGCGCTGCAATTGCAACGCCTGCAATGGACCTTGAAGCACGCCTATGAAAACGTGCCGCACTATCGTGCCGAGTTCGACGCCGCCGGGGTACACCCGGACGACCTGAAGTCGCTGGCCGACCTGTCCAAGTTTCCGTTCACGGGCAAGAAGGCGCTGCGCGACAACTATCCGTTCGGCATGTTCGCCGTGCCGCGCGAGCAGGTGGTGCGGGTGCATGCCTCCAGCGGCACGACCGGCAAGCCGACCGTGGTCGGCTACACCCGCAACGACATCGATACCTGGGCCACGGTCGTGGCGCGTTCGATTCGCGCCGCCGGCGGTCGCCGGGGTGACATCGTGCATATCTCGTACGGTTACGGCTTGTTCACCGGCGGCCTGGGCGCGCACTACGGCGCCGAGAAGCTGGGCTGCACCGTGATCCCGATGTCGGGCGGGCAGACCGAGAAGCAGGTGCAACTGATCCAGGACTTCAAGCCCGACATCATCATGGTCACGCCTTCGTACATGCTCAACGTGATCGAGGAGTTCCAGCGCCAGGGACTGGATCCGGCCAAGAGCTCGCTGAAGGTCGGCATCTTCGGCGCCGAGCCGTGGACCGATGCCATGCGCGCCGAGATCCAGACCCGCGCCGGGATCGATGCGGTCGATATCTATGGGCTGTCGGAAGTGATGGGTCCGGGCGTGGCCAGCGAGTGCATCGAGAGCAAGGACGGGCCGGTGATCTGGGAAGACCACTTCTATCCCGAGATCATCGATCCCGATACGGGCGAAGTGCTGCCCGACGGGTCCGAGGGCGAACTGGTATTCACCTCGCTGACCAAGGAGGCACTGCCGATCATCCGCTATCGCACCCGCGACCTGACCCGCCTGCTGCCGCCGACCTCGCGCTCGATGCGCCGCATCGGCAAGATCACTGGCCGCTCGGACGACATGCTGATCATCCGCGGCGTGAACGTGTTCCCGACCCAGATCGAGGAACTGATCCTGAAGATGCCGCAACTGGCGCCCCAGTACCAGTTGCTGGTCAACCGCAACGGCCACCTCGACACCCTGGCGGTGCTGGCCGAACTGCGTCCCGGCGCGCCCAGTTCCAGCGAGCAGATCGATGCCCTGCAGTGCGAACTGCAACATCACATCAAGACCTATGTGGGCATCAGCACCCAGGTCAGTATCGTCGAATCGGGCAAGATCGAACGCACCGCCGTGGGCAAGGCCCGGCGCGTGATCGACCAGCGTCCGAAGATCGCCCAGCCGGCCTGAGGCCCCTCAACTACATTGGCAAGGAATACCATGGATGCATTCATCTGCGACGCAATCCGCACCCCCTTCGGTCGCTTCGGCGGCGCCCTGGCCACGGTCCGCGCCGATGACCTGGCCGCCGAGCCCATCCGCGCGTTGATCCGGCGCAACGCCGGCGTGGACTGGTCGCAACTCGACGACATCCTCTACGGCTGCGCCAACCAGGCCGGCGAAGACAACCGTAACGTGGCCCGCATGGCAGGCCTGCTGGCCGGGCTGCCGGTGGAGGTGCCGGGCACCACCATCAATCGCCTGTGCGGCTCCAGCCTGGACGCCGTGGGCATGGCCGCGCGCGCCATCAAGGCCGGCGAGTCGCAGTTGCTCATCGCCGGCGGCGTGGAAAGCATGACCCGCGCACCGTTCGTCATGGGCAAGGCCGAGAGTGCCTTCGCCCGCAGCGCCGCCATGTTCGACACCACCATCGGGTGGCGCTTCGTGAACCCGCTGATGAAGGCCCGATACGGCGTCGATTCGATGCCCGAGACGGCCGAGAACGTGGCGCAGGAATTCGGCATCGGTCGCGCCGACCAGGATGCCTTCGCTGTGCGCAGCCAGCAGCGCTGGGCTGCCGCCCATGAAGCCGGTTATTTCGAACGCGAGATCGCCCCGGTCAGCATCGCCCAGAAGAAGGGCGACCCGAAAGTGGTCGCCGTCGACGAACACCCCCGCCCCGACACCACCATCGACAGCCTGGCGCGCCTCAAGGGCGTGGTGCGGCCCGACGGCAGCGTGACCGCCGGCAATGCATCGGGCGTCAACGACGGCGCCTGCGCGCTGCTGCTGGCCTCGGCCGCTGGCGTGAAACAGCATGGCCTGACACCTCGGGCGCGGGTGCTGGGCATGGCCACCGCCGGCCTGGCGCCGCGCATCATGGGCTTCGGGCCGTCGCCGGCCTCGCGCCGCGTGCTGCAGCTGACCGGCCTGAGCCTGGCGCAGATGGATGTGATCGAGCTCAACGAAGCCTTCGCCGCGCAGGGGCTGGCGGTGACCCGCGACCTGGGACTGGCCGACGACGACGCCCGGGTCAACCCCAATGGCGGCGCGATTGCCATCGGTCATCCGTTGGGCGCTTCCGGGGCACGCCTGGTGACCACCGCCATCAACCAGCTGGAAAAGACCGGCGGCCGCTATGGCCTGTGCACCATGTGCATCGGTGTGGGCCAGGGTATTGCGTTGGTGATCGAACGGGTGTGATGCAGATGAACCAGGCCCTGCAAGACATCCTGCTCGAACGGCCAGCACCGTACCTGCTGCACCTGGTGCTGAACCGCCCCGACGTGCGCAATGCCTTGCGCAACCAGACGCTGATGGAAGTGGCCCATGTGCTGGCGGCGGCCGAATCCGACGCCGAGGTGCGGGTGGTCGTCATCAGCGGCAACCCCAAGGTCTTTGCCGCCGGTGCCGACATCAATGAATTGGCCCAACGCGGTGCGGTCGAGACCCAGCTCGACGTACGCCCGCATTACTGGCGCACCATCGCCAGCTTCGGCAAGCCGCTGCTGGCGGCCGTGAACGGCTATGCGCTGGGCGCGGGATGCGAATTGCTGATGCACGCCGACATCGCCGTCGCCGGGCGTGGCGCCAAGATCGGCCAGCCCGAGATCAACCTGGGCACCATCCCGGGCGCCGGTGGCACACAACGCCTGGTGCGCACGGTGGGCAAACCGCTGGCGATGAAGATGGTGCTGTCGGGAGAGTTGATCGGCGCCGACGAGGCGCTGGCGGCCGGCCTGGTGGCCGAAGTGGTGGACGACGACGCAGTGCTGGCACGCACGCTGGCGCTGGCCACCACGATCGCCGGCAAGTCACCGCTGGCGCTGCGACTGGCCAAGGAGGCGTTGCTCAAGTCGTTCGAACTGGGATTGGAGGCCGGACTGCAGTTCGAGCGCAAGTCCTTTTCACTGCTGGCGGCAAGCGACGACAGGCGCGAGGGCATTGCAGCGTTCAAGGAGAAACGCCCCGCGGTCTTCACCGGTCGCTAAAGCCGCCTTGCCTGCCATGTGTCGCCACCGGCCATCGCGGCACCTGCGCCCTTGACTTGACTGCTGCCGTTATTTGCGGCGGCCACCACCGCGCACCAGCGCATACGCCACCCCGATCAGCGCCAGCTTGGTCGCCATCGGCGCACGCGAACTGGCCCATGTGTAAGGTGAAATCGGAATCACGGCCGACTCCCCGCCCCGCTCCTGCACCGCGCCATTGGGCTTGGGTGCATGCAGCGCGTCGCCTTCATCGGTGCGCGGCCGATCGCTGCGCTGCTGGGCGAACATGCATTTGCGCAGATAGATGTCGACCAGCTCCGGCGTGCACTTGTTGGCCGACGAAACCAGCTTGGAGGCGGCGCCGACGTAGATGTCGCGTCGCACGCACTGGGCCGCCACCAGGATCGCCTCGGCGGCGATGGTTGGCGAGTAAACCGGCGCCGGCAGCTTGGGCTCGACCTCCATGTAGTTCTTGGCGTTGCGGGCAAACTGGGTATCCATGGCGGCCGGCTTGATCAGGGTCAGGGATACCGGTGCCTGCTGCTCGGCCAGCTCCACCCGCAGCGAGTCGGTGAAACCCTTGATGGCATGCTTGGATGCCGAATAGGCGCCCTGTAGCGGCACCGCGACATCGGACAGCTCGCTGCCCAGGTTGATCAGCGCACCGCCATTGACCTTCAGGTGCGGCAAGGCCGCCAGGCAACCGTTGACCACGCCCCAGTAGTTGGTCTCGAAGAGACGTCGATGATCTTCCAGCGACACCTCTTCATTGCGTCCGAAGATCGACACGCCGGCATTGTTGACCCAGGTATCGATTGCGCCGAATTGCTGGACTGCCTTGGACGCGGCTGCCTGCAGTGCATTGAAGTCGGCCACGTCGGCGGTGACGGTGAGCACCTTGCGCCCGCTGGGGTCGAGGTCGGTCGCCACCCGCGCCAACGCGTCGGCGTCGCGCGCGATCAGGACCACATTGGCGCGGCGCGCCGCCGCCAGGCGTGCGGTGGCCAGCCCTACGCCACTGGTGGCACCGGTGATGACGATGGTCTGGTCGGCGATATTCTTGAGCTTGATCTGCATGCTTGTTCCTTGCGAGGTGGACGGGGTGACAAGCACCGATCATAGGAAGTGGCAACGGTCTGCGGTATCGGACATCGTCTCATCTTCGGGGTGTCGATCACGACAGCGCCGTGTCGAGCCCCATCATCAGCACGAAGCCACCGATGAGGCAGCAGGTGGTCGGCAGCGCGAAATGCCGGCGGTGCGGGTCGGGAATCACTTCATGGGCCAGCACGAACAGCATGGCGCCGGCGGCGCCCCCCAACGCCCACGGCAACAATGCCGTCGATACCGACACCAGCGCCGCGCCCGCCACGGCGGCCAACGGCTCGACCAGCCCGGACAGGATGCCGCAGGCGACCGCATCGGTCTTCGAATAACCGATGCTCAGCAATGCAGTGGCCACGATCATGCCTTCGGGGATGTCCTGCAAGGCGATGCCGAAGGTCAGCACCGACGCCTGCTCGGGTGCCACGCCGCCGAAGGCCACGCCGATGGCCAGGCCTTCGGGCAGGTTGTGCAACCCCACCGTCAGCACGAAGAGCCAGACACGGCGCAGTGCGGCCTGCTCGCGCGATTTTTGATCGTCGCCCGCATGGCCGATGCTCTGCAGCAGCAACACCAATGCAGCCCCGCCGATGACGCTGGCACCGATGATGATGCTGGCCATCTGCTGGGTGGCGCCGCCGTTGCGGGCCGCTTCCAGGCCCGGCACGATGAGCGAGAACACCGAGGCCGCCAGCATCACGCCGGCGCCGAAACCCATGCAGCAATCGGCAGCGCGCGTGGAGAAGCGCTTGGAAAAACACAACGGCAAGGTCCCCAGCGCGGTAGCGCCGGCAGCCGCCAGACCGCCCGACAGGGCGTTCCAGACACGGGTGTCGGACGCGCTCCACCATCCCAGCAGTGCAAAGCCCAGCAGCAGGAGCACGGCCACGATTGGCCAGTTGACCTGTATATCCTGCTGCGGCGGGGCCAGCGCGTCGACCTTGCTGTGCATGACGACCCTTCGATGTAAATGATGCAGTCTAGCGCCGAGGGATGGGCGCCCCTATCGGACGAACTCTGAATCGTCCATCTCGACAGTCCGACATGCCTGTTGGCGCATCATCACCAGCGGTTTAGGTGGATCGCCGATGTCGCGCTTGCGCGTTGCCGCCTAGAATTGCATCCTCCTAATCCTGCACGCGTGCTTTGAACGGGACCGCCATGACCAAGACTGCCGCCCCCAAGGATGCGCTCAAACGCTACAAGGAAAAGCGCAACTTCGACATCACCCCCGAGCCTTCTGCCGAAGGACAACGCTCCACCGGCCATCTGCGCTTCGTGATCCAGAAGCACTGGGCGACCCGCCTGCATTACGATTTCCGGCTGGAGCTCGACGGTGCCATGAAGAGCTGGGCCGTGCCCAAGGGCCCGAGCTTCGATCCCGCCGATAAGCGCATGGCGATGCATGTGGAGGACCACCCGATCTCGTATAACGACTTCGAAGGCGAGATACCGGCCAAGCAGTACGGAGCGGGCAAGGTCATCATCTGGGACAAGGGCGTCTGGATGCCACTGGGCCCGGACCCGGCCGGCGACTACCGGCGCGGACGCATGAAGTTCGAACTGCACGGTCACAAGTTGCGCGGCGCGTGGGCACTGGTACGCATGCGCGGCAAGGACGACAAACGCGACCCGTGGCTGCTGATCAAGGAAAAGGACAACCACGCCCAGCCGGCGGAGGCCTTCAGCGTGGTCGACGAGCACCCCGATAGCGTGGCGGCACTGCCGCCGCCCGAGGTGAGCCAGGCCCCTGCGGGAGCGGCGCCGGTGCAGTCCGACCTGCCGCCCACCCTGGCCCCGCAACTGGCCACGCTGGTGGAGCGCCCCCCCAGCGACCATGCCGGTTGGGCCTACGAATTGAAGTATGACGGCTACCGCATGCTGGCACGTATCGAGGGCAAGACGATCAAGCTCTTCACCCGCAACGGCAACGACTGGACCGCCCAGCTGCAGGCGTTGGCGCAGACCCTCAAGCAGATGAAGCTGCCCGATGGCTGGTACGACGGCGAGGTGATCGCGCCCTCGCCCGAAGGCCTGCCCGATTTCCAGCTGCTGCAGCAGGCCTTCGACGGTCGCGATACCTCGCACCTGGTCTACTACCTGTTCGACCTGCCCTACTGCGGCGGCTACGACCTGCGCCAGCGGCCCTTAGCCGAACGGCGTCAGCTGCTGGCTTCGTTACTGGAGAACGCCCCACCTAGCGTGCGCTTCAGCGACAGCTTCGACGTCGACGCCACCGACATCCTTGCCTCGGCCTGCCAGATGGGACTGGAAGGCATGATCGGAAAGCGGCAGGACTCGACCTATTCGAGCCGCCGCAGCCAGGACTGGATCAAGCTCAAGTGCGCGCAGCGGCAGGAGTTCGTCATCGTCGGCTACACCGAGCCGGCCGGTGCACGCCAAGGCTTCGGCTCGCTGCTGCTGGCCGTGCACGACGCCAAGGGCAAGCTGAAATACGCGGGCAACGTCGGCACCGGCTTCGACGACCAGCGGCTGCGGCAACTGTTGCGCAAGATGCGGGCGCTGCATGCCACCAGCCCGACGGTGCAGGGCTCGGGCATCGCCGCGCGCAAGGTGCACTGGATCCGTCCCGAGCTGGTGGCCGAGGTGTCGTTTGCCAACTGGACGCGCGACGGCCACATCCGCCATTCGGTATTTCGCGGCTTGCGCACCGACAAGCCGGCCAGCGTGATTGCGCGCGAAGAGCCGGTGACGCTGGGTGCGCACGACGCGGAAGAAACCGCGCCGGCCGCGGGCTCGCCGCTGGCAGGATTGCGCATCACGCATCCCGAGCGCGTCATCGACGACGCCAGCGGCGCGACCAAGATCCAGGTCTTGCGCTACTACGCCCTGGTGGCGCCGCTGATCATGCCGCACCTCAAGGACCGGCCGGTGTCGCTGGTGCGCGCCCCATCCGGGGTAGCCGGAGAACTGTTCTTCCAGAAGCACCTGGAACGCGCCAAGCTGGTGGGGGTCAACAGCATGGCCCACAGCTTCGACCCCGACCATCCGCCCTACATGATCGTGGCGCAACCGGTGGGGCTGCTCAATGCGGCGCAGATGAATGTGCTCGAATTCCATACCTGGAACACCACCCGCGCCTCGGCCATCAAGCCGGACCGCTTCATCCTCGACCTCGATCCCGGCCAGGGCGTGCACTGGGACGAGATCAAGCAGGCCACGCTGCTGGTGCGCAGCTTCATCGAGGAACTGGGCCTGCAATGCCTGCTCAAGACTAGTGGCGGCAAGGGCCTGCACCTGGTGGTGCCGATCCGGCGCCAGTACTCGTTCGAGGTGGTCAAGGCGTTTTCGCAGGCCATCGTGCAGCACATGGCCAGCGTGCTGCCGCAGCGCTTCAGCGCCAAGAGCGGCGGGCGCAACCGGGTCGGCAAGATCTTCGTCGACTACCTGCGCAATGGCTTCGGCGCCACCACCGCCTGCGCCTGGTCGCTACGGGCGCGCCCCGGCCTGGGCATATCGACGCCGGTAGCCTGGGATGAACTCGACCGGCTGCATTCGGCCGCCCAGTGGCACCTCGGCAATATCCATGAGCGGCTCGACGTGGGCAATAAGCCCTGGGACGACTGCGGCTTCGAGCGCCAGTCGCTGGGCCCGGCCATGCGCGCGCTGGATTTCAAGCCCGCCGCTGGTGCCGAGCGCTGAGTACGCCCGGCGCGCGGTCACGGGATGTCGGCAAATGGGTGATAATGCGCACGTCTGAAGCAAACAGCCAAGGAAGGAAAGCCAAATGAGAATGCTGCACACCATGTTGCGCGTCGGTGACCTCGACAAGTCCATCGATTTCTATATCAACGTGCTGGGCATGAAACTGTTGCGTCGCAGTGATTACCCGGATGGAAAGTTCACCCTGGCTTTCGTCGGGTACGGCGACGAAAGCGATACCACGGTGCTGGAACTGACCCATAACTGGGATACCGGGAGCTACGACCTGGGCAGCGGCTATGGCCACATCGCCATCGAGGTCGAGGACGCCTACGCGGCCTGCGACGCCGTCAAGCAAAAGGGGGGCACGGTCACGCGCGAGGCCGGCCCGATGAAGCACGGCAAGACCGTGATTGCCTTCGTCACCGATCCGGATGGCTACAAGATCGAATTCATCCAGAAGAAAGAGCAGTACAACGCCGCGGACTAGCGTCGCGCCGGCGCCCTGCAAGGTCGACCGGCAAAGCAAAAAAGGCTGGTTCCTGATGAATTCAGGAACCAGCCTTTTTCAATTGAAGCATCGGCAGCAGGCGCCCATGCTCGACGTCGCAGGTTCATCGGCAACTGCAGTGGCCCCGGGCCACGCCGATCAACGACGACGGAAGTTGGTGCGCGGACCGCCTGGAGTGCGGTTTTCGATATGACGGAAAGTGATGCGTCCCTTGTTCAGATCGTAAGGGGACAGCTCGAGTGTCACCTTGTCGCCGGCGAGGATACGGATGAAGTTCTTCTTCATGCGGCCTGCGGTGTATGCGATCAGGGAATGGCCATTTTCCAACTTGACCCGGAAGCGCGAGTCGGGCAAGACTTCTTCTACTTGGCCTTGCATTTCGATCAGTTCTTCTTTTGCCATTGAATCTCCTGGGCAGATGTACGGAATACAAGGCCACCAAGGCCCTGCTGGATACGCTAATAATTACGTTATGTCGAAGCTGGCAGATTTTAACCAGAATCGATGCTCGCCGGGCTGAATCGCCAACCGCCGGACATGAAGCATCGAAAACGGACCAATCAAGGTGGCATTCTTCACGCGATGCGATCAGAAGCACGGCTTGACCTCATGGCAGACCGGATGAAAGATATCGGGCGAGGATCAGACAGCGTTGCCGACAGGCAAGACAGGTGAGAATAGCCAAAGACTTTCAACTTACTTGGCAAGCAGGGTGCTGATTATACAGGACAAGGCCTCTTCGAGCCAGCTTTTGTGATGAAAGCAAGGCTTTCGTCGCGATGGCGCAACCTTTTTGTCGGCGTCGACCATAAAAAAAACGAGACTTTCCTCGGATCAACCATCAATCCAGGCAAATTTGGTCGCAGGCGATCACGCCAGCCAGCACGATGGCGGCGGTTTTGGTATCGTCGCTGCCACACCCTACCAGGACCACGATGAGCAACCCCGCCGATATTCCTTCCCGCGCCGCCAGCCTCAAGGCCGCGACCCATGCCGCCCACCAGCGCCTCGATGGCGGCATCATGAAATTCAACCCCTTTGCCTCGCGGCAGCACTACGGCGCGTTCGTGCTGATGCAATACGCGTTTCACCGCGATGTCGCCGCGCTGTTCGACGATCCCACGCTGAACCAGCTGTTTCCCGGACTAGCCGCGCGAGCCCGGCTGCGGCAGGTCGAGCGCGACCTGGCCGACCTTGGCCTGGCGCTGCCGATGTTGGCGGCGCCGCCGGCACTGGCCGGCGGCGCCGCGCTGGACCTGCCCACCGCCCTGGGCTGGCTGTATGTCGAAGAAGGGTCGAACCTGGGTGCGGCCTTCCTGTTCAAGGCCGCCGCTGGCCTGGGCCTGGGCGCCGAGCATGGCGCCCGGCACCTGGCGCCGCACGAGGACGGTCGCGCGACCAGTTGGCGCGCCTTCGTCGGCCAGCTCGACAGCGTGGTGCTGGCGCCGTCCGACGAGGCGCGGGTGGTCGCCGGCGCCATCGCCGCCTTCGAGCAGGTGACCGGCTACATGGACATGTTCTGCCACGACGCCAGTCTCGCCCAGCCTGCCTGATGACCTACAGCAGCATGGCCGCCGTTCCTATAGGCTAGAAGCCGTCCAGGCCCGATACTGTCGAGCCTGAAGCAATCCGTGCCGACGGCACGGGTCGTCACTTCTAACCAATCCGCCTGGCACGCCAGGCGAGACGGAGACCTCGCGTGCATCACCGGTTCCTGCTGCTCTTGCGCATCCTGTCGTGGACCCTGGCCGCCCTGCTGGCGCTGGCCGCCGCATTGGCGCTGTTCGTGGCGACCTATAACTGGAACCATGCCAAGCCATGGCTGACGCAACGCTTCTCCGATTTGCTCAAGCGCGAGATCCGCATCGACGGCGATGCCCAGCTGGGATGGGCCCGCGGCCCTGCCAGCGAACCGGCGTCGATCCGCTTCATTCCCCGGCTACGCCTGGTCGCATACGATGTCACCATCGGCAATCCATCCTGGGCCACGGCGGCCGACCATCTGGCCCGCGCGGCGGCGGTCGACGTGACATTCGACATCCTGCCGCTGCTGCGCCAGCGCTGGAACATCACCGACCTGCAGCTGAAACGACCGGTCATTGTCATGGAACGCGACGCCGAGCGGCGCAAGAACTGGCGCTTTACCGACCGCCGCGAGCCGCGCTGGAGCGTCGATATACGGCGCCTGGCGTTCGACCATGCCGATATCCGCTATGTCGACCGCCCGCTCGATCTCGACCTGCGCTTCGACACCACCCCGCTACCGGGCAATGGCGGCGTCAACCTCAAGGATGAGGTCAAGGGGCTGGAGGTGCAGTTCGGCATCAGCGGCAAGTTTCGCGACGCCACCGTTGCCGGCACCGGCCAGGGCGGCGCCCTGATCGACCTGCTCAACGATGACGGACAGTTTCCGCTACGGGCCGAAGGCGAGGTCGGCCAGGCCCATGTCGTGCTGTCGGGCGTCATGCCCAGTCCGCGCCGCCTGACCTATTTCGAATTGAAGCTGGCCCTGTCGGGCAACAGCCTGGCCGACCTCTATCCCGCCACCCATGTCCCCCTGCCGGCGACCGCGCCATTCAAGGTCAGCGGCCAATTGAGTGGCGAGCGCGCCGACCTGACGGCCACGCAGTGGGATTGGCATTACCGTAAATTCGCCGGCATCATCGGCCAGAGCGACATCAACGGCGAGGCGCAATACCTGCAACGCGATCCACGCCCGGTGTTGCGGGCCACGGTACGGTCCGAAAAACTGGTGCCGGGCGACCTGATGCCACCACGCGACAAGACGCAGAAGAAGGATGCCGCAGCGGGCGGGCGCAGCCTGTCGGCGCGCCAGTTCGATCCCGAAAAATGGGGTGCCATGGACGCCGAGGTAAGCATCACGGCGCAACACGTCGAGCAGCCACCCAATATCGCGTTGCAGGACCTGCATCTCGAGCTGCGCCTGAAAGACCGGCTGCTGACCGTCGATCCGCTGCGCTTCGCCACGGCCGGGGGCAAGGTGGCGGGCCAGGTGACGATGGACGCCCGCCAACGGCAGATGCGCGCCCAGGCGGAAATCGATGGTCGAGCGCTGCACCTGCGCCAGCTGCTGCCGTCGCTGGCATCGATGCAGGGCAGCTTCGGACAGCTCGATGCCCATGCCCGCCTGGCCGGCAGCGGCAACTCGATCGCCAACCTGCTGGCCTCGGCCGAGGGCAGCGTCAAGGCCCGCGTGAGCGAGGGCGCCATCAGCAAGTTCATCCTGGAAGCGGCCGGCCTCAACGTGGCCGATGCGGTGTTCGCCAAGCTGTATCGTGACCGCCAGGTGCATCTCAATTGCGCCGTTGCCGACCTCGAGGTCAAGGCGGGCCAGGCGCTTTTCAAGCAGTTCGTGGTCGATACCGACGACGCAGTGATCGACGTGACCGGCCAGATCGACCTCGGCCGCGAACGGCTGGACCTGGATATCCGCCCGCAATCGCGCGAACTGCGCGTGTTCACCCTGCGCACGCCCCTGTATGCCAGGGGGCCATTGAACAAACCCGAGATCGGCCCCTACAAGGGCCCGCTGCTGGCGCGTGCCGGTGCGGCGGCGGCACTGGCGCTGGTGGCGCCGGTGGCCGCGGCGCTACCGCTGATCAGCATGGGCAAGGAACTGCCCAACGTGTGCGCCCAGCGGCACTGATCGCACAGGAGATGTCCATGAAAAAGGCGGGCGCTCCCGTGGGAGTCGCCCGCCTTTGCCCAACTACCACTGTCAACGCGACCAACCGGATTGACTGCGATCAACGTCCGTAATAATAAGGACGGTCCTCGTAGCGGTAGCTGCGCACCTCGGTGCGCTCCACATAGTGCACCGGACGGGGTGGCGGCGCGTAATAACGCGGCTGCTCATAGTAGACCGGCTGTGGCGCCTGGTAATACACCTGCTGCGGAGGCGCCTGGTAGTAGGCCTGGGGCGCGGGCGCCGAATTGGCGTTGGCGATCATCGATCCGACCGCCACCGCCCCGATGATGCCGGCGGCAATAGCCAGGCCGTTGCCGCCGCCTCCGTGGTCGCGCGCCATCGCGGGCGTGCTCACCACGGCAGCCGAAGCCAGAAGAGTGGTTGCGATCAATACCGATGCGATTTTTTTGCTGGCCATGATTGGCTCCTGTTTCGAAAAGTCCGCTAGCTTGCGGCACGGTTCAAATATAGGCCAGCAGATCTCGAAATACGTCGAATAAATAACTTGGTTACAGTTCTTACGAATGGCGGCCCGATTGTGACTTTCTGCAACCGGTGACCGGCCTCAGGACTGGCGCGCCTGCAACTGGTTGGCCAGTGCCACGTATTGTTCCATCGGTATCGTCTCGGGGCGCAGTTGCGGGTCGATGCCAGCCTGCGCCAACTGTTCTTCCGAGAACAATCCTGCCAGGCAATTGCGGATCACTTTGCGCCGCTGCGAAAACGCCTTGGTCACCACCTGCTCCAGCAGGCCCTGCTCGCACACCAGCGGCTGGTCCAATGGAATCATGCGCACGATGGCCGAGTCGACCTTGGGCGGCGGATCGAATGCGGTGGGCGGCACGACGAACAGCAGGTCCATCCGGTAGCGCCATTGCAGCATGACCGACAGGCGGCCATAGGTCTTGCTGCCAGGCTCGGCAACCATCCTTTCGACCACTTCCTTTTGCAGCATGAAATGCTGGTCGGCGACCTGCGGCGCGATGCTGGCCAGGTGGAACAGCAACGGGCTGGAGATGTTGTAGGGCAAATTGCCCACCACCCGCAGCTTGCGCCCGGCCGGCACCTCAATGCTGCCAAAGTCGAACTTGAGCGCATCGGCCGAATGGATCGTCAGGCGCGCCGGGTCGAAACGCTTCTGCAGGCGCACCACCAGGTCGCGATCGAGTTCGACCACGTGCAGGTGACGCACCTGCTCCAGGATCAGCGCCGTCATCGCGGCCAGTCCGGGGCCGATCTCGACCATCGTGTCGTCGGCTTCGGGCGCGATGGCGCTGATGATGTCGTGCAACACCAGGTCGTCGGTCAGGAAGTTCTGGCCAAAGCGCTTGCGGGGAATGTGTTTCATGTCTTGCTCGCTACTGAATGGGATGGGTTCTGGCGCCGCGCCATGTCGACCGCTGCCCGGATGGCCACCAGCATGCTGCCGTGGTCGGCGTGCCCCAGGCCGCGTGCGGCCAGGTCGAGCGCGGTGCCATGGTCGACCGAGGTGCGGATCAACGGCAGGCCCAGGGTGATATTGATGCCATGCCCGAAGCTGGCGAACTTGAGCACCGGCAAGCCCTGGTCGTGGTACATCGCCAGCACGCAATCGGCATCCTCGAGGTACTTGGGCTGGAACAGGGTGTCGGCCGGATAGGGGCCGCGGGCGTCGATGCCACGCTGCTGGGCCGCCACCAGCGCGGGGCCGATGACGTCGATTTCCTCGCGCCCGAGGTAGCCGTTTTCGCCAGCATGCGGGTTCAGGCCGGTGACCAGGATGCGTGGGCGCTCGATGCCGAACTTGCTGCGCAGGTCGGCGTCGATGATGTCGATCGTGCGCGCCAGGCCGGCCTCGGTGATGGCCGCAGGTACGTCCTTCAACGCCAGGTGGGTGGTCGCCAGCGCGACCCGCAGATGCGGTGCGTCGCCGCCGGCGAGCATCATCACCACCTGCGGCGTGGCGGTGACCTCGGCCAGGTATTCGGTATGGCCGGTGAAGGCAATGCCGGCGTCGTTGATGGTGCTCTTTTGCAGCGGCGCGGTCACCATGGCCACGAAGCCGCCCTGCTCCCGCCGCGTGCCTTCGACCGCCAGGTCCAGCGTCTGCAGCACGGCGCGCCCGTTGCGGGAATCGAGCCGCCCGGGCCGCACCGGTTCGGCCACCGGGCAGTCGATGACGCTCAGGCAGTCCACCGGGAAGGCCGGCAGTCCGCTGTTGCGCCAGGCCTGTATCGACAAGGCAGCCACGCGCATGGCCGGATCGATGTCGGCGGCGGTCTGCGCCAGCAGTGCGGCGTCGCCCAGCAGCACGCAACGCGCCTCATGGCGCAGCGCCCAGGCCGCGCGCAACGATATCTCGGGACCGATACCTGCCGGTTCGCCGCAGGTCAGCGCGATGATGGGTCGGTTCATGGCATGCACGATGTGAGGTGATAAAAAAGCAAGAGCCGGCACGACGGCCGGCTTCTCGCTGGATGGGCGCCGGCTTCGCCGCCGGCGACGGCATCACTCGTCGTTACGATACTCGACGTAGGCGCGATCGCGAATCTGGCGCAGCCAATCTTCGTTGGCCTCTTCGATCTTGCGTTCACGAATGGCCTGGCGGGCCGCCGCGCGGGTGCGCTCGCGCGATGCATCGTCGGTCTTGCGCTCGACCACCTGGATCAGGTGGAAGCCGAACGGCGACTCGACCGGCTGGCTGACTTCACCGGGCTTGAGCTGATCCATTGCGCGCTCGAATTCGGGTACCGTGTCGCCAGGGTACACCCAACCCAGGTCGCCGCCCTTGGCCGCCGACAAGTCATTGGAATACAGCTTGGCCAGTTCTTCGAAGTTGCCACCGTTGTCCAGGCGCTCCTTGAGTTCGGTCAGCTTGCGGCGGGCCTCGGCCGCCGTCACCACCTGTGTGACCTTGATCAGGATATGACGCGCATGCGTCTGCTGCACCGCCGGCGCGCTGGCCTGGGTGTTGTCGGCGGAACGCCGGCCCACCAGCTTGAGGATGTGAAAACCGTTGCCGCTCTTGACGATGGGGCTGACCTGGCCATCCTGCAGGCTGGCCGTGGCATCGATGAACAGCTGTGGTAGCCGGTCGGCCGCACGCCAACCCAGGTCGCCGCCGGTCAGCGCATCGGCGCCGTCGGAGTAGGCCGCTGCCGTCTTGGCGAAATCGGCGCCGGTGCGCAGCTGGCGCAGCACGTCCTCGGCACGCTCGCGACGCTGGGCCAGTTGTTCGGGCGATGCGTTCTCGGGCACCCGGATCAGGATCTGGGCCAGGTTCAGTTCCTGGTGCGCGGCACCGGCATTGGATTCGGCGGCGAGGTAGTTGTCGACTTCCGATTCGGTCACCGTGACCTTGTTGTCGACCTCGCGCTCGCGCAGGCGCTGGCTGAGGATTTCACGGCGAATCTCTTCGCGGAAGGCGGAATAGACGATGCCTTCCTTTTCCAGCTGCACCCGCAGTGCGGCCATGGAAATCTTGTTCTGCTCGGCGATACGCTGCATGGCGCGGTCGAGCATGGCGTCGTCCACGGCGATGCCGCTTTCCTTGGCCATCTGGGTCTGGGCGCGCTCGACGATCATGCGCTCGACCAATTGCCGCACCAACTGGTTGCGGGGCGGCACCGGCACGTTCTGGGCGGCCATGCGCTGTTCGATGGTGCGCAGGCGGTCGGCCACTTCCTGGCGCGTGATCACTTCGTTGTTGACTACCACGATGATGGAGTCGACTGCCTGGGGTTCGAGACGTGCACTGGTGGTCGGTGCAGGCGCCGGTGCTGCTGGCGCTGCCGGCGCCACGCGCGGGCCGGGCGCACGCACGGGTGCCTGCGCGGGCGCCGGGCGGGTCGGACTGGCTCCCTGGGAGCGGGTAGGCGCCGGAGTCGACGACGGTGTGGGCACGGGTTCGGGCACCGTGGTCTCGGACGGGGCGGTCGGGATGATCGTGGCGGCAAATTGCGCATGTGCGCTGCCGATCACGCCCAGCATGCACAGCAGCGCGGTCGCTGTTTTGGTTTTGGCAAGGAGTGGTGTTTGCATATTGCGCATGGCAAGAAGACGTTGGTTCACGATAGATTAGAAATTGTCATTCGGATTGTTGCGGTCCGGCAGGTTTACGTTCTGGTACCCGGGCACGCTGGCCTTGATCGCTTCCATCGGATTGGAGCCGATGCGCGACAGGCCGTTGAGTTCGAGTTGGAAGAAGAAGCCCGTGGATGCCTTGGTCGACGACGTAGGGATACGTTGCGCCACGACCCGGAAGACCCAGCAATCGGCCTTGTATTCCATGCCCAGCAAGCCTTCGGCGACGGTACGGTCAGGCAGCGAGTAGTTGACGCGGCCCACAGCATACCAGCGTTGCGACACCGGCCACTGCCCGGAGACGTCGACCTGCTTGAGCGGATCGAGCAAGCCCGTGAGCGGATTGATGTAGGTGCGATCGAGCCGGTATTGCAGGTTCAGTACGCGCTTGGGCGCCGGTTGCCAGCGCACGCCGAAGGTGGAACGGACCATCTGGCGCAGTGTCTCGCTGTACTGCACCGTGTTGTCGGTGGAGAACTCGCGCGTGATCTGGCCACCCAGTGACAGCAGCAGGTCGGATTTGCTGCCCAGGCTGGTGGCGGTGGTACCACTGATGACCACCCGTGGATCGCTGATGTAGAAGCGCTGGCCCACCGTGGCGCGCAGTCGCTCCAGGCCGTTCTGCTCGATGAAGCGGGTGCTCACGGCAGCGGTCACCTGGTTGGCATCGCTGATACGGTCATGCCCGACGAAGCGGTTCTCGGTAAAGATCTGGGCCAGGTTGAAGTCGGCCAGGCCGGAGTCGAAGTTGGGCAACATCGACTGGTCGCGATAGGGCGTGCGCACATAGAACAGGCGCGGCTCCAGGGTCTGGGTCATGCTGCGGCCCAGCAGCGACGATTCGCGCTCGAAGATCATGCCGCTGTCCAGCGAAGCGGTGGGTACCGTGCGCGTATAGTCGGTGCGTTCGCCCGCGGCCAGGTTGTTGAGGCGATAGCTGGTGGCGTCGAGCATGACCTTGGGCGTGATGAAATACCCCGGGCGCACAATGGGATAAGACACCGATTGCGTGATGAATGCACGGTCGCCGCCCACCAGCTCACCGCTGGCGAAGCGGGTGAAATCGGCCACCGTGCTGAAATCGAAGCCGCCGATGTCATAGCGATTGCCGCTGAAGACCAACTGCGGTACCCGTTCGTATGGCTTGGTGATGGGGCTATTGACGTCTTGCAGCAACTGGTACTTGGAAACCCGTCCGGTCACGCTCCAATACGTGCTGCTGTAGCTCAGGTTGACTTCTCGCGTGAGCAAGCGCTGGGTGCTGCCGGTGATCGAATGGGCAAAGTCGGACGGATAGTCGTTGTCCGAGGCCTTGTTCAGGTTCCAGTTCAGCAACCAGCCAGGCGCCAGGGTCTGCTGGTGCTGTGACGACAACGAATAGCGACCGGTGCCGGTGACCCGATCCTGGATCCCCTCGACATGGGTGATGCCTGAATAATTCTCGCCCAGGTAGCGCGTCTCGGCCCCCATCTGCAGGCCGCGACGGGCGATGTACTTGGGAAACAGCGTCAGGTCGTAGTTCGGTGCCAGGTTGAAGTAATACGGCACCGAGATCTCGGCGCCGCCGTTGCTGGTCATGCCGATGGTCGGCGGCAGCACGCCCGACTTGCGCTCGCCCGACAGCGGGAAGGACATCCAGGGCGAACCCAGGATCGGCACCCCCTTGAAGTACAGCAGGCCACCATGCATGGTGCCGACCTCGCGACCGCTATCGAGGTCCATGGTATTGGCCCGCAGGTACCAGTCGGGATCGGTGGCCTCGCAGGTGCTGTAGGTGCCCTGGGTCACTTCGGCCTGGTCGTCCGACAGGAAGTCGATGCGCTCGGCCCGGCCGCGCCCGCCGTTCTTGCCGATCAGGTAGGTCGGGTTGGTCACGAAGCCGGCGCCCGAGCCCATGTTCATCTGCGCATGATCGCCCGTATAGCGGTCCTGCAAGCGCTTCATCCAGACGTGCCCGGTGGCCTCGACCTCGTCCTGGATGATGCGGTATTCAGCGCGGTCGGCCTTGATGGTGGTACCGCCCTTGACGATCTCGACGTCGCGATCGAGATTGACCTGGCGATCCGGCCGGCCGGTCATCTGTTCGGCGCTGACATTGACGGGAGCGTCCTTGTCGTCGACCGGCGTGGCCGCCGGTGCGGGCAGCGTCATCTGGGCATGCACCGTCAAGGGCAACAGGCTGGCGGCCGATGCCGCCATCAGCAGCGATGAGAAACGCCGTGCGGTCCGCCAGTGGACGGTACGTTCAGAGAGAGACTTGGGGAACCGGATCATGAAAAGAGTGGCAAGACACCGTGCAGGCGGATTTTTTGAAGTTAATCCCTTATTATATGAGAACTCCTCCCCATCAAACGAATTCCTCAGATTGTTCATGTCTTCACCAAGTTCTACCCCAGATCATCGCCAGTTGCTGTTGCAAACCTGGCTCGCTACGCTCGACTCCGTCCCGGTCGACCTCTCCACCCTGCGCCCGGCCTCCGCCGACGCCAGTTTCCGCCGGTATTTCCGGGTGGACACAATCGCCGGGGACAGCGTCATCGCCATGGATGCGCCGCCGCCCCAGGAGGACGTGCGTCCCTTCATCCACGTCGCCGGGGTGTTCGGCGCCACCGGGGTGACAGTGCCCGGGATCCTGGCGCAAGACGTCGAACAGGGCTTTTTGCTGCTGTCCGACCTCGGGTCCACCACCTACCTGCACCAGCTCAACGTCGACAGCGCGCACAGACTATACATGGATGCGATCGACGCCCTGGTGCTTTTACAAGCGCAAAGCAAACCGGACGTCCTGCCCGAATACGATCGGACATTGCTGTCGCGCGAACTGGAGCTGTTTCGCGAGTGGTACATCGGCAAGCACCTGGGCGTGACGCTGTCGGACGAACAAAACGCGGTATTGACCAAGGCGTTCGACGCCATCCTGGCCAACACCCTGGCGCAACCGCAGGTCTATGTGCATCGCGACTACCATTCACGCAACCTGATGGTGCTGCCCAGCGGCAATCCGGGCATGCTCGATTTCCAGGATGCCGTGTACGGCCCCATCACCTACGACCTGGTGTCGCTGCTGCGTGACGCCTACATCCAGTGGGACGAGGAACTGGTGCTGGACTGGGCCATCCGCTATTGGGAAAAGGCCCGCCGTGCAGGCCTGCCGGTGGCGCCCGACATCGACGGCTTCTATCGCGATTTCGAATGGATGGGGCTGCAGCGCCACCTGAAGGTACTGGGCATCTTTGCCCGCCTGCATCACCGGGATGGCAAGGACGCCTACCTCGACGACATTCCGCTGGTGATGCAGTACGTGCTCAAGACGGCACGCCGCTATGTTGCCTTCTCGCCGCTGGTGCGCCTGATCGAGTCCCTGCACAAGGACCTGGCGCCCAAGTTCGGCTATACGTTCTGACATGAAGGCCATGATCTTCGCCGCCGGTCGCGGCACGCGCATGCGCCCGCTCACCGACACCTGTCCCAAGCCGCTGCTGAAGGTGCGCGGCCGGCCACTGATCGTGTGGCAGATCCTGTCGCTGGTGCGGGCCGGCATCACCGAGATCGTCATCAACCACGCCCACCTGGGGCAGATGATCGAGGATACCCTGGGTGACGGCAGCCAGTTCGGTGCGCAACTGCACTACTCGCCCGAGGCCAGCGCGCTGGAGACGGCAGGCGGTATCGCCCAGGCCCGGCACCTGCTGGGCGAGCAACCGTTCGTGGCGGTCTCGGGCGACATCTGGTGCCCTCATTTCGACTACGAACAGGTCAAGACGGTGCTGGAGGACAACGACCCGTGGGGCAATCCGCTGGCGCCGGAACGGCGCGACGTGGCCTGGCTGTACCTGGTCAAGAATCCTCCATTCCACCCCGGGGGCGATTTCGCACTGAACAATTTCTCGATTGCCAACGAGGGCCAGCCGCGCCTGACCTTCGCCAATATCGGCGTCTATCGTCCACAGATGTTCGACGCCATCAGCGCCGGCGAACATGCCAAACTGGGGCCGCTGCTACGCGAATATGCCGCACGCGGCCAGGTCGGCGGCGATGTCTATCGCGGCCCCTGGCATAACGTCGGTACCGTCGAACAACTGGAAGAACTGAACCAGCCGCCCGGAGCCCAACGCCCATGACTTTCAATGCCACTCCCCACGTCGAGCGCCGCCGTCGCCTGCTCGCCAGCATGCAGGCTGCCGGCGGCGGGGTCGCTATCATCGGCACCGCGCCCGAGGTGATGCGCAACCGCGACGCCGATTATCCGTATCGGCATGACAGCTATTTTCACTATCTCTCGGGCTTTACCGAACCGGAAGCGGTGATGGTGCTGGTAGCCGGGTCCGAGCCACGCAGTATCCTGTTCTGTCGCGACAAGAACCTGGAACGCGAGATCTGGGACGGCTATCGCTTCGGGCCCCAGGCCGCGCAGCAGGAGTTCGCCTTCGATGCCGCCCATCCGATCGATGAGCTCGACAAGAGCATGCCGGCCCTGCTGGCGGACGCGCCGGCGATCTTCTATTCGCTGGGACAGGACCGCGGTCGCGATGCGCGACTGCAGGACTGGCTGCAGGGCGTGCGCGGCATGGCCCGCAGCGGCGTGGCCGCGCCCGGGCGCATCGTCGACATCAACGTGTTGCTGGACGACATGCGACTGCATAAGGATGCCACCGAGATCGACACCATGCGGCGCGCCGGCGTGATCTCGGCCGAGGCGCATTGTCGCGCCATGCGCATCTCGCGTCCCGGCCTGCGCGAATACCATCTCGAGGCGGAACTGCTGCACGAGTTCCGCCGCAACGGTTCGCAGTTCCCGGCCTACGGCTCGATCGTGGCCACCGGCGCCAACGCCTGCGTGCTGCACTATCGGGCCGGTGACGCCGAACTCAGGGATGGCGACCTGGTGCTGATCGACGCCGGCTGCGAACTCGACAGCTACGCCGCCGACATCACCCGTACCTTCCCGGCCAATGGCCGTTTTTCGGGCCCGCAACGCGAACTCTACGAAATCGTGCTGGCCGCGCATGCCGCGGCAGTGGCCGAGACCGCCCCCGGCAAGCGCTTCATGGACGGCCACGATGCGGCCGTGCGCATCCTGGCCCAGGGCATGCTCGATACCGGGCTGCTCGATGGCAACAAGCTGGGCACGCGCGACGATGTGATCGAACAGGGTGCCTACCGCCAGTTCTACATGCACCGTACCGGCCATTGGCTGGGCATGGACGTGCACGACGTGGGCGACTATCGCGACCCGCCGGCGGCCGACGGCAGCAAACCCTGGCGTACCCTGCAGCCGGGCATGGTGCTGACCATCGAACCGGGCATCTATGTGCGGCCGGCCGAAGGGGTGCCGGAGCAGTACTGGAACATCGGCATTCGCATCGAGGACGACGCCCATGTCACGGCCAGCGGTTGCGAATTGCTGACCACCGGCGTGCCATCGACGGTGGCCGACATCGAGGCATTGATGCGCCAGGGCTCATGACCAGCCATACGTCTCCCGATGTCGACCTCGTCATCTGCGGCGGCGGCCCGGTCGGCCTGGCCACCGCGGCCTTGCTGGCCGCACGCGGCGCAGAAGTCTCGCGCATCGCGCTGGTCGACCAGAAACCGGCGGCGCAGGCCGCGGCCGACCCGCGCACCATTGCGCTGTCCTACGGCAGCCGCCAGATCATCGAGGAACTGGGTGCCTGGCAAGCGGTCGGGCGCAGCGCCACTGCCATCGAGCAGATCCACGTCTCGCGCCGCGGACATTTCGGTCGCACCCTGCTGGACCGGCGCGACTATCAACTTCCGGCGCTGGGCTATGTGGCCCGCTACGGCACGCTCAACCAGGCGCTCGACAGCGTCGTCGTCGCCAGCGGCGTGCAGCTGTTGCGTCCGGCCGAGGTGGTGGCACTGGAACAGCACCACGACCATGTGGCGGTGCAGCTGCGCGATGGCCGCAGCCTGACCGCGGCATTGGCGATACAGGCCGAGGGCGGGGTGTTCGGCCAGCAATTGCAAAAGAACATGCAGCGCGACTATCGGCAAGTCGCATTGATCGGCCATGTGCAGGTCGACGGCGCCATCGCGCATCGCGCCTTCGAGCGCTTCACCGACGAGGGTCCGCTGGCACTGCTGCCCCAGGACGACGGTTACGCGCTGGTATGGTGCGTCAGTCCCGGCAGTGCCGACGCCCTGCAGGCGCTGGACGACGCCGCCTTCCTGGCGGCGCTGGGACAGGCCTTCGGACAGCGCCTGGGCCGGTTCACGGCCATCGGTTCCCGCCATGCCTATCCACTGGGCCTGAACGCCGGCGTCGAACCCGGGGCCCGGGTGGTGGCCATCGGCAACGCGGCGCAGACCCTGCACCCGGTGGCCGGCCAGGGGCTCAACCTGGGCCTGCGCGACGCGCGCGTGCTGGCCGGGCTGCTGGCGCACGACCACGCGCCGCAGGCGCTGCGCACGTTCGCCCAGCGACGCCGCAGCGACCGCCGGCTTACCGTAGGGCTGACCGATACCATGGCACGGGTCTTCGCCAGTGCGCCGCAAGGTTCGTTGATCCAGGCTGCCCTGGGGTTTTCGCTGGGAATGATCGACCTGGTCTCGCCGGCCCGGGATCTGTTGGCGCAGCAGATGATGTTCGGCCGGCGCTAGGCATGCCCCGGGCCCCGGGCATGAGACAATGCCGTCATCCAACCTGCCACAACGCCAGCCAACATGAAACAAGATCCGCGCTTCAAGAACCTGTTCATCCTCGATCACCCGCTGATCCAGCACAAGCTCACGCACATGCGCGACAAGCGCACCTCCACCCGTACCTTCC
Organism: Herbaspirillum sp. YR522; assembly: GCF_000282575.1. Classification (GTDB taxonomy): domain Bacteria; phylum Pseudomonadota; class Gammaproteobacteria; order Burkholderiales; family Burkholderiaceae_D; genus Herbaspirillum. The sequence continues at coordinate 116,414 of NZ_AKJA01000132.1, read as the reverse complement.
GCGACCTACTGCGCGAAATCACCTTGTTGATGGGCTACGAGATCACACGTGACCTGCCGCTGACCACCGAGAAGATCGAGACGCCCCTGGTGACCTACGACGCACCGGTGATCGCCGGCAAGAAGCTGGCGATCGTACCGGTGCTGCGTGCCGGGGTCGGCATGAGCGACGGCCTGCTGGAACTGATTCCGTCGGCCCGCGTCGGGCATATCGGCGTCTATCGCGACCAGGACCATCAACCGGTCGAATACCTGGTGCGCCTGCCGGACCTGCAGGACCGCACCATGATCCTGTGCGACCCGATGGTGGCCACCGGCAATTCGGCGGTATACGCGGTCGATGCCCTGAAAAAGCGCGGCGTGCCCAGCGAACACATCGTGTTCGTGGCGCTGGTAGCCGCGCCCGAAGGGGTACAGGTGTTTTGCGACGCCCATCCCGACGTCAAGCTCTACGTCGCCTCGCTCGATTCGCACCTGGACCAGGACGCCTACATCGTCCCGGGCCTGGGAGATGCCGGGGACCGGATCTTCGGCACCAAGTAAGACCGGACCACCCAACAAGAAACCCCGCTGCGACGGCTATCGCAGCGGGGTTTTTCATGGTTGGTGCGGCACTTGTCAGTCGACGGACTTGACCATGTCCTCGATGACCTTCTTGGCGTCGCCGAAGACCATCATGGTCTTGTCCATGTAGAACAGCTCGTTGTCCAGGCCGGCATAGCCGGCCGCCATCGAGCGCTTGTTCACGATCACGGTCTTGGCCTTGTAGGCTTCCAGGATCGGCATGCCGGCGATCGGCGACTTGGGGTCCTTGGCGGCCGGGTTGACCACGTCGTTGGCGCCCAGCACCAGTACCACGTCGGCCTGGGCGAACTCGCCGTTGATGTCTTCCATCTCGAACACCTGGTCGTACGGCACCTCGGCTTCGGCCAGCAGCACGTTCATGTGACCGGGCATGCGACCGGCTACGGGATGGATCGCATACTTGACGGTCACGCCCTTGTGGGTCAGCTTCTCCGTCAGTTCCTTCAATGCATGCTGGGCACGCGCCACCGCCAGGCCGTAGCCGGGCACGATGATCACGGTCTCGGCGTTGCCCATCAGGAACGCCGCATCGTCGGACGAACCCGACTTGACCGGCCGCTGCTGCTGCGCGCCACCGCTGGCGGCCGCCGCTTCACCGCCGAAGCCGCCCAGGATCACGTTGAAGAACGAACGGTTCATCGCCTTGCACATGATGTACGACAGGATCGCCCCCGACGATCCCACCAGCGAGCCGGCGATGATCAGCATGGAGTTGTTGAGCGAGAAGCCGATGCCGGCTGCGGCCCATCCCGAGTAGCTGTTGAGCATCGACACCACTACCGGCATGTCGGCGCCGCCGATGGGGATGATGATCAACACGCCCAGCACGAAGGCGATGGCCGCCATGATGATGAACGGCAGCCAGTCCTGCGTGAGCACGAAGATGATGCCGAAACCGAGCATGGCCACCGCCAGCAGCAGGTTCAGGAAGTGCTGGCCCGAGAAGCTGACCGGCGCGCCTTGGAACAGGCGGAACTTGTACTTGCCGGACAACTTGCCGAAGGCGATCACCGAACCCGAAAAGGTGATGGCGCCCACGAAGGTGCCGATGAACAGTTCGACGCGGTTGCCCACGGGAATGGCCGCGCCATGCGCGGAAATGCCCAGCGCCCACGGTTCGGCCACGGCCGCGACGGCAATACACACCGCGGCCAGGCCGATGAGCGAGTGCATCGCCGCCACCAGTTCGGGCATCTTGGTCATTTCGACGCTGCGCGCCAGGTAGGCCCCAATGCCGCCACCGACGATCACGCCGGCAGCCACCAGCATATAGCCGATGCTACTGGCCGAATCGGCGCCATCGCCCTTCAACTTGACGATCAACGCCAGCGTGGTCACTACCGCAATCAACATGCCGGCCATGCCGAAGTTGTTACCGCGACGGGCGGTGGCCGGGTGCGACAGGCCCTTCAACGACTGGATGAAGCAGATCGAGGCGACCAGGTACAGCAGGGTGACGAGGTTCATGCTCATGCCGATGCTCCTGCCTTGGCCTTGGGTTCTTTTTTCTTGAACATCTCGAGCATGCGCTGCGTGACCATGAAGCCACCGAACACGTTCACCGCGGCCAGGACCACGCCCAGCGTGCCGGCGATGCGCCCGACCGGACCTTCAGTGAGGCCGGCGGCCAGCATGGCGCCGATGATGATGATGGCCGAGATGGCGTTGGTGACGGCCATGAGCGGTGTATGCAGGGCCGGGGTCACGGTCCAGACCACGTGGTAGCCGACGTAGATCGCCAGCACGAAAATGATCAGGTTGATGATGGTATGGCTGACTTCCATTATTGATTCCTCTGGTTATTGCGCGATGGCGGCATCGCGGGGTCAGATCGCCTTGAGACTGGTGATGCGGTTGCCGGCGTCGACGAACACGATCCGGGGCACGTACTGCCGGACTTCTTCCTCGCTCATCGGTGCATAGGTGCAGATGATCAGCAGATCACCCAGGTGGGCGCGGCGGGCCGCCGCACCGTTGAGTGAAATCTCGCCGCTGCCTCGCTTGCCACGGATGGCATACGTGGAAAAACGCTCGCCGTTGTTGACGTTGTACAGCTCGATCTTCTCGAACTCGCGAATGTCGGCCGCCTCCAGCAGGTCCTCGTCGATGCCGCAGGAGCCTTCGTAGTTGAGATCGCATTCGGTGACGGTTGCGCGATGGATCTTGGCGCGCAGCATGATGCGTTGCATGGGCTTATTTCCTTGTTGAACATGGCATGCCCGCCGGCCGCTTGCACGTGGCGGGCAACGGCCTTACTTGCGCAATACCTCGCCACCCTGGCACACCAGGGTGGCGGCGACGATGTCGTCTTCCTTGTTGATCACCAGGCGCCCTTCGGCGTCGATGATCAGCTTGAGGAAGTCCAGTACATTGCGGGCATACAGCGCCGAGGCATCGGCTGCCACCAGCGCTGCCAGGTTGCCTTCGCCGATGATGTGGACGCCATGCTTGACGACGGTCTTGCCTGACTCCGACAACGGGCAGTTACCGCCCTGGTCGACCGCCATGTCGAGAATCACCGAACCCGGCTTCATGGCCTTGACGGTCTCTTCGCTGATGAGCACCGGTGCCTTGCGGCCCGGGATCAGCGCGGTGGTGATGATGATGTCGGCCTGCCTGGCGCGCTCGTGCACCAGTTCGGCCTGGCGCCGCATCCAGTCGGCCGGCATCGGACGGGCATAGCCGCCCACGCCTTGGGCGATTTCCTTTTCCTCGTCGGTGATGAAGGGCACATCGAGGAACTTGGCGCCGAGCGACTCGATCTGTTCCTTGACCGCCGGACGCACGTCGGACGCCTCGATCACCGCCCCCAGCCGCTTGGCCGTGGCAATGGCCTGCAGGCCCGCCACACCGGCCCCCATGATCAGCATGCGCGCCGCCTTGACGGTGCCGGCCGCGGTCATGAGCATCGGCATGAAACGCTGGTAGGTATTGGCGGCCATCAGCACGGCCTTGTAGCCGGCGATGTTGGCCTGCGACGACAGCACGTCGAGCGACTGCGCACGGGTGGTACGCGGCGCGGCTTCGAGGGCGAAGGCAGTCAGGCCGGCGCTGGCCATGGCGGCATTGTTGTCGGCGTCGAACGGGTTGAGCATGCCGATGACGACCGTGCCGGCCTTGATGCGCGCGCGCTCCTGTTCGCTGGGAGCACGCACCTTCAGCAGGATCTCGGCGGTATAGACCGCCTCGGCGCTGCCGATACTGGCGCCGACGGCGATATAGGCGTCGTCCGGGATGCTGGATTTGACGCCGGCCCCGGACTCGATCATCACCTCGTGCTTGGCGGCCACCAGTTTCTTGACTGTTTCCGGAGTCGCCGCAACACGCGTTTCGCCATCCCGACTTTCGGCGGGAATACCTATCCTCATGCAAAGCTCCTGTTAGTTGATTTCTTACCCGAATCTTACACGACAAAAATTAAAAAACGATAATTCCAGCCAGGTATGAGGCCAGCGTGAAGCGCCCACCGGGCGGGGCTTTGCGCTGAAGAGTCTCACGCAACGCGTTAAAATAACGAATTAACGAGGTAATCAATGTCTGAAGTCTGGAAACCTTCCGTCACGGTGGCGGCCATCATCGAACAGCAGGGTCGCTTCCTGATGGTGGAAGAACGAAGTGGCGGCATCATTCGCATCAACCAGCCGGCCGGGCACCTGGAGCCTGGCGAGTCGCTGCTGCAGGCGGTAGCGCGCGAAGCGCTGGAAGAATCGGCGCGTGTGTTTACGCCCACGGCGCTGGTGGGAAGCTACCTGTCGCGCAATGTGTCATCCTCGCGCGGCGGCATGAGCGTCACCTACCTGCGCTTTGCGTTCGCCGGCGAGGCCGGCGCGGCGCTCGACCGCCCCCTTGACGATGGCATCGTCGGCACCACCTGGCTCACGCGCGACGAACTGGCAGCGTGCGCCGAACGCCATCGCAGCCCGCTGGTGCTGCGCTGCGTGGACGATTATTTGCGCGGCCAGCGCGCGCCACTGGACCTGGTGCACACCGATCCAAGCGCCATCGGCGCCCTGGATGAGGCTTGAGCGCACCGTGCGGCAATTACCTACAGGCAATGTGATATGAGCAAGAAAAGAGTGGTCATCGGCATGTCGGGCGGGGTCGATTCATCGGTCTCGGCCTGGCTGCTGAAGCAGCAGGGGTATGAAGTCATCGGGCTGTTCATGAAGAACTGGGAAGATGACGACGATTCGGAGTATTGCTCGACCCGCGAGGACTGGATCGATGCCGTCAGCGTGGCCGATGTGGTCGGCGTGGATATCGAGGCCGTCAATTTCGCGTCCGAGTACAAGGACCGGGTATTCGCCGAGTTCCTGCGCGAGTACCAGGCCGGGCGCACCCCCAACCCCGATGTGCTGTGCAATGCCGAGATCAAGTTCAAGGCCTTTCTCGATCATGCCATGAAGCTGGGTGCCGACTTCATCGCCACCGGCCATTATGCGCGGGTACGCCAGAACGCCGCCGGCCATTTCGAACTGCTCAAGGCGCTCGACGCCAGCAAGGACCAGAGCTACTTCCTGCACCGCCTGAACCAGGCGCAACTGTCGCGCACCGTGTTCCCGCTGGGCGAGCTGCACAAGACCGAGGTACGTCGCATCGCCGAAGAGCTGAAGCTGCCCAATGCCAGGAAGAAGGATTCGACCGGGATCTGCTTCATCGGCGAACGCCCTTTCCGCGAATTCCTGAACCGCTACCTGTCCTACCAGCCGGGGCCGATCAAGACCGCCGAGGGCGATACCGTCGGCCAGCACGTCGGCCTGTCGTTCTATACGCTGGGGCAGCGCAAGGGCATCGGCATCGGCGGTATCAAGGCGCACCAGAACGCGCAGGGCACCAGCGATGCCTGGTATGTCGCCCGCAAGGATGTGGATGCCAATACGCTCTATATCGTCCAGGGCCACGACCACCCGTGGCTGCTGTCGCCTTCGCTGCAGGCCGGCCAGCTCAGCTGGATTGCCGGCCAGCCCCCCGCTGCCGGGGCGCTGTCGGCCAAGACCCGCTACCGGCAAAGCGACGTGGCCTGCGCGTTCACCGGCGGCGAGGGCCAATTCTCGTTGGAATTCGACACTCCGCAATGGGCAGTCACTCCCGGCCAGTCGGCAGTACTGTACGACGGCGAGATCTGCCTGGGTGGCGGCATCATCGAAAGCGGTGCCCGCACCGACTGAGTTTGCGCCGATCAACAAACGACGCCCCGCATGCCATCCGGCTGCGGGGCGTTTTCATTTTGACAACCAAATCCCACCCTCGCGTGGCGCGCGGAAACTCGAGACGATAAAAATAATCAATCTCATTGATAAAAACCTTGCATTCTCGGCGCAAATGACAAATAATCTAAATAAGAATTGTTCGCATTTAATAGGAGGTGTCATGAGCCAACTGAATGATCACGGTGTGGACCGTCGCAACAAGCCCGGAACGACCGCCAACGGTACTCCGATTACCCGTATCAAGAGCACGGACCTGTTCCGACAAATGCGCGAGCTCGAGATCGACCATGGCGGGCGCATCTACAAATTGCGTTTGACCCAGCTGAACAAGCTGATCCTGACCGCCTGAGGCGGTAGTGATCGATATGTACGGTAGATAACCGGCCAGCCAGCGTTGATGTGGTGTTGACGTGAGCCAGCAAAGCTAGCCAAGTGAGGAGACTTTGATGGTTACCGACAATATGCAACCTGCCTTCGTGGAACCCAACAGCGCGCCGGCCCAACCTGAACTTCTGGTTTCTGCCGTACTGCATCTGATGTCGCACTACACCGCCAACAACCAGCAGGGCTCGCAGAGCTGCGTCAAACTGGCGTCAGTCATCGAAAGGCACCTCAAGGCGCTGGCGGACCTGCCCAACCTGGCGCCGGTATTGCGGGCAACATGCCAGCAATTGTCGGAACAGTGGGCCACAGTAGTCGAACGGACGATGCCTCAGCCTGAGAAATTCAACTTCTTCTCGCGCATCGTATCTGGGGCGAGATCGGCATAGGGCCTGATAAAACAGGCGGCAAGGCGTACAATGATCGTATGTGTTTGTAATAACATCTCCGAAGGCAAGATCCATCAGGCGGTTGATGCAGGCATGACGTCCATGGCCGAGTTGCGCGAGCAACTCGGCGTTGGCACTTGCTGCGGCAAATGCCATTCTTGCGCCAAGAATGTCCTCCGTGAATGTCTCAGCAAGACCAATCAAGCACATCAAAACGCGCGCCCGGTGATCTTCCATGCATCGATGGCAGCAGCGTAGTTAGAATTCATGAACGCCATTCCATCTCCTTTTATGAGTAACGGTTCCCCCAGTGCGCTGATGCGCCAGGTCAAGAAGATCGGCCCCCTTGGCCTGATCATCCTGTTGCACGCCGCCTTCTTCTATGCGCTCCAGAGCGGCCTGATCCACCAGGTCGCCAGCACCATCCCGAAAGAAGTGATCGCTACCTTCATCGTGCCCGAGAAGGCGCCCGAACCGGCGCCCCCCAAGGCCGAGCCGACCCCGCCGAAGGTGGTCAAGACGGTCAAGAAGGTAGTGCAGCCCCCCAAGCCGATCCCGGTCACGGAAGCACCGGCGCCGACTGCCATCACCGCACCGCCACAGCCGCCGGCGCCGGCCGAGCCGGCACCGCAGGTAGCCGCCGCGCCGACGCCGGCCCCGGCCGCCCCACCAGGGCCGGTGCTGCCCAAGCAGATCACCTCCGGCATCGAATACATCGAGCCGCCGCGTTCCAACTATCCAGCCGTATCGCGCCGCATGGGTGAAGAAGGCGTGGTGAACTTCAAGGTAACGGTCAACACCAGCGGCCGCGCCGAGAAGGTCGAGATCACCAAGTCGTCGGGTTTTCCGCGACTGGACGAAGAGGCGCGCCGCGCCGTGATGCGCGCGGTCTACAAACCCTATATCGAGGATGGCCGTGCCATCGTCGTCGCCACCACCGGCAGCATTGCCTTCAAGTTGAACTGATTTTTAACCATCACAGTAGCTAAGGAAGTCATCATGGAAGTTAGTCCGTACGGATTGGAAAGCCTTTGGGCACAAGGAGATTTCGTCACCAAGGGCGTCGCCGTCCTGTTGTTGGCCATGTCGATCGCGTCGTGGTACGTGATCATCACCAAGGCATTTCAGCTGCTGCGCTTCCGCAAGGCATCGGAAGCCGCCGGTCATCAATTCTGGGACACCACCAGCCTGCCGGAAGGCGTGGCCACGCTGGGTTCCGAAAACCCGTTTTCCGAAGTGGCCAAGGCCGGCGTGACCGCCATGAGTCATCACACCGCACACAAGGGTCACCTGCATGACCAGTTGTCGGTCAGCGATTGGGTCACGTTGTCGCTGCGCCAGGCCATCGATGAAGCGTCGGGCAAGCTGCAGACGGGCATGGCCGTGCTGGCATCGGTGGGTTCGACGGCGCCGTTCGTCGGCCTGTTCGGCACCGTCTGGGGCATCTACCACGCGCTGGTATCGATCGGCACCAGCGGCCAGGCCAGCATCGACAAGGTCGCCGGTCCCGTGGGCGAAGCCCTGATCATGACCGCACTGGGCCTGGCCGTGGCGATTCCCGCCACCTTCGGTTACAACGCGCTGGTACGCGGCAACAAGACCACCATCGCCAAGTTGAACAAGTTCGGCTTCGACCTGCATGCGCTGTTTGTCACCGGCTCCCGTGCAGCATCGGAAGAATCCGAGAAAAACGGCACCAAGGCCAAGCTGGCAGCTGTCGGGAGAGCGTAATGGCAATGGGTTCACTGTCCGACTCGGACGACGACTTCAACCCGGAAATCAACACCACGCCGCTGGTCGACGTGATGCTGGTACTGCTGATCATCTTCATCATCACCATTCCGGTGATGAACCATGCGGTGAAGATCGACCTGCCCAAGGCCAGCAGCCAGCCTGACGACGTCAAGCCGGAAAGCATCAATCTTTCCATCGATGCCGGTGGCGACGTGTTCTGGAACGAAGAAAAGATCGATAGCAACCAGTTGAGCGTGCGTATTGCCGCCGCGGCGCAAAAGCAGCCGCAACCGGAACTGCATCTGCGCGCCGAACGCACCACCCAGTATGAAAAGGTGGCGCAGGTAATGGCCGCAGCCCAGTCCGGCGGACTCGGCAAGATCGGCTTCGTGACCGATCCCGAGAAGAAATAAGCCTCTCGCTGGTGACCGGCAAGCCTTCGCCGGTTGCACGATAAAGCCTCCCGCGCCTTCGGCGTCGGAGGCTTTATCCGTTTCTTGGGCCCTGCCCGAGCACCGGCCGGCGCCGCGCCAGCCACGACTCAAACACGGGCAAGAATGATTCGCGCTAATTAATGGTGAAGATTCGAAACGCCTGCGTTAAGATTCGGCCGTTCCCGCCTGCTGCAAACAATGGACACATCGACAACCGGTCCTGCACGGCGTACCGCACTCAACAACATTTTCCAGAGGTTCCCATGAAAGGCGATCCAGCAGTCATCAAGTTGCTCAATGCGCAATTGACCAACGAGCTTTCCGCGATCAATCAATATTTCCTGCACGCGCGCATGTACAAGCATTGGGGCTTCGACAAGATTGCCGCCAAGGAATATGCCGAATCGATCGGCGAGATGAAACATGCCGACAAGCTGATCGACCGCATCCTGATGCTCGACGGCCTGCCCAACCTGCAAGCGCTGCACAAGCTGATGATCGGCGAGAACACGGCCGAAATGCTGGAATGCGACCTGAAGCTGGAACGCGCTGCCCACAAGACCGTCAAGGAAGGCATCGCCACTTCGGAACAGCACGGCGACTATGTCTCGCGCGACCTGTTCCTGATGATCCTGGACGACACCGAAGAACATATCGATTGGCTCGAAACCCAGCTCGACCTGATCTCCAAGGTCGGCATCCAGAATTATCTGCAGAGCCAGATGTCGCCCAGCGAGGGTTGATGCAGGCTGGCCGCGATCGTCGCCCGATCCGGCAGGCGTAAAAAAACGCGCTTCCCATGAAGCGCGTTTTGCATTGGCGGCGTGCCTGGCTCAACCGCGAGGAGTGGTGTCCTTGAAGGATTGCCGCTCGGAAAGCTTGTCGAACAGCTTGGCCAGGGCGGGATAGTCTTCGCGCCAGGCCAGGTCCGGGAAACGGAACGCCAGCCAACCGAGCGCACAGCCGACGGCGACATCGGCCAAGGTGTAGTGATTGCCCACGCAGAACGGCTTTTCACCCAGGCCTTCGGCCATCGCCCGCAGCGAGGCCTCGACCTTGCTCCACTGGCGCTTGATCCATTCGGGGCTCTGCTGCTTGGTGGGACGCAAGGTCTTCTCGATACGCACCAGCACGGCCGCGTCCATCAGGCCATCGGCCAGTGCTTCCCAGCACTTGATCTCGGCGCGATCCCGGCCGTGCGGAGGCAGCAGCTTGCATACCGGGGTCAAGGTATCGAGATATTCGGCAATGACGCGCGAATCGAACATGGCACCGCCGTCGTCCATCAGCAGGCACGGCACCTTGCCCAGAGGATTGCTCTTCTGGATCGTGGTAGCGGCACTCCAGACATCCTCAAGCAGGAATTCGTGATCGATTTTTTTCTCGGCCATCACGACGCGTACTTTACGTACGTACGGACTACTGTAAGAGCCAATGAGCTTGAGCATAATATTTAGAGTAATGATCCGCCGCGATTATAGCATCGGCACCGATGGCTCAATCGGCCCGGCAGCTGCGTGACGCAGCGGGGCAGCGGGGCAGCGGGGCAGCGGGGCAGCGGCAGAACTGGGCCGCGCTGGCGGCCGATGGTAAAATCCCGGTTCAGGCGATTCGGGTACGAATGTCGATCAAGGTCGCATTCCCGCCAATCTTCAATCAACGCATCTCTTCCGTTCCGATCATGTCCCTCTCCGCTCTCTCTGCCCTGTCCCCCCTGGACGGCCGCTACGCTTCCAAGACCGACAAGCTGCGCCCCATCCTGTCCGAAGCCGGTTTCATGCACCACCGCGTCAAGGTCGAGATCGCGTGGCTGCAAGCGCTGTCCGAAGCGGGCCTGGACGAGATCAAGCCGTTCCCTGCCGCCGCCAGCGCCCTGCTGGACAAGCTGGCAGCCGACTTCACCGAAGCCGATGCGGCCCGCATCAAGGAAATCGAAGCCGTCACCAACCACGACGTCAAGGCAGTCGAATACTGGCTCAAGGAAAAGGTAAAGGACGTGCCCGAGCTGGTGGCCGCCTCCGAATTCATCCATTTCGCCTGCACTTCGGAAGACATCAACAATACCTCGCATGGCATGATGCTCAAGACTGCCCGCGACAACGTCATGCTGCCCGCGCTGCAAGGCCTGGTCGCCAAGCTGACCGAGCTGGCGCACGAACACGCGGCGCTGCCGATGATATCGCGCACCCACGGCCAGCCCGCCAGCCCGACGACGCTGGGCAAGGAAATGGCCAACGTCGTGGCCCGCCTGCAGCGCGCCATCAAGCGCATCGCCGGGGTCGAGATCCTGGGCAAGATGAACGGCGCCGTCGGCAACTACAATGCGCACCTGTCGGCCTACCCCGAGCTCGACTGGGCCGGTTTTTCGCAGAGCGTGGTCGAGCAGCGCCTGGGCCTGGTGTTCAACCCGTACACCATCCAGATCGAACCACATGACTACATGGCTGAACTGTTCGATGCCTTCGCCCGCGCCAACACCGTGTTGCTGGACCTGAACCGCGATATCTGGGGTTATATCTCGCTGGGTTATTTCAAGCAGCGAACCAAGGCCGGTGAAATCGGCTCCTCGACCATGCCGCACAAGGTCAACCCGATCGATTTCGAAAACTCGGAAGGCAACCTGGGCATGGCCAACGCGGTGCTCAAGCACCTATCCGAGAAGTTGCCGGTATCGCGCTGGCAGCGCGACCTGACCGACTCCACCGTACTGCGCAATATCGGTGTCGGTTTCGGTTATACCCTGCTGGCCTATGACAGCTGCCTGCGCGGCCTCAACAAGCTCGAAGTGAACCCGCAGCGCCTGGCCGATGACCTCGACGCTACCTGGGAAGTGCTGGCCGAGCCGATCCAGACCGTGATGCGCCGCTATGGCATCGAGAATCCGTACGAGCAGCTCAAGGAACTGACACGCGGCAAGGGCATCTCCAAGGATGGCCTGCGTGATTTCATCAATGGCCTGGCCATTCCGCAGCACGCCCGCGATCACCTGCTGGCGATGACGCCAGGTAATTACATCGGCAGTGCCGTGGCGCTGGCCAAGGCAATCTGACCAGGTCGATGGCGCAGCGGCGGCCCTTGGCTGCCGCCGGCTCGCAAATCGTCCCGCCTGCCGTTCAATGGCGCACCATCCGGTGCGCCATTTTTATTGGGCGCGCGACATCCAGAACGGAGGCGGCCTCGGCGTGCGGCCACGGCTGGATTGTCAACAAAAACGGACTAGTGAAATTCGATTTGGATAGGTAATGCAGTGCTCCAAACGTATTTATACTCACAATCTGAAAAAAAGTGGCATGATGCAACGCACCCCGATAGCTCTGCATTGACTATAACCTCACCGGATCGCGAGCCTGGCTTCGCCAGAAACCAATCTGCCACGCATGGCTCCAACCGCAACAATAAAATTCGCTCGCTATGGATCGCTATACCAAACCCGCCGTGCTGCTCCATTGGCTCATCGCCCTGCTGATCATCTCGGCCTTCGGACTGGGCTTGACCATGGTCAATATCCCGGGCCTGACCCCGACCAAGCTCAAATACTTCTCGTGGCACAAATGGATCGGCGTGACCGTGCTGGCCCTGGCCTGCCTGCGGTTGCTGTGGCGCCTGACGCACCAGGCGCCGGCCTATCCGGCGCACATGCCGACGTGGCAACAGGCAATGGCGCACTGGATGCATGTGGCGCTGTACGTGCTGATGTTCGCCATTCCCGTTTCCGGCTACGTCTACAGCCTGTCGGCCGGCGTGCCGGTGGTGTACCTGGGCATCGTGCCGCTGCCGGTCTTCATGGCCCCCAATCCAGAACTCAAGCCCTGGCTCAAGGACCTGCACTATGTGCTCAACATGACGCTGCTGGCCGCGTTCTGCCTGCATGTACTGGCCGCCCTCAAGCACCAATTCATCGATCGCGACAATCTGTTCCGTCGCATCCTTCCATGACGTTCAACGTCAATCACTTAACGCTGGTCCAACCAGCCCCTAGTCCGACGAGATCATCCATGACAAAGCACCTGCTCAACTCCACCCTGGTCGCAGTCGCCCTGACGCTGGCGGGCGCGGCCCACGCCGCTCCGCTCAAGGTCGATGCGACCAAGAGCGCCGTCAGCGCCACCTTCAAGCAGTTGAACGTACCGGTGGAAGCCAAGTTCAAGAAATTCACCGCCACCCTCGACTTCGATCCGGCCAAGCCGGCCGAAGGGCGCGCCAGCGTCGACATCGACGTCACCAGCTTCGACCTGGGCGACGCCGAGTACAACAAGGAAGTGCAGAAGAAGGAATGGTTCAACGGCGCCCAGTTTCCCAAGGCCACGTTCGTGACCAGCTCCATCAAGCCCAGTGCGGGCGCCGCCGCCGGCACCCGCTTCGATGTGGCCGGCAAGCTGACCATCAAGGGCAAGAGCACCGACGTGTCCTTCCCGCTGGCGGTCAAGAAGGAAGGCGCCGGCCAGGTATTCGACGGCACCCTGCCGATCAAGCGCCTGACCTATAACATCGGTGAGGGCGAATGGAAGGACACCGGCATGGTGGCCGACGAAGTCAGCATCAAGTTCCACATCGTCGCCACGCCCTGACACCCGCCCACCACGCAGTCATCGGATAAACACCCCGCATCCCCCGAAGCGGACTTACCTAAGGAACGATAAATGAAACTGAACCACGCCCTCCTCGCCCTGATCGCCGCCGGCACCGTCGGCTCGGCCTTTGCCGCAGACACCTACTCGATCGATCCCAGCCACACCTACCCCAGCTTCGAGGCTGACCACATGGGCGTGTCGGTCTGGCGCGGCAAGTTCACCAAGACCAGCGGCACCGTGACCCTGGATCGCGCGGCCAAGACCGGCACCGTCGATATCACCATCGACGCCGCATCGATCGACTTCGGCAACACCAAGATGAACGATCATGCCAAGAGCGCCGAAATGTTCGACGTGGCCAAGTTCCCGACCGCTGTCTACAAGGGTACTGCGATCAAGTTCGACGGCGACCAGCCGGCGTCTGTCGAAGGCACCCTGACCCTGCACGGCGTGACCAAGCCCGTGACCCTGACACTGAACAAGTTCAAGTGCATCCAGCACCCGATGTTGAAGCGTGAAGTGTGCGGCGGCGACGCGTCGGCCACCTTCGATCGCGCCGACTTCGGCATCGACTATGGCGTCAAGTATGGTTTCTCGACCCAGACCAAGCTGGCCATCCAGGTCGAAGCGGTCAAGACCAACTGATCGACTCGCGCAGTTGCGGGTCCTGGAGCCGGCGCCTTGGCGCCGGCTTTTTCATGGGCGACGCGCACGGCCTGGCGCGCACCTCGACAACTCATCGGCCTGCATCGCACTTGTCCCGGATCATTGAATCAAGGCGCCGCTTGGCGCACAATGGCTCGCATTCACTGTTCTGCTTGCCTGCAGAACTTTTCAAAACGCGCTACTCTAGCGCTGTTCCAAAAGGACCAAGTAGCATGTCGATAGCAGACCTCCGTAAAGACTACAGCCGCGCCAGTTTGTCCGAACTCGAAGTCGCCGCCGATCCGATTGCGCAATTTGCAACCTGGTTCGATGAAGCGATCAAAGCACAGATACCCGAACCCAACGCGATGAGCGTTGCCACTGTCGGGCCCGATGGAAGACCGTCTTCGCGCATCGTCCTGATCAAGCAATTCGATCAGAACGGCTTTACCTGGTTTACCAACTACGACAGCCGCAAGGGAAGGGAAGTCGCCGCCAACCCATTTGTCGCGTTGCTGTTCCATTGGGTCGAACTCGAACGCCAGGTGCGTATCGAGGGCAAGATCGAACGCGTCACCCGCGAAGAGAGCGATACGTATTTCTCGAGTCGTCCACTGGCCAGCCAGCTGGGAGCGATTGCTTCCAGCCAGAGCCAACCGGTGGCAGACCGCGCCACCCTGGAACGGCAATTCGAAACGACGACGCAGCAATCCGGCCAACATCCGCAGCGCCCCGCGCACTGGGGCGGCTACCGTGTGATCCCGGAGCGCATCGAATTTTGGCAAGGCCGTCCCTCGCGCATGCACGACCGCGTACTTTACGTTCGCGGCGATAGCGGCGCCTGGCAGCGGCAACGCCTGCAACCCTGAAGCGAACACGATTCGCGGGGTTGTGAAGGTCCGGCGCCATCGACATGGCGGTGCCGGACACTGCAAGCATTCACGTCACTACGCGGAGGAAAATCGTGTTTTGGGAAAAGAAGCTTGACGCCTGGGTAGACAGCATACGCACCGCATCCGCGCTGCCCCTGCGATTGGTCCTATGGAACGGCCAGCAATATGACTTCGGCAATGGCGCACCCGAAGTGACCCTCAAGGTGCCGCAGGCCTCGGCCATCACCTCGCTGCTCAACCCGTCGCTGTCCAACCTGGGCGAAGCCTACGTCGAAGGCAAGATCGAGGTCGAGGGTGCGGTCAAGAACATCATCAGCGTGGCCAGCGCGCTGGCCTCCAACACGCTCAAGGCCGAAGGCAAGTTCGGCCGCCTGGTGCGCAGCGTGGCACACTCCAAGAAGAAGGACGCCGAGGCGATCCAGTATCACTACGACGTCTCCAACGACTTCTACAAGCTGTTCCTGGACCCCAACATGGTGTATTCGTGCGCCTACTTCGAGAACGGCGACGAGGACCTGGCCACGGCGCAGGTCAAGAAGATCGACCACATCCTCGACAAGATCCGGCTCCAGCCCGGGCAGACGCTGCTCGACATCGGTTGCGGCTGGGGGGCGCTGGTGTTGCGCGCGGCCCAGAAATACGGCGCCCGCTGCGTGGGCGTGACGCTGTCCCAGAACCAGTACGACCTGGCCCGCGAGCGCGTCGAGCAAGCGGGGCTGTCCGACCGTATCGAGATCAGGCTGCAGGATTATCGCGATGTCACCGGCAGCTTCGACCGCATCACCAGCGTGGGCATGTTCGAGCATGTCGGCATCAAGAACCTGCCGATGTATTTCAGCCAGATCAACAAGCTGCTGGCCGACGACGGCATGGCCATGAACCATGGCATCACCAGCACCGACATCAACAATGGCGAGTCGCCCTACGGCGCCGGTGAATTCATCGACAAATATGTCTTCCCGGCCGGCGAGTTGCCGCACATCAGCACCGTGCTGCACACCTTGCAGCAAGGCGGGCTGGAAGCCTTCGATGTCGAGAACCTGCGCCGCCACTACGCTCGCACCTGCAGTGTCTGGGCCGAGAACTTCGAATCCAACACCGAGGCCATCCGGCGCGTGACCGATGAACGGCGCTACCGTATCTGGCGCGTTTATCTGGCCGGCAGCGCTTATGCCTTCGACAGCGACTGGATCTCGCTGTACCAGATCGTCTGCACCAAGGCCGGTCGTGGCGCGCAGGGCCTGCCATGGTCGCGCAACTATATCTACCACCATTGAAGCGGCGGCCAGCGGATGAAAAAAGGACAGCGGCGCACAGCCGGCTGTCCTTTTTTCATGGCGCGCCGGTGGCGGCTCAGTCGTCGCGGCTCTTGGCGGCGAACACCTGCCTGAACTTGGCCAGCTTGGGGGCCACCACGAAGGCGCAGTATCCCTGGAAGGGATGCTGGCGGAAGTAATCCTGATGGTAGTCCTCGGCCCTGTAATAGGTGTCGGGCGGGCTCAGTTCGGTCACGATGGGGGCATCCCATACCAGCGCCATCTCGGCCATGACCTTTTTGGCGACTTCATGCTGCTGCTGGTCCTGGTAATAGATCACCGACCGGTATTGGGTGCCGACATCGTTGCCCTGGCGGTTGAGCGTGGTCGGGTCGTGGATCGTGAAGAAGATCTCCAGCAACTCGCGAAAGCTGATCACTTCGGCATCGAAGCTCAGCCGCACCACTTCGGCATGCCCGGTCTGGCCGCCGCAGACCTGCTCGTAGCTGGGGTTCTGCACGCTGCCGCCGGTATAACCCGATTCCACTGCCGTGACTCCCTTGACCTGCTGGTACACCGCTTCCAGACACCAGAAGCAGCCTCCACCCAATACCGCGATTTGGCTTGCCATGATCGACTCCCGTTATTCCTGTGTTGAAACTGTAACGTAAATCGGGGCCGACCGGACAATTGCAATGCCGGCGCCCGCGCCGCCGACGGGCCAGGGTCGTCGCGATCCGGTATCATGACGCCAGGTATCTCTGCCCCTGCCCATTTCGCTCACTGATGCACACACGTTATCCACGCGCCGACACGCGCCAATTCGATGCCGGTCATTTTCGCCAGGCGCTATCGCAATTCGCCACTGGCGTCACCGTGATCACCACCCGGCTGGCCGATGGCAGCTTGCTTGGCCTCACCGCCAGCTCCTTCAACTCGGTGTCGCTGGATCCGCCGCTGGTGCTGTGGAGCCTGGGTACGCGCGCCAACAGCCTGCCGGTGTTCAGCGGCAATTCACACTACGTGATCAATATCCTGGGCGCCGAGCAGGCTCACCTGGCACAGCAATTCGCCAGCAAGGTCGAAGACCGTTTCGCCGGCGTTGACTATACCCTGTCGCGCACCGGGCAGCCGGTGCTCGACGGCGTCTCGGCCTGGTTCGAATGCCATAACCGCAGCCAGTACCCCGAGGGTGACCACATCATCTTCGTCGGTGAAGTCGAACATTGCGAGGTACGCCCGCAGCCGGCACTGGTGTTTCACAACGGGCGCTTCATCAAGACCGACGCCGGATGACAGGGCGTGGCGACCGGCCGGATGCAAAAAGCGCCCCTTGGGGCGCTTTTTTCTCGACGACGATCTTGCAGAATCAGAACTTGTAGTTCAGCGACAGGAAGGTGACGATCGGATCCAGCGTGATGGAGGTGCGATAGCGCAGCGGCGCCGAACCCAGCACTGCACGACCGGTCGCGGTCGGGGTGGCCGTGATGTCGGCATCGGTCTTGAGCTTGATGTACGACACCGAGAAGCCGAGTGACCAGTTCTTGTTGAAGTTGTAGTTGGCGCCTGCCGAGACCACCGGTGCCCAGGAGCTGCTCAAGGAAGCCGTCGCGGTACCGCCGGCCAGGGCCGGGTTGATGCTGGCACCGGCTGCGGCACTCTGGAATTGCGGCGTCAGGCTCACGTCCGAATACCACACGTAGGTCACGCCAGCGCCCAGGAACGGACGGAAGGTGCTCTGCGGCGTGCCGAAGTAATACTTGGCCACCAGCGCCGGGCTCCACTGCTTGGCGCTACCCAGCTGACCCAATCCTGCCAGGTCGCCCTGCCCGCTCAGGCGGAACTTGGGGGGGATACCGGCATCCAGCGTCAGCGCCACGTTGTCGGTAAAGAAGTGGGTGAAGGCCAGGCCCAGCGTGTCGGCATTGCTGACCGTGGAATGGGAGTTCGGACGCGACACGCCATTGACTGCACCACCGGTGCCGGTCAGGCCTTCGCTCGAATCCTGTGGAGTCAGGTGAAACCAGCCCACGCCGATGACGTTGTCACCAGCCTGCTGCGCCATGACAGGGGCAGCACAAGCGGCCATCACGGTCAGTGCGGCGATCTTCGGCAAGAAGGAAAATTGGTTCTGCATTGTTGTCTCCATGGTTGAGGGCATATGCCCAACTTTGTTATTCCCGGTCGCTGCATCGGCGGGCAATACTGCGGATGGCTCTCCGCTTTCGTTATTGTATTTTTCTTGATCCTGGCACTGCGTTCAAAAAGAACGCGCGTGCTATTCTTCGGCGTTAATATGCCAGCTTTGTAACGATTTGTATAGACGGCGTCGCGTGATGCGGCATTTTGTCTTCTTTTGGCAACCGTTACTGACCATGCAGTCAGCAACGACAGCATCAATGCTCCAGCAACCGCGCCAGTATCCCTTGCGAATCGAAGGCCGCGCGGCGCAATCGATCATTGATGCCTTGCCACTGTGTGTCGGTGGGTGGCGCCTCCACCACGATCAGGTCGGCGCCCGTGTGGTCCATGTCGCGCAGCGCGGCATACAGGTCATGGGCATACGCGTTTGCCTCGGCCGGCATCGGGCGCTGCGCCAGGACATCACCGTGGCCTGGCCGGCGATGGATCAAAGCCACTCGCCGTCCCTTCCCGGCCAGGCGCCGCAGCACATCGTCGAGATCGGCAGCGGCCACCTGGACCACTGGCGTGTGCGGCGCGTAGTGCGCATCCAGGGTGCCGGAGGCGCGCGGCGCGCCGGCATCCGGCAAGCGCGGCGTCACGCCCAGCACGGCGGCGATCTGCGCCGCGCTGATCTGGCCTGGGCGCAACAGCACCGGGCCATGGGTGTCGATACGGCTGAGGTCGACGATGGTCGATTCGATCCCGACCTCGCTCTGTCCGCCATCGAGCACATAGGCCAATGGACTGCCGGCGCCTTGGCCGAACTCTTCCCGCACATGGGCCGCAGTGGTCGGGCTGACGTGACCGAACTTGTTGGCCGAGGGCCCCGCCACGCCGCCTTTGCCGCCCCGGAACTCGCGCAACAAGGCCTGTGCGACCGGATGCGCCGGACAACGCAACCCGACCGAATCCTGGCCGCCGGCGACGGCATCCGGGATATGCGCGGCACGCTTGAGGATCAGGGTCAGCGGACCGGGCCAGAAGGCGGCAATCAGTTGCCTGGCCTCGACCGGCACCGTCGCGGCCCAGTAAGCGATATCGGCCTCGGGCGCGACATGCACGATCACCGGGTGATTGGCCGGCCGCCCCTTGGCCGCGTAGATGGCCGCGATCGCCGCTGGATTCTCGGCGTCGCCGCCCAGGCCATACACCGTCTCGGTGGGAAAAGCCACCAGCGCGCCCTGTTCGAGCTGGCGCGCGGCCAGTGCGATGGCGGCCTGGTCGATGGCCGGCGGGTTCTGTCGGTCTTGGTTCATGACGGTCCTGCCGGTTTCAGGCCCGGATGCCCAGGATGGCACAGGCGGCCAGCAGTTGCTGCTGCGCCGCCTCCAGCGTGGCACCGGTAAAGGTGACGTGCCCCATCTTGCGGTCGCGTCGCGCCTCGGCCTTGCCATACAGGTGCAGGTGCGCACCCGCCAGCGCCAGCACCTGGTCCCATGCCGGCTCACGCACGGTGTCGCCGTCGAACCAGATATCGCCCAGGATATTGAGCATCACCGCCGCCGAATGCTGGCGGGTATCGCCCAACGGCAGGCGCGCCATGGCCCGCACCTGCTGCTCGAACTGGCTGGTGACGCAGGCATCGATGGTGTAATGGCCACTGTTATGCGGCCGCGGTGCCATCTCGTTGACCACCAGGGCGCCATCCTGCAGCACGAAGAACTCGATGCACAGCACACCCACATAGTGCAGCCCGTCGATGATCTGCAAGGCCGCCTGCTGCGCGCGCCGGGCGACATCGGCGGCAATGTTGGGACCGGGTACGGTGGTGGTAAACAGGATGCCGTCGCGATGCACGTTCTCGGCGATCGGGTACACCACTGCCTGGCCATCATCGCCACGCGCCACCAGCACCGAGACCTCATAGGCCAGCGGCAGCATCTTCTCCAGCACGCAGGTCACGCCGTTCATGCCGGCATAGGCCGAGCGCAGCTCGTCGCGCGTGCGCACCCGCACCTGGCCCTTGCCGTCGTAGCCCATGCGCGCGGTCTTGAGAATGCCCGGCAGCAGGTCGTCGGCGACGCCGGCGATATCGGCTTCGCCCTGGATCACCCGGTGCGGCGCCGGCAACACCCCGGAGCGACTGCCGCATTCGGTGAAGAAGGCCTTCTCGGCGGTGCGGTCCTGGGCGATCGAGACGCCGCTGGCGGCCGGTGCCACGAAGGTCCGGCCGGCCAGTTGCGACAAGCTGCTGGCCGACACGTTTTCGAACTCGGTCGTGACGGCCGCGCACAGGCTGCCCATCTCGGCCAGGGCCGGGGCATCGTCGTACGGCGCCTGCAACAGGCGATCGGCGACCTGCCCGGCCGGGCAGTTGCCGTCCTGTTCCAGCACGGCCACCTTGAAACCCATGGCTTGCGCGGCATGGGCGAACATGCGGCCCAGCTGGCCGCCGCCCATCACGCCCAGCCAGGTGGCGGGGGTGGTGGAGGGAACGGCCGGACGGTGGGACGGTTGAGCGGACTGCGAGGTCATACGGGCAATTTCATATCGAGGGCGACTTGCGTCTGGGTCTTGCGGAACGCTTCCAGCTTGGCCGCCAGGGCATCGTCGGTGACGGCCATCATGGCGATGGCCGACAAGGCGGCATTGGCCGCGCCGGCTTCGCCGATGGCATAGGTGGCCACCGGAATGCCCTTGGGCATCTGCACGATCGACAGCAGCGAATCCTCGCCGCGCAGGTATTTCGACGGCACCGGCACGCCCAGCACCGGCACGATGGTCTTGGCCGCGATCATGCCCGGCAGGTGGGCGGCGCCGCCAGCGCCGGCAATGATGGCGCGCAAGCCACGTTGGCGGGCGGTCTCGGCATAGGCGAACATCTGGTCCGGCATGCGGTGCGCCGATACGACCTGGGCTTCATGGGCAACGCCGAATTCCTTGAGGATGTTGACCGCGTGCTGCATCACATCCCAGTCGGACGACGAACCCATGACCACGCCCACGACCGGCTTGACAGGTGCATTCATGATGTCAATCCTTGAGTTGTTGGCCGGTCAGGCGCTCCAGCGCCTCGCGGTACTTGGCGCCGGTCTTTTCGATCACATCGGCCGGCAGCGCAGGCGCCGGTGGCGTCTTCTGCCAGCCGTCGACCGTTTCCAGGTAGTCGCGCACGAACTGCTTGTCGAACGACGGCGGCGAGATCCCGACCCTGTAGCTGTCGGCGGGCCAGAAGCGCGACGAGTCGGCGGTCAGCACTTCATCCATCAGATGCAGCACGCCATTGTCGTCCAGGCCGAACTCGAACTTGGTGTCGGCGATGATGATGCCGCGCGTGGCGGCGTAGTCGGCGGCCGCCACATACAACGCGATGGCCACATCGCGGATCTTGTTGGCCAGTTCTGCGCCGATGCGCTCGACGGTCTCGTCGAACGAGATGTTCTCGTCGTGCTCACCCAGCTCGGCCTTGGCCGCCGGCGTAAAGATCGGGGCTTCCAGCTTGGACGCCTGCTGCAGGCCGGCAGGCAGCTTGATGCCGCAGATCGCGCCCGTGGCCTGGTAGTCCTTCCAGCCCGAGCCGATGATGTAACCGCGCACCACGGCCTCGACCAGGATCGGCTTCAAGCGCTTGGCCACCACGGCACGTCCTCGTACCTGTTCCACTTCGCCCGGTGCCACTACCGATTCCGGATCGATGCCGGTCAGGTGGTTCGGCACGATGTGACCCAGCTTGTCGAACCAGAAATCGCTCATCTGGTTCAAGACCCGGCCCTTGCCCGGAATCGGCTCGTTCATGACGACGTCGAAGGCCGACAGGCGGTCCGTGGTCACGATCAGCAACTTGTCGTCGCCGACGGCGTAGTTTTCGCGGACCTTGCCGGTGCCAAGCAGTGGCAGTGAGGTGATCGAGGATTTGTAGAGGCTGCTCATGGTGGTATTTCCGTAAAGTCAAAAACCGGAATCGCCATGATCGGCGACTCCGGTCGGTTGATGCGTGAACTGCAGATGGTTACTGCACGATCTGCGACAGCTCACCCTTCTTGTACTTCTCTGCGATCTTGTCCAGCGACAGCGCCTTGATCTTGGCAGCCTGGCCTTCGCAGCCGAACGACAGGAAACGCGCCTTGCACACCAGCTTGGCGGCTTCGCGTGCCGGCTTGAGGTAGTCGCGCGGGTCGAACTTCTCGGGATTCTCGATGAAGAAGCGGCGGATGGCGCCGGTCATCGCCAGGCGGATGTCGGTGTCGATGTTGATCTTGCGCACGCCGTGCTTGATGCCTTCCTGGATCTCTTCGACCGGCACGCCGTAGGTTTCCTTCATGTTGCCACCGAATTCGCGGATCTCGGCCAGCAGCTCCTGCGGCACCGACGACGAACCGTGCATCACCAGGTGGGTATTGGGGATACGCGCGTGGATTTCCTTGATGCGGTCGATGGCCAGGATGTCGCCGGTCGGCTTGCGCGAGAACTTGTAGGCGCCGTGCGAGGTGCCGATGGCGATGGCCAGCGCGTCGCACTGGGTCTGCTTGACGAAGTCGGCGGCCTGGTCGACATCGGTCAGCAGCTGCTCACGGGTCATGGTGCCGTCGGCGCCATGGCCGTCTTCCTTGTCGCCCTTCATGGTCTCGAGCGAACCCAGTACGCCCAGTTCGGCTTCGACGGTCACGCCGATGGCGTGCGAGAACTCGACCACCTTGCGCGAGACTTCGACGTTGTACTCATAGCTGGCGACCGACTTGCCGTCGGCTTCGAGCGAACCGTCCATCATCACCGACGAGAATCCCGAGCGGATCGCGGCCATGCAGACCGCCGGCGACTGGCCGTGATCCTGGTGCATCACCACCGGAATGTGCGGATAGGCCTCGACCGCCGCCGAGATCAGGTGGCGCAGGAAAGCTTCGCCGGCGTATTTGCGCGCGCCTGCCGAGGCTTGCATGATGACTGGCGCGCCAACTTCGTCGGCCGCCTGCATGATGGCGGTGACTTGTTCCAGGTTGTTGACGTTGAATGCTGGCAGACCGTAGCCGTTTTCAGCAGCGTGGTCCAGCAATTGACGCATGGATACGAGAGGCATGAGTTGAACTCCAGAACGTTAAAAATCAGTACTCGCCTACCTTGAGGATCTTCAAGGCATTGGTGCCGCCGACCTGGCCGATGGGCTCGCCCCAGGTAACGACGACATGATCGCCCTTCTGTACCACGCCTTGCTCGAGCAGCAGGTCCTGCGCGGCCTTGAGCATGGTTTCGGTGTCGACGCACTGGGCCAGCTCGAAGGTGCGCACGTTGCGAAACAAGGCGGCCTTGCGGCGGGTGGCGACATTCGGGGTAATCGCGAAAATCGGGATATCGATGTTGTGACGGCTCATCCACAGCGCCGTCGAACCGGATTCGGTGAGGGCGGCGATCGCCTTGACCCGCAGGTGATGGGCGGTAAACAGCGCACCGTAGGCAATCGACTGGTCGACCCGGGTAAAGCGCAGGTTGAGGAAATCGGCGTCGAGCTGGTAATCCTCGGAGCGTTCGGCTTCCAGGCAGATCGCGGCCATCGCCTCGACGGTCTCGACCGGATACTTGCCGGAGGCGGTCTCGGCCGACGTCATCACGGCATCGGTGCCGTCGAGCACGGCGTTGGCCACGTCCGACACCTCCGCGCGCGTGGGCACTGCATTGACGATCATCGACTCCATCATCTGGGTCGCGGTGATGGTCAGCTTGTTGGACGCGCGTGCCATCTTGATCATCCGCTTCTGCAACCCGGGCACCGCGGCATTGCCCACTTCCACGGCCAGGTCGCCACGCGCGACCATGATGCCGTCGGAGGCGTCGAGGATCTCCTGCAACAGCGGGATCGCTTCGGCGCGTTCGATCTTGGCGATCATCATGGGCTTATGCGCCGACGGCTCGCCGGCCACGTTGCACAGCTGGCGCGCCATCTCCATATCGGTCGCGTTCTTGGGGAAGGACACCGCCACGTAGTCGGCCTGGAAGCTCATCGCGGTCTTGATGTCGTCCATGTCCTTGGCGGTCAGGGCCGGCGCCGACAAGCCGCCGCCCTGGCGGTTGATGCCCTTGTTGTTGGACAGCTCGCCACCGATCTTGACCACGGTGTGGATCTCGTTGCCGATCACGCGCTCGACCTTGAGCACGATCAGGCCGTCATTGAGCAGCAGCACGTCGTTGCCCTTGAGGTCCCGCGGCAGCGCCTTGTAGTCCAGGCCTACGCGTTCCTGGTTGCCCAGCTGGCAATCGGAATCGAGGATGAACTTGTCGCCATTGGCCAGGAAGATCTTGCCCTGTTCGAACTTGCCCACGCGGATCTTGGGACCTTGCAGGTCGGCCATGATGGCGACCTTCTTGCCGCATTCGTCGGCCACTTCGCGCACCAGCGTGGCGCGGTCGATGTGGTCCTGGGGCTTGCCATGCGAAAAATTGAGGCGCACGACGTCGACGCCGGCGGTGATCATGCGGGTCAGGGTGTCACGGTCGCTGGAAGCAGGACCGATGGTTGCGACGATTTTTGTTGCTCTTGACATGAAAACCTTTGCGACAAGTTATGGAAGCCCGACCAACCCGTCTCCCGGGTATCGGCCGGACCATGGTTTCCCATCCGGGGACTGCCCCCCGCAGGTAATGCTGATTCCAGGCCTGCGCGCTTATTGTGCGCGTTGCAGCAGGATCTCGACCGCCGGCAACGGCTTGCCTTCCAGGAATTCCAGGAAAGCACCGCCACCGGTCGAGATATAGCCGACCTTGTCGGCAATGTCGTACTTGGCGATGGCGGCCAGCGTGTCGCCGCCACCGGCAATCGAGAACCCGTCGGACCTGGCGATCGCCTGAGCCAGCACCTCGGTGCCCTTGCCGAACTGGTCGAATTCGAACACGCCTACCGGACCGTTCCAGACGATGGTACCGGCACCGCCCAGTTGCTCGGCCAGCTGGGCCGCGGTCTTGGGGCCGATGTCGAAGATCATGTCGTCGTCGGCCACGTCGTCGGCCGCCTTGACGGTCGCCGCCGCCGTGGGCGAGAACTCCTTGCCCACCACCACGTCGACCGGGATCGGCACCGACGCACCGCGCTTGGCCATCAGGTCGATGATGGCGCGGGCGTCGCCCACCAGGTCTGGCTCGGCCAGCGACTTGCCGATCTTGTGGCCGGCCGCCAGCAGGAAGGTGTTGGCAATGCCGCCGCCGACGATCAATTGGTCGACCTTGTCGGCCAGGGTCTTGAGGATGGTCAGCTTGGTCGAGACCTTGGAGCCGGCCACGATGGCCACCAGCGGACGCTTGGGTTGGTTCAATGCCTTGCCCAGGGCATCCAGTTCGGCAGCCAGCAGCGGACCGGCGCAAGCCACCGGCGCAAACTTGGCCACGCCGTGGGTGGTGGCTTCGGCGCGGTGGGCGGTGCCGAAGGCATCGTTGACATACACATCGCACAGCTTGGCGATCTTCTGCGCCAGCTCGTCGCTGTTCTTCTTTTCGCCCGGGTTGAGACGGCAGTTCTCGAGCAACACCACCTGGCCGGGCGCCACGTCGACGCCGTCGACCCAGTTGGCCACCAGCTTGACCTCGAAGCCGAGCAATTCGGACAGGCGCTTGGCGACCGGTGCCAAGGAATCCTCCGGCTTGAATTCGCCTTCCACCGGACGTCCCAGGTGGGACGTGACCATCACTGCGGCACCGGCGGCGGCGGCATCGCGGATCGCCGGTACCGAGGCGCGAATACGCGTATCTTCGGTGATGTTGCCGGCATCATCCTGGGGCACGTTCAGATCGGCGCGGATGAAGACACGCTTGCCTTGCAGTTGGTTGGTCGAAATCAGGTCGCTCAGTCGGTTGAATTTCATAAGGTGGGAATTCGTTGAGAGGGGCGAAAAAAGCCGTATTTTACTCCAGCCGGCCGCATTCCTGACGCTTTTCTGGGCCTGGATGGGCGGCGGCTGCGCTACGACTGGCATGGGGCGCAGGGCGATGGTGCCCGGTTCGACACGGCTGTTTCCGAAAGGAAATGCCGTCTTTTCAGAGCACCAACCTCAGCACTGTAAAGAGTGTCATCCCGGCCACAATAGTTCCCAGGAGATGTCGCGTCGCAGCAAAGAAAAGCGCGCCGCCGATGCCGGCCAGCAGCTTGGGATTGGCCAGGCTGATATCGGCCCCGGTCCCGGCCACCACGACCAGGTCCGGGATGACGATGGCGGCCATGGCCGCTGCCGGCGCGTAGCTGAGCGCATGCTTGAGGCGCGGCGGCAGCTTGACCGCGTGCCCGAACAAGAAGAAGCCGCTGCGGGTGATCAGGGTCGACACCGTCATCAGCACGATCGCACCCCATACATACCAGTCGCTCATGTCCCGGCCTCGTCGGAGGCATTGCGGAACAGCAACTTGTCGGCCACCAGGGCGGCCGCCATGCCCAGCACCATGGCCAGCAGCAATCCCAGGCGGTACGGCAGGCCGATGGCCAGCACGGCGACCGCGCCCGACACCACCACCCCGGCCAGCGCCGCCAGGTTGTTGGTCATCGGGATCATGATGGCGATCAGCGCCAGGGTACCGGCAAAACCGATATTCCAGCTCTCGGGAATCTGGCTGGCCAGCAGGATGCCGATGACGGCGCCCAATTGCCAGCCCAACCACCCGGGGTAGCTGATGGCAGAAAAATAACCGATCTTGCCTGCCGGCTGGCCCAGCGTGTCCGGACCGAAGCGGCGCGGGAAGAAACCCATGGCGATATCGCCATTGAAATAGCCGTACCAGATCCGGCGGTACCAGGGTAGATGCTCGAAATGCGGTGCGATGGCGGCAGAAAAGATGACAAAGCGCAGATTGACGATCATGGCGGTGAAGAACACCACCAGTAGCGGTGCGCCGGCCACCAGCAGCGGCAGCACGGCGAACTGGGCCGAGCCGGCAAACACCATCAGGCTCATGCCCAGCGACTGGAAGATGCTCATGCCGGACTTGACCATGGCCATGCCCGAGACCACGCCCCAGGCGAACACCGCCGCAACGGTGGAGGCGCTGGCGCGCCAGCCCTCCTGGAAGGCTTCCTTTTCGATGCGGCGTGCGTCTGCCAATGCAGCGCCGCGTGTCTCCTCATGCATTGTTGGAACTCATTTTTATAAATCGATGATGGCGCAGGGGCTGCTGCATTCTCGGCTACGCCCCGACATTCTACAGATGAAAGTTTTTGCTCGCTTGAATCCGCTAAAATGGCGGCTTAGGTTTCGTTCCCAAAACAGCGTTCCCCACGGAGAATAAAATGAGCCAGGCTCAAGCACCCCAGGCAGTGGTACAACTCGAAGGCAAGGATCTGCCGGCGCACTGCCCCAATCCCAACATGACCAGCTGGTCGTCGCATCCGCGCGTGTTCCTCGAACTGGACGCCCACGGTGCGGCCAAGTGTCCTTACTGCGGTACCCAGTACCAGCTCAAGCCTGGCAGCGTGGTCTCCCACCACTGAGATCGAAGGGGCTCCAGGCCCTTGTCTTCCGGAGATTGCAATGCCGCACGCCAAACTGATCCATGGTTCACCCGACGATATCGAAGCCGCGTTCTACGATGCGCTGGCTCGCGCCGACCTCGATGGCCTGATGGAATTGTGGGCCGAGGACGAGGAGATCGTCTGCATCCACCCGGGCGCCCAGCGCCTGGTGGGCCATGCCGAGATCCGCTCGGTATGGGAAGACATCCTCAGCAATGGCGGCCTGCGGATCCGGGCGCGGCAGCTGCACGCGACCCAGAACATGATGACCTCGGTCCATAGCGTGATCGAGGAAATCGACCACGGCGCGCAACACGCCACGCCCGACGTCCACGTGGTGGCGACCAACGTCTACCTGAAGACCACGCAAGGCTGGCGCATCGTGATGCACCATGCCTCGGTGGCACCCGGTGCGGCCCCGGTCGAGTCCGCCGCCAGCGGCACCATGCTGCACTAGGCGGACCGACACCGACTCCTTACCCATGCCCTATATTGCGCCCCGCTGGCTGCCCGGCGGTCATCTGCAGACGATCTACCCGGCGACCTTCATCCGCAAGCCGGAAGTGGCGTTTCGTCGCGAGCGCTGGAGCGCGCCCGACGACGATTTCGTCGACGTCGACTTTGTCGACGGCCTGCCCGGCCGCCCGCTGGTGGTGTTGTTCCATGGCCTGGAAGGCTCTTCAGACAGTCACTACGCGCGCGCCCTGATGGCCGAGATCAAGCGTCGCGGCTGGCATGGCGCGATACCGCACTTTCGTGGTTGCTCGGGCGAGATCAACCTGGCGCCGCGCTTCTATCACTCGGGCGACTCGGCCGAGCTCGACTGGATCCTGCGCCGCCTCAAGCAACGCCAGCAGGACCTGGGTGCAACCCACTTCTACGCCACCGGGGTCTCGCTGGGCGGCAACGCCCTGTTGCGCTGGCTGGGCGAATCGCAGCACCAGGCCGAGATCGTCGATGCCGCCTGCGCGGTGTCGGCGCCGCTCGACCTGGCCGGCGGCGGCGCGGCATTGGCCAGCGGTTTCAACCGCCTCTACACCTGGGTGTTCCTGCGCACCATGCGCAGCAAGAGCCTGTTGAAGCTGGCGCAGTTCCCGGGCCTGTTCGATCGCCAGGCGCTCATGGCCGCACGCGACCTGTACGCCTTCGACAACGTGGTCACCGCCCCGCTGCACGGCTATCGCGACACCGATGACTATTGGCATCGCGCCAGTGCGCGTCACGTGCTGCACGACATCACCGTGCCCACCCTGGTGCTCAACGCCCGTAACGATCCTTTCCTGCCGGCGCAGCATCTGCCGCAAACGGCGGCGCCCCAGGTATTGCTCGACTACCCCGAGCATGGCGGGCATGTCGGCTTCGCCAACGGCGCCGCCCCGGGCCGGCTCGACTGGCTGCCGCAACGACTGCTGGACTTCCTGGAAGGCAAGGCCGGCGCACCGGTCGCGGCGGCGCCGGCATCGATCGGTATCGGCCGGGAGGCCCACCATGGATGAGGTCGTGCGCCAGGCCATGGCCAAGTGGCCCAATGTGCCCCACTGCTTCGGCTGGCTGCGCCTCGACGCCCGCGGCGCCTGGCGCATGCGCGACGAACGCGCCCAGCAACTGGCGTTGCCCGGCGAGCGCATTGTCCATCCCGCGTTGCTGGAATTCATCAACCGCAACTACGGCCACGACGAACAGGGCCGCTGGTATTTCCAGAATGGGCCGCAGCGGGTTTTCGTGGACCTGGAACTGACGCCCTTCATCATCCATACCCAGGCCACGCCAACGTCGGGCGAACCGGTGCTGGTCCTGCATACGGGTGAGCCGGTGCCGCAGTGGGACAGCGCCGCCATGGACGAGAATGGCCGGCTCTACCTGCGCCAGGGACCGCGGACCGGTGCTCTCGACGATCGCGACATGGTGCGGTTGCTGCCGGCGCTGAAGGTGGCCGGGCGGCGCGACGACGACGCGCTGCTGCAATGGATCGAAGGCGATCACGGACAGGAAGTGAGGCTGGAGCTGGCAGGCGCATCGCTGGCCGTCGAGGCCACCGATTCGCGCCAGCTGGCGCAGCATTTCGGCTTTGTCGCCCTGCCCCGCTAGCTGCGCTCCTTCAGCTCCCTGGACTCATCCTTCCAACGCTCCTTCCATTCGCGTTCGCGCGCGTCGATCATCGCCTGGTCGTAGAAGGTGGCGTCGGGCGCCCGGCGCGCGATATTGAGTTGCTCCAGCGCCGACAACAAGCCGCCGTTGAGCGCATACGATTCGGCCAGCGCCATGTGCTGCAGTGCCTGCTTGCCCTGCGCCGCGTAGACCTTGGCCAGCCGCTGCTGGATCTGGGGGTCGGAGCGATAAAGCTGGGCCTGGTCGCGCAGGTAGGCCGTGGCTTCGTCGTAGCGCCTCAAGGCCAGCAGGGCGTCGGCGTACTGGCGCGCCGCCACGCGCGAGATCGGAAACTGCTTGCGCATCGCATCGGCCAGTTGCAGGGCCTGCTCCCCCTGCTTGCGCGCGACCTTGATATCGATTTCCAGGCTCAGGAACATCATGCCCGGCTTCATCGGCTGGGCCGCGTCCATGGCTTGCTGGAGCATATCCTCGGCCTGCTCCAGCTTGTTCTGGCGGTAATACACGTAGGCCAGCCCGTAGCGGGCCGCCACCACCTGCTGCTTGCTGTTTTGCCGGGCCTGGCCGGCGAAACGCTCGGCCTGGTCGCGCAGGCCCTGGCTGGAGTCGTTCTGCAGCACCTGGGTGCGCGCGCGCACCAGTTGGAAATCGGGGCTGTCGAGCCGCTGGCGATAGCGCTGGTCACGGATGCGGGCCTCGATGTCGGCGATCCGTTCGGTCGTCAGCGGGTGCGTCAGCAGGTAGGGCGGGACGACATCGGTGAAATTGCGCGAGGCGGCCTGCAGGCGGCCGAAGAAGGTGACCATGCCGGTCGGATCGAAACCGCCATCGCGCATGATCTGCAGGCCCACACGGTCGGCCTCGCGCTCGGCGTCGCGGCTGAAGTTGAGTTGGCGCTGCACGGCCAGCCCGGTGCCCCCCATCATGGTGGCCATGGCGGCGTCGCCGCCAGCCTTCGAAACCCCTGCCAGCGCGCCCAGCACGATGGCCGCCAGCTGGATCATCGAGTTCTGCTTCTGCTGGCCCAGCATGCGTGCGATGTGGCGCTGCGCCACGTGGCCGATTTCGTGCGACAGCACCCCGGCCAGTTCGGACTCGGATTGCGCCGCCACCACCAGGCCGCTGTTGACACCGATGAACCCGCCCGGCAGCGCGAAGGCGTTGAGGGTCGGGTCACGCACCATGAAGAAGTTGAAGTCGAAGCCGGCCTCGCCCCGCACCTCGGGGTGCAGCGAGACCAGGTTCAAGCCGAAGTTGTTGAGGTATTCCGAGACCGGGCCATCGTCGACGAAGTCACGGTCACCACGGATATCGCGCATGATCTGCTCGCCCAGCTTGCGCTCGGTCAGCGGCGACAGCGCTTCGCGTTCGGTGTCGCCCAGCGTCGGCAGGTTCTGCGCCACGCCGGCGACGGGGGCCATCGTCAACGGCACGCTGGCCAGCAGCAGCATGACGGCCGTGACGGTGCGCGCCAGGCCGTTGCGGGCACGGCGCTGCTGGGAACGATGACGAACGGCTGGGTGGTCGGATCGGGCCATGGGCGATATCTGGACAAGGAATACCAGTCGGGTCGAGGCACGGTGCCCCGGAGACAGGCTGCTATGATACCCGCTCTGATCCAACGTTCCTCATCTCCCGACCTCATGAGCACAAGCAGCAAACCCTCGGCCGACAACGACGGCCTGACCCATTTCGACAGCAGCGGCCAGGCGCACATGGTCGACGTGGGCGCCAAGCCCGAAACGCGCCGCGTGGCCGTGGCCAGCGGCGTGATCCGCATGCAGCCGGCGACGCTGGCCATCATCGACAACGGCACCGCCAGCAAGGGCGACGTGCTGGGCATCGCCCGCATCGCCGCCATCATGGCCGCCAAGCGCACCAGCGACCTGATTCCGCTGTGCCATCCGCTGGCGCTGACGCATGTATCGGTCGAATTCGACACGCGCGGCAGCGACGCCGCGGTGCTGTGCACGGCCAGGGTAGAGACCACCGGCCAGACCGGGGTCGAGATGGAAGCGCTGACGGCGGTACAGATCGGCCTGCTGACCGTCTACGACATGTGCAAGGCGGTCGACAAGACGATGGTGATGAGCGATATCTGCGTTACCGAGAAACGTGGCGGCAAGAGCGATATCACGATGGCGCGGCCCTGATTTCTGCTTGTGTCTTTCGTTCGGACCGAGCTGCTTATCGAGGCGGGCCTGAGGCTGCCATCGGCAGGCCTTCGATACGATCCTGCGGATCTACTCAGGACGAACGGGTTTTGGGTGGATCAAAAAATACCGAGCGGTCGTGCCCCTGATTTCCTTTTTCTACCCCCGTTCGGACTGAGTAGCTGCTCCGCAGCGTATCGAAGGCGCACATGAGGTTGCCATCGGAGTGCCGGATCGCGTCGATACGATCCCGGCGGATCTACCAGGACAAACGGGTTTCCGATCAACGAAAAAAATGCCGCTCAGAGCTGGCCGAGCGGCATCAGGTCTGGTGCCCTTGCTACAGGGCAGCCCCGGTCAACCTCGGCAATTGGCCGGCGCCACGGCTGGTGGCAGGGTCCCTGCGACGAAGCCGGTATTGGCGTCTGCCGGCGCTGTCACGCCACGGGCAGCACATAACCACTGGATCGCGCTGCCCGTGACGATCGGGGTGAGCGTCAAGGTCCCGCCTCCGCCCACCCGTTCGGCGAAGGTGATCGTGATCACCCCACCCTGATTTCGCGCAGCCATCCCCGTGGCGACAATGTCCGTCACATCCGCGGTCGCCACGAAAGCGGGCAGGCCTAGCTGGGCCACGGTAAATATCCCGCCCCTGGCAGTGATCTGCTCGGCCACGGCCAACTTGTAGGGCTGCGCCAGATTGAGTCCTTCGGTGACGCGGGCGCGGGCGATATATCCCTGGAACTGGCTGGCGCCGATGGTGGCGAGAATACCGATGATGGCCAGCACCACCATCAGTTCGAGCAGGGTAAAGCCTTGTTGGCCAATGGTTTGCTGCTTGTTGTGCACGACCGGTTTCATTGAATCCCCGAAAAAAGAAAAAGACACTGCCAGTATCGGCAGTGCCGCCGCTGCGTCCAGCGAATTACTTCCAAGCTGTCACGCTATCAGCAGCGGACAATGCACGCACTGAGCTGGGTCAAGGCCGTGCCGCGCGTTGCCGCCGCCGCTTCAGGGTCAGCCCGGTGAGCACCACGCCGATGGCCCCGACCAATCCCGGCAAGCTTACGTGCAACTGCGCGCCCGGGACGATGAACTCGCCGTCGGCGACGAACTGCTGCAGGTGTTCGCGCAGGCCGGCGTCGCTGAAGATCATGCCGCCGGCGATGTAGCCCAGCAGTGCGGCGCCGAGCGTGATGATAACCGGGAATTTCTCCATCAGCTTCAATACCAGGGTACTGCCCCAGACGATGATGGGAATACTCACCACGATGCCGAACACCACCAGCAGCATCTGGTGCTCGCCGGCCTGCTCGGCGGCGCTGGCAATGGCAATGACGTTGTCCACGCTCATCACCAGGTCGGCCAGCACCACGGTCTTGACGGCGCTCCACAGGCGGTCGCTGCCGGCGATCTCGCCGTGGTCTTCGTCTTCGTTCAAGAGCTTGATGCCGATCCACAGCAACAGCAGGCCGCCGATCAACTTCAGGAAAGGCAATTCGAGCAGGGTCACGGCAAAGGCGATCAGGGCAATGCGAATGGCGATGGCGCCGACGGTGCCCCAGACGATTCCCTTCATGCGCAGATTGGCGGGCAGGTTGCGACAGGCCAGCGCGATCACGATGGCATTGTCGCCGCCGAGCAGGATGTCGATGAGGATGATCTGGGCCACGGCCAGCCAGTTCAGGTTTGCCAAAAATTCCATGCTCGTCCTTGTTATCCATGAAAAAACATGGGGAGCCGCGGCTCCCCATGCAGGTCTTGCAAACCCGGGCCGGCGCGCCAGGCGCCGGGTCGGCAGATATTACAGCATTGCCTTGAGCAGACGCGCCATTTCGGACGGGTTGCGGGTGGCCTTGATACCGCACTCTTCCATGATCGCCAGCTTGGCTTCGGCAGTGTCGGCACCGCCCGAGATCAGCGCGCCGGCGTGGCCCATGCGCTTGCCCGGAGGCGCGGTCACGCCAGCGATGAAACCAACCACGGGCTTCTTCATGTTGTCGCGGACCCAGTACGAGGCATTGGCTTCGTCAGGACCACCGATTTCACCGATCATGATCACGGCGTCGGTGTCAGGATCGTCGTTGAATGCCTTCATGATATCGATGTGCTTGAGACCATTGATCGGGTCACCGCCGATACCGACCGCCGACGACTGGCCCAGGCCCAGTGCGGTCAGCTGACCCACCGCTTCGTAGGTCAGGGTACCCGAACGCGACACCACGCCGATACGGCCCTTCTTGTGGATGTGACCTGGCATGATGCCGATCTTGATTTCGTCCGGTGTGATCAGACCAGGGCAGTTCGGGCCCAGCAGCAGGGTCTTGGAACCGGCCTTGGCCATGCGGTCCTTCAGGGCCAGCATGTCGCGCACCGGAATGCCTTCGGTGATGCAGATGGCCAGGTCCAGCTCAGCCTCGACGGCTTCCCAGATGGCGGCGGCGGCGCCGGCCGGCGGCACGTAGATCACCGACACGGTCGCGCCGGTCGCCTTCTTGGCTTCGGTGACGTTGGCATAGATGGGGATGCCTTCGAAATCTTCACCGGCCTTCTTCGGGTTCACGCCTGCGACAAAGGCATTCTTGCCATTGGCGTATTCGCGGCACAAGCGGGTGTGGAACTGGCCGGTCTTGCCAGTGATGCCTTGCGTGATGACCTTGGTGTCTTTGTTGATGAGGATCGACATTTCTCTTCCTTGTCTGTGATGCCTGCACCGCATGCGGCCCGGATGCGTCTTGTCGCATCGGGCGCGGCCGCAGCGGCGCAGACTTGCATGTATGAGTTCTTACTTGCCCGCGGCGGCAGCCACGACCGACTTCGCCGCATCTTCCATCGAATCGGCCGAGATGATCGGCAGACCGGATTCGGCCAGCATCTTCTTGCCCAGGTCTTCGTTGGTGCCCTTCATGCGAACCACCAGCGGCACGTTCAGCGACACGGCCTTGGAAGCGGTGATCACGCCTTCGGCGATCACGTCACAGCGCATGATGCCGCCGAAGATGTTGACCAGGATGGCCTTCAGTCCGGGATTCTTGAGCATGATCTTGAAGGCTTCGGTGACCTTCTCGGCAGTGGCGCCACCGCCCACGTCCAGGAAGTTGGCCGGCTCGCCGCCGAACAGCTTGATGGTGTCCATGGTGGCCATGGCCAGGCCGGCACCGTTGACCAGGCAGCCGATGTTGCCGTCCAGCGAGATGTAGGCCAGGTCGAACTTGGAGGCCTCGACTTCGGCTGGGTCTTCTTCGTCCAGGTCGCGGTAGGCGACGATTTCCGGATGACGGAACAGGGCGTTGGAGTCGAAGTTGAACTTGGCGTCCAGGGCGATGACCTTGCCGTCGCCGGTCAGGATCAGCGGGTTGATTTCGGCCAGCGATGCATCGGTTTCCCAGTAAGCCTTGTACAGGCCCTGCAGTTGCTTGCGGGCGTCGGCGATCGATGCGGCAGGCACGCCGATCTTGGTTGCCACTGCGTCGGCGTCGGCGTCGGTCAGGCCGGTGGCCGGATCGATGATGACGTTATGGATCAGTTCCGGATGGCTTTCGGCCACTTCCTCGATGTCCATGCCGCCTTCGCTCGATGCCATCAGCACCACGCGCTGGCTGACGCGGTCGGTGACCAGCGACACGTACAGTTCTTTCTTGATGTCGGCGCCTTCTTCGATCAGCAGGCGGCGAACCTTCTGGCCTTCAGGACCGGTCTGGTGCGTGACCAGTTGCATGCCCATGATTTGCTTGGCGTATTCCTGGACCTGTTCCAGCGACTTGGCCACCTTCACGCCACCACCCTTGCCACGGCCACCGGCGTGGATCTGGGCCTTCACGACCCATACCGGGCCGCCCAGCGACTTGGCAGCCGCTTCGACTTCGTCGAGGGACGTGACAGGAATGCCGCGCGGAACGGTTACGCCGAACTGGCGCAGGATTTCTTTACCCTGATACTCATGGATTTTCATGGGAGCTTCCCTTTAGACACTAAATGAATAAGACTTGCCGGATTGAAAATGTCGTCGGCGCGATGCCAGCTGACGAGAAAGCAGACCGCAACCCGCAGGCGGGCGTGGCATCCGTGGCGGGATGAGAACTGGCGCAGGCGTGAGCTGCACAGGTTGCGAATGAATTCGTAGAATTGGGCATGTTCATGCCGTCTGCATGAGTTGGTCTGATATCCGGGATCGCAATGACGCCAGGCGTCCAGCAATCCGCATTATCTGTCTTCGCCGCCGTCGTCAGCCCTGCATCGACTTGCCGTTTTAACCAACCGGCAATGGGCGATATCTCCTCAGACTCCCGCGCCGCAGCAAAAAACCTTCGGATTTTAGCACAGGCCGGCATGGCTGGGCGTAGGT
Source organism: Herbaspirillum sp. YR522 (assembly GCF_000282575.1). Lineage (GTDB taxonomy): Bacteria > Pseudomonadota > Gammaproteobacteria > Burkholderiales > Burkholderiaceae_D > Herbaspirillum. The sequence continues at coordinate 80,108 of NZ_AKJA01000132.1, read as the reverse complement.
AGCGCTATCACAAAGCAATATGGCGCGGTGCCGCTGATCACCTAAGCCCGCTCGCTTGCGCGCTGGAACCGGAAGTCCCGATATCCGGCGTCGCCCTGGCGCCAAGACCGGCAGACCGCGCAATGCTACTGGTCGTCTTGATCCTGCCAGGCCAGTTTGAGTGCGGCCTTGATGCTGTCATGCGAGAACCCGCGCTGCATCAGGAAGCGCTGCTGCCGGGCCCGGGTCTCGGCGTCGGGCGCGGGCTCGGCGTATTTACGGCGTAGCACCTCGGCCGCGCGAGCGGCCTCACCTTGCTTGAGGTCTTGTCGCAGCTCGGCAAGTGCTTCGCCTTCGATACCGTGGCTATGCAGTTCGGAAAAGATACGATTGTTGCCGTAGCGGCCGGCGCGACGATGCACCAGCGACTCGGAAAATCGCTCCTGCGAGAGGAATCGGGATTGTTCAAGCCAGTCGAGCAGTGCTTCGATGTCATCGCCATCTTGCGCGTAAGGGGCAAGCTTACGCGCAAGTTCCAGGCGACTATGCTCACGTGAAGAGAGGTACTTGAGTGCCCGTGCTTTCAGGCTGATCGGCGGTCTAGGCATTGACGTTCGATAGCCCGGGCAATAATGCAGATGAATACTGATGAAAATGTGTCGGATGGATCTTGCAGATCGCACCGCGGAACCCTGCCCGAAGTAACCATACAGGCGAGCCCGACAGGCAATCGAGGGAAAAACAGGCGGCAAACCCGCCCGTTCCTAGGGCTGAGCAACAACCAAGCTATTAATAAGCAATACTACTTGTGGGACATGCCCGATGCATCCCCCAGGGCATGTCCCGCCTGGTCTGGCAGGAAGATCAGGAAGCCTGGGCTTCGGCCTTGCCATCGGTCGCCGGCTTGGCAGCGGGCTTACCCGACGCCGGCTTGCCAGCCTCCGGCGTGCCGGCAGCAGGCGAGAGCTCACGCACACCCAGCGCCACACGCACCTTGTTCTCGATCTCGCGCGCCAGTTCCGGATGTTCCTTCAGGTAATTACGGGCGTTGTCCTTGCCCTGGCCGATGCGGTCGCCGCCGTAGCTGTACCAGGCGCCAGACTTCTCGACGACCTTGTGCTCGGAGCCCAGGTCGAGGATTTCGCCTTCGCGGGAGGTGCCTTCGCCATACAGGATGTCGAAGTGCGCTTCGCGGAACGGCGGCGCCACCTTGTTCTTGACCACCTTGACCCGTGTTTCGCTACCGATGACTTCGTCGCCGGACTTGATCGAGCCGGTGCGGCGGATATCCAGCCGCACCGAGGCGTAGAACTTGAGCGCGTTACCGCCTGTGGTGGTTTCGGGATTACCGAACATCACACCGATCTTCATGCGGATCTGGTTGATGAAGATCACGGTAGTGTTGGTGCGGTTGATGCTGCCAGTCAGCTTGCGCAGCGCCTGCGACATCAGGCGGGCTTGCAGGCCGGGCAGCGAATCGCCCATGTCGCCTTCGATTTCCGCCTTGGGCGTCAGCGCTGCCACCGAGTCGACCACGATCAGGTCGACCGCGCCGGAACGCACCAGTGCGTCGGTGATTTCGAGCGCCTGCTCACCGGTATCGGGCTGGGAGATCAGCAGATCGTTCAGATTGACGCCCAGCTTCTGGGCATAGGTCACGTCCAATGCGTGTTCGGCGTCGATAAAGGCGCAGGTGCCGCCGATTTTTTGCATCTCGGCAATGGCCTGCAAGGTCAGCGTGGTCTTGCCCGACGATTCGGGGCCATAGATCTCGATCACGCGACCGCGTGGCAGGCCACCGACGCCCAGCGCGATATCGAGACCCAGCGAGCCGGTCGAGACGACCTGCACTTCTTCCGCGACGGCGCCGTCTTCCATGCGCATCACGGAACCCTTGCCAAACTGCTTTTCGATTTGCGCCAACGCGGCGGCCAGCGCCTTGCCCTTTTCAGAGTTGTTCGCAGCTTTCTTGTCTTCCATAAATCTCTCTCGGCAAAAAGGTCGTGATGAAGGTACGTGGACGGCAAGCATACAATGCTGGCAGTTCGATATCGGAACCCGGAAATCGAGGCGTCACGCCAATGAACGACACTGTATAAAAAAACAGTGTCCGGCGCAAGCACTTTGTCACGTAATTTGTCGGCACAGTGGCGCGGCACTGGCGCGGCCGGATGGGAAGGCTTATAAAGACGGCATCATTTGCATTCGGAAATGGCGCTATTTACGCCGACCGGGCTGCACGAGGCGCGAAAAACCGGCACACTTCGGCCGTGCCTCGAATTGACTGAAGATTAACCCCCTATATTTGCTACCGGGATGGTCGGTTCTGGGATACATTCCGATGCAGCAATATATAACGAGATTTAAAGACGGTTGTCATGAGTTTAGTCCCCTTTAGCCACATCAGCGCGCTGCGCTGCCTGATCATCGACGACATGCCGACGATGCGCCAGAACATGCGCATGCACCTTGGCCAGCTCGGTGTGACCAAGGTGGACCAGGCCGCCACCCCAGACGAAGCGATCCGTTTCGTCCAGGCGGGGATGTACGACCTGATCATCTGCGACTACAACCTCAACAAGGAAAGCAACGGCCAGCAACTGCTGGAGTTCTTCCGCACCCAGAACATGCTCTCGCCGACCTCCATGTTCATCATGGTGACCGCCGAGAGCGGCTACAACCTGGTCGCCAGCGCGGCCGAGTTCCAGCCCGATGCCTACATGCTCAAGCCACTCACGGCCAGCCGCATCGCCGAACGGGTCGACCGGCTGCTCGAGAAGCAGCATGCCATGCGCCCGGTGACCGAGAAGATGAAGCGCAAGGACCTGGCCGGCGCCGTGATCGAATGCGACAACGTGCTCAAGACGGCACCCAAGTGGATCGTCGAGATCATGAAGACCAAGGGCGCCCTGCTGATCGAGCTGCGCCGCATCGATGAGGCGCGCGAGGTCTACGCGCAGGCGCTGGCCATGCGTGACGACCTGGTCTGGGCCAAGATCGGCCTGGCCCGCTGCAATATCGTGGCCGGCCAGATGGATGATGCCCGCGTGATCGTGGAGGACGTGCTGGCCGCCAACAAGCAGTTCATCGCCGCCTACGACCTGCTGGCGCAGATCGACGAGGCGCAGGGCAACCAGGAAGGCGCGTTGGCGGCGCTGACCAAGTCGTCCGAGATCATTCCGTCGGCGCGACGCAGCCGGCTGGTGGGCGAAGTCGCCTACCGCAGCGGCCACCTGGATCAGGCGCGCGAAGCCTATGACAACGTGCTCAAGCACACCAAGGGATCGCTCACGGCGCAGCCCGGCGACCTGCTCTCGCTGGCCCAGGTACACGTCGACAGCGGCGACGCCGACGCCGCCCTGCGCCTGCTCGAGAGCGCGCCGCGTCGCTATGACGAGTCGAAGTTGTTCACCTCGGCCCAGGCCGCGGTCCAGGCCCAGGCCTACGTGCAACTGGGCGACACCATCTCGGCCCAGCAAGCCTTCGAGACCGCCAAGCAAGCCGCCGGCGGCGAGGTTTCCGACTTTGCCACGCTGGCCCTGGCCAAGGCTGCCTTCTCGATGGGCAATGACGAGGAAGGCGCGCGCCTGATCGCCGACGCCGTCAAGTCCGACCACGAGAACAAGAACCTGCAGACGCTGGCGCGCAAGGTGCTGGCCGACACCGGCAAGCAAGCGCTGGCCGATGAACTCATCGACGGCGCCGTCAAGCATTGCATGAGCGTCATCGCCGAGGCCAATGCGCTCATGCGCAGCGCCAAGCCCGACGAGTCGCTGGCCAAGCTGCAGGAGGCGCTCAGCAGCATGCCCGAGAACACCGGCGTGCTGCTGGCGGCGGCGCAGCTGCATCTGCTGTGGATGAGCCAGCGCGGCTGGAACGACGAATACGTCAAGCGCGTGCGCCGCTACCTGGCCACCCTGGACCGCCTGATTCCAGGCAACGAACGCGTAGCCAAGATGCACAAGTTCTTGCGCGACACCTTGAGCAAAGTAGCCCCGAAGAGCTGAGCATGGATCCCAAACTTGCCGCGATCATCATTCACGACATCAAGAACTCGCTGGGCAACCTCGAGGGCGAGCTGCGCCGCCTCACCGATGATGTGCCGCGGGCGCAGCAGGCGCATGTGACGTGCCTGGCGCTGCAGGAAAAGCTGATTGCCTTCCTGACCCTGTACAAGGCGGATTCGCAGGGCCTGCGGGCGCAGGTCGAGGCACTGTCGCCGCTGGATTTCCTCCAATCCCTGCTGCGCGAGCACCAGGCCAATCGCAATGGCCATGGGGCGCAGATCGTGATCGACCCGGCCAACATGCCAATGGTCGGTTTCTTCGATGAACACCTGGTGGCCCTGGCGCTGGAAGCGGCCTTGCAGAACGCCAGCCGTTTCGCCCGCACCCGCATTGAACTGGGTTGCCAGAAGAATCCGGCGGGCGGCTTGATCTTCACCGTGCACGACGATGGTCCGGGTGTGGGCGCGCAAGAAAAAAAACCGTCGACCGGCCTCGGCATGGACCTGTGCAATGCCATCGCCACCGCCCACAACAAGGAAAGCCAGCAAGGCGAGGCGCGCCTGTCGAACCATCCCGATGGCGGTGCGCTGTTCCAACTCTGCCTGCCCTGATCGGCCTGCGGGTGCGGCGGGCCTGCACCGCGGACATGCATCGAACGCATAAACAAACTTGGAAATAGTCGTTCTGCCGTCCGTCATTCGTGCTTAGAGTGCTTGTCTGCCACGCAGCCTCGCCCTCTCACGACAAGAACGGATAGCCATGGAACGCAGACACTTTCTTCGCCTGGGCGGCAGCGCCCTCGGTTTGGCCGCGCTGGGCACGACCCCGCGCATCGGCCTGGCGGCCACGCCGCCGCGCACCATTCGCCTCGACTATGCCTATTACTCGCCGCCAAGCCTGGTGCTGCGCAAGTTCGGCTGGCTCGAGGAAGAACTCAAGGCGCAAGGCACCGAGCTCAGGTGGGTGCTGAGCCAAGGCAGCAATCGGGCCCTGGAATACCTCAACAGCGACAGCATCGACTTCGGCAGCACCGCTGGGTTGGCGGCGCTGCTGGCGCGCGCCAACGGCAACCCGATCAAGGCCGTCTATGTCTATTCGCGCCCCGAATGGACCGCGTTGGCCGTGGCCAGGGATTCGCCCATCAGGTCGGTGCGCGAGCTCAAGGGCAAGAAGGTGGCGGCGACCAAGGGGACCGATCCATACCTGTTCCTGCTACGCGCATTGCACGAGAACGGCTTGACCAGGAACGACGTCGAGATCGTTCACCTGCAGCACCCCGACGGCCGCGCCGCGCTCGAGCAACGCCGGGTCGACGCCTGGGCCGGGCTCGACCCGCACCTGGCGGCCAGCGAGCTGGAAGCAGGCTCGCGCCTGATCTACCGCAATGTCAACTTCAACACCTACGGCTTCCTCAACGTGAGCGACACGTTCGCCGTGCGCCATCCGGACCAGGTCAAGCGCGTGATCGCGGCATACGAACGGGCGCGCACATGGATCGTCGCCCATCCCGAAGAGACCGTGGCACTGCTTTCTGAAGAATCCAGGCTGTCGCCGCAAGTGGCACGCCTGCAACTCAAGCGCAACGATTTTTCGCATCCGCAGATCGGCCAGGAGCATGTCGACGCACTGCGTGCGGCCGCACCGATCCTGCTTGAGGAAGACCTGGTCAAGAGTGGCACCGACCTGCCCCGCACCATAGGCGCACTGATCGATCCGGCCTTCGGCCAGGGCGTGATCCGTGCCTGACACCGTGAGCGGACAAGCCGTCACGCCTGCTCCACCGCTGCCGCGATACACGCGCGCACGAGTGGCGCGTGGCTGGCCGCGCAACGGCGGCTACCGTCCGAATCGCCTGACCGGCTGGTGGCTGCCACTAAGCTTCTTTGCACTGGCGGAGCTGGGCGCCAGGCTGGAGATCATCCCGGCGCGGCTGTTTCCGCCGCCCAGCGAACTGGCACAGACACTGTGGAACCTGGCCCGCCGCGGCGAGCTGGCGCCCCACGTCGCGGCCAGCCTGGCGCGGGTGCTGGCCGGATTCGCCGCCGGCAGCGCACTGGCGGTGCTGCTGGGTTTCCTGGTGGGCCTGAGCCGTCGCGCCGAAGCGGTGCTGGAACCGACCCTGCAAGCGCTGCGCGCCATTCCCAGCCTGGCCTGGATCCCGTTGCTGCTGCTCTGGTTGGGTATCGACGAGACGCCCAAGGTGGTCCTGATTGCCATCGGCGCCTTCTTTCCGGTTTACCTGAACCTGGTGGCGGGCCTGCACGACATCGACCACAAACTGGTCGAGCTGGGAACCAGCTGCGGCCTGTCGAGCACCAGGTTGATCCGGCATGTGCTGCTGCCTGGCTGCCTGCCGTACCTGTTCGCCGGGCTGCGTGGCGGCTTGTCGCTGGCCTGGATGTTCCTGGTGGCAGCCGAGCTGATTGCCGCCACGCGCGGTGTCGGCTACCTGCTCTCGGATGGCCGCGAGAGCAGCCGCCCCGACCTGGTCCTGGCCGCCATCCTGGTGCTGGCGATACTGGGCAAGCTTTCCGACAGCCTGCTGCGCGCCCTGGAAAAAGCCTGCCTGCGCTGGCGCGATGCACACCGACAGCAACCACGACAATGACCGCTTATCTGATGAAACCCTCCCTCTCGCCCCTCGCCAAACGCCGTCGCCTGCTGCAGGCGGCCGCACTGGCCGCCGCCCTGCCCGTACTCGCCCAAGCCCAATCGGGTGCGCGCGCGGTACGCATCGGTTACCAGAAGTCGTCCACCCTGCTGACCATCATCAAGGCCCGCGGCACATTGGAAAAACTGCTCGGCCCGGGCGCAACCAAGGTCAGCTGGCATGAATTCTCGAGCGGACTACCGTTGCTGGAGGCGCTCAACGTGGGTGGGGTCGACATCAGCGCCGACGTGGCCGATACGGTGCCGGTATTCGCCCAGGCCGCTGGCGCCCGGCTGACCTATCTGGCGCAGGAGTCGCCGTCTCCTTCGGCACAGGCCATCGTGGTACGCGCCGATTCGCCGGTGCGCACGGTGCGCGACCTGAAACGGCGCAAGATCGCGGTCACCAAGGCCGCTGGCGTACATTACCTGCTGATTGCCACGCTGGAACAGGCCGGGCTGACATTCTCGGACATCGATCCGGCCTACCTGTCGCCGGCCGACGCCCGTGCCGCCTTCGAACGTGGCAGCGTCGATGCCTGGGTAACCTGGGATCCGTTCCTGGCCGGCGTGCAACGGCAATCGCAAGTGCGCATCCTGTCGGATGGGCGCGGCGTGGCCGATTACCAGCGTTATTACCTGGCCTCGACCAGCTTCGCCGATGCCCATCCTGGGCTGCTGCGGGTGGTATTCGACCAGTTGCAGGCCACCGGCCAATGGGTCAAGCACAATGCCAGGGAAGCCGCGACCTTCCTGTCGCCGTTGTGGGGACTGGACGCCGACACCATCGAACTGGCCAACGGGCGGCGCAGCTACGAAGTGCGTGCAGTGCGCAAGGAAGCGCTGGGAGAACAGCAAAGGATCGCCGACGCCTTCTTCAATGCCGGGCTGCTGCCCAGGAAGGTCGATACGGCCGACGTCGCCATCTGGCAACCGGGAAAATAGGAATGGATAATCTGGACAAGCTCACGCTGGTGTTGCTGGTGTGCCTGGTGGTCGTGGCGCTGATTTTCCCGCTGTCTGCGGGTCGCCATCGCGACCGTCCGGAGCGGCCTCACGACCGCTCCCGCTAGCCGGCTTTGCCTCAGGCCAGCACGGCATTGACCGAGATGTCGGCCTTGAGCACCTTGGACACCGGGCAGCCGTTTTTGGCCGCTGCCACGGCTTCATTGAATTTCTGCTCGTCCTTGTCGTCCAGCTCGACCTTTACCGTCAACTCGACCTTCGTGATGCTGAACCCTGGATCGCTGGGCTCCAAGGTGACGGTCGCCTCGGTATCGATGCGCTTGGGTCCCAGCCCGGCCTTGTCAAGGCGTGCCGACAGATCCATCGAAAAACATCCGGCGTGAGCGGCTGCGATCAACTCCTCGGGGTTGGTGCCAACACCGCTCTCGAACCGGGTCGCGAACGAATACTGGGTCGCGGACAGCGTCTTGCTGTCGGTGGTCAGCGTGCCCTTGCCTTCTTTCAGGTTACCGTTCCAAACGGCCGATGCCTTGCGCTTCATGATGGCTCCTTCACTATGGTTGGTCTGACGAAATGGCGACGTGCTACGACGCATTGCAGACATCGATCATGCGTGAGCTGGACAGCGGCGGCGATAGGACAAGCACGCAGCGATGCGTAGGAAGAAGGGAACGAGCCCGGCGCAATGTCGATGCGCATTCGGCGCCCGGCCTGGAGGAGTACAGGAGGAGTACAGGAGGAGTACGTGGTGGATCGGTGCAAGGCGTGGAATAGGCATAAAAAAACCGCCGGCATAAGCCGGCGGTAAAACGGACTGGCGACGCTCATCCACTAACCGTCGCCTTCCGCGCCAAACATTGACGGACTACAAAACCTGAAAGCTCGTGCCTTACGCCTGCACCGGATCCAGTTGCTGGATACCTGCCAGCACCCAGCCGCCCTGGCCGACTGCCGGCTTGGACATGTTCCAGATCTCGGCGAACTGCGCCGGCGAGCTGGTGGCGTCTTCCTTGATGAAGCCGAAGAACTTCACACTTGCCACATAATCGTTACCGACGGTCTCCACGCCCAGCACCTGGGCATCGAGCGAGACCACATCGGTATGGTTGGCCGAGGCACCGCGTTCCTGCAGTTGCAGGCGCAGTTCGGCGAACATCTCGGGAGTGGTGAATTCGCGGATATCGTTGATGTCGGCCTTGTCCCACGCCGCTTGCAGACGGATGAAGTAGGTCTTGGCGTTACGCACGAAGCCGTTGGTGTCGAAATCAGCCGGGATGCCATAGGCAGGTGCCGCCTCGACATTGCCGAAGCCGCCACCGAAACCTGCACCTTGCGGGCCGGTTGCAGGTTGCGATGCTTCCAGCATCGAGCCGATCCGGGGCGTGGCGTTGACGTCAGACGGCGCATTGCCGTTGGCACCGGCCCATGCCGCACGCGGCTGCGAGGCTTCCGACTTGCGACGGAACATGCGATAGATGAACATGGCCGCCATCGCGATCAGCGCGACGGTGAGGATGGTGCTGATCATGCTGGCCAGGGCGCCGCCCATGCCGAGGCTCGACAGCAGTGCGCCCAGGCCGAGGCCCAGAAGCGCCCCGCCCAGCAGGCCCTTCCACATGCTCGGTTTGGCGGCAGCCGCTGCAGGGGCAGCCGCTGCTGCACCCGGCTTGGCCGCGGCGGCCTGGTTCTGCTGCATGGGAGCGGGGCTCTGGGCCTGACGGCTGGCCGACGACGATTGCTTGCCGATCGACCCGCCGCCGCCCAGGCGCTTGGCTTCGACTGCGGTCATGCCTACCGACAGTGTCATGACCGCCACTATCAGTGCGACAAATGCTTTTTTCATTACTATCTCCTGGATGGAATCTGATGTGATGCGGTCACATCGGCCGTGATATTGCTGAATAGATGATTCGAGAATAGGCATCGCCATGTCGTTGAAGACGGCGACACACGTCACTTGCGATCAGGACTGCCGACGCGCGACACGAAGCTTCGAAATATTGGAGCGATTCAGCGGGCGCAGCGAGGCAGTCGCGCAAGCGACAGTCGATCAGGCCCGGGGCGGACGACCTGCGAGAGGCAGGAAAGGAGGCTGGCTGGCGTCGTCACTGCGAAGCGCCGGCGCTAACTGGGAAGTTTGCGGCAAGGATGCCAACGTCTGGGTCAGGACCGGCTCGTCGCCGATACCTGCATGCGTGGAGAAATCTTCGCCGCTGTCGGCGTAACCGGTGCCGTCATCGCCGACCGAGCCCTTGTCGCCGAGGGCGACTTGCTGCTCGTAATCGACCGCTGCCTGATCGGCAGTGGTCGCAACCTGCTTGGAATCGAGATACTTGACGGCAACGCTGAGCTCGGCTGGCGCCGAGAAATCGGTGGAGGCAACCGAGCTGGCGTACGTCAGCACCGCTGCAAATACTTGCACCGGTAACAGACAGATCAGCAACAGAACCCACAAACGTTTCATCAGATTTTCCAGCGGAGAATGCGAGAAATTATAACAACAAAAAAAAGCCCACAACCGAAAACGCGTCAACTACAACACTAAATGACATTTCGACATCGGCGCCATGCTTGAAGAGAATATGCGCGCAATATCGCACACTTCAATACCGCATTCGCACAATGGTCGACACTGTTACACTTTTTTCGGTAAGGTTGTCGCAATCGACACCCCTGTCGCCTGCGTCGCTGCAGTATCGCGCAAATGACGCGCTTGTGCTTCCATCCATCGCCGCCCTCATTTGCAATGACTAATGAATTAGTGGAATATGCGTAAAAATACCACAATAATTCTAACTCACGAGACAAATCGGCCGGGGCGACCCGCTGATCACACCCATGCGCATCTTGCTTGCAGAAGACGATAGCGTGCTGGCGGATGGACTGACCCGCTCGCTGCGGCATTCCGGCTACGCCGCCGATTGTGTCAAGAACGGCATCGAAGCCGATTCGGCGCTGTCGACCCAGGATTTCGATCTGCTCATCCTGGACCTCGGCCTGCCGCGCATGTCGGGCCTGGAAGTGCTGCGCCGCCTGCGTTCGCGCAATTCGCGCCTGCCGGTGCTGATCCTGACGGCGGCCGACTCGGTCGAACAGCGGGTGCAGGGACTCGATCTCGGCGCCGATGACTACATGGCCAAGCCGTTCGCGCTGTCCGAGCTCGAAGCGCGGGTGCGCGCCCTGACCCGGCGCGGCGCCGGCGGCGGTCCGACCGTGATCCGCCATGGTCCGCTGTCGTATGACCAGGTCGGGCGGATCGCCTACATCGGTCAACAGATGCTGGAGTTGTCGGCGCGGGAGCTGGGCCTGCTGGAGGTATTATTGCAACGCACCGGGCGCCTGGTCTCCAAGGAGCAACTGGTCGATCACCTGTGCGAATGGGGAGAGGAAGTGAGCAACAATGCCATCGAAGTCTATGTCCATCGCCTGCGCAAGAAGATCGAAGTCGGTGGCGTGCGCATTGCCACCGTACGCGGACTGGGCTATTGCCTCGAGAAGCTGCCCGAAAACAGCGCCACTGCGATCGCCCCGATCACGCCGGCCGCCAGCGACGCGTGAAACGATGACACCGCACGCGGGGCATGCCCATGCCGCGTGAGAGCGTCGACCACCCTGCCCCCGAAGGCGCTGCGCCGCAGCCCGCGCCGCGCAAGAAACGCCGCACCGCCATCGCCACCCAGCCGGTGGAGCGCATCCAGCGTTCTCTGTTCGGCGAGATCCTCGACTGGATGCTGGCGCCGCTGCTGCTGCTATGGCCCATGAGTATCGCCATCACCTACCTGATTGCGCAATCGATTGCCAATCAACCCTTCGATCGTGCGCTCGAAGACAGTGTCACGGTGCTGGCCCAGCAGGTGTCGGAAGTCGACGGGCGCATCGTGGCGCGCCTGCCGGTGCCGGCGCGCGACCTGCTGCGGGCCGATGATATCGACAACATCTATTACAAGATCAGCGGCCCCAACGGCGAATATATCGAAGGCGATGTCGAGATGTCGCAGCCGCCGGCCGACGACGACCGCAACGCCGTCGGCACGGTCCAGTTTCGCAGCGACATCCTGCACGGCAGCGATGTGCGCATCGCCTACATGCAGGTCGACGTGCGGCGCAGTACCGCCCAGCGCAACGCTTCGCCCCGGCCGCGCCTGGCCACGGTCCAGGTGGGCGAGACGCTGGAAAAACGCGCCCAATTGGCCAATGAAATCATCAAGGGCGTGATCCTGCCGCAGTTCGTGATCCTGCCGGTGGCACTGGCACTGGTCTGGTTTGCCCTCTCGCGCGGCCTGTCGCCGTTGTCCGAACTGCAGGAGCGCATCCGTGACCGCCGCCCGGACGATCTCAGTCCCATCGATTCGGGCCAGGTGCCCGAAGAAATCTCGCCCCTGGTGCGTTCGCTCAACGACATGCTGGCACGCCTGTCGCAAACCATCGCCATCCAGAAACGCTTCATCGCCGATGCCGCCCACCAGATGAAGACGCCGCTGGCCGGCATGCGCATGCAGTCCGAACTGGCACTGCGCCAGGACGACCAGCTCGACATCCGGCGCTCGCTGGAACAACTGGCCAAGAGCTCCGAGAGCGCCACCCGCCTGGTCAACCAGCTGCTGTCACTGGCCCGCGCCGAGAACCAGCAATCGCAGGCCGGCGGCATGGTGTCGCTGGAGTTGAGCGAACTGGCGCGCACCGTGGTGCAGGATTGGGTGCCGACCTCATTCACCCGGCGCATCGACCTGGGCTTCGAACAACCGGACCACCCCATCATCATCGTGGCCAATGCGCTGATGCTGCGCGAACTGATCTCCAACCTGCTCGACAACGCCCTGCATTACACCCCGCACGATGGCAACGGCAGGGTCACCGTGCGCGCCCGGGTCGACGAGGGCGGCGGCCTGGCGATCCTGGAGGTCGAAGACAATGGCCCCGGCATTGCCGCCGCCGAGCGCCAGCATGTATTCGAGCGCTTCTACCGGGTGCTGGGCACGCCCACCAGCGGCAGTGGCCTGGGGCTGGCGATCGTGCGCGAGATCGCGCAACAGCATCAGGCCACGGTGGAGATATCGAACAACCCGCGCAGCACCGACCCGCGCAATCCCGGCAGCCTGTTCCGGGTCGGCTTCCAGCTCACGCCCCGCCCCCATTCGATCGACGACATCGGCTGACCATGGACCAGCTTCCCCACCCGCCCCCGCACGGCACCGCCGAGCCCATTCATCCCTGGCCCGCCATGCGCCGCATGACGGCGCTACTGCTGCTGGCCTGGTTCATGGTCACCTTCCTGTGCATCTGGTTCGCACGCGAACTGGACCAGTTGCACCTGTTCGGCTGGCCGGTCTCGTTCTACATGGCGGCCCAGGGGATGATGCTGATCTACCTGGCCATCGTCGCCCTCTACATGCGCCGCATGCGACGCATCGACCAACTGGCACACCGCGAGCAGGGTCATGGAGAGTAATCGCGCTTTCTTCTGGCGCCTGGCGCGCTACTACGGTTTCTACACCCTGGGTTTCATCGCCTTCCTGTGCGTGCTGGCGATCCTGGAACACGAGGGCATGCCGCGCACCTGGATCGGCTACCTGTTCCTGTTCGTCACCATCGGCCTGTACGCGGCCATCGGCGTGGTATGTCGTACCTCCGACGTGCCCGAATACTACGTCGCCGGCCGCCGCGTGCCACCGCTGTTCAACGGCATGGCGACCGCCGCCGACTGGATCTCGGCGGCCACCTTCATCAGCCTGGCCGGCGGTCTTTACCTGCAAGGCTTCGACGGCCTGGCGTACATCCTGGGCTGGACCGGCGGCTATTGCCTGGTGGCGCTGCTGATCGCGCCCTACCTGCGCAAGTTCGGCCAATACACCATTGCCGATTTCCTGTCGGCGCGGTATCCGGGGCGACTGGGCCGCAACCTGATCCGCATCCTGGCCGTGGCCGCCACCATCCTGATCTCGTTCACCTATGTCGTCGCGCAGATATATGGCGTGGGGCTGATCACCTCGCGCTTCACCGGCATCGATTTCTCGATCGGCATCTTCCTCGGGCTGGCCAGCATCCTGGTCTGTTCCTTCCTGGGTGGCATGCGCGCCATCACCTGGACCCAGGTGGCGCAATACATCATCATCCTGCTGGCCTACCTGCTGCCGGTGATCTGGCTGTCGGCCAAGCACACCACGGTGCCGGTGCCGCCGGTGGCCTATGGGGCGGTGCTGCCCAAGCTCAACGCCGTCGAGCAGAAGCTCAGGGATGACCCGAAGGAACAGGAAATCCGCAATATCTTCCAGGCGCGCGCCGACGACTACGACCGGCGCCTGAAAAACCTGCCACAGTCGTGGGAAGAAGGCCGGCTCGAGGCGCGCCATCATATCGACGAGGTCAAGCGCAATCCGCAGGCGACCCTGGCCGAGATCAAGGCCGCCAGTCGCGCCCTGTCGTCCTATCCCAAAAGCGTCGAAGACGCGCAGCGCCGCTGGGGCGACGCCCGTGCCGCCAACCTGCTGCGGGCGCTGCCGCCGGTGTCGCAGACCGAACCCTTCCCGGGGCGCGACGCGGCCAGTTCCGACATCAAGCGCAACAACTTCCTGGCGCTGGTGTTCTGCCTGATGCTCGGCACCGCCGCGCTGCCGCACATCCTGATGCGCTACTACACCACGCCCACCGTCGCCGCGGCCCGCAAGTCGGTGTTCTGGACGTTGTTCTTCATCATGCTGATCTATCTCACCGTGCCGGCACTGACGGTACTGGTGAAATACGACATCTATACCTCGCTGGTCGGCAGCAGCTACAACCACCTGCCCGACTGGGTCTACTACTGGGCCAACATCGACAAGGTCAATCCGCTGGTGGCGGTCACCGACCTCAATCGCGATGGGCTGGTGCAGCTGGGCGAGATTTCACTGGACGGCGACATCATCGTGCTGGCCATGCCCGAGATCGCCGGCCTGCCCTATTTCATCTCGGGCCTGGTCGCCGCCGGCGGCCTGGCCGCAGCCTTGTCGACCGCCGACGGCCTGCTGCTGACCATCTCCAACGCGCTGTCGCACGACATCTACTACAAGGTGGTCGATCCCCAGGCCTCGACCCAGAAGCGGGTCACCATCTCCAAGCTGCTGTTGCTGGTAGTGGCGCTGTTGGCCGCGTATGCGGCCTCGCTCAAGCCCGGCGACATCCTGTCGATGGTCGGCGCGGCGTTCTCGCTGGCCGCTTCCACGCTGTTCCCGGCGCTGGTGGCGGGGGTATTCTGGAAGCGCGCCAACCAGAGCGGCGCGGTGGCGGCCATCGTGTGCGGCTTTACCGTATGCGTGTACTACATGCTGCACACCATGCCCACCTTCGGCGGCAGCGCGGCCGATCAATGGTTTCACATCGCGCCGATCTCGGCCGGCGTGTTCGGCGTGCCGGCCGGTTTTGTCGCCCTGGTGCTGGCCAGCCTGCTGACGGCACCGCCCGACGAAGCCACCATGGCGCTGGTCGATCACATTCGCGCACCGTAATGCCAAGCGGCAACAGCAACCGATGCGCAAAGGAAGATTTCCATCGCACGTTAATTTGGGTAGGATCGATCACTGTGAATCACCCGGGCAGACAATGCCCGGGCACCAGAGGCACGGCGCCGTAGAGCGACCACGCCCGCAGTACGCCTTCGCCAGGCAATCGTTGCCGCCGAGGTAGGGACTCGGCACATCCACTGCACAATAGACCGTCCGCGCCTGCGGATGGTGATAACTCGTCCGCAGAGGGAAATCACATGTCATTCTCTAATTCGAAAGTCGGGTCCAAACTGGCGATGGGCTTCGGCCTGGTGTTGCTGTTGCTGGCCGCCATCACCGCCATCGGTATTGCGCGCATGGTGCAGATCAACCAGCAGGTCGAGAACATCGTCAACATCAACAACGTAGAGATCCGCGCGGTCATGACCATGCGTGCGGCCATCTTCGAACAGTCCATCGCCATTCGCAATGTTGCGCTGATGAACGACCGCGCCGCCATCGACCGCGAACTCGACGGCCTGATCAAGCAGGACGAACGCTACCGGAGCGCCCAGGCCAGGCTGGGCGAGATGTTTGGCGTCGACAGCCAGACCACCAGCGCCGAGAAGGACCTGCTGGCCAAGGCAAGCTCGGAGTCGGCAGCGACCAGCGCCCTGTTCGCGCGCGCCGTCGAGCTCAGCCGCGCCGGCGAGGATGCCGCGCTGCGCATGCTGATCACCGATGAAATCGGTCCGCAGCAGATCCAGCGACGCCAGACCCTGGCGGCACTGGCGACGATGGAAGACGAATCCAATATCGAGGCCGGCGTGCGCGCGCGCCAGGTGTTCGAGAACGCCCGCCTGCAGATGCTGGTCATGGGGGGCTGGCGCTGCTGCTGGGCGTGGCGGCGTCGCTGGTGATCACCCGCAAGTTGTTGCGCCAGCTGGGCGGCGAACCGACCTATGCGGCCGATATCGCGCAGAAGATCGCCGTCGGCGACCTGACCGTGCAGGTCGAACTGCAGGCGCACGACAACAGCAGCATGCTGTTCGCGATGAAGCAGATGCGCGATGCGCTGGCACGTATCGTGGCGCAGGTGCGCCACGGCACCGACACCATCGCCACCGCCTCGGGCCAGATCGCCAGCGGCAACCTCGACCTGTCCTCGCGCACCGAACAACAGGCCAGTTCACTCGAGGAGACCGCCTCGTCGATGGAGGAACTGACCTCCACCGTGCGCCAGAACGCCGACAATGCACGCCAGGCCAACCAGTTGGCCAGCTCGGCCTCGAACGTGGCCAGCGAAGGCGGCGCGGTGGTCAAGCAGGTGGTCGACACGATGGGATCGATCAACGCATCCTCGCGCAAGATCGTCGACATCATCGCCGTGATCGACGGTATCGCCTTCCAGACCAATATCCTGGCGCTCAATGCAGCGGTCGAGGCGGCGCGTGCCGGCGAGCAGGGACGAGGCTTTGCGGTGGTGGCCTCGGAGGTGCGCACGCTGGCGCAGCGCTCGGCGGCGGCCGCCAAGGAAATCAAGCAACTCATCGATGACTCCGTGGCCCAGGTCGACGTCGGCAGCAAGCTGGTCGTGCAGGCCGGTAACACCATGGACCAGGTGGTCGACAGCGTCCAGCGGGTAACCGACATCGTGGCCGAGATCAGCTCGGCCAGCCGTGAACAGACCGAGGGCATCGAGCAGATCAACCAGGCCGTGGTGCAGATGGACCAGGTCACGCAACAGAATGCGGCGCTGGTCGAAGAAGCGGCGGCGGCAGCGCAATCGCTGCAGGACCAGGCGGCAACGCTGCAGGAAATCGTCAGCATCTTCCGCCTCGATGGCAACCCGTCGGCCGCCACGGCGAAGTCCCCGGCGCGGCCCGCGCCGGCATCGGCGACCGCGCCGGCCAGGCCGGTGCCGTCCTCCAGGCCGGCGCCGTCGCACCAGGTCCAAGCCGCCACGCCGGGGGCCGGCCGGCGCCCGGCAACACGCTCGGCGCTACCGGCGGGCGAAGACGATTGGGAACAGTTCTGAGCTTGGCCAGACGGTAACCCGGTGGATGCAAGCCTGACATTATTTTTACTTTCGACTTGCGTGCACGGTGAGAAACCGCTCGCTGCCGTCGATTGCATGACACTCGCCCCCCTGCCAACATGTGGGGGGACTTGTCATGCCGGACCGTACCAGGATTGCCCTCGATCGTGACCTGATCGAACTGCGCGCGCACCAGAGCCTGGTGATCCCGACCACCGAACGTCCGCCTTTCGAACGCTATACGGTGCACCTGATGCGCGCATGGAACGATAGCGACATCGACATTGCCGTGCCGACCGCGCAATTGATCTCGCCCGAAGGATTCAGCCTGGCCAATGTGACACGGCCGCTTCATCGCGAACGGGGAAGCAACCACTGCGAAGTCGAGGTGAGCACAGCGCATGGGCGCGCGCACTACCATTTCGTTTCGCGCCACCGTGCGCCCCTGGTCGCGCTGCTGCGGCGACTCCACGCGCTGCCGCAACGCGCCCGCGCGCTGCGCCAGTCGCGCATCGACGTCGCGCTTGCGACCATGCCGGCACCGCCATCGATGACAGTGCATGTCGACCCCGAGATCCGCGTCGATCTTGACCGGCTACGCCAGCGCACGGCCCCGGGCATGATCGATATCGTCTTCGCCAGGCCGGCCCAGCCGCAGCAGATCGTCGACATGTTCGGCCCTGCCACCGCCTGGGGTGGCGCCGGCCGCCCGGCCATCGCCATCGATATCGCCGCCACCCGGGCCGGACATGCACGCTATCTGCTCACCTGGCACACCGGCGTGACGACCACCCTGGTGGTCGAGATCGGATCGCGTGCCGCTTCCAACTTCCACCAGTACATGCTGGATGCGGCAGGTCACCACGACACCGCTGCGGACCAGGTACAGCTGCCGATCGCAGCCTGCCAATTGAGTCGCCCGGAGCTGCAACTGGCCATCGCCAGGCTACGGCACCATGCACTGCACGCGTACCCGCCCGAGGTCGCCGGGACCATCACCGACCACGCCTGGTCACATGTGCTGGAGCGCCGCCAGGTGCCGCGCAGCCTGGTCTATCCTGGCCCCGACAGCGCTGCGCACGAATGGACCAGGCTCTGTGGGGAGGCCATTGCCACCCAGCGCATCCATCAATTCTGTAACGACTGGTTCCTGCGACATGGCCTGCCACGGCTGGCGCTGGAGGCCTTCAATCGCATCATCGACAACGCCGGCCAGGATCCCGCAGGCTACCTGAAGACGGTGCCCCCGCTGCTGCGCCAGCTGCAGGTTCCGTTTTCGGCATTGGATCACGCCCAGGTCATGCGGGCCTGCCATCGCCTACGCCACGCCTGGTTGATGTCGCCGTCGCGGCAGCTCGCTCCGGCCATCCGGCGCCACCCGGTGTTGCGGTGCTCCGCGCTACGCCAGGCCATGGCCGAGCGCGGCGCGGTGATCATCGACTGGATCGAGCCGGACCCCGACACGCCTGCCGCCATGCCCTGCAACGAACTGGCCTGGAGCGCCATCGTCAAGCAGGCCGTGCAATCGCCGCCATCGACATCGGCCGATGCGACGCTTTATCGACACTTCAGCCAGCGGCGCTGGCAACTGGCGTCGCGCTATCCCGATCATGACCAGTTGCGGCGTGAGCAATTCAAGCACCTGCTGCGCAGCGCAGGCGTGCAGGCCAGCCTGCATGCCCTGGCGTTGGTCGAGTTCGAGCCGGCTGACCAACACCAGGCCGCCTGGCCGCTGCGGTTGTGCTTTCTCGATACGCTGCTGCCGCACGAGCTTGACGGCGTCGCTCCGGATGCCGGCGTGTACCAGGTCCGCACGCAATCCGAGCAGCTGGCATGGCAAGCCGTGCCCTTGAGCCGGCCCGACCTGACCCGGATGCTGGCGCAGGCCGACCACCACGCCACGCAGCTGCACCGCTCCGCCCTCGAACGCTACTGGGCGGAGCATGGCACGACCCAGTCTGGCGGCGATGGCGCCCACGCCCTGGCCCTGTCGGCCCAGGCCTGCCTGGCGGCGCATGACCTGTGCAACACCGGCCACCTGTCAGCGGCCGGCTTGCGCCTGGTCACCGCCGCGGCTGGCTTCGGCATGCCCGGCCTGCACGACATCCAATGTCACCTGCTCGACCTGGGCGGCGTGGTGTCGATCGACCTGGTCACGATACGGGATGGCACCGGCACGGTCCTGCTGTACCGGCCCGGACAGTGGCCGCTGTGGCAGCAATACATCGACATGCGCGCGCTGCGACAGGCCATGGCACAGGATTGCGCCAGCGCCATCGCGCGTCGACAGTGGGCATCGCATTTCGATGGGCAAACGCGGCCCGATTCGTTCAAGGCAGGTGTCGACAGCCTGTTGTTAAGGCTGGGCCAAGGCGAAGCGATCGGCCAGGTGGCATTGGCCGATGGCCGGGTGCGTATCGTCGGCGATATATTCCACCGTGTGGCGCAGCGCCAGCAAGACGCAGCCGGGCGCTCGCCGGACACCGCCCAGGCGCCTCTCGAGTCGCCCTGGAACGATGCCGATCGTTTCTTCGACGATGATCTCGACCCGCCCGCGCACCCCGTGTCCGGAGCCTGGCCGGATGCGCTGGTGGCCGCACTGCGCGCCCATGGCCAGGCGGACCAGCCCTGGCATCGCGATAGCGATATCGTCGTCACCCCGGCCACGGGCCTGCTGGCGCTGCCGGTGGACGTGCAGCAGCACCTGCTGGGCGCGGCATGCCGCCAGGAACAAGAGCAGGGGCTGTGGCACCAGCGCGCGCCGGACATCGCCACCGACGGTGCGCGATACATGCGCGATTTCCTGCTCGAGACCTTCCCCGACCGGTTTGCCGGGCGCGAACCCGACGTCGATAACCTGGTGCTCAACGAGTACCATCCGCCGCAATCGCATGTGGCCTTCTACATGTTCAACGATATCGGCCTGCTGCGTCGGCGCAAGGCGTCGATCCCGTTGGCGCAGCTGAGCTATCGCAATATCGACATCGTCAATGCATGGCACAGCCTGGTCAACGGCGGCCAGCGCTACTTCACGGTGTCGCACGGGCACGCCGTGCCGCAATACTACGACGAGCAATTCGATAACGTGGTCGATCCGCAAGTACTGGTGGCGGCCTTGATCGACGGCACGCAATTCGACTTTGCCACCCACCACCAGCGGCAGATCGCCCTCTACTTCGCCGCGCACGGCGCCACGCTGGCCAGGCTGGCGCGCGAGCACGCGCAGCTGGCGGCGCAGTTGATGCTGCATGAAGGACAACTCGACCAGCGCGATTACCGGCTCGTCATGTCGGCCTTCGATCCGGCCGTCGCCACCGACGCCGGGGTGCTCGCCTATCCGTTGCGGGTGGCCGGCCATGCAGCCCGCGATTGCCTGCACCTGCGCTGTACATCGAGCGATCGGCGCGTGCTCTACCTGGCCGGTGACGAGCTCCCGTACCGCTGCTTCGATGGCTTGGCGGCAGCCAGGAAATTCCTGCTCGACCTGGGACGCGACGGGCCGGCCCTGGACGACTTCGCCCACACCCACTTCGCACGGGAGGACGCCGACGAGCGCCGCGCGTCGGGCGGCCTGCGATTGACCTTGAGCCCGGGCGTCATCAACATACTGCGCACCATCGACGACGCCGCGATGCTCAATGCCGATCCGCAACGCGCACGGCAGCGGCCCGTGAGCCGTCACGATGCGATCGTGCGGCGACGCAGCCAGGAGCGGCTGCATGGCCTGCTGGACCAGCAACTCCAGATCGGCGGTGACCCGTTCATGGCGCTGGTGGAGATCGCCCGCCAGGGTGCCATGGCCGATGCCGCCTATTTCATCCGCTCGGCAACCGACCGCGCCCGCGAAAGCTGGATGGAATATGCCCGCATCGTGCCGGTCGATTTCGTCGAGGGCCTGGCCCAACTGGCGCTGGGAAAGACCGCAGGCGAGCTACGGGCGGCCCGCCTGCGCCTGGGAGCAGACCTGGTCCTGACGCTGTTGCCGACACCAATCAAGATCCGTCGCACGGCCAATCCGGTGATCGCGACCGCCGGCAGCCGCAGTGCCCAGGCCCTGGTGCGCAGCACATCGCGCAACGAACCGATCGCGCGCATGGCGCGCTGGTTCAGGCCGGCGCAACGCATCAATGGCAAGATCGGCTACCCGCTCGGTCCTTCGCGCCCGCCGTCCTGGCAACGCACGGAACACAAGATGCTGTCGGTGCTGCTGGACATGCGCGTCTTCAATGCCACCGCCTACGACGCCCAGGCCATCGCCCATAGCGCAGCGCCACCCCATTCGCCCCGGTGGTATACGGTCGCGACGCAGGCCGTCAGGCTGGATCGGGCGGCGACCGGATTCTTCGCCCGCTTCGTGCCACCGCCGCGCACCTACCTGGGTGCACTGCACAGTGTCGACGACGTGTTCGAGCTGGCCTATCGCCGTGCGCCCGAGACCGGTCATGGCGCCCTGGGGCGGGGACTGGTCGTCGGCGAAAACCATGCCACCACGGCGGCGCGCCGGTTTCTCGACGACAACCTCGAACGGCTTGCAGCGAGCGGCGTGAAAACGCTCTACACCGAAGTCTTCAAGCGCGACGCCGATGGTGACCTGCTGCGCATGTTCAATCGTGGCGGCGACTTCCCCGGCCATGTGCTGGATCGACTGCGCCGGCTCGACGCCAATGCCACGCCACGCACCGTGGCCGAATTTGCCGATGGGCATCCCAGCGCCAGCCTGCTGGCACTGTTCGATCGTGCGCGCCGGCATGGCATCGAAATTCGTGCCATCGACAATATCCCGGCCGCGGCACCGGACTACCTGGCACGCAAGTTCGTCTCACCGCACCCGCGCACGTCGTCGATGAATTATGTTGCCTACCAGATCATCCGCCATGACCAGGCCCATTACAGAACACATCCATGGGTGGCGCACGTGGGCGCTGGCCACGGGGTCAGGGATCACGGTTTTCCCGGCATCAACGAGATCACCGCAACGCCGTCCCTGTTCGTGCATTCGACCGGCACCCCCGCGCCGCTGGCCCTGGGCGACTACCACCTGGCCGTCGACGATGCAGGCGCGATACCGAGCTGGCAGCGGCAAGACTAACTGCATCGGCATATCGACTGCCTTGCGCGGAAAGATGCGCGATGGAAACAAAACCAGGCTGGTCGCGGCTGTGTAGCAAACAACGAGGTAAAACCGGGCCTCCTCTACGTTACATCCCTGCAGTGCAAGGTTTTAGAATCAGGCGATCATCTGCTGCCGGTAGCAGTCGGGCGACAGCAGCGCGATCTTCTGCCACCAGTACCTCTTGCCAACTGCCAACACCGAAAAGGATTCAACGATGACGTTATCCAAGATGAAAGTGGTCCATCGCCTGAACCTGGGCTTCGGTGTGCTGCTCGTGCTGCTGGTGCTGGTCATCGCCATCGGCATCAATCGCATGGCCGAGGTCAACAACCGGCTCAACTCGATCAGCAATGTCAACAATGTCGAAGCGCGGCTGGCCGTGGCCCTGCATGCTTCGCTCTATGAGCAATCGCTGGCCGTGCGCGATCTGCTGCTGGCGCCGGATGCGACCACGCGCAAGCCGATTACCGAGCGCCTGAAGAAGGAACTCGCCCGTTACCAGAGCATCGAGAAAGAGCTCGATACCATGTTTGCCACGCTGGAGGAAACCGCCGACGTCGAGAAGGCGGCCATGGCGCAGGTCAAGTCGCTAACGACATCGGCCGCACCGCTGCTCAAGACGCTGACCGAGCTGGCCGACGCCGACGACATCGCAGGCCTGCGCCAGTTGCTCGACAACGGCTTGACCGCCAAGCAGGCGCAGCGGCGCAGCGCACTGGGCGAACTGGCCGCGCTGGAGGACCGTCTCAACAACATCGCCAGCGGCGAGGCCAGCACCTTCTACGACACCGCCCGCGTGACCATGCTCATCCTGGGCGGCATCGCCCTGGCCATCGGCATCGCGCTGGCGCTGGTCATCTCGCGTGGCGTGGTGGGGCAGCTCGGCGGCGAGCCTGCCTATGCCACCGATATCGCCAACCGCATCGCCCGCGGCGACCTGGGCAGCCAGATCGAAGTCGCCGGCAGGCAGGCCAGCCTGCTGCAAGCCATCAAGTCGATGAACGGCAACCTCAAGGATATTGTCAGCGAAGTGCGCACCGGCAGCGACGCCATTGCGGTTGCCACCGACGAGATCGCCACCGGCAACCTGGACCTCTCTGCGCGCACCGAACAACAGGCGGGTTCGCTGGAAGAGACCGCGGCCGCCATCGAGGAGCTGACCTCCACCGTGCGGCAGAACGCCGACAAATCGGTGCATGCCGGCGAGCTGGCGCGGTCGGCGTCCGATATCGCCGAGAATGCGGGCCAGGCGATGCAGCGGCTGGTCACGACCATGACGGCAATCAATGCCTCGTCCAAGGAAATCGTCAACATCATCAACGTGATCGATGGCATTTCGTTCCAGACCAATATCCTGGCATTGAACGCAGCGGTGGAGGCCGCGCGCGCCGGCGAACAGGGCCGAGGGTTCGCGGTGGTGGCCGCCGAAGTGCGCTCGCTGGCCCAGCGCAGCACGGCCGCCGCCCAGGAGATCAAGTCCCTCATCGAGCAGTCGGTCAACAACGTCGACAGCGGCTACCAGCTGATGCAGCAGACCGGCAGCACCATGGATGGCGTGGTCGAGAGCATTCGCAAGGTGTCCGATGTGGTGGCCGACATCACCGCCGCCGGCCGCGAGCAAGCCTCCGGCATCCAGCAGATCAATGATGCCATCGTGCAGATGGACCAGACCACTCAGCAGAATGCGGCGCTGGTGGAACAGGCTGCAGCGGCGGCCACGACCCTCAAGGGCCAGGCGCAACGGCTGCAACAAGCGGTGAGCGTTTTTTCGCTGGCCCCTGCCTGACTTGGCGCCGGCCAGCCTTACGTGGCGAACGCCAGCTGGCCGGCCTCGTCGCCGGGCAGCACGGTGACCGCCACCTGCATGCTTTGCTGGCCGCCGCCGATCAGTACCCCACGCAACGGCGAGACATCGAGGAAGTCGCGCCCCCAACCCAATGTGATGTGCCCGGTATCGGCAAAGATACCGTTGGTCGGATCGGCATCGATCCAGGCCCCGGCGGCGCCGTCGGCGCCAGGACAATACACCGACACCCAGGCATGCGACGCATCGGCGCCGATCAGGCGCGCCTGGCCCGGTGCCGGCTCGGTCAGCAGGTAACCGCTGACATAGCGCGCCGGCAAGCCTATCGAGCGCAGGCACGACAGCATCAGGTGCGCAAAATCCTGGCAGACCCCGCGCCGGTTGGCGAATACCTCGGTCACCGGGGTCGACACAGTAGTGGCTTCGGGATCGAATGAAAACTCCTCGAAGATGCGCAGCATCAGGGTACGCACCCCCTCAAGCACCGAGCTCCCCGGCGCAAAGCACTGCGCCGCATAGTGAATGAACTCGCGCTTGATGCGCACATGCGACGACTCGAACATGAAATTGGCGGCATCGAGCAGGTCGGCCGACAGCGGGCGTGCGCCCTGGTACGACATCAGCATGGCGGCCTCTTCCCACGACAGGGTGTCGGACGGCAGCCGACGCGGCGTGAGCTCGACCCTGGAATCGGCGAACACCTCGAGGCTGGTGTGATCGGTATCCAGCGAGAACGACTTGATCACATTGCCGAAGTTGTCCTCGTAGCTGCGCACCAGCTGCGGCGCCGGGGTCACATTGACCTGGTGCGACAGGCAGCGCTGCCACGGCAGCGTGCGTGGCGTCAGGTGCAAGCGCTGGTGCGACAGGCGCACCGGCAGCGAATACTGGTAGCTGGTCTGGTGCCGGATCTGATAGACGAAACGGCGCAGTTCTTCGCTCATCTCAAACCCCCTGGCTGACCGGAGCGGTCAGCGGTGTGAAGTAATGGCGCGACAGATCGTCCGACAGCATGTAGCCCCCGCCCACCGCGTCGCGCATCAACTGCGCCAGGCGCGCATTGGCCTCGTCGGCGGTGGCCGCGCCGTGCGCGAAGTCGGACAGGTTCATCGCTTCGAGCTGGGCCGACAGGTGCCTCGGGATGGTCATGCTGAGCAGGCCCAGTTGCTGGCCGATATCGCTCAGGTATTGCTGCAGCATGCGGAACTGGTAGGCCATGCCGTGCGGATTGGACACATCGAACACCAGCAGGTGCAGCACTGGCAGCCATTCGGGCGTGCGCCGGTAGCGCACGCGGTAGGTCACGATGCTGCTGGCCGCTTCCAGCAGCCACGACAGGGCCGCCGTCTGGCGCGCCGCCGGCAGGAGCAGGAAGTTGTCGAACAGGGTCGCCATGTTGACCATGCGTTCGATATGGCGGCCCACCATCAGGAACTGCCAGCCGGCATCACGGGTCATGTCGTCGAGCGCGTGACCGGCCAGGCCGGAGCAGGCATCGATCACATTGCCCAGTACCTGCTGGGCCGATGCCGGGCTGTTGATGCGGTCGTTGACCATGGTCGGCATCTTGGTCAGTGCATGCCAGTTGTCCAGCGACAGGTGCTCGCGCACCTGGTAGCCCGCTTGTGCCAGCTGGCGCAACTGGGTGGCCACGCTCACCGCCGCCGAGGGGTCGATCACGGCCGCCTGCAGGCTCTGCTGCAACCCGGTGATGGTCGGGCGCGGCTCGGCCTTGGGCATGAGCACGCCCAGTTGGCCGCAGATCCAGCTGACGCTGCCGAGCATGCCGCGGCTTTCGCTCTGGCCGTCGGTGGTGTATTGCAGCGTCGTACGCAGCAGCCGCGACAGGTTCTTGACGCGTTCCGAATAGCGTCCCATCCAGAACAGGTTTTCGCCCGCATGCGACGATACGTCGACCGTATTGCGGATCACCAGTCCACTGGCGGCAACCGCGGTGTCCTCTTCGGCGGCGTCGCGCCCGCCATCGTTGTCGTGCAATACCCAGACGTCCTTGGTAGTGCCGCCCTGCTGCATCGACACCACGTCGCGCTTCTGGCGCGACGCCACGCGGGTCAGCCCGCCCGGCATCACCTTGTAGCCGCCGACACCGTCGGCCACCGCGAACACGCGCAGGCTGATGGTGCGATTCATCAGGCGGTAGTCGCCACTGCGCGACATCACCGGTGCCTGCGACAGGCGCACCCATTCCTGGGCGGCATAGGCGTGCGGTTGCAATTGCAGGCTTTCCACCAGCCGGCGGCGGGCGCTGCCGGTGATGCTGTGGCCGAACACCGGCTGCATGCGCATCGATGAAAACGCCGGCACGATGACCAGGTCGTCCAGATGGGCCAGCGTGTAGTCGAGCGCCGGCTTTTCGCCGCACCACCACGAGGCCACCGTGGGCAAGGCCAGCGGTTCGCCGAGCAGGCGCTCGCTGATGGCCGGCAGGAAACCGTGCAGCGCGGTCGATTCGAGCATGCCGCTGCCCAGCGAATTGGCCACCAGCACGTTGCCCAGCCGGGCTGCCTGGGTCAAGCCGGGCACGCCCAGCGCCGAGTCGGCGCGCAACTCGAGCGGATCGCAGAAATCGTCGTCCATGCGGCGCAGGATCGCGTGCACCCGCCGCAAGCCGTTGAGGGTCTTCAGGAACACCTGGTCGCCGCGTACCGTCAGGTCGACCCCTTCGACCAGCGGGAAGCCCAGCGTATGCGCCAGGAACGCATGCTCGGAATAGGTCTCGTTGTAGGGGCCGGGGGTGAGCAGCACGATCAGCGGCTGCTCGCCGCGGGCCGGCGCCAATCGCATCAAGGTCGAGCGCAGCGTATGGAAGTAGCTGTGCGGCGACTCCACCTGCATGTCGCGCAGCGCCTCGGGCATGGCGCGTGCCATGATCTGCCGGTTCTGCAATGCATAGCCGGTGCCGGACGGTCCCTGGGTACGATCCGACACCACCCACCAGGTGCCGTCGGCCGAACGCGCCAGGTCGATCGCATAGGCGTGCAGGTGCA
Organism: Herbaspirillum sp. YR522; assembly: GCF_000282575.1. Lineage (GTDB taxonomy): Bacteria > Pseudomonadota > Gammaproteobacteria > Burkholderiales > Burkholderiaceae_D > Herbaspirillum. The sequence goes on along the minus strand of NZ_AKJA01000132.1, from coordinate 53,087 downwards.
CCCCGCCCGGTGGCGTGACGCCGTGGCATGGCAGCAGGTAGCCGTGCTGGCCGAACACCAGCGCGGGCGGCAGCAGGCCTTCGCGCAGCAGGCTCTGCTGGCCATAGATGTCGGCCAGCATGGCGTTCATCAGGCGCGCGCGCTGCGCTACGGCGCGTTCCAGCGAATGCCATTCGTCGGCGGCCACGATGTGCGGCAACAGGTCGAGCTCCCACGGGCGATTGGCGCCCTTGGGGTCGGCATAGACGTTATAGGTCACGCCGTCGCTGGCGATGGCGTCGCGCACCTCGTTGGCGCGCCGGCGCAGCATCTCGGGCGACAGGTTCTCGAGCTGGTCGATCAGCGTACGCCAGTGCGGCCGCAAGCGGCCGTCGGCCTGCAGCATCTCGTCATAGCGATCGCTGCTGACTGGATAACTTTCCAGAAGACGCTGGGGCATAGGAACGGGGAATCGGCGCGGCAAGCATGCCGCGCCAGACCGGGATTAAAAGTAGCGCAAGTCTAACGTAAAAGGAAACTCGATAGAGGCCGGTCGCGGCGCGATATCGAATTTTCCCGGCGTGTGGTTGATGCGGAAATAACGCGCCAGGCGGCGGCTTTCCGCTTCGAAGGCGTTGACCGGGAAGGTCTCGTAGCTACGCCCGCCCGGATGCACCACGTGATACTGGCAACCGCCCAGGCTGCGCCCGTTCCAGGTATCGACCAGGTCGAAGGTCAGCGGCGAGTCGATACCGATGGTCGGGTGCAGCGCCGACGGCGGTTGCCAGGCCCGGTAGCGGATCCCCGCCACGAACTCGCCCACGCGGCCGGTCGGCTGCAGCGGCACCGCTACCCCGTTGCAGCTCAGCACGTAGCGATCCGAGGCCATGCCGCTGACCTTGACCTGCATCCGCTCCAGTGACGAATCGACATAACGGGCGGTGCCGCCGGCACTGTTTTCCTCGCCCAGCACATGCCAGGGTTCGAGCGCGGTGCGCAGTTCGAGCTGCATGCCCTTGACCGCGTAGTCGCCGATCTTGGGGCAGCGGAACTCCATGTGCGGCGCGAACCACTCGGCCCGCATCGGGTACCCTGCCTCGACCATGTCGTCGATGACGTCCTGGAAGTCCTGCTCGATGAAATGCGGCAGCAGGAAACGATCGTGCAGTTCGGTGCCCCAGCGCACCAGGCGCGCCGGCTTGTAGGGTGTCTTCCAGAAACGCGCCACCAGGGCGCGCAGCAACAGCTGCTGGGTCAGGCTCATGCGCGCGTGCGGCGGCATCTCGAAGGCCCGCAGCTCCAGCAGGCCCAGGCGCCCGGTGGCGCTGTCGGGTGAATACATCTTGTCGATGCAGAACTCGGCGCGGTGCGTATTGCCGGTGACGTCGATGAGCAGGTTACGCAACAGGCGATCGACCAGCCATGGCGCGCAGCCGCCGTTGGCCTGCTGCTTTTCCATCTCGGCGAAGGCCAGCTCGATCTCGACCGTGGAGTCGTTGCGTGCCTCGTCGATGCGGGGCGCCTGCGAGGTGGGGCCGATGAACATGCCCGAGAACAGGTACGACAGGGACGGGTGGTTGTGCCAATACGAGATCAGGCTGCGCAACAGGTCCGGGCGCCGCAGGAAAGGCGAATCACCGGTGGTGATGCCACCCAGCACCATGTGGTTGCCGCCGCCGGTACCCGAGTGATGACCGTCGAGCATGAATTTTTCGGTCGTCAGGCGCGAGGCGCGGGCGGCGTCGTAGAGGTGGGTGGTCTGCTCGACCAGCTCGTCCCAGTTGTTGGCCGGCTGGATATTGACCTCGATCACGCCCGGGTCCGGGGTGACGCTGAACTTGCGCAGGCGCGGGTCGCTCGGCGGCTCGTAGCCTTCGATGAGTACCGGCTGCTTGAGCTCCTCGGCTACCGACTCGATGGCCGCGACCAGTTCGAGGTAATGCTCCAGTTGCGCCAGCGGCGGCATGAAAAGATACAGCACGCCGTTACGCACCTCCGCGCACAAGGCGGTACGGGTGATCCCGCTGCCCGATTCAAACGGCTTGGGGGCCGCGGCGGCACCGCCGGACTCGCCTGCGGCATCGTCCGGCACCGTCGTGGCGGTCGGACGCGCCACCGGTTCCGGTGCCAGGCTGAACTGGCGTCGGATCTCGACGGCGGCCGGCAACGCACGAAACGCCTGCGACGGGTCGGAAGGATAGATCACCGGCGCCTCGCTGCCGGCTACCCACGGCAGCGAATCGAGCGGCATGCGATAGCCCAGCGGCGAATCGCCCGGGTACAGGTAGCAGCGCTCGCTGCGCAGGAACCACGAACCGCTTTGCCAGCTGGCGCCGTCGTCGCTGCGCGCCAGCGGCAGCACATGGCCCACTGCGCTCTGCAGGCCCTGGGTAAACACCCGCATGAGGCGTTCGCGCTCCTGCTTGTCATCGACCCGCGAATCGAAGGGATCGACATTGCCCGGCAGGCGCCGCTCGCGCCACATGTAGTAGAACACGTCTTCATAGGCCGGGAAGACGTTGGTGCCGGCCACCTTCAGCAGTCGCGCCACGCGATGCAGGAAATGGCTGGTCACGATCTTGTCGGTCACATTGGGACGCGTCTCGTCGCCGATCAGGGCGCTGTTGAGCCAGATCGGCTGGCCGTCGCGGCGCCAATAGCAATTGAGCGCCCAACGCGGCAACTGTTCGCCCGGATACCACTTGCCCTGGCCGAAATGCGGCAACCCCTGGCTTGCGTACCGCTCGCGCATGCGGTGATAGAGCTCGGCTGCCAGCGGCTTCTTGGTCGCGCCCAGCGCGGCGGTATTCCACTCCGGCTCATCCGGATGGTCGAGCGCCACGAAGGTGGGCTCGCCGCCCATGGTCAGGCGCACGTCGGCCGCCACCAGCTCACGGTCGATGGCATGCCCCAGCGCCTCGATGGTGCGCCATTGCTGTTCGGTGTAGGGCTTGGTCACGCGGGGCGCCTCCCAGATGCGGGAGACGCTCATGCGGTGCTCGAATTCGACTTCGCAGGGTTCCACCATGCCGCTGACCGGTGCCGCCGATGCCGGCTCGGGCGTGCACGACAGCGGAATGTGGCCTTCCCCGGCAAACAGGCCCGAGGTCGGATCGAGCCCGATCCAGCCGGCGCCGGGCAGGTACACCTCGCACCAGGCATGCAGGTCGGTGAAGTCGGCCTCGGGGCCGGAAGGGCCGTCGAGCGACTTCTGGTCGGCCGTGAGCTGGATCAGGTACCCGGACACGAAGCGCGCGGCCAGCCCCAGGTGGCGCAGCAACTGCACCAGCAGCCAGGATGAATCGCGGCACGATCCCGAACCCAGTTCCAGGGTCTGCTCCGGCGTCTGCACGCCGGGCTCCATGCGGATGGTGTAGGCGATGTGGTCGGCCAGCTTCTGGTTCAGCGCCACCAGGAAGTTGGCGCTGGCCATCGGCTCGGTCGGGATCTCTTCCAGGAATTTCTTGAACAGCGGGGACAACGGCAGCTTGTGGCGATAGGGCTGCAATTCGTTATGCAGTTCCTCGGCGTACTCGAACGGGAACTGCTCGGCGTAGGGTTCGAGGAAGAAATCGAAGGGATTGATGACCGACATCTCGGCCACCAGGTCGATCTCGATCGTGAATTCGGTGGTTTTCTCGGGAAACACCAGCCGCGCCATGTAATTGGATTCCGGGTCCTGCTGCCAATTGACGAAATGCTGCTCGGGCAGCACCCGCAACGAATAACTCAGGATGCGGGTGCGGCTGTGCGGTGCCGGCCGCAGCCGGATGACCTGCGGGCCCAGGTTGATGGCACGGTCATACTTGTACGAAGTGACATGGTTCAACGCCACGTGGATTGACATGAAGATCCTTTACGACAAGCAAATGAATGAAATCACGGCGTCGGTGTCGACGATTGACGACTGGCACGACCTGCGGAATTGATAATGCATTTTTCTTACCGCCTCGTTACAGTGCGTGCGCTTACATCCTGTGATGCATATTAATGAAATCGCGCAGGCGCGGGTAGATTTCGTTTTCCCAGCGGCGGCCATTGAAGACCCCATAGTGACCGACCGCCGTCTGAACGTGGTGCAAGCGCATGCTGGGCCGGATGCCGGTGCACAGTTCCTGTGCAGCCAGCGTCTGGCCGACGGCACAGATGTCATCCTTTTCGCCTTCGATGGTAAAGAGCGCCGTGCGCCGGATGGCGGCCGGGTCGACCAGGCGCCCCTGGTAGCGCAACATCCCGCGCGGCAAGGCATGCTCCTGGAACACGCTGCGTACGGTTTCCAGGTAGAACTCGGCGGGCAGGTCGGCCATGGCGAAATATTCTTCGTAGAAGGTCTTGATCTGCGCGGCCCGGTCCGCTTCGTCCTCGGCCAGGTACTGGTAGAGATTGCGAAATGCGTCCACGTGCCGCTTCAGGTTCATGTTCATGAATGCTCCCAGCTGCACGAAACCGGGATAGACCCGACGCCCCGCCCCGGCGTGACGCGCCGGTACGGCGCTGATCAGGTTGCGCTCGAACCATTCGATAGGCCGGCTCCTGGCGAGTTCATTGACTGCCGTCGGATTGATCCGGGTATCGATGGGGCCGGCCATCAGCGTCAGGCTGCGCGGCAGTGCCCGATGCCCCGCCTGGGCCATCACGGCCGTCGCGCTCAGGGCCGCCACGGTCGGCTGGCATACCGCCAGCAGGTGGCCCCCCGGGCCCACCAGCTCGAGCATGCCGATCACGTGCGAGACATATTCCTCCATGCCGAAGCGGCCATGGCCAGGCGCCACATCGCGGGCATTGTGCCAGTCGGTGATGTAGACATCATGGTCGCGCAGCAGGGTCTTGACGGTTCCCCGCAACAAGGTCGCGAAGTGGCCTGACATGGGCGCCACCACCAGCAGGCGCGGCTGCGGGCCCGATGTTGCCTTGCGAAAACGCAGCAGGGTACAGAAAGGCGTGGCGCCGACGACTTCCTCGTGCACCGCAATCGTGCGCCCGCCCTCCTCGACCGCGCCGATATCGAAGCCCGGGCGGGCATGGGTGAGCTGGGTACGGGCAAACACCTCGCAGGCCGATGCCAGCTTGCGCATCACGGGATGTCTGGGAATACCCGGCCATTCGAGTCCGAACACCGGCACCATCATCCTGGCCCAGGCCCGCAGGGGATCGGTGGCATCGGCATACTGCTGGTAGAGCTGGTAGGTATTGATCATCGGGTGCCGCCTTTAGCTCTTGCTTTTGTGTCGGTTGTCTCGCTGGCCCATCCTGCGATGCAATATGCATGCCACGAAACTTGCACCCGGTGCGACTTTGTCGCCGGTGCGGTGCCACAAATCGCCGGCCTGGCACGCGCTTTGCAAGCACCGCTTGCAGAGCGCTGCCCACAAGGCGCGCCTACCCTGATCCCGATTGAGCAGACGCGGGAACCGGGAACGCATCGACGCTACCGGCGCCAGTGCCGACATGCTCAAAGTCAAACCCGATAGAAAACCGATAAAGGACTGACATGCCTAAGACGACTTTGCGCATCACCAGCAAGAATTACTCCTCGTGGTCGCTGCGCGGCTGGCTGCTGGCGCGCTTTGCCGGACTGTCCTTCGAGGAAGACATCGTGCCGCCGGACGACGCCGCCGCGCGCGCCGAGATCCTGCTGCTGTCATCGTCGATCCTGGTGCCGAGCCTGAAACACGGTTCGGTGCTGGTATGGGATACGCTGGCCATTGCCGAGTACCTCAACGAGATAAGGCCGTCGGCCAAGCTGCTGCCGGCCGACCAGGCAGCGCGCGCGCACTGCCGCTCGGTATGTGGCGAGATGCATTCCGGCTTTGCCGCCCTGCGCGCGGCGCTGCCCATGAACCTCAAGGGCCACTTCCCCAATTTCAAGGTCTGGTCGCGTGCCGAAGCCGACATCGCCCGCATCACCACCATCTGGAAGGAATGCCTGGCCCAGTACGGCGGCCCCTTCCTGTTCGGCGAGCAGCGCAGCATGGCCGACGCGATGTACGCCCCGGTCGTGACCCGCTTCGTCACCTATGATGTCAGGCTCGACCCGATCTGCACCGCCTATGGCAAGCGCATCATGGCCATGCCCGAGATGCAGGAATGGATCACCGCGGCCAGGAAGGAGCCGGAGGATATCGACGAGCTCGACGTGGAGTTCTAAGCCGATCGCGGCCAGCCTGGCGCGACGCGAAAAGTTAATGAATACAGGGCTGAAGAGTCAGACGAATCCGACAGCGGGTTGTCAGCCAAGGTGCCATCGGCTGGTCGCCGGTGGTGCCGGATGAACTTTCCACTGTCCAAAAACAGAGGCCTCTGATAGTCTTGTTTCAAGCACGCAGGTGCAGTTTTACCCTTGCCTCGTTTGTCACAACGCAACCCAAGAAGAGTTCGTTCTTCAGCCGGAAAAAGAATCAAACTTATGGCAAATTTCTTCGATGAGATGTATTCAGGCGGCGCCGCTGGCGCCACCGCTGAAGTGCGTCAGCACTACAGCCAATTCGCGGCATGGCTGGCGTCCCAGTCGGCCGAGACCATCGCCCGCAAGCGCGCCGAATCCGACCTGATCTTCCGCCGCGTGGGCATCACCTTCGCCGTCTACGGCAACGACGCCGGCACCGAGCGCCTGATCCCGTTCGACATCATCCCGCGCATCATCCACAAGGCCGAGTGGGCCAAGCTGGAAGCCGGGCTGGTGCAGCGCGTGAAGACGCTCAACATGTTCATCCACGACATCTACCATGAGCAGAAGATCGTCAAGGCCGGCATCATCCCGGCCGAGCAGATCTTCCAGAACGCCCAGTACCGGCGCGAGATGCAGGACGTCAAGGTGGTCAACGACATCTACGCCCACATCGCCGGGGTCGACATCGTGCGCGCCGGCGAGGGCGAATTCTATGTCCTCGAGGACAACCTGCGGGTGCCGTCCGGCGTGTCGTACATGCTGGAGAACCGCAAGATGATGATGCGGCTGTTCCCGGACCTGTTCACCCGTCACAAGATCGCCCCGGTCGACCACTATCCCGACCTGCTGCTGGACAACCTGCGTTCGGTGGCGCCGGCCGGCGTGACCGACCCGGTGGTGGTGGTGATGACGCCGGGCATGTACAACTCGGCCTACTTCGAGCATGCCTTCCTGGCCCAGCAGATGGGCGTCGAGCTGGTCGAGGGGCAAGACCTGTTCGTCAAGGACAACGTGGTCTACATGCGTACCACGCGCGGCCCGCGGCGGGTCGACGTGATCTACCGCCGCATCGACGACGACTTCCTCGATCCGCTGGCTTTCCGCGCCGACTCGGCCCTGGGCGTGCCCGGCCTGCTGCAGGCCTATCGCGCCGGCAAGGTGACGCTGACCAATGCCATCGGTACCGGCGTGGCCGACGACAAGTCGATCTATCCGTATGTGCCGGACATGGTGCGCTTCTACCTGTCGGAAGAACCCATCCTCAACAACGTCCCGACCTACCAGTGTCGCAAGAAGGAAGACCTGTCCTATACGCTGGCCAATCTCGACCAGCTGGTGGTCAAGGAAGTGCACGGCGCCGGCGGCTATGGCATGCTGGTCGGCCCCGCCTCGACCAGGCAGGAGATCGAGGACTTCCGCGCCCGCATCATCGCCAAGCCCGACGGCTATATCGCCCAGCCCACGCTGGCGTTGTCGGTCTGCCCGACCTACGTCGAAGCCGGGATCGCACCACGTCACCTCGACCTGCGCCCGTTCGTGCTGTCCGGCAAGCAGGTGACGATGGTCAAGTGTGGCCTGACGCGCGTGGCGCTCAAGGAAGGCTCGCTGGTGGTGAATTCGTCGCAAGGCGGCGGCACCAAGGACACCTGGATTCTGGAGAAATGACATGTTGAGCCGTACCGCCGATCACCTGTTCTGGATGGCGCGCTATACCGAGCGCGCCGAAAACACCGCGCGCATGCTCGACGTGCATGTGCAGACCGCGTTGCTGCCGCAATCGATCGCCGACGCCGAGCAGGGCTGGCGCGCGGTACTGGGCATCTCGGAGCTGCTTTACGGCTACGACCAGAAATACGAACAGGTCACGCAGAAGGATGTGATCGACTTCATGGTGCGCGACCCCGACAACCCTTCGTCGATCGCCTCCTGCCTGCGCCAGGCGCGCGAGAACGCGCGCGCCGTGCGCGGTGCGCTGACCACCGAAGCGTGGGAAATCCAGAACGCCACCTGGATCAAGATGCAGTCGTACCTGCAGACCAGCGCGCTGGAACAGAACCCCAGCGATTTCTTCGAATGGGTCAAGCATCGTTCGCACCTTTCGCGCGGTGTCACCATCGGCACCATGTTGAAGGACGAAGCCTTCCACTTCATCCGCCTGGGCACCTTCCTCGAGCGCGCCGACAACACGGCCCGCATCATCGACGTCAAGTTCCACGGCGCCAAGGAAACCCAGGGCCAGAAGCAGGGCGGGCAATCCCAGTCTCAATCTCAATCCCAGACTCAGTCCCAGTCGCAGGGCGACGACGACATCGGCCAGATCGACTTCTACTACTGGGCTGCGATCCTGCGCTCGGTATCGGGCTTCGAGATCTACCGCAAGGTGTATCGCGATGTCATCACGCCGGAGCGGGTGGCCGAGCTGCTGATCTTGCGCTCCGACATGCCGCGCTCGCTGCTGGGTTGCATGGGCCAGGTGCTGTCGAACCTGAAGAATGTGCACAATGACGTCTCGGCCGACACCGAGCGCTTTGCCGGCAAGCTGCATGCCGACCTGCAGTTTGCCCGCATCGAGGAAGTGCTCGATGCCGGACTGCACGATTACCTGACCGTGTTCCTGGAACGCATCTTCGAGCTGGGCAATCGGATAAGCCGCGATTTTCTTGTCCCTTTGGCAGCATGAAAATTTGCCCATTCGCAGAACACTCCTAAGAAAATTCAGAAATGTGCCGTTAATGTAGATACTGGGCGACAGAAACGCCCGGGCGCGCTTTGCGCCAACGGGGTTCCTGTAAAATTCGCGTTTTACATTAGCAGATCACATCATGACCTATTGCGTTGCCATGCGCCTGAACAGCGGCCTGGTATTCCTGTCCGATTCTCGAACCAATGCGGGCGTCGATCACATCGGCACTTTCCGCAAGATGAGTGTTTACGAGAATCCAGGCGATCGCGTGATGATCCTGATGACCGCCGGCAACCTGTCGATCTCGCAATCGATCCGGCAGTTGCTGAGCGAGCGCACCAATACCGACGGGCGCAGCATCTGGACCGCCACTTCCATGTACGAAGCCGCCCAGATCCTGGGCGACGCGATTCGTGCGGTCCACGATCGTGAAGCCGGTGAGCTCAACAAGTTCGGCATCGATTTCAACGTCAGCATCATCTTCGGCGGCCAGATCAAGGGCGAGCGCTGCCGCCTGTTCCAGATGTATTCGGCCGGCAACTTCATCGAGTCGCACGACGAGAACACCTATTTCCAGATTGGCGAAGCCAAGTACGGCAAGCCCATCATCGACCGCGTGGTCACGCCCCAGACCACGCTCGACGAGGCCGCCAAGTGCGCCCTGATCTCGATGGACTCGACCCTCAAGTCCAATATCTCGGTCGGCCTGCCGCTGGACCTGCTGGTCTATAACACCGATGAACTGGCGGTGACACGTTTTGTGACCATCGACGAGCAGAACCAGTATTTCCAGATGATTCGCCGCAGCTGGGGCGCGCAGTTGAAGCGCGTGTTCGAAGCCATCGACGACCCGGTCTGGGATGCCGCCCCGGAAGCCACCCTCAACGTCCTGTCGTCGCTGTCCGAGCACAGCGAGCCGGTGCGGGTGCCGCCCCCGCATGGCGTGGCGCGCGAGGCGCAGGCAGTCCCGCGCCAGACACTGGCCCAGCAGGACGGCGACTCCGAGCAGGCGACCTGAGGCGTGTTTCGCTGAAGAAATGAAAAATGGCTGCAATTGCTTGCAGCCATTTTTTTCTGGCGCGGCCCGGTGGGGCCGCGGCCACTGCCCCTTGCCTGGTGCTTACTTGACGATGGTTTGCGCTTCGCCTTCGGCCCGGGCACGGATCTGGCCGATGCGGTACACCGTCTCGCCAGCGGCCTTGAGCTGTGCTTCGGCCGCGTCGGCGTTTTCCCTGGAGACGATCACGGTCATGCCGATGCCGCAGTTGAAGACCCGGTGCATCTCGGCGTCGGCCACGCCGCCATGCTGTTGCAGCCAGGTAAACAACGGTGGCATGGTCCACGACTTGGCGTCGAGCTCGGCCGTGAGATGGCCGCGCAGCACGCGCGGGATATTCTCGACCAGGCCGCCACCGGTGATGTGGACCATGCCCTTGACTTCCAGTGTTTCCATCAGTGCCAGCAATGGCTTGACGTAGATGCGGGTCGGCGCCAGCAGCACATCGGCCAGCTTGCGGCCATGGAAATCGGCGTCCAGGTCGGGCTTGGCCACCTCGAGGATCTTGCGTACCAGCGAATAACCGTTGGAATGCGCCCCCGACGATGCCAGGCCCAGGATCACATCGCCCGGCACGATCTTGCTGCCGTCGATGATCTTCGATTTTTCGACCGCACCAACGGCAAAGCCGGCCAGGTCGTATTCGCCATCGGGGTACATGCTCGGCATTTCGGCGGTTTCGCCACCGATCAGGGCACAACCGGCCTGTTCGCAACCGGCGGCAATGCCCCTGATGACATCGGTGGCCGAGGGCACGTCAAGCTTGCCGCAGGCAAAGTAGTCGAGGAAGAACAGCGGCTCGGCGCCCTGCACCAGGATATCGTTGACGCTCATCGCCACCAGGTCGATACCGACCGTATCGTGACGGTTCAGGTGGAAGGCCAGTTTCAGCTTGGTGCCGACGCCGTCGGTACCCGATACCAGCACCGGCTCCTTGAATTTCTTGCTGATCTCGAACAGGGCGCCGAAACCACCAATACCGCCCAGCACGCCTTCGCGGCTCGTGCGCTTGGCAAATGGCTTGATTGCCTCGACCAGGGCATCGCCGGCATCGATGTCGACGCCAGCGTCACGGTAGGAAAGGGAGACATTGGTAGATGAAGTCATGATGATATTGCCACTGAAGACGGTAAAATAGGGAAATTCAAGGGTTTCAAGCCCCTGCCAGACCGTGATTTTAACAAAACCGACACCCTCAAACCCCGATTCCATGCCTTTTTCTTTGTCTGACGAGCAAAAACAAAATCTGGTATGGCTGATCGTCGGGTTCCTGCTGCTTGCCTTGCTCGTTGCGCTGGGCCCCATGCTGTCGCCGTTCGTGGCCGCCGGCATCATCGGCTACGCCCTCAATCCGGGCGTGGACTGGATCGCCCGCAAGCGCATCGGCCCGCTGCGCATCCCCCGTTTCGTGGCGGTATGCATCATGGTCATGCTGCTGGTGCTGGCCATGCTGGCGCTGGCGCTGATCGTCATTCCGCTGGTGTTGCGCCAGATTCCCCAGTTGCAGGCACAGATACCGCCGCTGCTGGACCAGCTCAACGCCTTCGTCTCGCCGCGCCTGCACCAGCTGGGCATCGAGGTACGACTCGACATGGCCGGCATCAAGGCGCTGCTGACCCAGCAGATCAGCACCAGCAGCGACGAGATGTGGGCCTCGGTGCTGGCCTCCCTGCGGGTCGGCGGCACCGCCCTGCTGGCCGGCCTGGCCAACCTGCTGTTCGTGCCGATGGTGCTGTTCTACCTGCTGCAGGACTGGCACCCCTTCATCAAACGCATGCAGACCCTGATCCCGCGCCGCTGGGCCGGTCGCGTCACCCTCATGGCCAGCGAGGTCGATGACCTGCTGGGGCAATACCTGCGCGGGCAATTGCTGGTGATGCTGGTGCTGGCGATCTATTATTCGGCAGCGCTGAGCGCAGCCGGCTTCGACAGCGCGCTGCCGGTGGGCGTGCTGACCGGGTTGCTGGTGTTCATTCCCTACGTGGGCTTCGGACTGGGCCTGGTGCTGGCGATCCTGGCGGCGGTGCTGCAGTTCGACGGCGTCTACGGCCTGCTGTGGGTAGCCCTGATCTATGGCCTGGGCCAGGTGCTGGAAAGTTTCATCCTGACCCCGAAACTGGTCGGCGAACGCATCGGACTGCATCCGCTGGTCGTCATCTTTGCCTTGCTGGCATTCGGCCAGCTGTTCGGTTTCGTCGGCGTGCTGCTGGCGCTGCCGACCTCGGCTATCCTCTCGGTGCTGGCCATGCATGTGCGCCGCGAATACCTTGCCAGCAATTTCTACAACCGTCAGCCATGAAACAGATTCCGCTCGATCTCAGCGCGGACCGCCCGCAAAGCTTCGAGACCATCATCGCCGGTCGCAACCAGGAACTGCTGCAGCGACTGCAGCAACTGCTGGTCGGGCCGGACCGCGCCAGTCATACCGTCAGTGCCAGCACCGACCGCTTTTTGTACCTCTGGGCCGAGAGCGGCGTGGGCAAGAGCAGCCTGCTGCAGGCCATCGCCCGCGAGGTCGGCCAGCACGCCCGCCTGATCGGCGCCAGCGCCGCCGAGCCCGAGTTCGACTACACGACCCAGGTGTCGCATTACCTCATCGACGACGTCGACCAGCTTCCCGAACCAACCCAGGTCGCCGCCTTCAACCTGTTCAACCAGATCCGCGAACAGGGCGGCTGGCTGATCTCGACCGGCAAGCTGCCGCCGACCCGCCTGGAAATGCGCGAAGACCTGCGCACCCGCCTGGGCTGGGGCCTGATCTACCAGGTACACGACCTGTCGGACGACGAAAAGATCGCCGCGCTGCTGCACGCAGCACTGGCGCGCGGCATGGAAGTGCCGCTGGGCGTGCTGCAATACATGCTGACCCACTACCGGCGCGACATGCCCTCCTTGTCGCGCATGCTCGATGCGCTCGACCGCTACTCGCTGGCGACCAAGCGCGCCATCACGCTGCCCCTGCTGCGTGAGCTGATACAACAGGAATCCGAACAACAATGAACCTCGCCTTATTCGATCTCGATCACACCCTGCTTCCGCTCGACTCCGACCACGAATGGGGCGAGTTCCTGGCCCGCACCGGCGCGGTCGAAGCCGACAGCTTCCGCCAGGCTAACGATGCCTGGTTCGCGCATTACCAGGCCGGCACCCTCGATCCGTACAAGTACCTCGAGTTCGCCTTCGGCATCCTGTCCGGGTTCCCCCGTGCCAGGTTGGACGAGATGCATCGCCAGTTCATGGCCGAGGTCGTGCAGCCGGCGATCCTGCCGCAAGCCGTGGCGCTGGTGCAAAAGCACCTGGCCGACGGCGACCTGGTGGCCATCGTCACCGCCACCAACCATTTCGTGACCAAGCCGATCGCCGAGCAATTCGGCAAGGTCCACCTGATCGCCGCCATGCCCGAGCTGGATGCGGCAGGCAACCTGACCGGCAAGCTGCTGGGCACACCCACCTTCGGCCCGGGCAAGATCACCCATACCGAAGCCTGGCTCGAGCAACTGGGGCATGACCTGTCCAGGTTCGAGCGCAGTTACTTCTACAGCGATTCGCAAAACGATATCCCGCTGCTCGAGCGCGTCACCCATCCGGTGGCCACCAACCCCAATGCCAAGCTGCTGGCGCACGCCCAGGCGCGCGGCTGGCCGGTACTGGATCTCTTCGACGGCCACGCCCAATGATCAAAAAACTGATTCGCTCGATCATCAGCCGCGGCCGGGCCAAGGTCGAGGCGCCCGTGGTGTCCGCAACAGAGCCGCAGATCCTCGGCCCCCAGCTGCACGGCATCGACCCGCAACTGGTCTCGCCCAACGCGGTTCGGGTGACGCAGACCCTGCAGGATGCCGGCTTCAAGGCTTTCATCGTCGGTGGTGCGGTGCGCGACCTGCTGCTGTCGATCAAGCCCAAGGACTTCGATGTCGCCACCAACGCGACCCCGGAGCAGGTCAAGCAGCTGTTTCGTCGCGCCTTCATCATCGGCCGCCGGTTCCAGATCGTGCATGTGATGTTCGGCCAGGAGCTCATCGAGGTCACCACCTTCCGCGGTGCCTCGGCCGACGCCTCGCCCAAGGACGAGCACGGCCGCGTGCTGCGCGACAATACCTTCGGCGAACAGCACGAAGACGCGGTGCGCCGCGACTTCACCATCAACGCCATGTACTACGACCCGGCATCGCAGACGGTGCTGGACTATCACGGCGGTATCGCCGACATCCGCGCCAAGACGCTGCGCATCATCGGCGAACCCGAGGCGCGCTATCGCGAAGACCCGGTGCGCATGCTGCGCGTGGTGCGCTTCGCGGCCAAGCTCAAGTTCAACATCGACCCCGCCAGCAGCCAGCCCATCCGCGTGATGGCACCGTTGATCGACAACGTGCCCGCGGCCCGCGTGTTCGACGAAATGCTCAAGCTGCTCATGAGCGGCCATGCCCTGGCCTGCCTGCAGCAGTTGCGCAAGGAAGGCCTGCATCATGGCCTGCTGCCGTTGCTCGACGTGGTGCTGGAACAACCCCTGGGTGAAAAATTCGTCACGCTGGCACTGGCCAACACCGACGAGCGGGTGCGCCAGGGCAAGCCGGTGTCGCCGGGCTTCCTGTTTGCCTCGCTGCTGTGGCACCAGGTGCTGGAGAAGTGGCGCGCCTACCAGGCCGCCGGCGAGTTCCCGATCCCGGCGCTGCACCTGGCCGCCGATGACGTGCTCGAGGCGCAGACCGACAAACTGGCACTGCAACGCAAGATAGCCTCCGACATGCGCGACATCTGGGCCATGCAGCCGCGCTTCGAACGCCGCGTCGGCAAGGCGCCCTACAAGCTGCTGGAGCACCTGCGTCTGCGTGCCGGCTACGACTTCCTGCTGCTGCGCTGCGAATCGGGAGAGCTCGACGCCGAGCTGGCGCAATGGTGGACCGACTTCATGAATGGCGGTGGCGCCGAGCGCGAAGAGCTGCTGGCCCGCAAGCCCGCCGATGGCGCCTCGCCCACCGGTGCGCCCAAGAAGCGCAAGCGCCGCGGTGGCCGCGGCCGCTCGCGCGCCGATGGCGAAACCGGTGCAGCCGACACCGCACGGGAAGTCACCGACAGTCCCGAGCGCCCCGAAGCTGCCCCGGCCGCCCCTGCCGCCGCCGCCCAGGACGACGCCGACGGCGCCGCACGCGCTGCGCGCAGCCGGTCCCGTACGCGCCGCCGCAAGCCGGCCGGCGACGGCGGCCCGGGCTCGTCCGAGCAGGGTTGAACGATCGATGCCGGTGATCGCCCATGTCGGCATCGGGGCCAACCTGGGCGACGCCCGTGCCAGCGTCGAGCAGGCCATCGGGCAACTGGCCGGCCTTGCCGGCTCACGCCTGCTGGAGCGTTCTTCGCTGTACCGCAGTGCCCCGATCGATGCCGGCGGCGACGACTACGTCAATGCGGTCGCCGCAGTGCTCACCGACCTGCCCCCGCTCGAACTGCTGCACGCATTGCAACGGATCGAGCAGCAGCATGGCCGCCTGCGGCCTTATCGCAATGCGCCACGCACGCTCGACATGGACCTGCTGCTGTACGGCGGGCAATGCATCCATAGCGACGAGCTGACCGTGCCGCACCCACGCATGATGCAACGGGCCTTCGTGCTGGTTCCGCTGCTGGAGATCGCGCCCGCCATCGTCGTGCCCGGCCATGGCCCCGCGCAGGCCCGACTGGCCGGCGTCGCCGGCCAGGTCATCGCCAGGCTCTGAATCACTGGGGCCGCACGGCGCCGTCGTCGCCCTCGGCGCGCAACTCGGGCAGGCGCTTGTGATGGCCCTTGAGCCATAGCGGCAATTCATTGGAAGGCATCGGCTTGGCGATCAGGTAGCCCTGGCCGATATTGCACCCGAAACCCTGCAACAGGCGCCAGTCCTCGATGGTCTCGATACCCTCGGCCACGGTCACCAGCTCCAGGCGCTGCGCCATGTCCAAAGCCGACTGCAGGATCACCCGCAGGTTCTGGCGCTGGTGGGCCCCGTGTACGAACGAACGATCGATCTTGAGTTCGGTGAAGGGGATGCGTGCGAGCTGCTGCATCGAAGAAAAACCGGTACCGTAATCGTCGATCGACAGGCCGAAACCCTTGAGCCGCAAGCGCGCCAGCATGCCCAGCGAGTTACCCTTGTTGGATACCACCGACCCCTCCGTGATCTCCAGCACCAGCCGGTCGGCGGCCAGCGAGTGGCGGCCCAGCAGGTCGAGGATGCGCTGCATGAAGTCGGGCTGTTCCAACGACAACGGCGACAGGTTGACGGCCACCTTGATCGGCAGGCCGCGACTGTGCCAGACCGCCGCCTGCTGCATCGACTGGTCCATCATGGCGATGGTCAGGTCGTGGATCAGGCCGCAGGCCTCGGCCAGGGGAATGAAATGGTCCGGGGCAATCACGCCGCGCTCGGGATGGATCCAGCGCGCCAACGCCTCCACGCCTTTCAGGATGCCGGTCTGCACGTCGACCTTGGGCTGGTAGAACGGCACGATCTGGCGCGTGGCGATGGCCTGGGCCAGGTCGCTCTCGCACACCGTCGGTCCCGGATCGGCACGCTTCTGGTGGACCGCCCCGCCGGGCTTGAAGCTACGCAGCGCCAGCGCGATCTTTTCGCTGCTCAGCGGTTTTTGCAATGCGCCCAGCACGTTCATGCCCAGCGCCTGGATCATGGTCTCGACCGACAGCAGCAATGACGCTTCACGACTGGAGGCCACGATCAATGGCATCTGCACCCCCTTCTGCTGCAGCTGCTGGATCAGCTCGATGCCATCCATGCCCGGCATCTCCAGGTCGATCACCGCCAGCCCCGGCGGCAGCTTGAGCAACCCCAACAGCTCCAGCGCCTCGTTGCCATTGCCGGCCTCGTAGATGACGTCCACCCCGAGTGCCTGCAGCAGGCGCACCGTGTGCTGGCGCTGCGGCGCGCTGTCGTCGACCACCAGTGCCGACTCGATCTGTTTATCCTGGTTAGCGGTAGCCATAGTTTTCGATCACTGCAGAAATATTTGCGAGGGAGATGACGTCGCCGACGCCACCCAACTGGATTGCTTCCTTCGGCATGCCGAAGACCACACTGCTGCGTTCGTCCTGGGCATAGGTGGCGGCGCCGCGCTCGGCCATCTCCTTGAGTCCGCGCGCCCCGTCGTCGCCCATGCCGGTCATGATGATGCCCACCGCGTTGCTGCCGGCCGATTTCGCCACCGAGCGAAACAACACGTCCACCGATGGCTTGTGCCGGCTTACCAGTGGCCCATTGACCACCTCGACGTAGTACTGCGACCCGTCCCGCCGCACCATGAGATGCATGCCGCCCGGGGCGATCAGCACGCGCCCTGGCAAGACCCTGTCCAGGTGTTGTGCTTCCTTGACCTCGACCGGCGAGATCGTGTCGAGGCGCTCGGCGAAGCTGCGGGTAAAGCGCTCCGGCATGTGCTGCACCACGACCACGCCAGGACACTGCGGCGTCAGGCCCGACAACACGGCCTCGAGCGCCTGCGGCCCGCCGGTCGAGGCACCGATGGCGACGATGTGCCTGGTGGTCGGATGAAAGGCATCGACTGCCCCTGGCGCGGCCAGCACGACGTCGGCCGTGTGCCGAGGCTGGCCCTGGTTGGCCAAGGCAGGCGGCACCGGCGCCGGCGTCAGCGGTGCTGCCTGCTCGGCTGGCGCGGCGGCATTCATGCGACCGATGCGGGCCGCCGCGGCCGCCCGGATTGCATTGGCCAGGTCGTCGAAGCTGTCGTGCAGGAAGTCGCGCACGCCCAGTGCCGGCTTGCTGATGATGCTCACCGCGCCGGCCGCCAGGGCCTCGGCGGTTACCGCCGCGCCAGCCTCGGTCAAGCTCGAGCAGATGATCACCGGCGTGGGGCGGATGGCCATGATCTGCTTGAGAAAGGTAATGCCGTCCATGCGCGGCATCTGGATATCGAGCACGATCACGTCCGGCCAGCGCTGGCGCATCTTGCGCATGGCGAAGATGGGATCGGACGCGGTGGCGATGACCTCGATGTCGCCGCTGGCGGCCAACAGCTCATGCATCAGCTGGCGCACCACGGACGAGTCGTCCACCACCAGCACCCCGATCATGATGGTTTCCTGTAGATCGATGGCGAGTGCATCTCGAGCGGCAACGGCATGCCGTGCAACGACTCGGAGTGCCCCACCACCAGATAGCCGCCCGGCCGCAGCCGTGACACGACGTCGCCGACCACCTTGAGCTTGGTCTCGGCATCGAAATAGATGATCACGTTGCGCAAGAACACCAGGTCGAACTGGCCATCGTCGCTGGCGGCCAGGTCGGTCAGGTTGCGCTGGGCGAATTCGACCGCGCCGCGCACGGCCTTCTCGAGCAGGAAATGGCCCTCGTATTCGCCGGTGCCGCGCAGGCAATAACGCTTGAGGAACGAGGGCGGGATATTCTGCCCGCGCGCCATCGGATACAGCGCGCGGCGTGCAAAGTTGAGTACGCGCAGGCTCACATCGGAGGCAAACACGCTCCAGCCGCCACCGGGCCGATGGGTATCGAGCAACATCGCCAGCGTATAGGCTTCTTCGCCGGTGGAACTGGCGGCGCTCCAAACCCGCAGCCGCGCCTGGTGGCGCCACAGCGGCAACAACTCGCGCACGACGAAATCGAAATGGGCCTGCTCGCGGAAGAAATAGGTCTCGTTGGTGGTGATCAGGTCGATCGCCCGCTGCCGCTCCGCGTGGTTGGCGCTGGGCGCGATCAATGCGTGGTAGTCGGCCAGCTGTGCCAGCCCCAGCTCATGCATGCGCGCGCCCAGGCGGCTGTGCAGCAAGGCTTTCTTCGACAGCGGCAGGTGCAAGCCGATATGTTGCTTGAACAATTGCTGGAACAGCAGCATCTCGCGATCGCTGACCTCCGGCGTGAGTACCTCGGGAACCGGGGTCATCGCTTCAGCCGCCGTTGACTTCCGGCCGGTCGTCGCCGGCCAGGATACCGTCGGCACTCAGGCCAAGCAGGCTGGAGAGTTCGTCCACCGAAAGCACTTCCTTGACATCCAGCACCACCACGAAGCACTCGTTGACCCGGATCATGCCTTCGATGAAGGCGGCGCGGATGCCGGCGCCAAACGATGGCCGCGGCTCGATGGTGCTGGCGTCGAGGGTGAGCACCGCACTGACCGCGTCGACCATCACACCCAGCAGCAGCAACTGGCCGTCCTGCTCCAGTTCCATGATGATGATGCAGGTGCGCTTGGCGAACACCGTCGGCGCGCGTCCGAAGCGGACCGACAGGTCGATCACCGGCACTACCGCCCCGCGCAGGTTGATGACGCCACGCAGGAAGCTTGGCATCAAGGGAATCTCGGTCAGGCCGCCGAACTCGATGATTTCGCGAATGTTCTCGATGGGCATGGCGAAACTTTCCCGGCCCACCAGGAAAGTGAGGAACTGGCGGCTCTCCACCACCACTTCCGGCGGCTTGCTCCTGGCCAAGGCCCCATTGAGGCTCACACTGGGCATTGCGTTCTCCTGTTACCGATCTGGCTGTGTTGGTCTGGCACGCGCGCGCTCATGCGCCCCCCGTGGCCGCCGTCCTGGTGCCGGCCAGTTCGCGCGGGTAAAGCGCATCCGAGCGGGGGCGCTGCAACGAGAAATACCCCATCAGCTCACGCAGGTTGACGGCCTGCGAGCTCATTTCCTCGGAGGTGGCGGACAGCTCTTCGGAGGCCGCCGCGTTGACCTGCGCGGCCGCCGATATCTGGTTGATGGCGGTATTGATCTGCAGTAGCCCGGCATTCTGCTCGCGTGCCGAAAACGATATCTCGTCGACCAGGTCCGCGGTACGCTGGATCGATGGCAGCATGCCATCGATCAGTTCGCCGGCCCGCTCGGCCAGCTCGGTGCTGCGCCCGGCGACCTCGACGATCTCCTGGGCAGCCGCCTGCGACCGCTCGGCCAGCTTGCGTACCTCGCCGGCCACCACCCCGAAACCGCGACCGTGCTCGCCGGCGCGCGCGGCTTCGATGGATGCATTGAGTGCCAGCAGGTTGGTCTGGTAGGCGATGTCGTCGATCACGCCGATCTGGCCGGCAATGGCGCGCAGGGCGTCAATCGTCTCGCGCACCACCTGCACGCTCTCGCTGGCCATGCGGGCTGCGTCGCCGGCGATGGCATTGGTGCGATTGGCGTTGTCGGTATTGTGCAGCACGGTGGCGGTCATTTCCTCGACCACGCTGCCGGTCTCCTGCGCATCGGCCGCCTGGCGCGACGAATTGTCGCTCAACTGCATGGCCGCGGCCGCCAGTTGCCCGGCGCCGTTGGCCAGCATGCTGGTCGCCAGGCTGACGTCGCCCAGCACGCCGCCCAGGCGTTCGGTCATCTGCTGGGCACTGTGCAGCATGCTGCCCTGGCCCAGGGTCGAGACCTTGAAACGTACCGTCATGTCACCGCCGGCGGCGCGGCGCAGGCTCATCATCGCCTCGCGCGGATCGCCGCCGATCTGGCGTGCAAACAGCAAGCGCACGTAGAACCCCATGGCCAGTGCGATCAGTGCCGCCATCGCCGTGACCGCCGCGACCTCGATGATGTTGCGGCGCTCCAGGTCATCGGCCAGCTGCTTGTTGAGAGTGGCCTGGCGCACGTTTTCGTCGGTCAGCAGCTGCAACTGGTTGCGCATGCGCTCGGCATGCAGCTGGAGCGTGCTGCCCTCGTAGCCGGCCCCGCGCAGCGCCGCCGTACGGGCCTCGAGCATCACCCGCTGGTAGTCGGCCAGGATGCGATCGGCCTGGCGCTGCAGGTCGGACTCCATCGGCGTCAGGACCGTGGTGCCCTGGTAGGCCTGGTAGGACATGACCATATCCTGCAATTGGCGTTCCACGGTGGCTGCGTTGCGGCTGCGCTCGTCGGCGGCCTGGGATTTCTGCAACAGCGTCATGCTCAGGAAAGCCTCCTGGGCATATTTGCGCGTGTCGTTGAGGTAGACGATGGTCTTGAGGTTGGAGCGGTAGATGTCCTGCAGCAGGGCATTGACCTTGTACAGGTTGTAGGCGGCCTCGGCACCGACACCCAGCGTGATCACGGCCCCCAGCATGAAAAACAGCGTCAGTTTGTTCGCCAGCTTCATCGCACCTCCCCCTTGTTCGGCCGGTCACCCCGTGCCCCCTGCCACCCCTGCCACCCCTGGCCCCGCTGCGCGCCCGCCGCGCTCAAAAACGCTTGAAGGATGACTCGTCCACGGACTGCTCGGCGTTATCCAGCATCGACAGCCGACGTGCCCTGGCCTGCGGACTGATCGCGGCCGGTTCGTTGACGGTGGCGCTTGGCCGCAATGGCGTGCTGCGTGTTTCGCCGACCCGGAAAAAGCGCATCAGGTCCTGCAGGTGGATCGCCTGAGCGCTCATCTCTTCGGAGGTCGACGACAACTCCTCGGACGCCGATGCCGTCATCTGGGTGGTCTGCGCCATCTGGTGTACCGCGTTGTTGATCTGTTCCAGCCCGGCCGACTGTTCGTGCGAAGCGGCGGCGATTTCCTGGACCAGGTCGGCCGTCTTGCGGATCGATGGCACCATCTGGTTGAGCAGTCCCCCTGCCTTCTCGGCCAGTCCCACGCTCTGTTCGGCCACGGCGATGATTTCCTGCGCCGCCACCTGCGAGCGCTCCGCCAGCTTGCGCACCTCGGCCGCGACCACGGCAAACCCCTTGCCGTGCTCGCCGGCGCGGGCAGCCTCGATGGCGGCATTAAGCGCCAGCAGGTTGGTCTGGTAGGCGATGTCGTCGATGATACCGATCTTGCCGGCAATCTGCTTCATCGCCGCCACCGTCTCGCGCACGGCGTCGCCGCCGTCGCTGGCCGCGCGCGCCGACAGGCTGGCGATATTGTCGGTGGTGCGCGCGTTCTCGGCGTTCTGGGCGATGGTGGCGGTGATCTGTTCCACCGAGGCACTGGTCTCCTCGACGTTGGTGGCTTGCTGGGACGCATTGTGCGACAGCGCCTGCGACGAAGACGAGATCTGCTCCGAGGCCGACGCCAGCGAGCTGGCCGTGCCACCGACGTCGCCGATGACTTCGGTCCATTTGTTGATCACCTGCTGGGTGCTGTAGAGCACGCTGACCTTGTCACGGGACGACAAGGGCACGTTGACGGTCAGGTCACCTTCGGCCACCCGGCGCAGCACGGCCATGGCGTCGCGCGGCTCGCCGCCGATCTGGGACCGGATCGTGTAATAGGCAAACCACAGGCACAGGAACAGCACCAGCACCGACGCCGCCAGCAGCCAGAATATCTTCTGCTGCAACTGGGCATATTGTTGCTGGGCATGTTGCACCTTGGCCTGGGTCCGCTCGTCCACCAGCCGCAGGAAATCGTTGACCGGGCTCATGGCGCGCCCGAACAGGCTGCGATAGTTCTGGTCAAATACCAGCTCCTGCGCCATGGCCTGGTTGGGCGCGCCGACCACGGTGAACTTGCCTTCGCCGTCGTCGAACTCGCCCTTGACCGCATGAAAGGCGGTGATATCGATCTTCGAAAGTTGATCGGCGACCTGGATCGCATCGCGCATCTTGGACAGTTCCTGCTCGGTAAAGCCGGACTGCTTGATCAGCTCGGCCAGCGGTACCGGGCGTGCATCCTTGCCATCTTCGAGCTTGCGGGCGACCACCAGGTCCCAGTTGAAACGATCATAGTTGCCGGGTCGGGCGCGCTTGCCGTTGCGGATGTCGACGATCATGTAATAACGTTCTTCGTCGTTGGGGTCGCCCGTGGTGACATAGGCCCGGGCGAACTTGGTCATGTCCTCGGTGGTGCGCCGCAGCTCGTTGGCCAGGGTGGCCGAGTAGTAGCGCGAGGCATGTGCGTTCTCCAGTGTCAGGTTGGCCTCGCGCAGCGCGTCGGTGAGGCTGATGACCACCGCCACCAGCAGCGACAGCACGACTGCCAGCCAGATGAAGAGTTGCTTGATGCTCATCCTGTGGGTCAATGTATTGTTCATGTTGCATCCCTATCTGGGGTCGTTCACGATTCGGAGCGGCTGCGTCATCACGGACCTGCCTGGACCATCTGGTGCTGGTCATGCTGCTGCGTGTAGTGGATCAGGTGCGGGATGTCGAGGATCAGCGCCACCCGTCCATCGCCCAGGATGGTCGAGCCGGACAGCCCCTTGACCTTGCCGAAGAGCATGCCCAGCGGCTTGATCACGGCCTGGCATTCGCCCAGTAGCCCATCGACCAGCAGGCCCGCGCGTTGCTGGCCATACTGCACGATCACCAGGCTCTTGCGGGAACGTCCCTGCTCTGCCAGGTCGAACAGCTCCCGCAGCGGTACGAATGGCAGTGCCTCGTCACGCACCGAGACGATATGGCGCCCGCCATGATGCTCGGGCATGTCGATGCACTCGACCACCATATCCAGCGGCACCACGAACACGGCATTGCCCACCACCACCTGGAAGCCCGAGATGATGGCCAGGGTCAAGGGCAGGCGCACCCGTACCACGGTGCCTATGCCGGCCTGGGTATCGATGTCGATCTCGCCACGCAGGGCGTCGATATTGCGCCTGACCACATCCATGCCGACACCGCGCCCGGACAGGGCCGTCACCTGCGCCGCCGTGGAAAAGCCCGGCTCGAAGACGAAGCGGTAGATCTCGGCGTCGGACAGGTCGGCATCGGCCGTGGCCAGGCCCCGCTCGACCGCGGTGGCCAGGATACGGTCACGGTCCATGCCGCGACCGTCGTCCATCACCTCGATGACCACGCTACCCGATTCGTGCGACGCATTGAGCTGCAGCGTGGCCTTGGCCGGCTTGCCGGCCGCGATGCGCCTGGCCGGCGGCTCGATGCCGTGGTCGATGGCGTTGCGCACGATGTGCATCAAGGGATCGGCGATGCGCTCGACCATCGATTTATCCAGTTCGGTATCGGCGCCGGTCATGACCAGCTCGATATCCTTGCCGAGGTCCTGCGCCAGATCCCGCACCACCCGGGGAAAGCGCTGGAACACCTCGTTGATCTGCACCATGCGCAGCGTCAGCGCGGCATCGCGGATCTGCTCCATCAAGGTGTGGATGGTCTGGGTCGCCTCTTCGAACTGGCTATCCTTGCGACGCCGCGCAATCAGGCGCGCACCGGCGCCGGCGATCACCAGCTCGCCCACCAGGTCGATCAGCTGGTCCAGCTTGGCGACCTCGATCTTGATGAATTTCTGTTCCTGTGCCCGGCGCTCTTCCAATAGCCTGGGGCGCGCACTGCCGGCCACGGCGCCGTCGCCATCGAGCGGGCGCGGCGACGGCGCCATCGGATCGATGGCCAGCGCCGGGACCACCAGCTCATCGTCGAGGGAGGCACGCCGGGCCATGCCCAGGCCATCCAGTTCGTCCGCGCTCAAGGCGCCGTGGGCGTGCCATGCCTGCCCCAACGCCAGGGCGCTGGCCGGGCCCAGCCGATGCAGTACCGCGCCATAGGCCGACAAAGCGCTATGCGGGGCAATGATCTCGATGCGGCTGTCGTCGCGCACGAACTCGAACACGTTCTCCAGCGTCTGCTGGCTGGAATCGGAAATGAGGCAGATCTCGAACCCCACATAACAGGTCTCGGCGTCCATCTGCGGCGCCGCCGGCATGTCTTCCTGCACCGTGACGATGGCCACGATGCGGCCCAGCGTGCGCAGGTAATGCAGGAACGACACCGGGTCGAGCCCATCGCGCATGACGTTGCGATTGAATGTGAGCGACAGGTGCCAATACGGATTGGAGGCCGATGGCCCGGCGGCCACCCGCGGCGCGGCGGCGGGCGCGACGCTCGCCGTCGTCGGCGCCGGCGCGGGCGCTGCCACTGCCCGGCCAGGTCCGCCCAGCAACAGGTTCAGTGATGCCTCCAGTTCGGTGCGACGCGGCAGGTCCGGCTCGCGGTCTTCCTCGTGGCGCTCGATGGCATCGACCAGTTCGCCGATGTAGTCGCCGCACTTGAGCAGCAGCGACATCATGTGCGGGTCGAGCGAGAGCTGCCCGGTGCGCACCCGGTCCAGCACGCTCTCGACCAGATGCGTGAACTGCACGATGCTGTCGAGTGCGAACAGGCCGGCCGATCCCTTGATGGTATGGGCGGCGCGAAAGATGGCATTGATGGCGTCGCGCGATGGGCCATCCATCTCGATCTGCAGCAGCGCCGCCTCCATCGCCACCAGCAGTTCGCGGGCTTCCTGCACCACCGCGTCGCGCGCCGAATCCTTCTTCATGCTTCCTCCTGCGCGGCAGGCCCGGGCGGCGCGGCAAAGAACAGCGAATGCAGCTGCAACAGGTCGAACACCGCCAGCACCGGAGGGCTGTAGGCGATGACGTCGACCGCGCGCTGCTGCGCTGCGGCTTCGCGTCGCAGCAGCAACAGCAGCTGCACGCCGGCGGTATCGATCTCGTCCACGCCGGACAGGTCGAGCGCCAGCGTGCCCTGGCTGCGCGCCAGGATGTGCAGCAGCTCAGGCTTGCGCTCGGCCGCCTGGAAGATCGTCAGGCCGCCGTTGAACGTCAACAGCGACCTGTCATGCTGCAGTGAATACTTCAATGGCATCGCAGGTGTCCTCGGTTCACGGCAGCACCAGCTTGGCCACGGCCTCCAGCAGCACCGCCGGCTGGAACGGCTTGTGGACCCAGGCGCGGATACCGGCGGCCTTGCCCTCCTGCTTGAACGCCTCGCCGCTTTCGGTGGTGAGCATGATCACGGGGGTAAAACGATAGGCTGCCATCTGCTTCATCTCCCGCACGAAATTGAGGCCATCCAGATGGGGCATGTTGAGGTCCGAGATGACCAGGTTGAACTTGCGGCCATCGAGTTGCCTGAGTGCATCCCTGCCGTCGCTGGCCTCGACCACGTGGTACCCGGCCGCCCTCAAGGCGATCGAAATGGTCTGGCGCAGGCTGAATGAGTCGTCGACGATCAAAATGCTCTTTTCCATACGAGGCTCCATCAGAAGAAGTCGACCTGTGACTGCAGCGTGGGGCGGCCCCCTGCGCCGGCATGCACCTGGCGTTGTTCCGGGGTGGTATAGGTCTGCTCGAGTTCGGCCAGCCATTGTTGCGGCGACGGCAGCGTGCTTTCCGGGGAGCGGCCCTGCATGCGGGCGATGTCGCCCTGCAGTTGCTCGAGAATCTGACCGATGCGGTCCTGGAACTGCAGGTTGACCAGAATCTCGCCCACCTCCTGGTCGACCGCCCGGTTCTCGGCCGCCATCTGCTCTACCGTCGAAGCCAATGCGGTGGCGGCCTGGCCGAACCGGGCCAGCACCCGCTCGATCATGGCGCGCGAGTCCTCGACGATGCCGTCGGCGCCGTCGGGCAGCTCCACGGCGGCAATCACCGCCGCCTGGATCTGCTGGCGGGCGGCCTTGGTGCGCAGCACGATCTGGCGGCTGTTGGCGGCCGCGCGCTCGGCCAGCTCCTGCCAGCTTTGCTGGTCGCTGAGCAGGTCGCTCACGCCGGCCTGGCCAGCCAGTTGCTGGTTCTGGAGTGCCAGTTGACGAATTTCGTCGTTGGCCGCGGCCAGCCCTTCGAGCTTGCCCTGCAGCGACTGGCGCGAGGCCAGGATGCGTTCCAGCGCCTGCGCCAGGGTCCCGAGCTGTTGCCCGGCATCCTGCAACAGCTGCCCGATCTCGGCGCCTGGCGCGTCATGCGCCAGTTGCCGGCTGCGTCCCAGGCGCTCGTTGATACCGGCAAAACGGGCGCTGAGCGTATCGATGGCGCCCTGGGTCTGGGTGCGCGCCAGTTCGACATGCCCGCGCCATATCGGCAACACCTGGCGCAACAGGGCCGGCAAGCCGTCGGGCATCGTCCCGGGCGGCGCCGGGACCGGCTCCTGGGCAGGCGCCGGCAGGCAGGTCAGGTAGAACGCGCCGCCGATGAACAGGCCCACCAGCGCGCCCAACCACCAGCTGCCGGCCAGCATCATGAACAGCAGCAGGTTGAGCACACACAGCACCGGCAAGACATGACGTAGCGATTTCAATCCCACTCCTTCTTGTTATCCTTCGATCCCCCGTCGCCGACGGCAGCACACGCCACACGGCACTATTGGCAGCCCAGGCAGGTCTATCCCCAAAGCAACCGCGCCGGCGCCAGGCCCATTGGGGGCCTAAGCCATTTTGCGGTCTCCAGGCGCCTCGCTTTCTTTCGAATAAAGGGCGATTTACTACCGAATTGTCAGGGACACCACGCTATTCCGACTAAACATTGTCAAAACAACCACATGAATCCTCTCTTATCCATCAGCCGGGGCTGAAGCCCGACACGCCGGTGGCGGCGGCAAAATCAACTACAATGCCGCACCTGCCGGGACACGATTTCCGACATCCAAGAAAAGAGAACATCCATGGAACTGGACAGCTATCGCTATATCGCCATCGAAGGCCCGATCGGGGTCGGCAAGACCTCGCTGGCGCAACGTCTATCGACCCTGTTCGGGGCCCACGCCCTGCTCGAACAACCCGAGGCCAATCCCTTTCTGGCCGACTTCTATCGCGACGCGCCACGGTTTGCGTTCCAGACCCAGACCTGCTTCCTGCTGCAGCGCCTGCATCAATTGCGGGCACCACTGGACGAGGCGCTGCTGGAGCAACGCTTCGTGGCCGACTTCATGCTCGAGAAGAACATGCTGTTTTCGCAACTGACCCTGCCCGAACCCGAACTGCTGCTGTACCAGCAATTGCATGCGCAATTGGGGGTGCAGGTCCGGGTGCCGGACCTGGTGCTGTATCTGCAGGCGCCGGTGGAGGTGTTGCAGGCGCGCATCGCGCAACGTGCCGTCGACATGGAAGAGGCGATCTCGGCGGAATACCTGCAAAGCCTGTCGGACGGCTACAGCAACTTTTTCTATCACTACGACGAGGCGCCGGTGCTGACCATCAACACCGAGCACCTGGATCCGGCACACCAGGATGCCGACCTCCAGACGCTGCTGCTGCACATCGAAGCGATGCGCGGCAAGCGTGCCTTTCTCAATCAGGGAGTTTGAACCCATGGCAGGTTATCTTCAGCAATCCGGTTCGGCCGCGCGCAGCAAGCCGGTCACGACACACACGCTGCAGGCGATGCGCAACAAGGGCGACAGGATTTCAATGCTGACCTGCTACGACGCCAGCTTCGCCAGCCTGATGGATCGCGCCGGAGTCGATACGGTATTGATCGGGGATTCGCTGGGCATGGTCTGCCAGGGCCATGGCTCGACCTTGCCGGTGAGCCTGGCCGACGTCGCCTACCATACCGCCAGCGTGGCGCGCGGGGCCGGCGCCATGCTGGTCGTCGCCGACCTGCCGTTCGGCACCTACGCCTCGCGCGAAGATGCGTTTGGCCATGCGGCAGTGCTGATGCAGGCCGGTGCGCAGGTGGTCAAGCTGGAAGGCGGTGCCTGGCTGGCCGACACGGTCAGGTTCCTCACCGAGCGCGGCATCCCGGTGTGCGCCCATATCGGTCTCACGCCGCAATCGGTGCATCAACTGGGCGGATTCAAGGTCCAGGGCAAGACCAGCGACGGCGCTACCCAGTTGCATGCCGATGCGGCCGCGCTGCAACAGGCCGGCGCCTCGCTGATCGTGATCGAGGCGGTGCCGGCGACCCTGGGCCGGGAAGTCACCGAGCGCCTGACCATCCCCACCATCGGCATTGGCGCCGGTCCCGACT
Organism: Herbaspirillum sp. YR522; assembly: GCF_000282575.1. GTDB lineage: Bacteria > Pseudomonadota > Gammaproteobacteria > Burkholderiales > Burkholderiaceae_D > Herbaspirillum. The sequence continues at coordinate 24,581 of NZ_AKJA01000132.1, read as the reverse complement.
GTTCGGGCCAGGTGCTGGTGATGCACGACATGCTGGGCGTCTTCCCGGGCCACAAGAGCCGCTTCGTACGCAATTTCATGGAAGGCGCCGACAGTATCGAGGCCGCGCTCGCAGCCTATGTGACGGCGGTTCGGGAGGGCAGCTTCCCGGCGCCGCAACACTGCTTCTGACCCTATCCGAAACCGCGCCCGGCCACGCTCAATGCCGGGTGTCGGGCGCGTCTGCCTGCGACGGTACCGGCACCAGGTCAGGGTAGTGGCTGCGCCCCAGCATCCACACGAAGGGACTGGCGATGGTCAGTGACCATTGCGCCGCAACCCTGTCGACCCCGCTCAGCGTCATGGCATCGAAATCGTCCAGCGTCATCGGCGTGGCATTGCCGTCGGCAGCTTCTTCGATGCATTTTTCCTTGATCTTCTTGATGGCGTCCCGCTTGGATGCTTCGTGGTCATCCATGGCACCGACCCGCACGATATTCTCCATGCCCGGCATCAGCGGCTCGAGCACCAGGTCGACCAGTTCCTTGGGCACCGCGAACCCCAGCAATTTGGCGCTGGCCGCCAGCGGTGCGAACAGGAAGGCGATGTTGCCTGCGCCATTGCCGGTCTGCATCATCAACTGGTTCATCGCTTCCTTATGGCAAAACCTGGTCACTGCGGCGTCATCGCTCAACGCGAGCTCTTGCGGCGGGGCCAGGGTCCGGTCCACCAGTCGCTTCTTCACCGCCAGCGCCAGCTCGGCATGCAGGATGCCAAAGCCGATGGCCGGCGAAATGGAAGTGCCCATGATGGCACCCGCGCCCAGGAGCGCCAGGAAGGCCGGATTGGACGACAGCGCACCGGCGCCGGAATAGAGCGTGGTCATGGCCACACTGACTCCCGAGCCGGTGAGGAAGGATTGCATCTGGGTCTCGGTGATGGCGGCCAGCGGGCCGGTGGGCTTGACGAAACCCATGGCCTTGGCCACCCCCGCCAGTTTGCTTTCCGGGTTGGCGGCCCCGGCGCCCAGCAAGGCCAGGTGCGCCAGCATGACCCCCATGTTGGCGCCTGGCTGGCCGAAGGTCTTTTCGTACAGGTCGGCGATGCCGCCCACCTCGATCCCCTTGACCGTCATGGCCTGCGACCTCAGCTCTGCCATGCAGCCCATGCCGTTGTCGCCCAGGTCAGCGCCGCCCAGGAACAGTTCGGTCACGATCGACTTGGGCAAGCCGTCCGGCGTCAGGTGCTTCACCGCTTCCATGAACATCCCGCCCAGGGCGTAGGGCGCGACGTCCTTGGCCGTCTCCAGCGCCGAGCCGCCCTCGAGGAAGGTATTCATCAATTCGGCGGCCACCAGCTTGCGGTGCAGGCGCATCGCAGCCGGCTGGTCGGCACCGCGCAGCGCGCCCGAGATCTTCTCGGCCAGCGCGGGATCGTGGCTGGAGAAGGCTTCGATGATCCTGGCGTCGTCCAGTATCTTCAGCACGTCCTGGTGCACCCGCTGGTCCTGGCCGCAGATGACGTATTTGAGCGCCAGCAGCATCGGCACCTGCTCGATCTCGACCGTGGTGGTGGCGGCGCCATGCAACAGCGGCGTCGATTCGTCGCTGCGCGCGCCCGCCGGATTGAAGACTTCGAATGGTTCATCGACGATCAGGCGCTTGCGCAGCGGTTCCTCCACCGCTTGGCTCAGGTGTTCCCGGTCGGCACACTCGCGCACCAGCAGCGGCGTATTGCCCGCCACCTCGCTGGTGTCGAAACCGGCCACCCCGAGCCACTTCTCGAGCAGGACCTGGTCGTCGGTGTCGACCACGCCCGGCGCCTTGTTGATGAAACCATAGCGCACGGTTTCGGTGGTCGCCACCGGCTTGCCCTGTGCGATCCACTTGCCGAGCATGTTGGCATCGACTTCATCGTTGTTGCCCGGATTATTCCTGATGCGCGTCGAGGCCCTGCCGAAAATGCCGCCCGATGCCTGCAAGCGGGAGGTGGCCTGGCTCAGCATCTGCGTGATGTGCGCATCCGTGTGGCCCTGCTCGCGCGCGGCTCGCACCTGGGCGTACATGTCGTCGATGGCGTCCAGCGTGAGGTCCACGCGCGGGCTGCTCGAGGCCATGTGCTGCACTGCCGCGGCGACCTTGCCGCGGCCGGCACGCTCGACCACCCCGGCCAGTTGCGGGTGATAGTCGAACAGCACCTGCAGCTTCTGTTCCAGGCCCAACTGGGCCAGCACATGCGGCTGCGGACCGCCAGCCTGTCTCTGCCGCTCCAGCAACAGCGCCGCCAGGCGGCCTGGCTCGCCATGCGGCGTGCTCGTCGGAAAGAGCCGGAAATTGCTCATCTCGCTGGTCTTGTCCATCAGGTTGCCAAGTCGGGTCTTGAGCCGATTGCGCCGGATCAGGCCGCCGGCCTGGCCATCGTCGTCGGTCTGGCCACGCAATTGCTCGTGCAGGGCCATGAGCTCCTCACCCAGCGCCTGCGTGACCTGTTGCAAATGGCGGGCGGTGTTCCTCAGCCTGGTCTGGGAGGTCTTGGGCAATGCCAGGCCGGCCGGACCGGTGGCGCGTTGCTGGTCTGTCGACAGGGCTACCTTCGGGGTCGTGACCGGCACCGATGCCGATTTGAGGTCGGCCGGTTTCAGCGCGGCAGGGTCGAGACCGGCCGTCACCACAGGGAAGCTAGGAGCGATCGTGGGCATATTGATTTCTTTACAGGTTTGCGCCTGGCCAAACGTGAGCGGACCGCGGGCGAGGCGGTCGCGCGATTCATTCGTTTCAGGCTTGGTGGGGCGAGGAGTGAGGCAACGGAAATAAGTGACGATTCTTTCCTGCCCGGTTCCATCCACCCGCGTCGGCATCGGCGTCGGCGTCAGGCCAAGGCACATGCGCCACGGATCGGCAGGCCAGGCCTGCGCGGCGCGGCGCGGCGATGACATGGTCCCCATGCAAAACGGCCCGGTCGATTCCTCGACCGGGCCGCTGTTGACTGGGCCATGCGCCCGTCCACCCCAAACGCTGCAGGCCGCCTCAGCGTTGCACGTCGGCGTAACGCGCCAGGCTCTGGCTCAGGTGGCGCTGGCATTCGTCGGCACTGCCGATGGCCTCGGTCAGGTTACGCAACAGGCCATCGTGCACGCCATAGACCAGGCCATAGATACTGAGCTCCTGGCCGCGCTCCCAGGCGTCGGTGACGATGGTGGTGCGGCAGATGTTGGCCATCTGCTCCAGCACGTTGAGTTCGCACAGGCGATCGTGCTGCTCGTTGTGGCTCATGCCGTCGTGGAAACAGTGCAGGTGCTTTTCATGCACGTCCTGCACATGCTGCAGCCAGTTGTCGGCCAGGCCGACACGGCGCTTGGTCAGCGCGGCCGACACGCCGGCGCAGCCATAGTGGCCGCAGATGATCACGTGCCTGACCTTCAGTACGTCAACGGCGAACTGCAACACCGACAGGCAATTCAGGTCGGTGTGCACCACCACGTTGGCGATGTTGCGATGGACGAACAGTTCACCGGGCAGCAAGCCCAGCAGGTCGTTGGCCGGCACGCGATTGTCCGAGCAGCCGATCCACATGTATTCGGGCGAGCGCTGGGCACCCAGCTTCTTGAAGAAGTCGGGGTCGCGGGCGGTGATTTCGGAGGCCCAGCGGCGGTTTCCCTTGAGCAGCTGTTCCTGGATCATGTCTTGTGGGCTTGGTGATGTCATGGGCGGCAAGATCTGGTTGGTCGCGCGCATCGATGCGCCGTCTGCGTGGGCAGGCGGCGCGATAGCGCGCTGGATGGATGAGCGAAAGACAAGCAGCTTGCGGCCGGCATCGTTGCGATGTCCGTGTTGCCGATGTCGCGCCGATATGCCGGCCCCTGCGCGACGCTGCTTTTCAGGCGTGTGGCTCCTGGTCTTCCGGTTGCCACGGCACATGGGCACCGTGGACGATGGCGATATCACCGCGATTGCATTGTATAGAAGATACGCGGCAAGGAAGCGGCCGGCGCATGGCCGGCCGGTATCCGGCACGAAGCCCGTTACTCGAAGAATTCCTTGACCTTGTCCTTCCAGGTCTTGGTTTGCGGGCTATGCTTGGCGCCGCCTTCGGTGGTCAACTGCTCGAACTCGCGCATCAGGTCCTTCTGGCGTTCGGTCAACTTCACCGGGGTCTCGACCACCACGCGGCAGAACAGGTCGCCCGGCACCTTGGAGTGCACGTTCTTGACGCCCTTGCCGCGCAGGCGGAAGGTCTTGCCCGATTGGGTCCCCTCGGGAATGGAGAAGGCCGCCTTGCCATTGAGCGTGGGCGCTTCGATCTCGCCGCCCAGCGCTGCCTTGGCGAACGAAATCGGCATTTCGCAGCTCAGGTCGTCACCCTCGCGGTGGAACACATCGTGCTGCTTGATGTGGATCTCGACATACAGGTCGCCCGACGGGCCACCGTTGACACCGGGCTCGCCGTTGCCACCCGAGCGGATACGCATGCCGTCGTCGATCCCGGCGGGAATATTGACTTCCAGGGTCTTGTTGCGCTTGATCCGTCCGGCACCGGCGCAGGTCGGGCAGGGTTCGGGAATCACCTTGCCGCTGCCGTGGCACTTGGGGCAGGTCTGCTGGATGCTGAAAAAGCCCTGCTGCATGCGCACCTGGCCGTGACCGCCGCAGGTGCCGCAGGTGGTGGGCGTGGTGCCCGGCTTGGCGCCATTGCCGTGGCAGGTGCCGCATTCGTCCCAGGACGGTACCCGGATGGTGGTATCGAAACCGTGGGCGGCCTGTTCCAGCGTGATCTCGAGGTTGTAGCGCAGGTCGGCGCCGCGATAGACCTGGGGTCCCGCGCTGCGGCCACGACCACCGCCGCCGCCACCGAAGATGTCACCGAAGATGTCGCCGAAGGCATCGGCGAAACCACCGGCGCCGGCGCCCGCGCCGCCGCCCATGTTGGGATCGACGCCGGCATGGCCGTAGCGATCGTAGGCTTGGCGCTTCTCGGGATCGGACAGCATCTCGTAGGCTTCCTTGACCTCCTTGAACTTCTCTTCAGCGCCCTTGCTGTCAGGATTGCGGTCAGGATGATACTTCATCGCAAGCTTGCGATAAGTCTTCTTGATCTCTTCGTCGGTGGCGTTCTTGGCCAGTCCGAGAATCTCGTAAAAATCGCGTTTTGCCATATTTGCAACTCGTCTCTAAAGGCCGAAACCAACATACGGAAAAAGCCAAGTGCAGCGTTGGTCGCTGAACCTGGCGTGGCCGCCGGTGCTTATGCGTGCACTGGATAATACGCACTTCAAAAATCGGCCCGGGTTGCCAAACCGGCTGCTTGTCACAGCCGGTCTGGCACCCGGGCACATGCCGTCCGTCGTTGGCGTCAGGCTGGGATTACTTGACTTCCTTGAAGTCGGCGTCGACCACGTTGTCGTCCTTGGCACGGCCGGCACCGGCGGCAGCGCCCTCGGCCGCACCACCGGCGGCGCCAGCGCCACCGGCCGCGGCTGCCTGCGCCTGCTGGTCGGCATACATCTTCTCGCCCAGCTTCTGCGCCGCAGTCGACAGGGCAGCGGTCTTGGCATCGATAGCTGCCTTGTCGTCGCCCTTGAGGACATCCTCGAGTTCCTTGATGGCTGCCTCGATGATTTCCTTCTCGCCGCCTTCCAGCTTGTCGCCGTATTCGGTCAGCGCCTTGCGGGTGGAGTGCACCAGCGCATCGCCCTGGTTGCGGCTCTCGGCCATCTCGCGCAGGCGCTTGTCTTCTTCGGCGTTGACTTCGGCGTCACGCACCATCTTTTCGATCTCGTCCTCGTTCAAGCCCGAGTTCGCCTTGATGGTGATCTTGTTTTCCTTGCCGGTGGCCTTGTCCTTGGCGCCCACGTGCAGGATGCCGTTGGCGTCGATGTCGAAGGTCACTTCGATCTGCGGCGTGCCGCGTGGCGACGGCGGGATGCCTTCCAGGTTGAACTCGCCCAGGCCCTTGTTGCCGGCCGCCATCTCGCGCTCGCCCTGGTACACCTTGATGGTCACTGCCGGCTGGTTGTCGTCGGCGGTAGAGAACACCTGGCTGAACTTGGTCGGGATGGTGGTGTTCTTCTTGATCATCTTGGTCATCACGCCGCCCATGGTCTCGATACCCAGCGACAGCGGGGTCACGTCCAGCAGCAGCACGTCCTTGCGATCACCCGACAACACCGAACCCTGGATCGCGGCGCCCACGGCGACGGCTTCGTCGGGGTTGACGTCACGGCGTGGTTCCTTGCCGAAGAATTCCTTGACCTTTTCCAGCACCTTGGGCATGCGGGTCATGCCGCCGACCAGGATCACGTCATCGATATCAAACACCTTCACGCCGGCATCCTTGATGGCGATGCGGCATGGCTCGATGGTCTGGTTGATCAGTTCCTCGACCAGCGATTCGAGCTTGGCGCGGGTGATCTTCAGGTTCAGGTGGACCGGCGCGCCATTGGCCATGGCGATGTACGGTTCGTTGATCTCGGTCTGTTGCGACGACGACAGCTCGATCTTGGCACGCTCGGCGGAGGCCTTGATGCGTTGCAGGGCGATGGCGTCCTTGGACAGGTCCAGGCCGTTGATCTTCTTGAACTCTTCGATGATGTAGTCGATCAGGCGCTGGTCGAAGTCTTCGCCACCCAGGAAGGTGTCGCCGTTGGTCGACAGCACTTCGAACTGCTTTTCACCATCGACATCGGCGATCTCGATGATCGACACGTCGAAGGTACCGCCGCCGAGGTCATACACGGCGATCTTGCGGTCGCCCTTTTCAGCCTTGTCCAGGCCGAATGCCAATGCCGCCGCGGTCGGCTCGTTGATGATGCGCTTGACGTCCAGGCCGGCAATGCGGCCGGCATCCTTGGTGGCTTGACGCTGTGCATCGTTGAAGTACGCCGGCACGGTGATGACCGCCTCGGTCACTTCTTCGCCCAGGTAGTCTTCTGCCGTCTTCTTCATCTTGCGCAGCACTTCGGCCGAGATCTGTGGTGGTGCCAGCTTCTTGTCGCGCACGCCGATCCAGGCGTCGCCGTTGTCGGCCTTGACGATCTGGTAGGGCATCAGGTCGATGTCCTTCTGCACGTTCTTCTCGTCGAACTTGCGACCGATCAGGCGCTTGGCCGCGTAGATGGTGTTCTTGGGGTTGGTGACAGCCTGGCGCTTGGCGGGTGCGCCGACCAGGACTTCACCGTCTTCTTGATAGGCGATGATCGACGGCGTGGTACGCGCGCCTTCGGAGTTCTCGATTACCTTGGGCGTATTGCCTTCCATGACGGAAACGCAAGAGTTGGTGGTGCCCAGGTCAATACCAATGATTTTTCCCATGATTTTTCCTCGATCGGCCCTGGATGCCGGGCCATAGTAGTTTTGAATGGTTTTAATATGTGGAGGACAGTCAGAGTTTCAAGCGCCGGAGCCAGCCCAAAAAGCAATTTTTATGCCTTTTGGCGTCCGCCGCCTGAATTACTTTCCCTGTGCCACCGTCACCAGTGCCGGGCGCAGCAAACGCTCGGAAATAACGTAGCCCTTCTGCAACACGGTGACCACGGTATTGGCGTCCTGCTCGGCCGGCACGGCCGAGATGGCCTGGTGCTTCATCGGGTCGAGTTTTTCACCGGCTTGTGGGTTGACCTCTTGCAACTTGTTTTTTTCGAACGCCGAAGACAGTTGCTTCAAGGTCATCTCGACCCCTTCCTTGAGCGATTCAAGGCTGGGATTGTCCAGCTTCAGGGCCATTTCAAGACTGTCCTTGACCGCCAGCAGCGATTCGGCAAACCCTTCGATGGCAAATTTGTGGGCCTTGGCGATATCGTCCTGGGCGCGGCGGCGAATGTTTTCGCCCTCGGCACGCGCCCGCAGGAAAGCATCCTGCATCTCGGCGGCACGCGCTTCAGCGGCGGCCAGCTTGTCTTCCAGTGTCGGCTCGGCGGCAGCGACCGGCTCCACCTGGGCCTCGCCTTCACCGCTGTTCACCTGTTCGGCCTGCACCGACGCCTGCTCGTTCTGGGCTTGCTGTTTATCGTTGTCTTGCATTCCTGAATTACCTCCAACAAATCAAAGCGTTACGTGAAGTCTTGCCAGGCGTCCCGTCGCCAAGGCACAACAGGGATGACAGGACCGAACCCGGATGCCGCCCTAGATAAGGGGGGCTTGCCCGCATTTCAAGGCCTTTTTGCCTTTTCCTGTCATTTCAACAAGAGAATTGTTACGAGGGGTTACAAACATGTCGCGCCCCGGCTTCAAGTCGATGCCGGCGTGGCCTAACATGGTGGGGCGCCATGCGCGGACAGCGCCGACATCCAAATGGGGGACACCATGAAATTGCCTCTGATCGCAGTGACCATCCTGGTCGCGGCCTACAGCCTGCTGGCGACGGCGTGGATCAGCTATTCCCAGCTGGTCGGGGAGTTTGCCCTGTAGCAACCGCCTGCACCGCCAGCCCCCACGCCGGCTTGCCCTGCCGCCGCTCTCCCGCTCGAGCCAGTTATTCTAGCAGCCCCGCCTGGCGCGTCGGCCATCCGGCCAGTTCCTGCTCGGCGATGTCGGCCAACGCCGCCAGCCAGGGCGGCGATTCGTTGAGGCAAGCGATGTAATGGAATTGTGCGCCACCGGCATGCAGGAACTCGTCCCGGACCTCCATGGCGATTTCTTCCAGGGTCTCCAGGCAATCGCTGGTAAAACCGGGACAGACCACATCGATGCGTCCTATCCCGTCACGTCCCAATTGCGCCACGGTCGGCGCGGTATAGGGCTGCAGCCATTCGGCGCGCCCGAAGCGCGACTGGAACGTCACCAGGTATCGATCCGCCTCCAGTCCCAGTGCCTGCGCCAGCAAGCTGGCTGTGTGCAGGCATTCGTCGTAATACGGGTCGCCCAGTTCATGGGTACGGCGAGGCACGCCATGAAAGCTCATCACCAGGCGCTCGCCGCAGCCGTGCTCGGCCCAGTAGGCCTGCACCGACTGCCGCAAGGCATCGATGTAGGCCGGATGCAGATGATAGTCACGCACCAGGCGCAACGCCGGGATATTGCGTACCTGCCGATAATGGGTGAACACGGCGTCGAAGATCGAGGCGGTGGTGGTACCCGAATATTGGGGATAGGCAGGCAGCACCAGGATACGCTGGCAACCCTCTGCCTTGAGCCGCTGCAGCACGTCCGGCAGAGCGGGATTGCCGTAGCGCATGGCGTGCTCGACGCGCACCTGGTGGCCGCGACCGGCCAGCAACCGGCCCAGTCCGGCAGCCTGTTGCCGGGTGTGCACCATCAACGGCGACCCCTGCTCGGTCCAGATGGTGCGGTACTTGGCAGCCGAGCGCGAGGAGCGAAACGGCAGGATCACGCCGTTGAGGATGAACCACCATACCGCGCGCGGGATCTCCACCACCCGTGGATCGGACAGGAACTGCTTCAGGTAGCGCCGCACCGCCGTGGTTTCGGCGGCGTCGGGCGTGCCGAGGTTGACCAGCACGACGGCGGTGCTACGGTCGGTGGGAAGCGGGGGCTCTGGTTTGAATGACATCGAATCGGGATAGAAGGAGGAACGCTCAGGACGCCAGCAATTCGCGCGCATGCTTGCGGGTGGTGGCAGTGATCTCGAGTCCGCCCAGCATGCGGGCGATTTCCTCGACGCGCGACTTGGCGTCGAGCGCGTCGATGGTCGACAGCGTACGTTCACCCTGGCTGCGCTTGCTGACCTGGAAGTGCTGGTTGGCCTGGCTGGCCACCTGCGGCAGGTGCGTCACGCACAACACCTGGTGCTCCTGCCCTAGGCGGCGCAGCAGGCGCCCCACCACTTCGGCCACGCCGCCGCCGATACCACTGTCGACCTCATCGAAGATGAGCGTCGGCGTGCCTGTGGCGTGCGATGCGATCACCGAGATGGCCAGCGAGATACGGGCCAGTTCGCCGCCGGAGGCGACCTTGGCCAGCGCGCGCAACGCCACGCCGGCATGTCCGGCAACCTGGAATTCGACCTGCTCCAGGCCATGGGCGGCGGGCTCGCCGCCGTGCAGGGCGATGGCGAAGCGACCGCCCGACATCGACAGGTCCTGCATGGCCGCCGTGACGGCCGCGCCCAGCGCCTCGGCGGCGGCCGCGCGCGCCCGGGACAGCTTGCCGGCGAGGGCCAGGTAGGCCGACTTCAGCTTGTCTTCCTGCGCGCGCAGCGCGTCGAGGTCGCTGGCGTCGGCCAGTTGCCTGAGTTGCTCCGACAGGCTGGCGTGTTCCTGCGGCAAGTCGTCCGGCTGCACGTGGAACTTGCGGGCGGTGGAATGAATGGCTTCCAGGCGCGACTCGACCTCCTGCAGCCGGGCCGGATCGAGCTCGACCCGCCCCAGGTAGTCGTTGAGGGCGTAGACCGCCTCCTGCATCTGGATGCGCGCCGGCTCCAGCACGTCGAGCACCGGCTTCAAGGCAACATCGACATCGGCCAGCTTGCCCAGCTTCTGGGTGATCGACGACAACTGCGACAGCATCGGCGCGTCCGATTCGGAGATCGCCAGCAAGGCCTCCTGGGCGCCGCCGATGAGCGCGGCGGCATGCGACAGGCGGGTGTGCTCGGCGCTGATCTCGTCCCACTCGCCAGGCTTCACGGCCAGCTTGTCCAGTTCGCTTACCTGCCATTGCAGCCGCTCGCGCTCCAGCAGCACATTGCGCTGGTCCTGCTCGAACTGTTCGCGCTGGCGGGCCAGGGCGCGCCAGTGGCGATGGGCGCCGGCAACCTCGCGCACCAGCTCCAGCAGCCCGGCCTGGCTATCGAGCAGGTGCCGCTGGGCATCGGGTTTCATCAATGACTGGTGCGCATGCTGGCCGTGGATGTCGACCAGCATTTCGCCCAGTTCGCGCAACTGGGTGGCGGTGGCGGCGCTGCCGTTGACGTAGGCCTTGGAGCGCCCGGCGTTATCGATCACCCGCCGCAGCAGCACGCCGCCGTCCTCGTCGTGGTATTCGTTGGCCTCCAGCCAGGCCTGCACTTCGGGCGTCGGGGTGAAGGCGGCGCTGATGTCGGCCCGCGCGGCGCCCTCGCGCACGACGCTGGCGTCGCCGCGACCGCCCAGGGCCAGGGCCAGGGCATCGATCAGGATGGATTTGCCGGCGCCGGTCTCGCCGGTGAAGACGGAAAACCCGCGTGCGAATTCGAGCTCGATGGCGTCGACAATGACAAAGTCGCGAATCGTGAGGGTACGCAGCATGATGTCCTGGACAGGTGGATGGCGCGATGGGCGGGCAGCTCGCTGCCGCATCAGTTGGCGCCTATTGTAGCCGCCCTTCCAGCGACGGATATTCGTTCCAGTGCAACTTCTGGCGCAGCGTGTCGAAATAACTCCAGCCCTGCGGGTGCAGGAAGGTGATCTTGTGGGCAGAGCGGCGAATCACGATCCGGTCGCCGTGCAGCACGCTGGTCAGCGACTGCATGTCGAAGTTGGCACTGACCTCGCGCCCCGCCACCACCTGGATGACGATTTCGCAAGAATCCGAAATGGTAATGGGCCGATTCGACAGCGCATGCGGCGAGATCGGCACCAGTACGATGCCGTGCAGGCTGGGGTGCAGGATCGGGCCGCCGGCCGACAGGGCATAGGCGGTCGAGCCGGTCGGGGTGGCCACGATCAGGCCGTCGGAACGCTGGTTGTACATGAAGCGGCCGTCGACCTCGACCAGCAGCTCGACCATGCCCGAGGTGGCGCCGCGCGCCACCACCACATCGTTCAAGGCCAGCGCATGGAAGATCTCGACGCCTTCGCGAAACACCCGCGCCTCCAGCAGCGAACGCGACTCGGCCTCGACCTTGCCTTCGAGCATATCGCCCAGGGACGGTATCATGCGGTCCTGGGAAATATCGGTGATGAAACCCAGGCGGCCCTGGTTGATCCCGATCAGCGGCACGTTGTAAGGCGCCAGTTGGCGTGCAATGCCCAGCATGGTGCCGTCGCCACCGACCACGATGGCCAGGTCGGCGTGCTGCCCTATCTGTTCCGGCGTCATGGCGTCGTACCCGTCCAGCGCGACGTTGTGGGCGGTCTCGGCCTCGAACACCACGGTGTGACCGTGCGACTCGAGGAAGACGGCAATCTCGGACAGCAGTTCGGTAATGCCGACCGCCTGAAACTTGCCGACGATGGCGATCGTCTTGGGTACCGCTGCCTGGATGGGTAATTTGATGGGCCACATGCTGCGGATTAGAACATAATTTGATGTTGCCCAGAACCTGGCGCAACGCATTTCGCGCATACCGGCGCGATGCGCCCACCCAAAACGCCGGTGACGGCCTGCCTGCGCGGACCCGGCTGTCGAGCCCGCCCCGGACGTCCGCCCCGACCGGGCCGGCGCCTGTTGATCATGAAAATGAATGCCAATGAATGAAATTGCAAGCTCCGCTCGCGCACCGGCCGTCAAGGCGGTCCTGTTCGACCTCGACGACACGCTATGGGCGATCCAGCCGGTGCTGGTGCGCGCCGAGACCCTGTTGTTCGACTGGTTGCGCCAGAATGCGCCACGCATCACCCGCACCCACACCATCGCCAGCCTGCGCGAGCGCCGCATGGCGCTGCTCGAAAGCGACCCGGTGTACCGCATCGACCTGTGGAAGCTGCGTCATGCCGCGCTGACCGAGGTATTTCTCGAACACGGCGAAGACCCGGGACTGGTCGAACACGCCATGGCGCTGTTCTCCGAAGCGCGCAGCACCGTCGACCTGTTCGACGACGTCGAGCCTGGCTTGCGGCGACTGGGCCAGACACTGACCCTGGGCTCGGTGTCCAATGGCTTCGCCAACCTCGATCACATCGGCCTGGCCGGTCATTTCAAGGTCTCGATCGCGGCCCACACCTTCGGCCGCGCCAAACCCGACCCCGCCATCTTCCACGCCGCCTGCGATGCGCTGGGCATCGCCCCCGCCCACACCGTCTATGTCGGCGACGACCTCGCACTGGACGTGCGCGGCGCCCAGCAGGCCGGGTTGCGCGCGGTATGGATGAACCGCTTCGAGCGCCAGCTGGAACCCGGCTTTGCACCGGACGCCATCTGCCGCGACCTGCATGAGCTGCAACACTGGCTGCAACAGCTGGATTGACCGTCCAGCGGCTTATTTGCCACGAGGTCAAGCCAAGCACCGCTTTTGCATCGATTAGTCGTTAGAATAGTAAGCATGCAACTCGACAACCGCGCACGTACTCTCTTGAAGGCCCTGGTCGAACGGTATATCGCCGACGGCCAGCCTGTGGGTTCGCGCGCGCTGTCCAAGCTGTCGGGGCTGGAACTGTCGCCGGCCACGATCCGCAACATCATGGCCGACCTGGAAGAGATGGGCTTTGTCGCCAGCCCGCACACCTCGGCCGGCCGGGTGCCCACGCCGCGCGGCTACCGCATGTTCGTCGATACCTTGCTGACGGTGGAGGCGATCGACGAGAGCGCCCTCGAAGGCCGCATGCAGAACCGGTTGCAAAACACCTCGCCGCAGAAGATCATCACCAACGCCGCCCAGGTGCTGTCGTCGCTATCGCAGTTTGCCGGGGTCGTCATGACGCCCAGGCGCGAAGCGGTGTTCCAGCAGATCGAATTCCTGCGGCTGTCCGAAAAACGCATCCTGCTGGTGATCGTCGACCAGGGCGGCGACGTGCAGAACCGCATGTTGCTGACCGAAGTCGACTACACCCCGAGCCAGCTGACCCAGGCCGCCAACTACATCAACCAGCATTATGCGGGCCAGTCGTTCGAGCAGGTTCGACTGCGCCTGCAGGGCGAGCTGCGCCAGTTGCGCGACGACATGACCATGCTGATGCAGGCCGCCGTGGAGGCCGGCAGCGACGCCATGAGCGAAGATGCCGACAACAACGTGGTCATTTCCGGCGAGCGCAACCTGCTGTCGGTCACCGACCTGTCGTCCAACATGAATTCGCTGCGCCAGCTGTTCGACATGTTCGAGAAGAAGACTGGCCTGCTGCAATTGCTCGACGTGTCCAGCAAAGCCACGGGCGTGCAGATATTCATCGGGGGCGAATCGCAGCTGGTGCCGATGGACGACATGAGCATCGTCACCGCCCCCTACGAGGTCAACGGCCGCATCGTCGGCACGCTGGGCGTGATCGGCCCCACCCGCATGGCCTATGAACGGGTGATCCCGATCGTCGACATCACCGCCAAGCTGTTGTCGAGCGCGCTGAGCCAGCACTAGACAGGCGCGTTTGTTCGGCCGTAAAAAACCGAAAGCCACGTGAAACCACGTGGCTTTCGGTTTTTCGGCCCCGCAGGCCGGCTCTTGACCGCTTTTTACTTCTTCGGCCGACGGCAGTTCTTGCAGTGGCCATACAGCGCCAGGGCGTGGTCGGCGATCTCGAAACCGTGCTCCTGGGCAATCTTGAGCTGGCGCTTCTCGATTTCGGCATCGAAGAATTCTTCCACCTTGCCGCAATCCAGGCATACCAGGTGGTCATGGTGCGAACCCTCGTTGAGCTCGAACACGGCCTTGCCGGTCTCGAAGTGATTGCGCTGCAGCAGGCCTGCCTGCTCGAACTGCGTCAATACCCGATACACGGTCGCCAGGCCGACGTCGAGGTTGTCCGACAACAATTGCTTGTAGACATCCTCGGCGCTGAGGTGGCGCACGCTGGTGTTCTGGAAGATCTCAAGGATCTTCAGGCGCGGCAGGGTAGCCTTCAGGCCGCTGGCCTTGAGTTCGGAGGGATTATTGGGCATGGTTGAGTAAATTGGAGGTTATCTGGCTTATCATATAGCGCTTTAGGTCCATGGTTCAACCCGGTTGATATCTTTCTTTATGCGTATGCTGCCCCGAATGAAGTCCCGAAGCCACTCCGTGGCGACCGGCCGCCTTGCCATCCTGGCGGCGGCGCTGACGCTGGCCATGTCCGGCTGTTCCTCGACCAAGACCCCCGACACGAGCGCCGCGGCAGACACTTCCGGCGTGAAGGTATCGGGCAAGAGCGGCAGCCTGTTCGGCTTTTTGCGGCCTTATCGCATCGACATCCAGCAGGGCAATTTCGTCTCCAAGGAAATGGTCGCCCAGCTGCGTCCGGGCCTGACCCGCGACCAGGTGCGCTTCGTGCTGGGCACGCCGCTGTTGAACGACATGTTCCACGCCAATCGCTGGGACTACGATTTCCGCCTGGCCAAAGGCAACGGCGAAATCATGGCCAGCCGGGTCTCGGTATTCTTCAAGGATGACCTGGTCGAGCACATCGAGGGCGGCGAGAACCTGCCCACCGAAAGCGAATACCTGACCCTGATCACCAACGCCAAGACCGGCTCCAAGGCCAAGCTGGTCGACTCCGATACCAAGCCGGCGTCGCCGCAGGCGCCCACTTCCGCCAAGCCTTGACCATCCAGCAACCTCACTGACCCGATATCCCATGGCCGTCCTGAAAATCGCGGTAGCCGGCGCCTCCGGGCGCATGGGCCGCATGCTGATCGAAGCCATCGTCAATGCCGACGATCTTACCCTGTCGGGCGCCCTCGACGTGGCGCAGTCGCCGGCGCTGGGCACCGATGCCGGCCTGTTCCTGGGCCGCGCCACGGGCGTGACGATCACCTCCGAACTGGCCACCGGCCTGGCCGGGGCCGACGTCCTGATCGACTTCACCCGTCCCGAAGGCACGCTCAAGCATGTCGAGTATTGCGCCGCGCATGGCGTCAAGGTCGTCATCGGCACCACCGGCTTCGAGCCGGTCGGGCGCGAACTGATCGCCGGTGCTGCGCACAAGGTCGCCATCATGGCCGCCCCCAACATGAGCGTGGGCGTCAACGTCACCCTGAAGCTGCTGGAAATGGCGGCCAAGAACTTCGCCCACGGCTACGACATCGAGATCATCGAGGCGCACCACCGCTTCAAGGTCGACGCGCCCTCGGGCACCGCACTGAAGATGGGTGAAGTCATTGCCGACTCGCTGGGCAAGAAGCTCGACGACGTTGCCGTCTACGCCCGAGAAGGCGTCACCGGCGAGCGCGATCCATCGTCGATCGGCTTTGCCACGGTGCGCGGCGGCGACATCATCGGCGACCACACGGTGCTGTTTGCCGGCATCGGCGAGCGGGTCGAGATTTCGCACAAGTCGTCCAGCCGCGTCGCCTATGCGATGGGCAGCCTGCGCGCGGCACGCTTCCTGGCCGACAAACCGACCGGGCTGTACGACATGCAGGACGTGCTGGGCTTGCGCTAAGCCGCCCTGCCGGCCAAGCTAGTGACGAGTCGCTGCCGCACCAGGGTTGGTCCGGCAGCGATTTTTCTTTTACGGCCATGGCCGTTTCGACATGAGGTCCAGATATGGAATCGACAACCGGATTTGCCCATTACTGGGCGCAAGGCGACGCCGTGTCGCACACCGTGGCCTACCTGCTGCTGCTGATGTCGGTGGCCAGCTGGTACTACATCCTGGCCAAGGCCTGGTCGGCCTGGCGCATCCGGGCCGGCAGCAATGCGCTCGACGATTTCTGGCAGGCACCGACGCTGGTCGACGCCATCGGCGCCATGCAGGGACTCGACACCGAGGCGATCTACACGCCCCTGGCCGAACGGGCTGCTGCAGCCGCCGACGTATCCCATCGCCAGCAGCCGGGAGCCTCGCTCAATGCCGCCACCGACCCTGGCGAGCTGATCACCCGCACCTTGCGGCGCGAGATCAACCGTGTCTCGGCGCGCCTGGAGCGCGGCCTGACGCTGCTGGCCTCGGTCGGCTCGACCGCGCCCTTCGTAGGGCTGTTCGGCACGGTCTGGGGTATCTACCATGCGCTGGCGGCGGTCTCGGCCAGCGGCACGGTACAGATCGACAAGGTCGCCGGCCCCGTGGGCGAGGCGCTGATCATGACCGCGCTGGGCCTGGTGGTGGCCATTCCCGCCGTGCTGGCCTATAACGCCTTCACCCGCATCAACCGCGTGCGCCTGGCCGAGCTCGATGGCTTCGCGCACGACCTGCACGCCTACCTGACCACCGGTGCGCGCGTGGGCGATGCCGACCGGAGGGCCGCATCATGAGCTTCGGCGGTTTCAACGACAACCAGAACCCCGGCCCGATGGCCGACATCAACGTCACGCCGATGGTCGACGTGATGCTGGTACTGCTGGTGATCTTCATCATTTCGGCGCCGCTGTTTACGCACGCGGTCAAGCTCGACCTGCCCACCGCCAGCTCGGCGCCGGCGCCCGAAAAACCCGAGACCGTCACCATTGCCATCGACGCCGCCGGCAAGTTGTACTGGAACGACCAGGCCGTCGGGATGGACGCGCTCGATGCCCGCCTGGCCAGCGCCGCGGCGCGCCAGCCGCAACCCGAACTGCAGCTGCGCGCCGACAAGTCGACCCGCTACGAGATCATTGCCGAAGTGATGTCGGCCGCCCAGGGCGCCGGCCTGACCAAGCTCGGCTTCGTCACCGAACCCAAGAAAAAGTAAGGCAACCATGGCAAGCGTACAACTGGCGGGCGACCGCATCACCGACTGGGAAAGCTTTCACGACCTGAGCGCGCAAGCGTTCGGCTTTCCCGATTTCTATGGTCGCAACATGGACGCCTGGGTCGATTGCCTGTCCTACCTGCGCGACGACGACGGCATGTGCAAATTCAAGCTCAAGCCCAAGGAGATGCTGCGTATCGAGATCACCGGCAGCGCCGACCTGCATCGCCGCTTGCCCGACCTGGTCGAGGAAGTCGAGTTCTGCTGTACCGCCATCAACGACCGTTGCGAGGACTACGACGAGGCGCCGGTACTGGAACTGGCCTGGAAGTAGTTCGCCCGCTCGAAACCACCGGGTGATGCCAAGACGGCAACCCGTTGACGCGCGCGTGACGCCACCTCAGTCGATCAGTTGGTCGCCGTCATAGAACGGATAAGGCCCATCGAATTGCCCGATGAACGCGGTATGGCTGACCAGCGAACGGCTCGCCTCATCCCACCAATGCAACTGGAAGCCGGGTGGTTCCATCACGAAGGCCGACGGTGCCTGTCGGTCCAGATCAAGATCGACCTGATGCGACACTCCCGGGCAGGTCGACGCCAGGGTCCCGGCAAAGCGGCTCTGGATGGCGCGATGCAAATGACCGCATAACACCCGCTCGACCTGCGGGTGCTTGCGCACCACTGCCGCCAGCGCCTCGGGATTGGCCAGCCCCATGTCGTCCATGTGGCCGATGCCGGTGGTAAATGGCGGATGGTGCATCGCGATCACGGTCGGCCGCAGCGGCTGCCGTGCCAGCGTATGGTCCAGCCATTGCAGGCTCCCGGGTGCCAGTTCGCCGCCGCTGGCGCGCGGAATCACCGTATCGAGCGCCACCATGCGCAGCGGACCGATATCGACCACGTATTCGATACGCTCGCCGCCCTGCTGCAGGTAGTCGTGCGCCGGAAACGCCGCCCGCAAGGCCTCCCGTTCGTCGTGATTGCCCGGCAACAGGTAATAAGGCCGTTGCAGCGGCGCCAGCAACTGGCGCAGGAAAGCGTATTCGCCGGGCTTGCCGAAGTCCACCAGGTCGCCCGTGATCACCACCGCATCGGGCTGCTGGCGCAAGGCATTGAGTTGCGCCACGCAGCGCCGCAGGCTTTCGGCGGTGTCCACCACGCGATACGATTTCATGCCATCGGTCTTGATGTGCAGGTCGGAGATTTGGGCCAGGATCATGCTGCCTCCCCGACCGCCGGCAGGCGCACCAGCGCCGACAGCGGCACCTCCAGCGCCACCCCCTGCCCGCCATGCCAATGGCCGCGTCGCGCGGTCTCGGCGATCAGCGGATGCGGCGCGCCGATGTCGATCTCGAGTCGGGTACGGTCGCCCATGAAGAAGCTCGACACCACCTTGCCATTGAACATGCCGGCCATGTCCGCACGGCCTTCGGCGGGCCGCTGGCCTGGCGCGAGATCGATCACGCGCACATCCTCGGGGCGGAACATGGCCGTCGCCACCTGTCCTTCGGCGACCTGCCCGGCCAGCGCCAGGCTGCCTGCCGGCGTCTGCAAGCGACCGCCCGACACCACGCCCTGTACCCGGTTCATGGCGCCGATGAAATCGGCCACGAACGCATTGGCGGGGTGATAGTAGATGTCCTGCGGGGTGCCGACCTGGGCGATGCGTCCGCGCTCCATCACCACGATGCGGTCGCCCAGCGCCATCGCCTCGCCCTGGTCGTGGGTTACATACACGGTCGTGATGCCGAGGCTGCGCAACAACTGGTTCAAGTCGCTGCGCACGGCCTCGCGCAGCTTGGCGTCGAGTGCGGTCAATGGCTCGTCGAGCAGCAGCACGCGCGGCTCGACGGCCACCGCGCGGGCCAGGGCCACGCGCTGCTTCTGCCCGCCCGACAGCTGGTCCACACGGCGTCGCGACAGGCCCTGCAGATGCACCATCTCCAGCAGCCGCTCGACACGCGCGGCGCGCTCGGGTGCGGCGATCTTGCGCAGCTTCATGCCATAGGCGATATTTTCGCCCACGCTCATGTTGGGGAACAGCGCGTAGTTCTGGAACACCATGCCGACGCCGCGTTTCTCGATCGGCAGCGCCGTCACGTCGTCGTCGCCGAACCATACCCGACCGGGCGCATCGGGAAACTCCAGGCCGGCGATCATGCGCAGCGTGGTGGTCTTGCCACAACCCGATGGCCCCAGCAACACCAGGGTCTCGCCGGCCTCGATCTCGAGGTCCAGCGGCTGCAGCGCGCGGTGGCCACCCGCGAAGGATTTGGCACAGGCGGCCAGGCGTATCGATACAGCTTGCTTCATGGACTTGCCCTCTTGTCTGCGAACCGCGTCACCCACTGCATGCCCACCAGCAGCGGAATGATCATGAAAAAGAAAATCAGCGTGTAGGCCGAGCCGACCTCCAACCGCATCGATGCATAGGCGTCGGCCAGGCCAACCGGCAGCGTCATGGTCAATGGCGTATGCAGCATCCAGGTGATATTGAATTCACCGATCGACAGCGTCACCACCATCAGCGAACCGGCCAGGATGCCGCCACTGACATTGGGAACGACGACCCCGAAGAAACGCCGCAGCATGCCGGCGCCCAGGCTGGCGGCAGCCTCCTCGAGCTGCGCCAGTTGCGACGACTGCATCACCGCCAGCACCGGGCGCACCATGAACGGCAGCACGAACAGCACGTGTCCCACCAGGATGAACAACAGGCTGCCGCGAAACGCCCGGTACTGGCCATAGGCCATGATCAGCGCCAGCGCGGTGGCCAGTCCCGGCACCGCCACCGGCATCATCAGCAGCTCTTCGATCACGCGCGCCAGGCGACTGTTGCCCCCGCGATAGCGCGCCAGCATATAGGCCAGCGGCACCCCGGTGGCCAGCGTGACCAGCAGGCACGACAGGGCGATGAAGATGGAGCGCCAGATGGTCGGCTGGTACATCTCCCAGACCTGTGCCACCCAGCGCAGGGTCAAGCCGCTGGAAATGCCGACGAAGAAATTCTCGGTCAACCCGGCCACCATCGACAGCAGCACCGGCACGATCATGAAGCTGCACACCAGCAGCGTGAAGGCCAGTTGCAGCCAGAATCGCAAGTCACGTCTCATGCATCGCTCCTCATGCCGCCGCAGCCACGCCGTTGCCGGCCAGCGAACGGGCCAGCGCCAGCACCAGCCAGGTAATCGCACCCAGCACGACCGACAGCGACGCGGCAGTGGCGAAGTTGGCGTAGCCGGTGAATTCGTTATAGATGGTCATCGGCAGTACATCGATATTGGCCGCCAGCGTAAAGGCCGTGCCGAAGGCGCCCACGCTGGTGGCAAAGCAGATCGCGCCCGACGAGATCAAGGCCGGCGCCAGGGCCGGCAGGATGACCTGCAACAGCACCTGCCAGGGCCGCGCGCCCAGCGAACGCGCCGCTTCTTCCAGCGAAGTGTCGAGCTTGGCGGCAGCGGCGGTCACGGTCAGGATCACGCGCGGGATCGAAAAATACAGGTAACCCAGGAACAGGCCCGGCAAGGCATAGGCAAACACAAGCGGCTCGCCCAGCAGCCAATCGGTGAAACGGCTGACCAGGCCCTGGCGGCCGGCCAGCATGATCACCATGAAGCCCACCACCACGCCGGGGAAGGCCAGCGGAAAGGTCAACATGGCCAGCAACATCGAATGCCCGAAGAACCGGTTGCGTTGCAGGAACAGACCCACCGCCACCGAGATCGCCAGCGTCACCAGCGTGACTGCCGCCGACAAGGCCAGCGTCGACAGCAGGCTGGTGAAGTAATGGCGGTTGGTGAGCACCGCCAGATAGGCCATCGCCCCGCCCGGCCCGCTGGCGCCCACGCCGACCAGCCGCACCATCGGCAGCAGCCAGAAGGCGCAGAACAAGGCCACGCCGGGGGCGGCGAAGCACAGCCAGGCGCCCTCGCCACGCCTGGTGCCGTGCGCCGGCGGCGCCGTTGAAAGACGGCTTGCATCCATGGTCTGTCCTGCCCCGCGCATCAGCGCACTTCCGCCAGGTAGCGCTCGCCGAACTTGCGCTGCGCCTCGGCCATCTTGCCGTAGTCCACCGGCTTGGCGCGGGCATAATCGGCCGCCGGCAGGAAGCGCGACTCCGCTTGCTTCGACATGGCCGAGGCGCGCACCGGACGCAGGTAGGCATTG
Organism: Herbaspirillum sp. YR522; assembly: GCF_000282575.1. Lineage (GTDB taxonomy): Bacteria > Pseudomonadota > Gammaproteobacteria > Burkholderiales > Burkholderiaceae_D > Herbaspirillum. The sequence continues at coordinate 3,049 of NZ_AKJA01000132.1, read as the reverse complement.
GCCCAGATGGCCTGGCCCTGGTCCGACAGCAGGAAATCCAGCACCTTCCTGGCCTGCTCCGGGTGCGGGCCATTCTTGGCCAGCGCCACCACGTAAGGGACGGTCACGGTGCCTTCGGTGGGAATGACGAAGGCGACGTTGGCATGGTCCTTGTATTTGGCACGGTAGGCATCGAAGTCATAGCCCAGCAGGATCGGGATCTCGCCCGAGATCAGGCGCGCATACGAGGTCTGCTTGGGCACGATGGGCTGGTTCTTCTGCAGGTTCCTGAAAAAGCCGATGGCCGGCGAGAAATCGTCCAGCGTGCCGCCCAGCGCCTGGTTGATCGCCACCGCGCCGACATAGCCGACGAAGGCGCTGGCCGGGTCGAGGTAGCCGACCAGCCCCTTGTACTCGGGTTTTTGCAGGTCCTGCCACGACCTGGGCACCGGCTTTCCCTTGAGCGCATCGACATTGACCATCAGGCCCATGGTGCCGGAGTGGATGGTGGTCCAGTAGCCGTCGGCGTCCTTCAGTGCGGCGGGCACTTCGTTCCAGTGGGCCGGCTTGTACGGGCTGACCAGGTCCTTGCCGCGCGCCTCGATGCCGAAGCTCACGCCAAGGTAGGCGAAGTCGGCCACCGGGCTGGCCTTCTCGGCCAGCATCTGGGCCAGCGCCTGGCCGCTGTTCTTGTTGTCGGGCGGCACGGTGATACCGGTCGTGTCCTTGATCGCCTTGATCTGGGACGCCCAGTCCGCCCATTCCGGCGGACAGTTGTAGCAGATCGCGGTCTGCGCCGAAGCGGCCAGGCAGGCCGACAGCATCGCGCTGCCGACCAGGGTTTGGATAACACGTTTGCCGAACATCTCGGTTCCCCTGTAAATGAAGTGGAGGTGGTTGAAAAACTGCTGCGAAATTCAGGTGCCTGCCAGCGGACTCACCGAGCCGCCGCTGCGTATGCCGTGGGCCAACACTTGCCGCCCCGGCCCGGCCGGCGGCGCCGACTTGCCGCCACGCTGCTCCAGCAGTGCCAGCAAGGTGCGCAGCGCGACGTCGCCGATCTGCTCGGACGGCTGCACCACGCTGGCCAGCACCGGCTCGACCAGGGCCCCGATCGGGATGCCATCGAAGCCCATCACCGACATGTCCTGCGGCAATCGCAACCCCAGCGCGCGCAGGTCGCGCATGGCGCTCATGGCCAGCATGTCGTTGGAACAGAACAGGGCACTTGGCCTCAAGCCAGGATCGGCCAGCATCTGCTGGTAATCGGCGGCGGCCGTCAGGGTGTGCAATTCGAGTTCGATCGGCGGCATCGGCTCCACCCCACCGGCGCGCATGGCGTCGAGATAACCCAGGTAGCGCTGCATGGCGCGGTCGGACGCATCGAAACGGCCCGACAACATGCGGATGCGCCGGTGGCCAGCCGCCAGCAGGTGGCGCACCGCATCGCAGGCCGCAGCGCGGTTGTCCACCGACACCGACGCCCGGGGCGGCATGCCCGGCTGCGGATCGGGCAACTGGTTGTACGTCAGCACGAACGGAATGCGTTCACGCTCGAGCAAGTCCAGCGTGGCGTTGGCACCGGCGTCGGCGACCGTCAGGATGATGCCGTCGACGCGGTGCGCCAGCAGCAGTTCGACCGCGGCGCACTCCTCGGCCGGCTGGTATTCGGTGGTGGTGAACATGACCGAGTAGTCCAGTGCGCGCGCGGCCAACTCGATGCCTTGCAGGCATTGTGCGAATACCGTGTTGGTCAGCGTGGGCAATACCACGCCGATGGTGCGGGAGCTGCCAGCGCGCAGGTTACGGCCGGTGAAGTTGGGCCGAAAACCCAGTTGCGCGATGCTGCGCTGGATCCTGTCGGCAGTCTCGGCGCTGACCGTACCGGGATGATTGAGCAAGCGCGATACCGTCGCAATCGAGACCCCGGCCAGCGTGGCTACCTGTTTGATGGAAGGTCGCATGGAATACCCACGTCATGAAAACGATTTCATGATGCCCGCTGAATATGACCACGTGATGACCCTCGCCACGCCGCATCATGCCGGGTTCGCTCCCTTGAAGCCGGGGCCATGGCGTACCGGGCGGGCCGCTGTGACGAGCCCGCCACATATCGACGAGGCATTTTCAGTGATTTTTTGAGAGTTTTCCGATGGCAATTGCATTGCCCGCTAGACAACATGTGATGGCGGCATCGCCCGGATTGCAGGGTCGACAAGAAAAACGTGAATGACAACGCCCGCCGCAGACCACTCTCAACCTATCCAAGGAGCTTTTATGAACCAGCGCATCGTCATCAACTCCACCCTGCTGCTGGCCGCAGCATTGGCCGCCCCCATCGCAGTGGGCGGGTCGGCCCATCTGCAGGTACGCGGAGTGATCCGGCCCAGCGCCTGCGTACCGGTGCTGCAAGGCGATGGCACGGTCAACTATCCCAATCTCAGCTACCGCAACCTGGACCAGACCGAAGCCACCAAACTGGCCACCCGCGAGGTCGAACTCAGCATCAACTGCGACGCACCGACCAGGGTAGGCATTCGCGCCACCGACAACCGCAGCGCCAGCAAGGTCGCATTGCCCGATGTGATCGACCAGAAAGCCACATATGGCCTGGGCAAGGTGGGCAATACCAACATCGGCGCCTACCGGGTTGCCATGCGGAAAATCGTCGGGGACGGCGCGACGCTGGATCTGCTGGCGCGCGGTGTGCAGGCCGGCAGCGCCTGGACCAGGAACACCACGGGTGGCGTGCGCACCGACCAGACCCTGTCGTGGGGCACACCCGGCAGCCTCGCCGTGGGCAACTACCAGCGCATCGTGGCCACCCTGGACGTGACCGCCGTGCTGAACCGGGCAAGCCTGCTGCCGGCCAACGAGGCCATCAACCTGGACGGCTCGGCTACCCTCGAACTGGTCTACCTCTGAGCCTGGCGATGCCGGCGGCCGGCGCCGATATCGAAAGCAGGATCGGCCGCCAACGCTAGGTCAGCGGCGGGGCGAGCCGGGATAATGCAGGGGTTCCGTTTTCCCAACGCGCCCCTTGCCATGCAAGAGAAATACAGCCCAGCCG
>NZ_AKJA01000131.1 GCF_000282575.1 Herbaspirillum sp. YR522 | reverse complement strand
CCCCCAGCCACGGCTTGCGCGCCGTGGTGCACCTGGCCGCCAGTGGCCAGGAAATGCTGCACCATGCGCGCCATGCCGTGCGCGACGAGGTCGATGTGGTGGCCGTGGGCGGCGGCGATGGCAGTGTCAACGCGGTCGCCTCGATCCTCATCACCACGCCCGGCTGCACCAGCACGCTGGGCGTATTGCCGCTGGGCACGCTCAATCATTTCGCCAAGGACCTCAATATCCCGCTGGTGCTCGAAGCCGCCATCGCCAATATCGCCACCGGCGTGCGCCTGCGGGTCGATAGCGGCGAGGTCAACGGGGTACCCTTCATCAACAATTCAAGCCTGGGGATTTATCCCGACATCGTGCGCGAACGCGAAAAACAGCAGGCGCGCCTGGGGCGCGGCAAGTGGCTGGCGTTCAGTTGGGCGGCCATGGGGGCGTTGCGACGTTATCCGTTCCTGCGGGTGCGCCTGCGCATCGACGACCAGGACCACTGGCGCCGCACCCCGTTCGTGTTCATCGGCAATAACGAATACCTGATGAGCGGGCTCGACATCGGCAAGCGCTCGACCTTGACCGACGGCCGGCTCAGCCTCTACGTGTGCCATCGCACCGGGCGCCTGGGATTGCTGCGACTGGCCATCAATGCCCTGTTCGGCCGCCTGCGCGAGGCACACGACTTCGATGTGCTCAGCGCCACCGAGATCCTGATCGAAACCCGCGGCAAGCGCCTGCGGGTGGCCACCGACGGCGAAGTCACGGTGCTGCCGACGCCCTTGCAGTACCGCATCCGGCCGGCCTCGCTGGCGGTGATCGTGCCGCCGGTCGAGCAGGAGGCCGCCGCGCCACAGGCGCAGCCGTCGATGCTGGGCAAATTGCTGGGAGGCGACTGATGCGTACCGTGATCCATCTTTCGGACCTGCACTTCGGACGCACCGACGACAGCATCATCGCGCCGCTGATCGCCCAGGTGCATGCGCTCGAGCCCGACCTGGTCGTGGTCTCGGGCGACCTGACCCAGCGCGCCCGCAGCAGCGAATTCAAGGCTGCGCGGCAGTTCCTCGATGCGTTGCCGCACCCGCAACTGGTGGTGCCCGGCAACCATGACGTGCCGCTCTTGAACGTGGCCGCGCGCCTGCTGCAGCCGTTGCGCAAGTATCGCCGCTACATCGGCGAAGACCTGCAACCGGTGTACATGGACGACGAGATGGTGGTGGTCGGCATCAACACGGCGCGCTCGCTGACCATCAAGGATGGCCGCGTCAACGATCGCCAGATCGAGATGGCGCGCCGACAGTTGGCGGCCGTGGGTGAGCACATGGTCAAGATCATCGTCACCCATCACCCCTTCGACCTGCCGGCCGGGCCCCAACACCACGACCTGGTGGGCAAGGCGGCGCCGGCCATGCGCGCCTTCGCCATCTGTGGCACCGACGTACTGCTGGCCGGTCACGTCCACACCAGTTCGGCCGTCAGCAGTGCCGGGCGCTACGATATTCCCGGCTACTCGGCGCTGGTGGTACAGGCCGGCACGGCGACCTCGACCCGCGGACGCGGCGAAAGCAATTCATTCAATGTGCTGCGCATCGCGGCGCACCAGATCGAGGTGCACCGCCTGGCGTGGGAGCCGGCACAGTCGGCCTTTGCATTGGCCGCCACCCAGGCCTTCGAGCAGCGCGGCAACGAGTGGTTCGAGACCCGACCCGTCACCGACGTTGCGCCAACCGCCAGCGCAACACATCCACCAACAGGAACAGCGCCAGGCTGATGCCCATCAGCGGCAGGCTCCAGCCCAGCGCCGCAGCCAGCACCAGCACGCCTGCGCGCAGTGGCGGCGGCAGCCGCGAAAAGGCTTCCGACAGCGGTGCCAGGCTGCCGCCGGCAACCGGCCGGCGGCGCCACCACATCACATAGCCCAGCACGATCATGGTGGTCAGCGCCACGCCGAAGGCGGCCATCAGGATCTGGTTGGCCAGGCCGAACAGGATGCCCATGTGCGCGTCCACGCCCCAGCGGATCAACTTGGCGATGAGCGGAAAGTCGGCAAAGTCGGCGCGACTGGTGATGCGCATGCGGTCGGCATCGATAGCCACCGTATCGACCTGGGTTGGCCACGCCCGATCGACCTCGCGCACCGACCACGCCTGGTCGGGCCTACGCGGCGGGCGTATCTCGATTTCGGCGGCGTCGATGCCACCTGCTCGCGCAATGCCCTGCACCATGTCGAAGCGCGCCGGATCGCCTGCCGCCGGCATGGGCATGTTCATGCCCATGCCGGCGTGCTGGTGGTGTTCGGCATGCTCGTCGGGGGTGGGAGCCGGCCCATGCAACTGGGTCGACGCCGATGGCGTGACCCAGCCCAGTTGCGCGCGCAGCAGGTTGACATGGCCGCCGGCCCAGCGCGACCAGGTCAATCCGGTCGCCGAGAAGAACACCAGCCCCAGCACGATCCACAGACCCAGCAACGAATGCAGGCGGCGTGCGCTCGGCGCCCGAGCCGCACGTATGGGCGCGGCGCGGCTGCGCCTGCGCGCGCTGAACCACAGCCACAAGCCACCCAGCGCACCCAGCCACAACCACGATGCGGCCAGTTCGCTGTAGTTACGGCCGAATTCGCCGAGCATCAGGTTGCGGTGCAGGTAATCCAGCGTGGTCCGGAACGGCAGGGTACCGCTGGTGCCGTAGACCACCAGGTCGCCCTTGACCGCCAGCGAGACCGGATCGATGAAGATGGCCCGGCTTTCGGAGTCGCCCATGCCCGGCTGGGTGAACATGACCCGTGTATTCCAGGCGTCGGTCCTGCCCGGGCGCACCGCGAACAGGTTGGGCGCGGCGCCGATATACGCGCGCGCCGCCCGCACCTGGTCCGCCAGCGGCTGCGGCGTGCCATGCGAATCGTTGAACAATTGTGCCGCATACAGCCGGGTTTCGATCTGCGGGGTCAGCACGAACAAGGTCCCGGTGACCGCGGCGACCAGGATGAACGGGCCGACGAACAGGCCGATATAGAAATGCAGGCGCAGCAGCAAGGCAGCCAGGGCACTTGCCCCCTGGCGTCGCGCCGCCGTTGCAGCGACGGGGGCAGCGGGTTGGTAGCTATCGGTGGTCATGGCGGATGCCCGCCTTGCAGTGCGGGCGGGTCGTTTGATTGGAGCGCTCATTCTAGGCGCCGTCGCGGATGCTGCGAATGTGGCAATTTGTCGCACTGCGGCAGGCCGGTCCAACAAGCAAAAGGGCCGCTGGTAGCGGCCCTCGGTCCAATCGCCCTGCCTGCGGGCAGGTTACAGCGGGTTCTGATCGATCCAGTCGCCTGCGAAATCGAGAATATAGGCGATCGCATCGTCCTCCGAATCGAATTCGTTGGTGGGCGACTTGCGCTGGTAGCGCAGCTCGCCGTCGGCATCGCGGCCGGCGTGGATCACGAAGCAAGCCATGAACTTTCCGTTATCCAGGCTTCGGACCTGTGGAATGACTGCGTTTCCCTTGTACGGGAAGATCTGGGACATGAAAAAAGCCTCCTTATTGCGAGGCGCAATGCTAGCACGAACCACGCAGTTCGGCCCTGACCGGGTGGTTTTACGGAAACTATATGCAACTCTGTTGCACATTGCTATATTATGCAACCATGTTGCATTTAAATGTACGTGTGTGACCTCCGTTTTGCGTCCTGCTTCCGATCAACCGCCCACTTATCGAACCGCCATGTCAAGCCAGCTCATTGCCTGCCTCCCCCACGCCGCCGATTTGCGCCTGCCCGTCACCGTCCTTTCGGGGTTTCTCGGCGCCGGCAAGACCACCCTGCTCAACCACATCCTGAACAACCGCGAAGGTCGCCGCGTGGCGGTGATCGTCAACGACATGTCCGAGATCAACATCGACGCTGCACTGGTGCGCAGCGGTGGCGCCGAGCTCTCGCGCACCGACGAGAAGCTGGTGGAGATGAGCAATGGCTGCATCTGCTGCACGCTACGCGAAGACCTGCTGCTGGAGGTGCGCAAGCTGGCCACCGAGGGCAGGTTCGACCAACTGGTGATCGAATCCACCGGCATCTCCGAGCCGCTGCCGGTGGCAGAGACCTTCACCTTTGCCGATGAGGACGGCGCCAGCCTGTCCGCGGTGGCGCGGCTCGACACCATGGTCACGGTGGTCGACGCCTTCAATTTCCTGCGCGACTATGGCTCGCAGGACAGCCTGGAACAACGCGGTGCGGCCCTGGGTGAGGACGACCAGCGCACCGTGGTCGACCTGCTGATCGAGCAGGTCGAGTTCTGCGATGTGCTGGTGCTCAACAAGCTCGACCTGGTCCCGGCGGCAGACGCCGAGCGCCTGGGCGCCATCCTGCAGCGCCTGAACCCGCGTGCCCGGATGGTGGCCTCCGAGTTCGGGCGAGTAGCGCTGGAACAGGTGCTCGATACCGGCCTGTTCGACTTCGAGCAGGCCCAGCAGGCACCGGGCTGGCTGCAGGAACTGCGGGGCGAGCATGTGCCGGAGTCGGAACAATACGGCATTGCCAGCTTCGCCTTCCAGGCGCGCCGGCCTTTCCACCCGCAGCGCTTTTTCGACCTGATCAACACCGAATGGCCGGGCGTGGTACGTTCCAAGGGCTTTTTCTGGCTGGCCAGCCGGCCGGCGCACGCCGGCTCGTGGTCGCAGGCCGGTGCCGTCTGCCGCCACGGCCTGGCAGGCAAATGGTGGGCCGCCGTGCCGCGTGAGCAATGGCCACAAGACCGGCAAGCGCTGGCTTTCATCGAACAGCAGTGGGACCGGGAGGTAGGCGATGCGCGCCAGGAGCTGGTGCTGATCGGGGTCCGGATGGACCAGCCGGCGCTGCGTGCCAGGCTGCAGGCCTGCTTGCTGAGCGATGCCGAGATGGCGCAGGGCCCAGGCGCCTGGGCGCGCCTGCCCGACCCGTTTCCGCTGTGGTAGAAAACATGTCAAGGCTGGCGCGCGAGCGCCAACCGGTTTATCGTGGCGGCTTCGCTTTTTACAACAGGTTTCCCCATGACAATGCGCCACCCTGCCCCGCCCCTGCAACGCCACCAGTTTGCCGCCCCCGAGCCCGGGCCGCGCCTGTTGGTGCTGGGTGCGGTGCATGGCGACGAAACCTGCGGCACGCGCGCCATCGAGCGGCTGCTGGGCGAGCTGCAACGCGGCGAGCTTCAATTGCAACGCGGCCTGCTTACGCTGGTGCCCGTCACCAATCCCCTGGCCTATCAACTGGGAAAACGCCAGGGCGAGCGCAATCTCAATCGCAACCTGCGCATTCATGCCGCGCCGGCCAACTACGAAGACCGCATCGCCAACATCCTGTGCCCATGGATCAGCGAGCACGAGGTGCTGCTGGACCTGCACTCGTTCCACACCGCGGGCGTTCCGTTCGCCATGCTGGGGCCGCCGGACAATGACGGCCCGATCGAGGCCTTCGCCCATGCCGAGGCCGAGCAGCGCATGGCGCTGCACCTGGGCACCACACGCATCGTCGAAGGCTGGATGGAAACCTACGCCCGGGGCGTGGCGCGACGCCAGCGCGAAGGCCGGGTCAGCGCACCCGACCTGCTGGACAATTGCTACGGCGTAGGCACCACCGAATTTGCCCGCACCCAGGGCCTGTACGGCATCACGCTCGAATGCGGCCAGCACCAGGACCCGCAAGCACCGGAGGTCGCCTACCGGGCGATACGCCACACGCTGGCCTTGCTGGGCATGGTGGATACGGCGCTGACGCCGCCTCGGCCGGACATCGAAGTGATCAAGCTGGTCGATGTGATCGACATGGAGCATGCCGACGACCTGTTAGTACGGGAATGGGCCAGTTTCGACCGGGTGTCACAAGGCCAGGTGATCGGCCACCGTCATGGCGGCGTGCCGGTGACGGCACCACAGGACGGCTTCATCGTCTTCCCCAACCCCAAGGCGCTGGTAGGTAACGAGTGGTTTTATTTTGGGGTGGAGAGCGGGCGCCGTCTATGAATGCTGCCTTAATCTAATGCCAACGCGTAGAACCGCGTATCGACCACCATCACCGGAAAAGCCGCCGGCAGCGCACTTTTCTCGATCAATGCAAAACCGTTCTTTTCATAGAAACGGTGCGCCGCCAGGAACCTGGCCGTGGTACCGAGATAGATCTGCTTGACGCCCTGCTCGCGCGCCCAGGAGATGGCACCGTCGAGCAGACGGCGTGCGGTGCCCAATTCGCTACCCCTGTGGCTGGCGGCGACGAACATCTTGCGCAGCGCCACCTGGTCATTGCCGATGTCGAGCAGCGACACGGTACCGACCACACGGTCGCCATCGAGCGCGACCCAGAAGTTGCCTTTTCCCTTCTGGTAGAAATTGCCGATGTCCTGCAGGTCGGGCTGGCCTTGCAGCGTGATCGGGATCGCGAACTCCTGTTGCTGGATCGGCAGGATGACGTCAACCACGCCAGCGGCGTGGTCGGGTGAAAATGGGCGAATATCGAGCATGGGATCGGGCGCATCAAGGTAAAGTCGCATGATACCGAAAACCGGGCTAGCGGTTCTGCCACACCGCCGCACGCTTGTCGAGAAAGGCATTGACACCTTCCTTCTGGTCCTCGGTATCGAACAGGTCGACGAACAATTCTCGCTCGGTTTGCAAGATCGTACCCAGCGGATTGTGACGCGCGCCCTGGATCAGTTTCTTGCTGGCCGCCACCGACGACGGGCTCTGCTTTTCGGCTTGCAGCGCCAGCTCCAGCGCACGCGCCCGGGCTTGCCCACGTTCCACCACTTCTTCCACCAGGCCGATGCGCAATGCCGTCTCGGCGTCGACCCGCTCGCCGCACAGGATCATGCGCTTGGCCCAGCCCTCACCGACCAGCCACGGCAGGTTCTGGGTACCGCCGGCACATGGCAGCAGGCCCACCGCAGCTTCGGGCAAGGCCATCTGTGCCTGCCGCTCGGCGATGCGCAGGTCGCATGCCAATGCGCATTCGAGACCGCCGCCCATGGCGTAGCCGTTGATGGCGGCGATCGATACCCCGCGAAACGCTGACAAGGCCTCGAAGGCCTCGCCAAAGCGACGCGCCATGTCCCGGGCGCGCGCCCGGTCGCCGTCGGCGAACAGTTTCAGGTCGGCGCCGGCCGAGAAGAATTTCTCGCCTTCGCCAGTCACCACCAGCGTGGTGATGTTGCGGTCGGCATCGAGCTCGCCGAGCAGGCGGGTGAGATCGACCAGCGCCTCGCGGGTCCAGGTGTTGGCAGGCGGGTTGGCCAGCGTCAGCACGGCGGTGTGATTGATTCTTTCCAGCTTGAGGTTGGTATAGGTGTTCATGGTGTCTTTCAATCAAGGCAAGGTCAGCGGATATGGTCGAGGTTGTCACTTCCCAGCAGCTGGCGCGATACGATCACGCGCATGATCTCGTTGGTCCCTTCCAGGATCTGGTGCACACGCACGTCGCGGAAGTAGCGTTCCAGCGGATACTCGCGAATATAGCCGTAGCCGCCATGCAATTGCAGCGCCTCGTTGCAGACCTTGAAACCGAGGTCGGTGGCCAGTCGCTTGGCCATGGCGCAATAGGTGGTGGCGTCCGGCGAGGCGGCGTCGAGCTTGGCGGCGGCCAGTCGCACCATCTGGCGCGCCGCGACCAGTTCGGTCTGCATGTCGGCCAGCTTGAACTGCAGTGCCTGGAAGTCGGCAATCGGCCGCCCGAACTGGCGCCGCTCTTTCATGTAGCCGTGCGCCGCGTCCAGCGCCGCCTGCGCGGCCCCCACCGAGCAGGTGGCAATGTTGATGCGCCCGCCGTCGAGCCCCTTCATGGCGAAGATGAACCCCTCGCCCTCGCTGCCCAGCAGATGATCGGCCGGCACCTTCACATTGTCGAAATTGATGGTGCGGGTGGGCTGGCTGTTCCAGCCCATCTTGCTTTCCTTCTTGCCATAGTTCACGCCCGGCGCATCACCCGGCACCACGATGGCCGACACCCCGCGCGCGCCTTCGCCACCGGTGCGCGCCATCACCACCAGCACGTCGGTGGCGCCGGCACCGGAGATGAAGGCCTTGGCACCGTTGAGGACGTAATGGCCATCCACCAGCCTGGCACTGGTCTTGAGCGACGCCGCGTCCGACCCCGAACCAGGCTCGGTAAGACAGTACGAGCCGATGCGGCGACCGCTGGCCAACTCGGCGCACCAGTGGGCCTTGATCGCCGCCGTACCCCATGAGGCGATCATCCAGCTGACCATGTTATGGATCGTGAAATAGGCCGCGGTCGAGGGACAGGCGCGCGCCAGCTCCTCGAAGACGATGGTGGCGTCGAGCCGCGACAGGCCCAGCCCGCCCGCTTGCTCCGGCGTGTAGAGGCCGCAAAAGCCCAGTTCGCCAGCGCGGGCGATCACATCCACCGGAAAGTGCGCCTGCTCGTCCCACTTGGCCGCGTGCGGCGCCATCTCGCCTGCGGCGAAATCGCGCGCGCTCTGCTGGAAGGCCAATTGATCCTGGTTGAGTTCGAAGTCCATGCTTGTCTCCTGTCGGATAGGAATTGTTATTGTCGCCGCCGATGCAGCCGGGCAGCCGTCGCTCAGCGCCCAGATTAACGGAAATCGCGGGGCCGGGTTGTCGCGCGGGCGACATTGCCGATCCGGGCAGCGAAAAAGGCGGTACGGGGAGTTTTCGCTCAGGAACAACGCCTACCGGCACCTCCGGCACCTCGGCCACTGCGCGATGAACGTCAACCGCAGCGGCGTGGGGTCATTGCGCCTCTACGGCTCGATTCCTTGAGCCGTTACGCCATCGCCTGCCAACGTGCAAGCGTTACAAGGTCATGCCCAGCGGCTGCATGCGGCCGAAGTCGCTGCGACCCAGCAACGCCTGTGCAGCGCTGTCGGCAACGCCCGACAGCCGCCCTTGCCGTGCATAGGAATAGGCCAGGTCGCCACCGATGGCGGCCATGTCGCTGGCTCCGATGTGGGCCGATGGCATGGCGTAGAACATGCTCCAGCGATCTAGCCCGGGAACCTGTTGGCGCGCCAGGTCGAAATACCCCACCAATTGCCTGAAGTCGAAATGCTGTACTGCCTTGTTGAGCGTGATATCGAAGGAATTGGCATCGTACCCGGACGAATCCTGCAGGATAAGCTGCAAGGTCGACAGGTCGTGCGATACCCGGTCGGGATACCAGGTGTCGTACCACCCCTTGAGGTTGATCCCCTCGTCCTGGCCGGTCATTAACATCAGGTCACGCCCATCCTTCTTCAGTTGCAGGTCGGCATAGCCGATGCCGCCGCCCAGCGACATGACTTTCTGCTCACCCTTCATCAGGTAGAGGTCGTCCCGGCCATCGCCGCGATTGAATGCAATGATATCCTCCAACCACGAGGTGGTCAGGATGTCGTCACCGGCTCCTCCGATCAGCAAATTCCTGCCGGCGCTGTAGTTAAGCACATCGTCACCGTTGCCGCCGAACAGCAGGTCGTTGCCGGCGCCACCATCGAGCGTGTCATTGCCGTCGCCGCCATGCAGCGCAGTGTTGCCGCTGCCGGCGATGATGACGTCATCTCCGCCCTTCGCATACACGGTGCGCGCACGCGTATTGTCGAGTCGAAGCTCGTCGGGTCCATTCGTGAGCGCCATGGCATAGGCGTCCAGCAATGCATCGGGTGACCAGCCTACGGCGTCGGCAAACCGGAACTGCGCCGGCCTGGCGCGTTCGTCCACGAAGAAGCGCGCGATACGCACGCTGTCATTGTCGCCGTACTCGACCACCAGGTCGCCGTCCAGCCGCTTGAGTCCCCGCAGCTGGGTCGACCGGATATCGCCGAAATGGATGACATCGCGATTCACGCTCGCCCATTGGTGCCCCTCCCGATAGATCTCCAGCGTGTCGTTGCCGGATCCTTCCAGCAACAGATACGTGTCGTTGCCGGCACCGCCTGCCATCCAGTCGTGCCCCGCGTCCCCGAACAGCAGATCGTCTCCGCTACCGCCATAGAGCCGGTCGAAATGCTTGCTGCCGATCAAGTGGTCGTCGCCCGCCCGACCATACAAGGCGTTCCAGCCATGGGGGCTGCCGATGAGCTTATTGTCGAGCCAATTACCTACGCCAGCGACAAAACCGGCGCCCAACGGGCGCGGGCCGAAGGTCAACGTCAGGTTTTCGACCTGATAGGCCAGCGTGTGGCTGACACTGGCGTTGACGGTATCGATACCGCCGCCGGCACGTTCGATCACCACGTCATCATCGTGGTCCACCCGATACTGGTCGTCGCCAGCCCCCCCGATCAAGCGGTCGGCGCCGGGCCCGCCATCGAGCGTATCGTCGCCGATGCCGCCGTGCAGCACGTCGGCACCCTCGCCTCCCTCGAGCACATTATCGAGGTCGTTGCCATGGATCACGTTGTCCTGGGCGTTGCCGCCACCGCGTTGCGCACCGCCCTGCAACAGCAATTGCTCGATATGCCCGGACATGACGTGGTCGACAGTGGCGATGACGGTGTCATGGCCCTCGCCTTCCCGTTCGACCAGCCGATCGCCAGCATCATCGACCAGGTAAGTGTCGTCCCCCTGGCCGCCCAGCATGCGGTCGGCGCCGCGGCCCCCATCCAGCAGGTTATCGTGGCGGTTGCCGGTCAACTGGTTGTCGAGCGCATTGCCGACGGCGTGCCGTGGCCCAGGCGATTGGGCATCCTGCCCGGCGCCGGGCTCGACCAACACCAGGTTTTCGACATGGTCGGCCAGCTGGTAGCCATCGATGGCCGAACGCACGGTATCGGCACCTTCACCCTCCAGTTCCACCACGGTGTCACCCGGCTCGAGCAGAATGTAGGTGTCGTCGCCGGCGCCGCCGACAAGAGTATCGGTGCCTGCCCCGCCGTCGAGCGTGTCATTGCCGTCGTCGCCGTGCAACTGATCGGCGCCGGCACCACCCGAGAGCAAGTCATCGCCGAGGCCCCCGAACAGCGCATCGGCGCCGTCGCCGCCGTAGAGCAGGTCGTTGCCCGCGTCGCCCGACAGGACGTCACTGCCGTCTTCCCCGAACAGCAAGTCATCGCCATCGCCGCCGAACAGGATATCGTCACCGGCCTGCGCCATGAGCATATCGGCGCCTTCCCCACCCCACAGCAGATCATTGCCGTCACCGGCGAATATCGTGTCGTTGCCCGTGCCGCCGGCGACCACGTCGTCATGCGCACCGGCATGCAGGGAATCGTCACCGCCGCCGCCTTCGATGACGTCGTTGCCCTGGTCATCCAGCACCATGTCGTTACCGTCACCGGCCACGATACGGTTGCTGCCGGTGGTCCCCAGCAGCATGTCTTGCTGGTCGCTGCCGATGACTTCGCTGGGCGCGGCATATGGTGCCCGGGCGATGACCTCGCGGGTTCCATCAGGCTGCATCGCCAGTACTTGGCCGGTGCGCTCGAAGGCGGCATCGGCGGCCTGCAAGGTGCTGCCGTCGGTCATCGTCACCTGCGTCATGCCATGGATGATGTTGCCTTGGGACGTGGCAAACCTGCCGTCGCTGGCCAGCGATACCTGCGCAATACCTGCCTGGTCCAGCGACATCACCTCATGCGGTTCGGACTCGCCGTCGCCATTGTCGTCGCGCCAGACACTCAGGCGGCCCCAGATGGCATCGCCCGCGTCGATCTTGCCGTCCACATTGCTGTCGAATCCGGCCAGGCCTTCCAGATCGGTCTGCGCGCCCGGTACGTAGTCGCAGAAGCTCAGTTCGCCGCGCCCGCTGATCTTGCCGTCGCCGTTGGCATCGAGCGCGAGCAGGCCATCGCCGGGCGAAATCCAACCCAGCCGGTAGCGCCATCCGTCGTCTTGTATCTCGTAGAACGCCCGGCTGGCACTGGCCGCTTGCAACTCGATGCCATTGCGGTCGAGATCCAGCACGATCGGATTCTCGAAATATCGCGGCGGCTCCCAGGGCGGCATCTTGATCACCACCATGGTCGAGGCGACCTGTCCGTGGCTGTCGGTGACGGTCAGCTCGAACGCATCGTGCGGTGCCAGGAACGCTTTAACACGCGGTTCATAGGCCCAGGTACCGTCGTTTTCCAGCGTGACCCAGCCCAGTCGGGTGCCAAACACCCGCGGCGCCTTGTCCCGGACGTAGGCGCGCAATCGCTCGTCGTAGCGCACGCCCCAGGCCCAGCTATGTCCACCCGGCCACGGTTGCGGCGTACTGTCAAAGCCCGGGACGTGCACGCCATAGGTCAAGGTCCCATCATCGGGATCGACGGCCGTCAACTTCCCACGTCGCGAATCGACATAGTCGACAGGCGTCGGACGATCGACGGATGGCGTCCACACCGGCACCGTCATTACCACTTCGTTGGTGTTGGTATTTCCGTCGTATAGCGTACCGTTGGAATACACGCGGTCATATCCATAGATATGGCGCTTCACATGCCCGTCACTGACGATCACCGGCGCATCGTTGACCGGCGAGAAGGTGATCACCACCTCGCCTTGGCTGGTACGACCGTCGTCGTCGGCGACGGTGTACGAGAATCCCGCATCGCGGCCCCAGTAATTGGCATCGGGCGTGAAATGCACCACGCCGTGCTGCAGGCTGGCCGCGCCGTGCCTGGCGTCGCCCACTGCCGTCATGCGCAAGCGGGAACCATTGGCGCCCCCCAGCGTGTCGTTGGCCAATAGCACGCTGGCCAGTATATGGATGGGGATATCCTCGATGGCGTCACTGATATGGTCACGGCCCGGCTTGAGGTGCGACAGGTCGGCGGTTTGGGTGACGATCATCGACAGCGTGCCATTGCTGCTCTCCACCACGATGCCGCCTGCCGTCGTGTGGGTGCGGGTACCGACGCGGTCGGCTTGCAGCTCGGGGCTGGCCATCTGCCTGGACTGGCCGTGCTGTTGGTAGCGGCCCAAGGTGTAGTGCAAGCTCGTCACACCGCGCTGCCGCAGGCCAACCGCCTCGCCGGCATCGACCGTACCGTTGCCGTTGACGTCTTGCCACACGCGCAAGTGCTCGAAGACAGGGTCGGCCGGGTCGATCACACCGTCGACATTGGCATCGATCCAGCGCAGGCTGGCCAGGCCCTTGGCTGCGTCGGCCACCATGCCGTTGGAAAACAGCTCGCTGCCGTCCTCGATGAAGCCATTACAGTTACGGTCCAGCACCAGAAAACCGTCGCGCGGGTTGAGCCAGGCGGTGTTCTTCAGGAAACCGCTGCCGTCGATATCGAAGTAGACGCCGTTGGCGTGCTTACCCACGAGTTGCAATCCGTCGCCATCGAGATCGAGCATGACGGGTCGCCAGCCCTGTGTGGCGACGTCGATGCCGATGGCTGGCGCCAGCTGGTTGTTGCGCTGGGCGCGTTGCAATTCGGTCAGGCCCGCTTGCGGGTCGTTGTACTGCGCCTGGCGCCAGGCCGTATCGCCTTCCCAGCGCGCAGCAATGGCTTCTCGGCCGAGCGCCGAATAGATGAACTGTTCGTTGAGACTGCGAAAGAATTCCGGTGTACCCGGCGCCGCATTGGTGGGTCGCCCGTCACGATCATAGCTTAGGCTGCGCTGCTGCCCGGTCACCGGGTCGATATCGTGGATCATGCAGCCATGGGTGCTGAACTGGAGACTGGGAAGCCGATTGGCCACCAGGCCCAGGTGGGCGTCCGGGTTCTTGGACTGGGCGTCGTTGACGATGGCGAGCAAGGCGTCGAGATAGTTCTGCAGGTAAGAAGCGGCAATGCGATCGCCGCCGCCGATGGACCAGCGCACATCGATGGCCACGCTGCCATCGGTGGCCCATTTATAGCCCGCAATCGCCGATGGCAGGTCCTGGTCCTTCGCCATGCCGGTGACCACCCCGGCAATCGCCAGGAACGGCGCTGCACCAGGGAACACAAGCGCCATCGCCGCCAGCGTGGCGCCCAGGTAGTCCTTTTTCGACAGGCAATACGCCAGGTTGACATAGGACACGGCGGTGCTGACCTCGGTTGCCGTAGCGCTGGCCGAGGCCGCTTTTTTTCGGGCGATGTCCTGCGTTATGCCGGCGGCCGCCAGTGCCGGCGACTGCTGTAGCGCGCCGGCATAGGCCGCTGTGCTGTAGCGGACCAGGTTGGCACCGGCGACCATCGTGCCCATGGCGTCACCGTTGCGGATGTTCTTCTGCAGGTTGATCAGGCTGGTGACCGCACCAACGGCGGAATTGGCCACCGAGAGCACCGTATTGGCAGGGTTGACCGCTGCCAGCGTATTGATGCCGGCCACGGTAATCGGCAAAGGCTTGCCATCCTGGATGGCGCGCACCAGGCTTAGCAGATTGATCGTCACGCCGACGCCATAGGCGACGTTGCTGGCGATCGACTCCGGCGACAATCCGATCCTGGTGCCATCGGGCTTGTACAGCGTGGTCTGCCGGGTGCCGGTGGTGGAGTCGATCTCGGTGCTGCCATATTGGCCGTCGCCGTAGACCGAAAAAGCCCGGCCGTCCTTGAACACTACGCCGACCGAAGTTGCCCCATCTGGCGTGACCCTGCCGATGAAGTCGCCCCGATGGTCGACCAGGATGTATTTACCGCGTCCGTCGCTGGCGAGATGCGCATCGGGATATTTATCCAATAGTGTGTTCCAGGCTGTGGTGCGCTCGCTGGCGTCTGAGTTAGTGACGCCGTCCGCTGGAATTTTGTCACTGGAGGTGCCTATGTCATCCAGCTTGGGCAACTCGGGCTTGCCAAGGCCAGCCAATTGCATCGCCGTGGAGAAACCGCCACGGCTCCAGGTGTAAAGGTCGAAGTTATCGTCAATATAAAATTCGATGTTGTTGGCGATCCTCCTGGAAACGTCTACATCGGCGGGGCCTGAATGACCTGAATCCTCGCTGGCGAGGCTACCGCTCTTTCTCTGATATGCGGACGGCAATCCGTTAATTCTCTGTCCCTCACGAATGAAATTGGGATCACATATTTGCGGATTAACGGCTTTCAAGTCGTCCAGATTCCATGCATGACTCTGGGCAATCCTCCACAGCGTATCGCCTTTTTTTACCTCATACGTATCGGCACCGATGGGAACATCGACAGCGACACTAGCTGAGTCAGCATTGAAGACAACCTTCATTTTCTTATCATTCGGGTCCAGCAGCAACTTGGCACTTGGCACTTGCTCTGCCAGGGGTACCTCGTTCACGGCCGGTAGTTGATCATGAAATTGATCATTAATCTTCAGTCCTATCCCGAAACTGTCTGTCAGTTGTCCAAGAGACCACTGACCGACCGCACTTTCCTTTAGCGTCTTGTCCCATAGCTTTTCAGAAAAATAAGATGCGCCCGCGCTAAAAGTCACGCCAAAAAGTGCGCCACCGAGCACGGAGCCAAGCGGGCCCGAACCAATAAAAAAACCTCTCCCCATCAAAGTCCCCAATGGGGCGAATGCCAACCCGAATGCCGTCGAAAAAATTACTTTTGCGACAGTATTAGCGTCATCGCTTTTAACTGCCAACGTGATCTTGTAGGCGTCGTAGCCGTGTGCCGCCACGACTTTCGCACCCGTCACCGTTGCTAGCTGTACCGGGATCGCCAGTCGGGTAGCCAGGTCTTCCAATTTGGCTGCGGTCCTAAAAGCTTCCAGAAGAGCCTGCTCTGCCATTGACGAAACTGCGGCACCTGTTTTTCCGAGACCACCGAAAAATATGTCCACTGACAGTTCTTTCACCGGTTTCAATTCATGATCATCTTTGGAGTCAATGGCAGCCATTATTGCCTCTTAAGGTTTTTGATTGAGAAAATTTGAAAAGGTCATGTAGAAAAAAAAAGGGGTCGCAGAAAGCGCGCAAGATACCAAAAGAGGCTGCAACAATAGAAAAGTTATTGAACTGATTTTTGCGCTATAGATCTGGACCGACCATAAACAAGAACTGCAAGGCGATGCCCAAAAAAAACCCAGCAACATCGTGGTCAAAGGCAAACCAAAAAATGTCATAAATATCAATCTTGCTTTTGTTCGGTCTTTAGGTTTCATATTGGCTTTGTAACCACAAAGAATTTTTAAACGTAACGCGGGCCATCCCCACGACCAACCAGCGAACCAGATAGCCATCACAAAGGTACCCCATGCGCAATACAGCACTACCACCTGAGCTGGAAACGG
The DNA here is from genome assembly GCF_000282575.1 of Herbaspirillum sp. YR522. Lineage (GTDB taxonomy): Bacteria > Pseudomonadota > Gammaproteobacteria > Burkholderiales > Burkholderiaceae_D > Herbaspirillum. Next base: position 10,944 of record NZ_AKJA01000131.1, on the reverse strand, counting down.
ATCGGCCCGCATTAACGCGCCGACTTCTTGAGCACTTCTCAACCCACCCATAAAGGGCATCGCCCACGTCACCAACTCCCGCCCCCACTGCGGCGTCGGCAAGAAATACGCCGCAAAGAACAAGCCATAGCCGATGCCCGCAAATGCCAGCGCACCCATATAGATCGGCCGCCAGGGCCTGGATTTATCGATCAGTTTCATGTGAACTCACGACATATTGATCTTTATTGATTCGCACCATCGATGGACAGCACGCATCGCATCGATGCCGTACAAATCCAGATGCACATCGGCTGTAGTGAAGGCAAGGTCTTCGTCATCATTGTCATTGCCCAACGACCGGCATTTGACGCCCTTTCACCATGGAGGTGATGATCCTAAGCGTTTCGGCCAGCAGCGCCTGATGACCATGCTGCGCATCTTGCGGATCCAGGGGGAAATAGACCAGCGCCAGTTCTTCGTTACTCACCGGTTTTCGAATCGTGAGTGCCATGGCATCAGTCGTCGGGCAATACCAATCCAGGCAAAGCGGATTTCCAGCTTGGGGCGCTAGTATCAGGAGATGATTCACCGATGATGTCTTCGGAAACAGGTCCTTGACGGTGGGATCCGAACCGTAGCAGTCTGGAATAATCGGCTTCATCGAAGCCGCAATCCCTTTCTCGGCGAGCAATCGCGGCAAGTTCTTTTGCATCGTGTCGCGCAGACTCGTCCTCTTGCGCGCCAGTGACTCGGCGAGCTTGGCCATGCCTTCACCATTGCCCAGGTCATACTCGTCAATCAACGGGACATCCAGGTACAGAATGTTAAGTCCGGCCACTTCAACCGGAACGCTGCGAGGCTTGCGCAAAATATCAGGTCCGGACGTACAGCCGGCAAGCACCACGGCGACAATGAGGAGCGGCAATCTGAAATACATGGTTTTCCCAGGAAACGGTTGACATTGGCCACCCGTAAAAAGGGCGCGCCGTGCAAACGAGATACAAAAGATAGGCCGGGCCAGGCGAGCGATCGCGTCACGTTCCTGTTTTTTCTTCAGTGGACTTCTTCGTAGTGACCATCGAGGAAATAACCCTGTCCATTTCGGCTAGCAGGCCGTTGTGGTTTCGACGGGCATCCATTTGTTCCTCAGCCATCACCATCAAGGCAATCTCTTTTTTATCCAGGGGCGACATCAGGCTCAGGCTGACCTTATAGGCCGTCTTGCAAGACCCATTGAAGCAATGAGTCACCGAAGACTGCGGTGTAATGAGCAATAAATGATTCGAACCGCTAGTGGTAGGGAACAGCTCTTCCAGCGATGGCGGCGCCACTCCCGGGACGGGATTGATCGCCCTCGCGATTGCGGTGATCCCGTGCTTTGCCAACAGAGGCGGCAACTCGGCCGCGATGGCATCGCGCATTTTGTCAGGTCCAGCCATCGACGAGTACAGCCGCTGGGGATGACGTAACGATGCGGGCCTTTCGTCAGCCCTGACCATGGGACCATTGACGAACAGGATATTGAGTCCGCTGACTTGCACCGGCAATGTCGACGGCTTGCGAATGATGGTTGTCGTTGCCATGCAGGCTGACAGGCACAGGGCCGTCGCCAACGCGGACAGGCGCATGAAGAGTTGCATTGGATGTTTCGATCCCGGGAGCAAGAAAGGCCGCATGAGGAAAATCGGTCTACCGGCGGCAGTGAGGTATCCGACAGTGTCGTCGCGACCTTCCCCATCGACTTGATCGCCACAACGCCAGATTCTTGACGAACCAGAGCCACATCGCCATCGTCACTTTTGCGATAACAGCGCGTACTCTATAAGTGAATTTTTGACTTTTCGTCGGTACGTGAAGAAGGGACTGGCCTAAGCAAGTTGCGCGCCGGGCGCAAGACGAACCCGGTGCAGGTGATCGGGAAAGTGGAAGGAGTGAACTGCAGTCCCGACACCAGCGCCATGGCGAGGCGCCAATGACGTCAACCAGCGCCGACGATGCAACACGCGACGCGCGGCATGCCGGCCCGCGAACGGCCGGCATCACGCGAAGTAAATATCGGAATCCAATCGGCAATACGGCAATGGCGGTATGCAAGCCGCCGGTTGCAATGATCCAGCCACGGCGGCAGGACCGATAAGTGAGCGCTCACCCAGGTCACAGGCTGCATGGTGCCGCGCCGCCTTCTACGGTTGGCGGGTGCCGGCAACAGCCTCAGCTGCGGGACGGATGATGATTGCGTTCTCTGGAATGTTGTTCCGGATAGTACCTGCCATTACCGCGCCGGATACGACGCATCACTGCCAGGAACCTCGACCATGGTAATGGTCCTTGCAACAATCTCCGCCTGTCGAATTGCTGTGACTGAAGTCTATCCGGGTCCGCCCTTGCCAAGGAAATACCGATTGGGGATAGGGTCATAAGTAAAAACGATGGCTAGTCGAAGCGGCGTGTAAATTCCTGTATGCTGCGGCTGGCCGTGCGCAGGGGCGCTGCGGTACTCAATTCGACGCCGATCCACGGGGCGCAAGGATGCAGATGACCGAACCGACAATCCACCAGATGGAACCCGACAGCGCGGTCTACAAGACGCTGCTCGAATCGACCAAGGCGATTCCCTGGAAGATCGACTGGGCCAGCATGAAGTTTGCCTACATCGGGCCGCAGATCGAGGCCTTGCTGGGATGGACGCCCGAGAGCTGGGTCACCGCCGAGGACTGGGCCATGCGCATCCATGCCGAGGAGCGCGAGGCGGTCGTCAACTTCTGCATCTCGCAGTCCAAGGCCGGCGTCGACCACGAGGCCGACTACCGCGCCCTCACGCGCGACGGCGAACATATCTGGATTCGCGATGTGGTGCACGTGGTGCGCAACGCCGATGGCAGCCCCAATGCCCTGATCGGCTTCATGTTCGACATCACCGAGCGCAAGAAGACCGAGGCACGCCTGATCGAACTGCAAAAGGAACTGGAAGTACTGTCCTATCGCGACGGCCTGACCAACGTGGCCAACCGTCGCATGTTCGATTCGGCACTGGAAGTCGAATGGGCCAATGCGGTCAACAATCGCACGCCGCTGTCGCTGATCATGCTCGATATCGACTATTTCAAGCAATTCAACGATCACTACGGGCACATCCGCGGCGACGAATGCCTCAAGCAGGTGGCGTTGCTGCTCGAGAAATCGGCCACCCGCACGCGCGACTTCTTTGCCCGCTACGGCGGCGAGGAGTTCGTCCTGATCCTGCCCGAGGCCGATGCCAGGGCCGCACTGCAGGTGGCGCAACGCTGCCGCAAGCTGGTCCAGGACGAAGCCATCCCGCACGCCAAATCGCAAGTGGCCGACGTGGTGACCATCAGCGTGGGTGTGTCGACCATGGTGCCGTCGAGCCAGGACCACCGCATCGCCTTCATGGAGCAGGTCGACCGCCGCCTGTACCGGGCCAAGCAACTGGGCCGCAACTGTATCGCTGTCGACGAGTAAAGTGTACCTGTCTGCCGGCGGCGGCGATCGATACAATCGTCGCCTAACCTGCCGGGAGACCCGATGTCCGCCACCTATCACTACCGCCTGCTCAACGTCTTCGCCGAATCCACCTTCGGCGGCAATCCCCTGTGCGTCTTCGAAGACGCCCGCGGCATGGATGACGCCACCATGCAAGCGCTCGCGCTGCAATTCAACCTGTCCGAAACCACCTTCATCCTGCCCTCGACGGTGGCGCAGGCGCGCGTGCGCATCTTCACCACCGGTTACGAAATGCCGTTTGCCGGCCATCCCACGCTGGGTTCGGCCCATGTCGTGCGCGCCTTGCTGGGCACCGGCGACGCCCTGAGCCTGGAATTCAAGGCCGGCGTGGTACCGGTCACTGCCGATGGCGACGTCTGGCGCTTCGTGGCGCCTGCCGCCGGCGGCCCCCGGACCGCGCCTTCGCCACTGCCACCGGCGCAGGTCGCCGCGCTGCTGGGCCTGGCCGAACAAGACCTGGCCGCCGCCCCGATGTGGGTCGACACCGGTGCCGACCAGTTCCTGGTGCCGCTGGTGTCGGTCGAGGCCGTGCGCCGCGCCCGTCCCGACAGCGCCACGCTGGACCTATGGCCACAGAGCAGCCTGGGTCGCAAGACCGCCTATGTGTTCGCCTTCGATACCCGGCAAGCGAACCATGTCGAGGCCCGCTACTTCTTCACCAAGCAAGGGGGCGGCGTGGCCGAGGACCCCGGCACCGGTTCGGCCTGTGCCAACCTCGGTGGCTGGCTGGTCGCCACCGGCCATGCGCTGCCGGCCCGTTATACGGTCGACCAGGGCGCGGCGGTGGAGCGCCCTTCCCTGCTGCACCTGGCCGTGAGTGCCCAGGGCGCCATCGAAGTCGGCGGACGGGTCATCGAACTGGGACGCGGCAGCGTCACGATCGAGGCGCCGGGGCGCAGCCTGCTGGCTTGATCCCGGTGCGTGGTGCCGGCCTGCCTGGCGCTACGCGCCCTCGGCCGTCAATGGCAGGATCAGGTCGTGCAACCAATCCATGAACAACGCCAGCCGCGCCGGCACATGCCGCCGGCTGGCGTACAGCAACGACACCGCCATCGGCGCCGGGCGATACGCCTGCATCACCTGCACCAGCGCGCCCTGGGCCAGCAGGTCGCGCTTGGCCGCACCCACCAGCGGCAACTGGATCAGGCCCAGGCCGGCCTGGCAGGCGGCATCGTAGGTCTCGGTGCTGTTGACGGTGATGTTGCCCGCCATCGGCACGAAATGGGTCTGGTTGCCGTCGTGCCATTCCCAGCCCGGTGAGCGGCCTCCCAGCATCTGCCGGTAGTGCACCAGCCGGTGCCGGGCCAGGTCGGACAGCGTATGGGGGACGCCGTAGCGCGCCAGATAGCGCGGGCTGGCACAGTTGACTTGCACCAGGTGCCCGATGCGGCGCGCCACCAGCGACGAATCGTCGAGCGCGCCGGTGCGCAGCACGCAATCGAAGCCTTCGCTGACCAGATCGACGCGCCTGTCGCTGGCCGACAGCTCGATTTCGAGCTGCGGGTGGCGATCGAGGAAGTCCGGCAACGCCGGCAGCACCACCTCGCGTGCCATGGCGCTGGACATGTCGACCCGCAGTCGACCGGTCAGCGATTGGTCGCCGCCACGGAACATCCCCCGCAACGACTCGAAGTCATCCAGCAACTCCTTGCTGCGCCGGTATAGGGATTCGCCATCCGGCGTCATCTGCACCCGCCGCGTGGTGCGCTGGAGCAAGCGCGTGCCCAGCATCTGCTCGAGCTGCTGCACGGCCAGCGACACGGTGGCATTGGGCAGCCCCAGCTGGCGCGCGGCGCCGCTGAAGCTGGCCAGCTCAGCCACGCGCTGGAAAATCTGGAGCGTATCGAGTTGGTTCACGTCGTCCTTGATTATTATTCCAATTTGAAAAGTCTAATATAAAACTTCTAATTTATTAACATTTTTGTGCTCAATATACTGTGCTCCGTGGTCAGGCAATTCCGCTTCCCTACTTAACCGAGCAACCAAGGAGCCTTACATGAACCAAGCCTCATCTTCCCCTGCTGCAACATCGTCCCGCATCGCGCTGGTCACCGGCGGCAGCCGTGGACTGGGCAAGAACGCAGCACTGCACCTGGCGCGCGACGGCGTCGGCGTGATCCTGACCTATGTCAGCAACCAGCAGGCCGCCGAGCAGACCGTGGCCGAGATCGAGGCTGGCGGCGGCCGTGCGCTGGCGCTGCGGCTCGACCTGGGCGACAGCCGCAGCTTTGCCGCCTTCGCCGATGTGGTGCGCAGCAGCCTGCGCGATAGCTGGGGCGCCGAACGCTTCGACTACCTGATCAACAATGGCGGCATGGGCATGCACGCCAGCATTGCCGAGACCACCGAGGACGTGTTCGACCAATTGTCCAATGTGCACTTGAAAGGCACATTCTTCCTGACCCAGGCGCTGTTGCCGCTGATCGCCGACGGCGGTCGCATCATCAATACGTCCAGTGGCCTGGCACGTTTCTCGTTGCCGGGATATGCCGCCTACGCAGCCATGAAAGGCGGCATCGAAGTATTGAGCCGCTACATGGCCAAGGAATTCGGCGCCCGCGGGATTGCCGTCAACACGGTCGCCCCGGGCGCGATCGAAACCGACTTCGGTGGTGGCCGGGTGCGCGACAACGCCGAACTGAACGCCTTCGTGGCCAGCCAGACCGCACTGGGACGTGCCGGTCGCCCGGACGACATCGGTGCGGCCATCGCATCGCTGGTGAAGACCGAGAACGGTTGGATCAACGCCCAGCGCATCGAAATCTCGGGCGGCATGTTCGTTTGATGTGCTTCCGGTGATCGTGGGCGGTGCAACGCCGCCCATCCGTGGACTCGCGTTTCGCGCCAGGCTGCCGACGGCGCGTCCGCGCGGTCCACGACGGCGTCCCAAAACGCCGACGCATCCGGCTCCACGCCTTACACTCCTGACGCTTGCAAAGCCCCTCCACACGTGTTGCGGATTGTATTGTGCTCGGGTAACATCGCTCGGCGCTGATCTAGAATATTTTCTAATAAAGTTTCGCCAAACATCAGTCACGGTTCGATCCAACGGCGCAATCCAATGGTCTGACCAATATCGTCCGGCGCTGTCACGGCAACGACGGACGCATTGATCGCGGGCGGCGAGCTTGATCGGCACAGGACCGATAGCGGGCGTGCGAAGGCAGCCATGCCGTTATACGAGAATTCACCCATACGGCAAGCGACGTCGACGTCGTGGAGTATTTAGAGGGGGCGGTATCAGAACTCATTTGTTTGGCGATCGGGCGAGGCGTTGGCGCTCGCGTGCGCGCACGCTGCTGCTGGCGATATGCGGTGCATGCATGGGCAGCGCCGCCCTGGCCGCTGCCCCCGGGCCCGACTGCTCCCGCTCGTTCACCCTCGCATTGCACGATCATGGCCTGCTTTATTCGGCCGCCACCGACACCGGCATCGACCGCGATTTCGCCGATGAGCTGATCCGCCGCAGCGGCTGCAAGGTCAATGTCAGCCTGATGTCGCGGGCGCGGATATGGCAATTGATCGAGTCCGGCGCGCTCGATTTCAGCCTGTCGGGTATCAGCAACCGCGAGCGCGAGCAGTACGCCAGCTTCGCCTGGTACTTCAGCAACAAGTACTACCTGCTGGTGCGCAGGGATTCGGGCATCGTCCGGCTCGAGGATGTGGCCCGCAACGAGCAATTCCACCTCGGTGTCATCCGCAGCTTCCGCTACAGCGATAATGCCAACCGCATGGTCGACCGCCTGACCCTGGCCAATCGTGTCAGCCTGGCCGGCGGGCTAGAGCCGCTGTACGAGGCGCTGATGCTCAACCAGATCCAGGGCATGATCATGGAGCCCTTCGATTATCCGGTGGTGCAGGAAAAACGCATCCGCGAGGTCACCTCCATCATCGGCTTCAACGATCCGCCGGTGCCGCACGGCCTGATCATGTCCAAGAAGGCCCTGGCGCCGACCGAACAGGACAAATGGCGCGCGCTGGTCGATGGCATGCTGGCCGATGGCACCGTGCTGCGCATCTTCGAGAAATACTTCACGCCGGAACTGGCGGCATCGATGGTCGAGGTCAAGCCGTGAGCTGGGTGCGCATGATCCTGCTGCCGCTGCTGATCCTGGCCAGCGGCCTGGGCGTGACCTGGATCGCCTGGGATCACGAACGCGACGCCGCGTCCAAGGAACTGCATGCCCAGTTTGCGTTCGCCCTGCGCGAGACGGTCAGCCGCATCGAACAGCGCATGGCGTCCTACGAACAGATGCTGCATGGCGTGCAGGGACTGATCGCGGCCACCGGCAACATCGATCGCCAGAATTTCCACGACTACGTCAACGCGCTCAACCTGGACGCCAACTTCTCCGGCATCCAGGCCATCTGCGTCGAGGAATGGGTGCCGCCGTCCGCGCTGGAGGCGCATGTCGCCCGCATGCGCGCCCAGGGCATGGCCAGCTACGAATTACGCCCGTCCGGCCAGCGCGAAGGCTACGCGCCGATGGTATTGCTGGAGCCCTACATCGGACGCAACCGGATCGCCTTCGGGTTCGACCATTGGTCCGACCCGATCCGTCGGCGTGCCATGGAAAAGGCGCGCGACTCGGGGATGGCGGCCATCTCGGGCAAGATCACGCTGGACCTGGACAATGGCCGCCAGACCGAACCGGCGTTCCTGATGTTCCTGCCGATCTACGAGCGCGGCAAGCCCCAGGGCACCATCGCCGAACGGCGCGCCAGCCTGGTCGGCTGGGTGCATGCGGTGTTCCGGATGAACGATGTCATCGCCAGCCTGTATGGCGAAAACACCCGCGGCATCAATTTTTCGCTCTACGACGGGGTCGAGCCGACACCGGCGGCGCTGATGTACCAGTCGCATGTCGAGGAGCTGCAAACGGCACCGGCGCGCATCAGCTCCACCGAATACCTGGTGGTGTCCAACCACCATTGGACGCTGGCCATGCGTTCGCTCGACAGCTTCGCCGGCCAGTTCGGACGCAATGCCGAACACCTGATCGCCGCCACCGGCGTGGGCATGAGCCTGACGCTGGCGTTGCTGGTCTGGCTGATGATGTCGAGCCGGGTACGCGCGGTGCGATTGGCCCAGAAGATGACCAGCGAGTTGCGCGCCAGCGAAGAACAGTTCCGCGCCATCGCCGATTGCACCGTCAACTGGGAGGTCTGGTGGGGCCTGGACGGCCGTCCGCGCTGGATCAACCACGCCGTGCGCGACTACACCGGCTATGGCGTCGAGGAGTGCCTGGCCATGCCGGACTTCATCGGCACCATCGTCCACGGCGACGATGTCAACCGCATCCGCGCCGAGCTGGCGCGCTGCATGGATGGCCAGAAGCGCGAAGACGTCGAGTTCCGCTGCGTGCGGCGGGATGGATCGATCTTCTGGCTGGCGCTGTCGTCGGCGCCCATCACCGATGCCCAGGGCACGCTGACCGGCTTTCGCACCAGTAGCCGCGACATCACCGAGCGCAAGCAGGTCGAGTCCGAGCTGCGCATCTCGGCGGTGGCCTTCGATTCGCGCGAGGGCATGTTGATCACCGACGCCAACAGCCGCATCCTGCGCGTGAACAAGGCCTTCACCGAGATCACCGGCTATACCGCCGAGGAGATCATCGGCAAGCACCCCAAGATGCTGCGCTCGGACCGTCACGGCCCGGCCTTCTTCCAGGAGATGCGCGAGAGCGTGCGCCGGTTCGGCAAATGGCAGGGCGAGATCTGGGACCGCCGCAAGAACGGCGAGGTCTATCCAGAATGGCTGACCATCTCGGCGGTCAAGAACAAGGACGGCAACGTCACCCACTTCGTCAGCACCCACCACGACATCAGCGATCGCAAGCTGGCCGAGGAACGCATCCGCGAACTGGCCTTCTTCGATGCCCTGACCCGCCTGCCCAACCGCACCCTGCTGCTGGACCGCCTCAAGCAGGCCATTGCCTTGTCGGCCCGCAGCAAGACCTGCGGCGCGTTGCTGTTCATCGACCTGGATCACTTCAAGACGCTCAACGACACCGTCGGCCACGAAAAGGGCGACCTGCTGCTCAAGCAGGTCGCCCAGCGGCTGGCCTCGGCGGTGCGCGACAACGACACCGTGGCCCGGGTCGGCGGCGACGAATTCGTGGTGGTGCTGGAAAACCTGAACGAACATCCCCAGGAAGCGGCCAACCAGACCAAGGCCGTGGGCGAGAAGATCCTGGCATCGCTGGGCGAGACCTACCAGCTCGAGGAAGTCGAGTACCGCACCACGGCCAGCGTCGGCGCCACCATCTTCCAGGCGCGCCAGGCATCAGTGGACGAGCTGATGAAGCAGGCCGACCTGGCGATGTACAAGGCCAAGGAAACCGGGCGCAATGCGCTGCGCTTCTTCGACCCGGCGATGCAGACCGTGGTGCTGGAACGGGCAGCGTTGGAAGCCGGCCTGCGCAAGGCCATCGAAGGCGGCCAGTTGCTGTTGCACTACCAGGCGCAGGTGGTCGAGGGCGGGCGCGTGATCGGCGCCGAGGTGCTGGTGCGCTGGCAGCATCCGCAGCGCGGCATGGTGCCGCCGGGCGACTTCATCCCGCTGGCCGAGGAAACCGGACTGATCCTGTCGCTGGGCAACTGGGTACTGGAAACGGCCTGCACGCAATTGGCGCTGTGGGCACGCCAGGCGCATACCGAGCACCTGGTCATCGCGGTCAACGTCAGCGCGCACCAGTTCCGCCAGGTCGATTTCGTGCAGACGGTGCTGGACGCCATCGACCGCACCGGCGCCAATCCGCGTCGCCTCAAGCTGGAACTTACCGAGAGCCTGCTGGTGGACAATGTCGAAGACATCATCCAGAAAATGTTTGCCCTCAAGGCCTATGGCGTCGAGTTTTCGCTGGACGATTTCGGCATCGGCTATTCGTCCCTGTCCTACCTCAAGCGGCTGCCGCTGAATCAGCTTAAAATCGACCAGTCGTTCGTGCGCGACGTATTGATCGACCCCAACGACGCCTCGATCGCCAAGACCATCGTAACGCTGGCCCAGAGCCTGGGCCTGGGCGTCATCGCCGAAGGCGTGGAGACCGATGCCCAGCGCAGTTTCCTGGCCGATGCCGGGTGCCATGCGTACCAGGGCTATTTCTTCTGCCGCCCGGTCGCGGTAGAGGTGTTCGAAAAATTCGCACAGGACTTCGACCCCCGATTCACGCCTGCATAGGACATCCGACATGACCGATATCGCCAACAAATGGCCCGCCAAGCACCCTGACCGTATCCAGCTGTATTCGCTGCCCACGCCCAATGGCGTGAAGGTATCGATCATGCTGGAAGAAACCGGCCTGCCCTACGAAGCACACCTGGTCAGCTTCGAGACCAACGACCAGATGTCGCCCGAGTTCCTGTCGCTCAACCCGAACAACAAGATTCCCGCCATCGTCGACCCCGACGGTCCTGGCGGCCGGCCGCTGCCGCTGT
>NZ_AKJA01000130.1 GCF_000282575.1 Herbaspirillum sp. YR522 | reverse complement strand
AGGACCGTATCGAAGACGCACCGACGCACCGGCATACACGCCTTCGATACGCTGCCAGGGCAGCTACTCAGTCCGAACGGAAATAAATTGTTGTCAATCACCAGTAACCGTTCGGACTGAGTACGTCGGCAGGACCGAATCGAAGACACACCGACGCACCGGCATAAACGCCTTCGATACGCTGCCCGGGCAGCCACTCGGTCCGAACGGAAATAGATTGTTTATGTCGATATCGAAGGCGCACGCGCGGCCAGGTCGTGATCACCTTGGCAACATGGCTACCAGCCTCAGGTCACCCCGGTCCAGGCATGTTCGCGCAAATAGGTGCGCATGCGCGATACGGCCTGTGCGTGCAACTGGCATACGCGCGACTCGGAAACCCCCATGACGGCGCCAATTTCCTTGAGGTTCATTTCCTGCTCGTAATACAGGCCCATCAGAATCTGCTCGCGCTCGGGCAGTGCCTTGACCGACTCCACCACCGCTTCGCGAAACCCGCCATTGATCAGGCTTTGCAGCGGGTCCTCCGATTCCGAGGTCTGATGGCGATCGAGGAAATGCTCGTGGCCGCCCTCGTCGTCATGGAAGTCTTCGTAATAGATCAGCTGGTGACCACCGCAGTCACCCAGTAAGGCCTGATACTCGACCAGGCTCAACTTCATGTGCTGGGCCACTTCGATTTCCTGCGGGGGACGGCCCAATTGCTGCAGCAGGGCCTGCATCGCTTCTTCTACCTTGCGTGCATTCTGGCGGATGCTGCGCGGCAGCCAGTCGCTGCTGCGCAGTTCGTCGAGCATGGCCCCACGGATGCGCTGGACGGCGTAGGTCTCGAACTGCGCGCCGTGCGTCTCTTCATAGCGATTGACGGCATCAAGCAGCCCCATCATGCCGGCCTGGATCAGATCATCCACCTCGACACTGGGGGGCAACTTGGCTTTCATCTGATGCGCCAGTTTCTTCACCAATGGCGCATGCAGCTCAAGCATCTGGTTCTTGCCTGGTTTTCCCTTGACGTTATACATGCACGTCACACTCCAAGACTTGCACCATCGGTTGCCATGCCAAAAGTACTCTTGACCTCTTGCGGCATGACGAATCGCTTGGCCAATCGATGAAAGGCAATCGTCGCGCCCGCGAACGGGAACACGTCCATGACCGCCCTGCCTTGCCCGCATGCACGACGAATATGATCGTCGGCAGGTACCGAGCCCAAGAACTTCAGTTGTGCTGCCAGGTAACGACTGGCGGCCTGCGCCATGTTGGCATATACCGTTTGCGCCTCGGCCTCGGTGGCGTCGTTGACGATCAGGCTGAAAGGACGTCGACCGATCTTGTCCGAGAGGCTCTTGAGCAGCACGTACGCAGCCTTGATCGAACTTGCCGTAGTGGAAACCTGGATCACGATCTCGCCCATTTCCATGGTCGGCACCGGCATCGATTGATCGTCGGCCAATACTCCGTTGACCAAGGTAATTTCGGCTTGTTCAATCAGGCCATCAAAGATTTCGGCCAACCGTCCAGCTTGCGGGCTGTTACTGCCGGGCACCGTGCGCCGGGCGATGCGCGCCATCGAGAAACCTTCCGGCAGCAGCCGCACCGCCTCATGCATGCCACGTTCCTTGCGCGCCACCTCCTGCAGCGTGGCCACGTCGTGGCGCAAGCCGATACGGGTCAGCAGGCCCGACGAGGCCACCCCGCCATCGATGAGCAACACGTTGTGGTTGCCCTGGGCCAGCGCGGTGGCCAGGTTGATGAGCATGGCGCTCTTTTCTTCTTCTCCCAAGACCGAGAAAAAGGTAAACAAGCGGGGCACCGGACGCTCCAGCATGCGCCGCAGCCCTGCCGCCTGGTCGATATCGTAACTAGCCAAGGATCACCTCGCGCAAGCCCTTGTCGTTCATCGACATGGCTGTGGGGCCTACCACTCCAGGCAACTCGGCCTCCTGGAATTCGAACGGCGCCGTCTCGCGCTTTTGCTTGAAGGCACGATCAGCCAGGTACAGCTTGTTGGCCACATGCAGGTCCTCGGGTACCCGCTGGCCATTGGCCACATAGTGCAGGTTGAGCTTGTGACGAATCACCACGTCGAGCACATTGCCGATGGTGGCGGCTTCGTCGAGCTTGGTGACGATGCAACCGGCCAGGCCCGAACTCGAGTACGCATGCACCACTTCGTTGAGCGTGCCGCCGGTGGCGGTGGCATTGAGGCACAGCAGGCGCTTGATGTCGACACCGGCGCCTGCCAGCATGGCGTCCTGCTCGGCCACCATCTGGTCGCGCTGGCCCACGCCGGCCGTATCGATGAGCACGGTGTGCTTGCCCTTGAGCTCTTCGAGTGCGATGCGCAGGTCGGTTTCATCCTTGACCGAATGCACCATCACGCCCAGGATCTTGCCGTAGATGCGCAGCTGCTCGTAACCACCGATACGGTAACCGTCGGTGGTGATGAGCGCCAGCTTGCCCGAACCGTGACGCATCACGCAGCGCGCCGCCAGCTTGGCCGTGGTGGTGGTCTTGCCGACTCCGGTGGGGCCGACCAACGCGAACACGCCGCCGTTTTCCAGGAGTTCGCTCTCGTTGGCCAGGGTATTGAGGTTGCGCGCCAGCACCGACTTGACCCAGAACATGATGTCCTGCGACTTCGAGTTGGCAGGCAGGTTTTCGGTGATCAGGCGCGACAGGCTGGCCGAGAAACCGGCGGCCAGCATTTCCTTCATCACCTGGGCCTTGATCGGCTCGCGCTTCTGGGTGCCGCCCCAGGAGATCTCGGCGAGCTGGGTTTCCAGCACGCCACGCATGGAACGGATCTCGCTCATCACATCCGACAGGATCTCGTCGTAGTCCTTGCCCTCGAATTCGGGCAGCGCCGAACGTGGCCGGTCGTCCTGGCGCTCCTCGCCTGCCTCGTCGGCACTCGCCTGGACCGGGCGCGCGGCACTGCGGCTGCGCCATACACGGGCATCGGCCGGCAGTTCTGCTTGCTCGGCACGGGGCGCGCTCCGGCTCGGCTGCGCCTGGTCCAGCAGCGGCGCGGCTTCGGCGCGTGGCGCGCGCGGCGGTTGGGCCAGCGGCGAAGACAGCAATGCCGGGCGGCGCGCGGCGCCCGCCTGGCCTTGTGGTTGCCCCGACTGTTGCTGCAGCGACGCCGGTTGCGCACGCGCGGCTGCCTCGCGACCCGCGGTGGGCGCCACCAGCGTGGTCATGTCTTCGTTGGCCATCGCCAGGATCTCGACGCCATCGGGAATGTTGCGGTTGGAGAGGATGACCGCATCGGGCCCCAGCGCTTCACGCACCTGGCGCCACGCCTCGCGGGACGAATTGGCGATAAATTTCTTCACGTTCATGCTTGCCCTCCAACTAGGCTGGTAACTTTAATCGTTTTCGAATCCGGTACTTCGGCATGCGACAGCACACGCAGCTGAGGCATGGCGCGGCGCAAGAATCGCGCCAGCAGCGTACGCAACGGCGCCGGCACCAGCAGTACCGGGGCCAGGCCCATCTGTTCCTGGCGTTGCACGGCCTGCTCGGTCTGTCCGACCAGCGCATCGGCCAGGCCCGGCTCGATGCCGCCGCTGTCGCCGCCGGCCTGCATTGCCTGCAACAACAGGCGCTCCAGCTTGGCGTCTAGCGCCATGACCGACAGCTCGTTCTCACCCGGGAAGATCTGCTGAATGATCGCACGGCCCAAGGCTATCCGTACGATCGCCGTCAATTCGTTAGGCTCCTGCACCCGTGCCGCGTGTTCGGCCAGCGCTTCGATGATAGTGCGCATGTCGCGAATGTGCACGCCTTCGGCGAGCAGGTTCTGCAACACCTTCTGCAGGGTGCCCAGCGGCAGCATCTTCGGCACCAGGTCCTCGACCAGCTTGGGTGCTTCCTTGGCCAGGTGGTCCAGCAAGCTCTGCACTTCCTGGCGACCCAGCAGCTCGGCCGCATGGGTGGTGATGAGGTGATTCAGGTGCGTCGCCACCACGGTGCCGGCGTCGACCACCGTGTAGCCCATGGTCGAGGCCTGTTCGCGCATGCCGCTGTCGATCCATACCGCCGGCAGGCCGAACGCGGGATCGCTGGTCATCATGCCCGGCAATGGCCCGGTCACCATGCCCGGGTTGATCGCCAGGAACTGCCCGGCCAGCGATTCGCCCTTGCCGATATCGACACCCTTGAGGGTAATCCGGTATGCCGAGGGTTTCAATTCGAGGTTGTCGCGGATGTGGATCGGCGGCGACAGGAAACCGACTTCCTGCGCAAACTTCTTGCGGATGCCCTTGATGCGCTTGAGCAATTCGCCACCCTGCGCCTTGTCCACCAGCGGGATGAGCCGATAGCCCACTTCCAGCCCGAGGGTGTCGACCGGCATCACATCGGACCAGCTGGCTTCCTCGGCCTCCTGTGCCGGCGCCGCACCGGCGGCCGCGCCGCTGGCACCGGCTGCGGCACCCGCGGCACCGCCCGCCTGTTGCGCATCGACCTTGGCCTGCGCGCTGCGCTTGCTGGCAAGATAGGCGCCGCCACCCATGGCCGCTGCCAGCAGCAGGAAGGCGAAGTGCGGCATGCCGGGGATGAGGCCCATGCCGCCGATGATGACGGCGGTGATGTAGAGCACCTCGGGCTTGGCGAACAACTGGTTGATCAGCTGGCCACCGACGTCCTGGTCGTTGGCCACGCGCGACACCACCACACCGGCGGCGGTGGAGATGATCAACGAAGGAATCTGCGCCACCAGGCCGTCACCGATGGCCAGCAGGGTGTAGTTCTTGATGGCGGCGTCAAATGGCATGTCGTGCTGCACCATACCGACGACCAGGCCGCCGACGATGTTGACCACGGTCACGATGATGCCGGCGATGGCGTCACCGCGCACGTACTTGCTGGCGCCGTCCATGGCACCGTAGAACTCGGACTCCTGCGCCACTTCCTTGCGGCGGGCACGGGCCTCGGGTTCGCCGATCAGGCCGGCATTGAGGTCGGCGTCGATCGCCATCTGCTTGCCGGGCATGGCGTCCAGGGTGAAGCGCGCGCCCACTTCGGCGATCCGTCCCGCACCCTTGGTCACGACCATGAAGTTGATGATGGTCAGGATCACGAACACCACGATACCGACCGTATAGTTGCCGCCGATGAGGAAGTGACCGAAGGCCTCGATCACCTTGCCGGCGGCGTCGGGGCCGGAATGGCCCTCGGTCAGCACGATCCGGGTGGACGCCACGTTGAGCGACAGGCGCAGCATGGTACTGACCAGCAGCACCGCCGGGAAGGCGATGAAGTCCAGCGGCTTGACGGTATAGAGGGCCGTCATCAGCACGATCACCGACAGCGAGATGTTGAAGCTGAACAGCACGTCGAGCAGGAACGCCGGCAGCGGCAGGATCATCATCGCCAGCATCATGACGATGATGACCGGCGCCGCCAGCGCCTTGGATTGCTTCACCGGCAACCAGGCCGGCATTTTCATGGTGTTGAGTTTGGCCATCGTCAATGCTGTGTTCTACGCTGTGCTGCGCGCGATTTGGTGGCGGTGAGCGGGTCGAGCTCGGCCGGCACCGCCAGTGCGGTCGGTTGTTCGGGACGATCACCGCCGTAGCGGCCGAAGGTACGCAGCTGGAACACATAGGCCAGCACCTCCGCCACCGCCGTGTAGAGCGCCTCGGGGATCTCGTCGCCGATCTCGGTATGGGTATGCAAGGCACGCGCCAGCGGTGGCGCCTCCAGCAAGGGCACCTTGTTCTCGCGGGCCAGTTCGCGGATCTTGGCGGCGACGTCGTCGGCGCCCTTGGCGACCACGCGCGGCGCGCCCATCTTGCCCTCGGTGTACTTCAACGCCACCGCATAATGCGTCGGGTTGGTCACTACCACGTCGGCCGTCGGCACCTCTGCCATCATCCGACGCCGCGCCATGGCGCGCTGCATGGCCCTGATCTTGCCCTTGATGTGGGGGTCGCCTTCGGCTTCCTTGTGTTCCTGCTTGACCTCTTCGCGCGTCATGCGCAGCTTGCGGCCGTAGTTCCAGATCTGGTAAGGCACGTCCAGCACGGCGATGAAGATCAATGCCGACACCATGGTGATGAAGGCGGTCCACAGCAACTGCACCGAATGCCGGGTACCCATCGGCAGCGATTCCACGCTCAGTCCCATCATGGCATCCATCTGCCCCATGATCGCCATCCAGGCCACCGAGCCCACCAGGATGGTCTTGAGTACCGCCTTGACCAGCTCGACCAGCGAATTGATCGAGACCATGTTGGTCACGCCATTGATCGGGTTGAGCTTGCTGAACTTGGGCATGAGCGATTGGCCATTGAACAGCCAGCCGCCAAGGATCAGGGGCGACGCCACGGCCGCCAGGGTCATCATGAAAAACAACGGGATGGCTGCAATGATGACTTGCAACAGGTGTCCCGACAGCATTTCGAACAACACCGCGGGATCGAATGCGGCGGCCCGCTCGAAGCTGAAGGTCGACGCCAGCAGCCGATTGAGGCTGGTCACCAGCGGCCCGCTGAAGGCATGCACGGCAAATCCACCCACCAGCAACAGCACGCAGGTCGCCATTTCGCGCGAGCGTGGCACATCCCCCTGCTCACGGGCACGCTCAAGGCGTTTGCCCGTAGCGGGTTCGGTCCGCTCCATGTCGCTGTCTTCGGCCATTGCCGCAATCCCCCTGCCAAAACCACATTCCCGTTGAATAGACGGATTTCGAGAACGATAGGCAGGATTATTGGCGAGCCGGAGCGGCCCTCATCATGGGAATAGGGGTGGAAAGGTCCCGCATTTCGGACTAGGCAAAACCGCAATGGTCTGCCTATGGCGAAACGTGACGTATCGAAGTGACATCCAGTGATGCCGTATTGCCAATGCGCGCACCACGGCCCGTAGGACGAGTTGCATTTCAGCAATAAGAGTGGCCGAGCCCTGCGTACCGCCTGCCTGCCGGCCGGCGGCATCCGATGCCGGTCATCGGGCCAGCGCCGGGCGACAACGCCGCGCGCTGGCCACTACTTCAAAAGCCCAGGCTTTCGAGCAGATCGTCGACCTGCCCCTGGTTGGCGATGACGTCCTTGCCCGTGGGATCGATCTGCGGCCCGTTGAGCAAACCCGTATCTTCGCGCTTGACCTCGCTGGGCGAATAGTCGACCAGCAACTGAACCAGTTGTGATTCGAGCTCATGCGCCAGTTCCGTGACGCGCTTGATCACCTGCCCGGTCAGGTCCTGGAAATCCTGCGCCATCATGATATCGAGCAGTTGCTGCTTGGTGACCACGCTATCCTCGCTGGCCTGGCCCAGGAAGGCCGAGGTGCGCGCCGCCAGGGCCCGGTAGTCGGCTTCGGAGAAGGCCGCACTGGTCACCGCGTCCCACTGCGACTTGAGCTCGACGGCGCCCTCGCCGATGCGATCCTGCAAGGGACTGGCCAACTCGGTGGCGGTCAGCACGCGTTGCGCTGCCTGCTCGGTCATGTGCGCCACGTATTCCAGCCGGTCGCGCGCGTCGGGCATGTCGCTGGCGGCCTTCTCCAGCAGACGGTCGAACCCCAGGCCGCGCAGGCTGTCGTGCAGGTTGCGCGTCATGTGACCGATACGAACCAGCACTTCGTCGCCCCCGGCTATGCCGGCGGCGCCATGCCCCTGGACTTGTGCGGCATCGACGACGCCACCCACGTCAGCCACCCATCTTTTCGAAGATCTTCTTCAGCTTCTCGTCCAGCGTGGCCGCGGTAAATGGCTTGACCACGTAGCCGTTGGCGCCGGCCTGGGCGGCGGCCACGATGTTTTCCTTCTTGGCCTCGGCCGTCACCATCAGCACCGGCAGCTTGGACAGGCTCGGATCCTTGCGGATTTCCTGCAACATGGTCAAGCCGTCCATGTTGGGCATGTTCCAATCCGAGACAACGAAATCGAACTGGTCGGAGCGCAGCTTCTGCAGCGCCTGGACGCCGTCTTCGGCCTCGTCGACGTTGGTGAAACCCAATTCCTTGAGCAGGTTGCGCACGATGCGGCGCATGGTCGAAAAGTCATCAACGACGAGGAATTTGGTATTTGGATCGGACATGCTGACACTCCATCTGTTCAAATGATCTATTGGTTAACGGCAAGCTGCGCTCTAAACTTGAACCGCTAACTTTCGTTATCTGGTTGACGCGGCAACGACAGGAACATCCCCTTCTCGCGCCCCGGCATTGTAGTGCAGCCTTTGCCAAAATGGCAGCGCTATCGCCCTGCCGCAGCGTATTAGACGCGCAATGCCCGGCTTCCGTGTTCGGCCAGCCACGCCAAGACCCGCGCCGGCATCGCCAGCAAAGGCAGCACTTCGTGGGCCGCGCCCACGGCAATGGCCTCGCGCGGCATGCCGAACACCACGCTGGATGCCTCGTCCTGGGCGAAGTTATAGGCGCCCGCGTTGCGCATCTCGAGCATGCCCTGGGCGCCATCCTTGCCCATGCCGGTCAGGATCACCCCCACCGCATTCTTGCCCGCGCACACCGCCGCCGACTGGAACAGCACGTCGACCGAAGGCCGATGGCGGTTGACCGGTGGTCCCTGGTCGAGCTGGGTCATGTAGTTGGCGCCGCTGCGTACCAGCTTCAGGTGCGAATGCCCCGGCGCGATATAGGCGTGGCCCGGCAGCACGCGCTCGTTGCCGGCCGACTCGACCACCGAGATCTTGCACAGGTTGTTGAGGCGCTGGGCGAATGACCGGGTGAAGCCCTCGGGCATGTGCTGGGTGATCAGGATACCGGGGCAATCGGACGGCATGCGGATCAGGAATTCCTTGATCGCCTCGGTGCCGCCGGTGGACGCACCGATGATGATCAGCTTTTCGCTACTGGTGAGGGGATTGCGGATCTGCGGCAGCGCCTCGGCGCCGCCCGCGGCCACTTCGGCGGTGCGCGGCGCGCGGGCCCGTACCCGCGCCTTGGAGGCGGCGCGGATCTTGTCGGCGATCATGTCGGCGTATTCCTGCATGCCGCTCTGGATCGAGATCTTGGGCTTGGTGACGAAATCGATGGCGCCCAGTTCCAGCGCGCGCAGGGTGATTTCCGAGCCACGCTCGGTCAGCGAGGACACCATCACCACCGGCATCGGCCGCAGGCGCATCAGCTTTTCCAGGAAATCGAGGCCATCCATGCGTGGCATTTCGACGTCCAGCGTGAGCACGTCCGGATTGGTCTGCTTGATCAACTCGCGCGCGATGATCGGGTCGGGCGCCACGCCCACCACTTCCATGTCGGGCTGGCTACCGATGATTTCACGCATGACACTGCGGATCAGTGCCGAATCGTCAACAATGAGTACTTTTATTTTCATCTTCATGCCTTCAATATTACCTGCCATGCCATGCCGTGCCGCCCTCCTGGCGGCAGAGACCTGCTCAGAACAGGTCGACCGCGCCGCTCACAGGCTTGGTGACCAGCTTGCTGGCGTAGGCTTTTTCGCGGTCCACCAGCGTGTTGTTATGCAGTTGCTTCAGTTTCTTGACCAGTACCTTGCCGGTGCGGGGAAAATAGTAGACCTTGCGCGGATAGATATCATTGAGATCCTCGGCGACCACCTTGATGCTTTCGGCCTTGAGATACTTGCGCACGAACTCGGCATTGCGCTCGCCCACGTTGATCGCGGAAAAACCACGCAGCACGTTACCCCCGCCAAATACCTTGGCTTCCAGGTTGTCGCGCCGGGCGCCGGCCTTGAGCACGTCGTTGATCAGGATTTCCATGGCATAGGTGCCATAGCGCGCCGAGGCCGATACCGGACTGCCGTCGTCGCCGCCACCATCGGGCAGCATGAAGTGATTCATGCCACCGATACCCGAGACCCGGTCGCGGATACAGGCCGACACGCAGGAACCGAGGACGGTGACGATCATCATGTCCTTGTGCGTGAAAAAATACTCGCCCGGCAGGATCTTGGCGGCGTCGCAATCGAAGGTGCGATCGTAATAGAGGTTGGTGGCAAACTGTTCCGGCGCCTGCTGGCTCATGGCTTGGCCCTCGCACCGCGCTGCGCGGCGTTGAGTTCGTAGACGGTCTTGCCCTTGAGCTTGAGCGCATCCGAGACATACAGGAAGTTCTCGGAATGGCCTGCAAACAGCAGCGCGTGCGGCTTCATCAATGGCACGAAGCGCGACAGGATCTTGCTTTGGGTGGGCTTGTCGAAATAGATCATCACGTTACGGCAGAAGATCACGTCGAACTGGCCGCTGATCGGCCAGCCATCCGCCAGCAGGTTCAACTGCTTGAAGGTGATCAGCTTGCGCAGCTCCGGGCGCACCCGCACGAAGCCCTCGTGACTGCCCTTGCCACGCAGGAAGAACTTCTTGACCCGTTCCGGCGACAGCTTGTCGATGCGCTCCATCGGATAGACGCCATTGGCGCCGGTGGCCAGCACATTGGTATCGATATCGGTGGCCACGATCTGCACCGGCGGCGTGAGCGAACCGTAGGCCTCGCACACGGTCATGGCAATGGTATAGGGCTCCTCGCCGGTGGAGGCGGCCGAACACCAGATGGTGACCGGCTCCTTCTGCATCTTGAGGAATTCGGCCAGGATTGGGAAGTGATGCGACTCGCGGAAAAACGAGGTCAGGTTGGTGGTGAGCGCATTGGTGAATGCCTCCCACTCTTCCGAATCCTGGGTACGTTCGAGCGTGTCGAGATATTGGACGAAGGAATGGATGCCGGTGGCGCGCAGGCGGCGCGCCAGGCGGCTGTAGACCATTTCCTGCTTGCTGTCGGCCAGCGCGATGCCGGCCCGTTGATAGATGAGAGCCCTGACGCGCTCGAAGTCACGGGAGGTGAAATCGAATTCCTTGCCAGACTCGCCCTTGCTTTGCACAGTAGGCTTCACTGTATTTCCTTCTCTCGCTGGGCGTCACTGACCCGTCTGCTTATGGCTAACAACCTGCCGCTGTCGCGAGCAGGTTCCCCCTTGTCGAATAATCTATCAGCGGCCGGGTGGGGTCAAGCGAATCAGCCTTTGAAATGAAGCGGTTTTACCCCCCTATTGCGCGAGGTCAATATGCCTGTTTGATGCCCTAGCCGACAGCGCCTGCCAGCAGCGGGCACGATTCACGAGCGAGCTGCCCGGCCTGGCGCCATGGGGACTGGCCGTGCCGGCACCGATGGCGGGGCTGGCGCCGGTTCGGCATGCATCGAGCGATAACCGATGCGAAACCCGCCCCAATGGCGACCATTGACGTGAATCGGCACCGACAGGTCATGCATCACCTCGCCGGTATCGCGTTTATACGTTTGCAACAAAAATGGCTTGGTATTGGCACCGCACCGCCTGCCGGTGCGGTCGCTGAAGATGCGCTTGGTCCGGTTGTTGACCAGGTCCACCGCGTAGTCGCCGGTGAGCGGCTGCGAGAACTTGCGATTATGGGTGGGAAAATAACCGTTGTCGTCGACCGCCCCCGCGTAGGCCAGCTGGGGCATGCGCTCCAGGATAGCCTCCTGCAGCGGCGGCAGTACCTGATCGGTGAATGCGTCGAAGCGGGTGGTGTGCTTCTGCGGCAAGGTATGGGGGATCGGCTGGTAGCTGCGATCGAACAGGTCGGCTTGTGAAATCCGGCCGGCAGCGATCGATTTTTCGAACAGCCGGCCGATATCGCGTGCGGCCTGCAATGCCAGCTCGCGTACCACGTCGTGCGCGGTGCGTGCCTGGCCCTCGGCAATCGCCTCGAACACCACCTCGGCGCGCTCCGACAAGGCCATGGCCGACGCCGCCACGCGCGGCAACTCGCCATCGGTCTGCAGCATGCCATCGCGAATGGCGGTAATCGAATCGGCAATGTACTGGGTGGTCTGCACGTTCTCGCGCGAAGCGACCGCGATTTCCTCGATCTGCTCCTGCGACTGCCCGGCCGAGCGCTCGATGTTGTTCAACAGGCCATGTACCCGTTCGACGTTCTGCGCCGCCTCCAGCACCCGCCCGCTCAGGGCGTTCATGCCGGCTGCGGCGCGTTCGGCCTCGTCGGTAATGGACCGCACCATCACGCCGATGTCATCGGTGGCTTCCTTGGTGCGCTGGGCCAACTGGCGCACTTCACCGGCCACGACGGCAAATCCCCTGCCCTGCTCGCCGGCACGCGCGGCCTCGATGGCGGCATTGAGCGCCAGCAGGTTGGTGCGCGCAGCGATCTCGCTGATGACTTCGGTAATGCCATGGATACGCCTGGATTTTTCCTGCAGCTGCGCCATCATGCCCGAGGCTGCCTGGGCGTCGCTGCGCGCCTGCACGATATGGCGCAGGCCATGGTCGACCTCGGTACGGCCGCTGACGCTTTCGCTACGCACTTCGGCGGCAATGGCCGAGGCGCGCTCGGCGTTGCTGGCGATCTGCGCCGTGGTCGCGGCATTCTGGGCGGCGCTGGCGGCGATGCCATTGGCCGCATCCACATCCGTATGGATCTTGCTCTTGATGGTATCGACGAAGAACGAGGTCTCGGCCGCGCCGATCATGATGTGATCGATCTCGTTGCCCACCTTGTCGATGAACGGCGCATGACCCACACCATCGGAGCGCCGCAGCAATGCCAGGCACGCCAGCGCCAGCCCCACCGCAGCCACGCCTACCCAGGGCGCCTTGAGCCGATGGGCCGGGTCGAGCGCCTCGGCACCGAATGCCAGCGCAGCCCCTGCCAGCACCGCCATCAACCATGGCAACGCGCGCCTGGCCCCGTCCACGGCGCCGATGGCCGGCGCTCCCGTCTCAAACCCTGCCATGATCCTGTCTCCCTGCGGGTATCCCGCTTGTTCGCACCCGCTTCCAGGCGGGCGGTTTGGTACATCGGCATGCGGGCGCACTGCCCCGTATGGCACAGATGGTAGAACCGCTAGCTTACGCGTAACTTATGACAGTGGGCAGCCCGGCCGGCACGGCACGACGAGCAAGCGCACGATCGTGTTATCTTGCCGGTTTTTCAATGTTCAAGAACCCCCGGAGCCGCCATGCCCACCCAGGAAGAATTCGACGCTCTCAAGCAAAGCCACAACAACCTGCTCAATAAATTCATCGAGAACAACACTGCCGACCAGATCCTGTTTTCCACGCTATTTACGGCGGCAGCCGTCATGTCGCGCGACGGCAGGCAATTTACCGATGGCGTCATCGGCATCGCCCGCTCGCTGGCTGCCCAGTTGGCAGACGGTGGCGGCATGCCACAGGCCTTGCTGGATACGGTCGAGACCCGCATCGCGACCATCGAGACGCTGCTCAAGGACAAGTTCGACCAGTGACCGCTGCGGGATTGCACTGACGACAATCGGCTGCATTGGCTGACTTCGTGGCCGTCCCGGGTTCTCTAGAATGAAGCCATCTTGGATCGATTCACTCAGAGGAGCTCATCATGATCAGCTTTCGCAACCTGGTACTGGGCGTAGCCGTGACCACCGCCAGCACGGCCGCCCTGGCGCAGGGCTTCGAGCAACGCGGTCCGACCGGCGACAATCGCGCCGCCACCGGCAACCCCGCAGTACAGGCCGCGCCGAACCAGAACCCGCACGAGATCGCCGCGCAGAAGCGCCCGCTGCCTCCCGGCGCAACCAAGGCACCCGACCCGTCCGGCCAGCACCAGTCGTCCAGCAATGCCAGCGCTGCTCCCGGTCATCCCCAATCGGATCATACCGGGGCACAGGAGCAGTAAGTTGCGCCGTCCATCGGCTTGACCGGAAACAGCGGCGGCATGCCGCTGTTTTTGTGTCATATCCTTCTGCGACGCGTGCGACCGGGCCACCCGGAGATCGCATGATGTCCATTGCCGTCGCGCAGCTACCCGGCAGCTACCTTCTCGACACATCGATCAGCTCGACCCGCACCGATCGGCCTGATCATCATTTCCAAAATACAATATTACTTATAATTATTGATTTCCGGCCCTTCCAGGGAAAGTCTCCCTGCAGTGATCATATCGTTCGCAACTCCAGGGCCAGCAAGGTAATATATTCGTAGCTGTGAATCAGGACGCCACCGGCGGCAACTTGTCCGTGATAACATTTACGTCGCTGCTGCTGGCGTCCGCGGTATGATCTGCGTGTTTGCCGACAATTGCCTGCGTGATTGTTCGGGCGCAACGTAAAAGAACAAAGATGAAACGCCAACCATGCTCTGGCTTTAATGTCCGCCGCCAACGTTGCACCCAGGCAGCATCAGCAAATCGCATCTCTATTTTCAAGCCCTGCTCGACGTCGCCATTGCAGCCTTAACGTGCAGCCTGAACCTCAGCGTTTCTTGACCTGGTTTCTTGACCTGATTGGAGCATCAATCTACCGGTGTGCGTGTCGAGTCCATTGAGTCTGTCGAGTCAATCGGCACGCCCGACGAATTGCCCCTTGTAACCGCAGCCCGGCGGGCTGCAATGACAGCATGTGACCTGGTCCAC
Source organism: Herbaspirillum sp. YR522 (assembly GCF_000282575.1). GTDB lineage: Bacteria > Pseudomonadota > Gammaproteobacteria > Burkholderiales > Burkholderiaceae_D > Herbaspirillum. The sequence goes on along the minus strand of NZ_AKJA01000130.1, from coordinate 22,433 downwards.
CCAATCGAGGAAACCATGAAAAAAAATAATTACAGACATTTCGAGTTCTTGGATGGCGTGCGATTTCTCTGCGCGCTCTGGGTGGTATTTTCCCACCTTGGTGCCCCGCCGGTCTTTCGGGTGCTTTCCGAAACCATGCAGGGCCGCGTGGCCGACTATCTGGTCTTGGCACAGCGCGGGTTCGGGGTCACGTTCAACGGCACGGCAGCGGTTGTCGCCTTCTTCGTGATATCCGGGTTTTGTATCCATTATCCCTACGCGAATGGCAAGCGACTTCGCGTGCCTGCGTCGTTCTACCTGGCACGGGGAACCCGGATCGGCATTCCCACCCTGGTCGCCCTGGCCTTCGCATCGACACTACCAAATGGACTCAGGGACATGGGCGTGGTCTGGTCCTTGTATGCAGAGGCGATCTATTATTTCCTGTATCCGCTCCTTCTACGCCTGTATCGAAAGATCGGCATCCATACCGTCCTGATTGCCAGCTTCGCGGTATCGATCGCCCTGAGCATGGTGCCCGACCCGATGGGAGGCTACCTGTGGTGCTACGGTGTCGGATTGTCCTGGCTACTCTGCCTGCCGATGTGGATTCTCGGCTGTGTCGTTGCCGAGTCGATCAGTCTTGAACGTGTGCAGGCATTCTCGCTACGCAAGGGCTCCATCGTGGCCGCCCGGATCTTTGTCGTCGGATTCGGCGGCTTGGCAGGGGTGTTGACGTTCTCGCACATCATGCCCTTGAAACACTCGATGCTGGTCTTTGCGGCCCCGTGCGCCTTGTGGTTGCTGATGGAATTTTGCCAGACCAGGCCGAGCTTCATCTATACCAAACTGGCTGTGCTCGGACAGGCATGTTTTTCGATCTACCTGATGCACACGCAGGCGCCGCTGCTACTGATGCAAATCCTGGGCACCGAGCGCTCGGCCTTGAACTGGCCTGTGGTGATGATCACGGTGGCCGTGCTTTCGGCGGCGTTCTACTGGCTGGTCGAAAGACCATCTCATCTCTTATCCAAGCGCTTGGCCAAATGGCGTCAACCGATCGATACCATCCTGCCGCCGACCGGCCCTGCTGCCACCACCTGAACACCGCCACCCGCCTGCCTGAATCGGCCATGCCGCCGTATGTTGACTCGAAAAAAAACATCGGATCGGCATTGGCGTGGCGATGCGGCTTCAACGCCCAGGCTCATGCCGAGCCCGGAGCCGACAGGCGCCCGGTGCGTGCTCAAGGCACCACATTCGACAATACCTCCTGGACCGCATCGACCATCACCGGCTTGGTCAGGTGATGATCGATGCCTGCATCGCGGCTCTTGGCGCGATCCTCTTGCGTTCCCCAGCCGCTCAAGGCGGCAAGATACACACGCTTCAAACCGTCATGCCCGCGTATCTGGCGCGCCAGATCGAAGCCATTGAGATGCGGCATCCCGAGGTCGAGGAACATCACATCAGGCTTGAACGCAAGCGCTGCCGCCAGTGCCTGGGGCGACTCCGTCACGACACTGGTGGTGTGCCCCATTTCGCCCAGCAACAGGGCCAGCGTCCTTGCCGCATCGACGTTATCGTCGACGATCAGGATGCGCGTCGCCTGGCCAGCCGACTGCAGTTTGCCGCCGGGCTGATGAACTGGCGCTCCTTGCGCGTGGGCGACGTCGATCGGCAGGCGCAAGGTAAAGACGGAGCCGCCACCGACACCCGGGCTGGCGACCTCGATCGACCCCTGATGCAATTGCGCCAGGTGCCTGGCCAATGCCAGCCCAACCCCCAGGCCGCTCTGGCTGCGCTCTGTCGAACGATCCACCTGCGTAAACAGCTCGAAGATTTTCGGCAGCATCGGCGTCGGTATGCCCACCCCGTTATCGGTGATGCGGATCACCGCCTCGTTACCCAGCGCATCCGCGACCAGGTCGATGCGGCCGCCGTCAGGCGTGTATTTGGCGGCGTTGTTGAGCAGGTTGCTGATGATTTGCACGGTACGGGTCACATCGACCTGGAGATACACCGCATCGCTCGGGACCGACACCGTGAATTGATGATTGGCCGCATTGATCAATGGCCGGCTGGTCTCCACGGCGCTTTCGATCAGAGATGCCAACGCTACCCGGCTGCACTGCAGCGTCACCATGCCGCGGCTGATGCGCGATACGTCCAGCAGGTCATCAATGAGGCGGACCATATGCCCGAGTTGCCTTTCCATCATCGGCAATACCCGGGTCGCCTGTTCGGCACTTCCAATCTTGAGCAGCGTCAGTCCGGTGCGCAAGGGCGCCAGCGGATTGCGCAGTTCGTGCGCCAGCGTAGCCAGGAATTCATCCTTGTAGCGATCGGCCTCGACCAGGCTGTCGGCGTGCCGCCGCAGGGCCTGGGCCGAAATATTGCGCTCGATCAGGTCGGCGGCCTGGCGCGCGATGATATCGAACAGGCGCAGGTCGCGCTCCTTGGGCGCATGACAGCAAGTCCAGTGGGTCGTGATCATGCCGACCAGGCGCCCGCTTCGGGTCAGCAACGGGGTCGATTGCGCGGCGCGCACACCCGCTTTGCGAAAGGCGACCAGGTCGTCGCTGCCGACAATGAAATCGCAGGTGTCGAAGTCCGGCACCACCACCCGCTGGCCGACGGCCAACGCCCTGCCGCAAGTGGTGGCACGCCCGGGAGCGACCCACTGCCAGAACCGCAAGGCGTCGTCGTCGAGCCCATGATGGGCAATCATTTCCAATGCGCCACGCGCCTCGTCGTAGCGCTGCAGGCTGCCGAAATCGGAGCGCATGACCAACGTCGCGGCGTCCACCAGCTTTTGGTAGAGCGCGTCGACCGAGTCCTCGTCCATCATCATCGAACTGATGGAATGCAGTAACCGCGCATCCTCGAGTTCGGTCTCCAGCTGACGCTGGATCTCGTCACGCATCTGCAAGGCGTTTTCCAGCTGCAGCTTCTGTGCCTCGACCACGGCCAGCGCTTCCAGCAATTCGGCGGTGCGATCTTCGGCTTGCCGCTCGAAGGGCGGCTTTGGGCTGGCCAATGTGTATGCCGCCAAGTTGACGATGCCTTCACCCGACATTTCAGTTCCCCGGCGTATTTAGAGCAGTAATAGAAAGCATCAGATATGCATGTCCAAGGCGGCGCAAAGGCCGCTGGACCAGCGCATTCTAGATGAAATGGGTAGAGGGCCGCTACTGTTGTCGCCCGGCCCCGGCGATGGTGATGCACCTGTGCAGCCGCGTTCGAGGCTGTCCAGGCGCACGCGCCGGGGCCGACGCCGCCAGTCATGCTTGGTCGACGGCGACGCAGTCGGCTGACCGACCGCCGTCTCTTTCACCTGGAGTTACTCATCGGGAACATTATCGGTATTGTGATGCGCGACGATGGCTTCGCACCACTCGATCCCCCGCGCGATGGCCTGTGCCTCGGATGAATGCAAGCCCTTGATCTCGGTCCAGGCATTCAAGGGCGCACCGTTCCAGACAACCTGCGCGGCATCGATCACCCAGCCTTCGTCACGATGGGCGTAGCGCATACGATAAAGGTACTGGCCTTGATGGGCCCGATGTTCATAGAGTGGCATCGACAAGACGGGAAGCATCGAACGACGCATCACCCGAAAGATTGGAAAGCCAATTTGATTAACCTTCGAATCTTCGGTTCCCGCTCGACGATAGTCCGGCGTGGCGGGACAGGATAGAAGCGAATAGGCCCGCAAGCTGCGCACGGCATCCACCGCCTGCTGCGCCTCGAGCAGCACATAACGTCTCCGTAATGTGCGCGCATGATCGCCAGTGCTTCCGCCTCACCCGCCCCCTCCTGGCCGCGCAGCGCCAAGGAACCAGACCGGCCATCAAAGCCACCCACCACCATTCGATCATCTCGCACAAGGGGGCGCCATGCGGTTGCCGGGATTGACCAATCTAACACCAGCCGATTTCCATCCTGGCACGATGGCCAAGCAGGGCGCGCATACGGCGACCTTGCCGTCAGCGTCGTCGCTGGTCAGGCAGTTCCAGAATTTTTCCAACGCCAGCATGGCGAAGCTCTACAGCAGCGTCAACTTTCCGGGCGCTTCGGGCGCGCTGCAGACGGCTATCACCAACCTGCGCGGAGCAATGACGCAATTGCAGGGTGGCCTGATGCATCAGCTCAACGCGCGTCTGGGTGGTGCCGGCCACCAGGGCGCCGGCCAGCTGCAACACTACCGCCCACAGCAACATCAGCATCAGCATCAGCAAGCGGGCCGGCCAACGCTGCCAGGGATGTCCATGCCCTGGGGCGGCAGCATGTCGTTGAACGGACCGTTCTATCACCCGAGCGGCATGCAATTGCATTTCAACGGTGTCAGCGCCGGCGGCACGCCGATGATGACCACGCTCGACCTCATGAGCGGCAAGTTGAACAGCCAGACGCCATGGCAGCACAACCCGTCGACCGGCCTGATGACTTGCCGCAGCTTCGATCATTCCACCGGCAAGTCATGGGCCTGGATGCGCAACAACAACGGCGTCAGCGGCGCGGTGGACAACTGGGCGACAGGCAAGGACGGTATCCAGCGCCGCAACATGTGCGTGTTCGTTTCAGGTAAGCCCGCCATGCATTTCACGCAGGAACTCAACCCGGCGACCGGCAGCAACCGGATGCATTCCGACTGGTTCCAGGACAAGCAGGGCGCCACCTGCCGGATCAACATCGATCTCAAGACCTCGCAACGCAATGTCGAATATGCCGGCGCGCAACAGGCACACGGGGCCGGCCCTGAGGCTCAGGATCACACCTCCCAGGTGCCCCCTGCCTCGGGTCCGGGGCCGAACCCGCGGCCACAGGCGCCACCCGTACCGCATCCCCAGCCGAAACCGCAGGCCGCGTCGCAGACCCCGCCACCGCCAACGACCGATGCGCCTCCACGCAATGCCTTTGAGGCCCAGCAGCAGATGAAGAAAGCGGAAATGAAAAGCGCTTACCAGCGGTTCGGCCTGGTGCAAGGCGCGCCCATCAGTGACGACCAGCTGAAAACGGCGGAAAAACAATACAAGACCGCGGCGATGAAGCATCATCCGAACAGGCATTCCGCACGTCTTGACGATAAGGAAACCGATGCCCAGATGAAGCAAAGACAAGCCTCCAACGCGACGCAATTCCAGCAATGGCAGCACGACTACCAATTGATCAAGGAGGAACATGCGCGACTCAATGGAAAAAATTGAAGATACGTCTGATCTCCAACGCTGCCTGGCATTGATGGCGGAGACGACCGGCATGCTCGATCTGCCCGAGGCACAGGACGTGCCGGACCAACCGCTGCCGGAGTTGCCGCGGGCCGAACTGGGCCTGCGTCCGCCCAGCCGCGAAGCCCTGCTAGCACTGCCGGGGGACACGCTGGGCGTGTTCCGCGATCAGGCACAGCACGGCTTCACCGACATAATGGGACAGGCCCTGCAGTGGATGCCCTCCCGCGCTTCGCGCACCGGCACGCAAAGCCTTCAGATGGGTAATGCCATAGAACTGCGCGACATGATGTCGGCGTCGCGCCGCTCGCTGGCCGGCGGCGGTAATGACGAGCGGCGCACGATGGCGCGCGAGCTGTGCATCGCCAGCGCCACCAATCTGGTCCAGCCAGGTTGGGACCCGGCCGACGCGGGCACCTATGCCACCCTGGCGCAGGCGGGCGAACACAATCTGCTGCTCAACCTGCTGACGTCCTGAACACTGTTTTCCGGTGACCCGTACCGGACGCATTCCCACCCCATGGCATGACCCAGGCATAAGCCTGCCGTCCGGACGGCTGCGCAAAGCGGGCCGAACTGGATGCGCCAACAAGGATGCAATCTTCTTGGCATCCGTGCACCGGGGCCATTGACGCAGCGAAGATGAAAGCTGTCGCTGGCAGCAGTCCGCACGCCTGGCGCGCACATCTTCACAGCGTTAGATGTCGACCTGAAGCGGTGATTGCAGAGGTACCTGAAATCGGCCTGCAAGCGTCGCTGGAGCACAAAGCAAAACAGCACCGATATTAGATGACTCTAATATACGGTGCTGTCTTTCCATACGGCTTTCGCCGCAGGCCTTTGATTCTAATGGTCGGGACGGAGTGATTCGAACACTCGACCCCTTGCACCCCATGCAAGTACGCTACCAGGCTGCGCTACGCCCCGACTGAGCGCGCAATTATAACAGCATGAATTGCCTTGCGCTCAACTGTTTCTGAAAAACATTAAATAAATTTTCTTGCGCGGCATTTGGCGAGTCAGCCAAGCCGCCAATTGCTGCGATGTTGGCTCTTGGATCGGATGATATGCATCTCGTCTTCGACCTCGACGACTTCGGAGAATCCCTGCGGTGTGCGCCGGAAGACTTCCTTGCCGGCACGCGTGAGATTGAATGCCCCACCCAGGTTGGGAATGCCCAGCCCCTTGGAAATGACACTCTTGACCACGCGCCTCGGCACGATACGGAATTCGCCCTTGAACACGCTGTACATCCAGCGCAATTCTTCACCTGTCAGCTCGAGTTCCATTTTGATTTCCTTCGGGAAATAAAATGGATCGTATCACGAAGGCCTTTGCGTTGCCGCAAGGATTTACCTGATGAGTCGCAAAAAGCTCACTTTAGTTAGCAAGAGTTAAATGATAGATCCAGATTTGCAAGCTATCTCCCCACTGCTTGCCAAGCGTGCAACAGCGCGCCCATTCAACGGTTGCTGAAGAATTCCTTCATCAGGAAAGCCTGCAAGCCCTGGGTGTCGCTCACGCGTGCCGATAGCGTCACCACCCTGCCCAGTCGTTGCGAATCCCAGCTGAAATCGCCCGAATAATATTTGCGGATCAGCGCGATCATGCTGTCGACGATGGCCATCTCGACATTGCCTCCCGGTCCGGCGTCGACTTCGATGGTCTGGCGCTGGCTGCGACGCTGGTCGTCGGTCCAGCCCCGGAACGAATACTGGGCCATCCGCGGGCCTTTGCTGATGATCTCGAACACGCCATTGGTGCCACGACCGCGCCGCTCCTGGAACGCGATGTTGGCGCGTGCGATGTCGTTGGCAGACGGGTTCTCCGCTGCGCGGGCGGCGGCGTTTTCCTTGGCCGCCATTTCTTCGGCCGCCTGGCGTCGCTCGCGATTGCGATTCATCATCGAGCTGAAGTCCATCTCCGGCGCGGCCTGGGCCACCGGTTCGGTGATCGAGTTGGGCGTCGGTGGCGCTGTGGGCGCCCGGGCAGGCGCGGGCGCACGCGCTACCTGGCGCGGCGGCGCGGCGCGCTTCGGGGCAGGCTTGGTTACCGCCTTCCTGGGCTGGACCGCCGGTTTGGGTTCGGCCCGTGGCGGCTCGGGACGCGGGGCCGGCGGCTTGATGAACGTCACCTGCAGCGGTGCGTCGGGTTTACCCGGCGTTTGAACCCGCGGCGGCGCATCGAGCTTGGTGCGCAACACAGAAAACAGTACGACGTGCACCAACACCGATAGCGTCAAGCCGAGCACCGTCCTGCGGCGGGCGCGTGCGACTGGATCGGACTGGGTCAACGAACTGAAAAAACTCATACCTTGCGCCGGCAATGCCGGAGCGTCCGGCCAGAGGTCTCGAGATGAAATTGAAATGAGGCCGGTTGGCCTCATCATTTATGCAGAACGCAATATTCTAACGTCTTGCGGAGATAATTGGCGCACCAACCATGTACGTGCGTGCGCCAAAGCATGTAAATCAGCGCCGCCAATGGCCGCCGCGGTGCCCCCAGCCGCCACCGTAGCCAAAGTAGAACGACGACGAATACGGCGCCACGTAGGCCGGCTGCACCGGATAGGCACCATAGCCGGGATAGGCCGGATAGGTCGAATACGCCGGCTGGGCGCCGTAGTAGGGGTCATAGGGAACCGCCACACAGCCCCCCAGCACCAGCGCCGGCAGCACTACCAGGACAATGCGCACATATTTACCGATCATGATCATGCTCCTTAGGCCCAAGGTCGATTTTTCACGACGCAGGTGCCGACAATCCGTTCACTATCGCCCACGTCGCCCGTGCTGACCATCAGCCTTACCATTTGTTACGCCGCCGAGCCAGGCCATCAGGACTTATATAATGAAGCTGCAATGGCAATCGCCATTGACTACAACAACGTCGAGACCTTTATCGGGCGGCAGCACCGCCCTACTACCTGCCCATGACATCCTCCCGCCCCCTGCCCCACCCCATCGTCGTCATCGCACCGGATTCGTTCAAGGGATCGCTCAGCGCCGAACAGGTCGCCAGCGCCATTGGCAATGGCGTGCGGGCTGCCATCCCGCAGGCCGAGATACGGCTCAAGCCGATTGCCGACGGCGGCGAGGGTACGCTCGACGCCTTGCTGCATGCGGGCGGACAACGCCTGAGCGTACGCTGCCGCAATGCCGCCGGCGCCCCGGTCGAGGCCCCCGTGGGCCTGCTCGACAATGGCAGTGCGGTGATCGAGTCGGCATCGATCGTCGGTCTGACCGATGCCGCTGGTACCGCTGTCGCGCTGGACCAGCGCAGCACCCTGGGCATTGGCGACGCGCTGCTGGCCGTACTGGAGCGCGATGTCAGCCAGGTCCTCGTCGCGCTGGGCGGCAGCAGCACCAACGATGGCGGCGCCGGTCTGCTCGTCGCGCTGGGCGCGCGGCTGCTCGACGCCGATGGCAACGACGTGCCACCCCGGCCGGCCGATCTGGGGCGCGTGCGCCGGATCGATGCCTCGGCAGTCGACCCGCGCGTGGCCACGATGCGGATCGTGGCGATGTCCGACGTCGACAATCCGCTCTGCGGCGAACATGGCGCCACGGCGGTATTCGGACCACAGAAAGGCGTCCTGCCTGAGCAGGTTGCCATACTCGACGCCGCGCTCGGCCACTTCGCCGATGTGCTGGAGGGCGCCTTGCAGCGCCACGCCAAAGAATTACCTGGCGCCGGTGCCGCCGGCGGCCTGGGTTATGCATTGTTGATGCTGGGCGCGCAATTCCAGTCGGGCGCCCAGACGGTAGCCGACCATATCGGACTGGACGAGGCCCTGGCCGGCGCCCACTGGATGATCACCGGCGAAGGTCGCAGCGATGCCCAGACCCTGCACGGAAAAGCACCGTTCGTTGCCAGCCAGCGTGCACGTCGCGCTGGTGTCGCCACGACGTTGCTGTCGGGCGGCATCGATCGCAAGTCGCTGGATCGCCTCCAGGAAAGCTTCTCGGGCTGCTTCTCGATCGCCTTCGGTCCCACTACCCTGGAGGCGGCAATTGCCGATGCACCACAATTGTTGCAAGCCAGTGCCGAGCAGATTGCCCGCTTGTGGCAGGCGCGCTGAAGCAGTACCTGCGCTATGCGATCCACATCCTGCCTTCCGAGGCGTGGATCGCAGCAAGGCCCCCTGCGATGCCCAGCAACGCCGAATGTTTTCCTAACGGAAATCCAATTCTTTCTCGATCATCCGCGATTTAATCGAAATCGCCAGGACCCCCATGTTTCATGATGCAGTGCGCCATTCCCGGTGCTAGAATCCCGTTCCAGGCCAGCGGCATTTACTAATAAATAATTACCCTCCGCCGGCCGGCTTCATGTCTCCTCGCAACATTGTTCTTGGCAATCTTGCTGTAATGCAATAACGATCTCCCCAGCATTCGCTGCATTGCCCTGCAGCGTCTGCCGCATCTGTCACATGCGTTTTCCCACCCGGCCAAGCCGTTGTGTCGAATCACTATGCCAACGAAAAGATGAACATACATTACAGAAGAGAAATAGATGGCCTGCGCGCCGTGGCAGTGGTGGCAGTGGTGCTGTTCCATGCAGGATTCGATGCCTTTGCGGGCGGCTACACGGGCGTCGATATCTTCTTTGTCATCAGCGGCTTCCTCATTTCGCTCATCCTGATCAAGGAGCTCGAGAGCGGCACCTTCTCCATCGTTTCTTTCTATGAGCGTAGGGCGCGCCGCATCATGCCGGCATTATTGCTGGTGATGCTGGCCTGCCTGCCGGTCGCCTGGTTCCTGCTGTCGCCGCCCGACATGAAAGGCTTCGCGCAGAATATCGTGGCCGTGATGCTGTTTGCCTCCAACATCTTCTTCTGGCGCTCGGCAGGCTATTTCGACTCCGACTCCGACCTCAAGCCCCTGCTGCACACCTGGAGCCTGTCGGTCGAGGAACAGTTCTATATCTTCTTTCCACTGGTGCTGTGGCTGTGCTGGCGCCATGCGCGTCGCGCCACGCCGCTGATTCTCGCCGTGATCCTGCTGGCCAGCCTGTTGGCCGCGCACAGGATGGCACCGGTTGCGGCTGGTGCCAATTTCTTCCTGCTGCCCACGCGCGCCTGGGAGTTGCTCATCGGCACGCTGTGCGCCATCCACGTGTCGCGCAAGAACTATGTCGTGCCCACCGGCCTATTGCCGGAAGCGCTCAGCCTGCTGGGGTTGGTGGCCATCGTCTATTCCATCTTCGCATTCGACAAGAACACGCCCTTTCCCAGTTTCTACGCGCTGGTGCCGACCCTGGGCGCGGCGCTCATCATCCTGATGGCCACGCAGCACACCATCACCGGCCGCTACCTCCTGGGCAATCGCTTCACCGTGCTGCTTGGCTTGATCAGCTATAGCGCCTATCTCTGGCATCAGCCGCTGTTTGCCTTTGCCCGCTATGACAGCGCCAATGGCCTGGCGGCATGGCAGCTGTGCGCCCTTGCCGTGGCCGCATTCGTGCTCGGGTATTTCACGTGGAAGTATGTGGAGGCACCCTTTCGCAACAAATCAACGGTATCCCGCAAACAGATCTTCTCGTTTGCGGCGGTCGCCTCGAGCCTGTTCCTGGCGGTGGGATTGGCCGGCCATGTATCGAAGGGATTCGTCATGCGCATGGACCCGAGCGCGGTGGCGTACCTCGACAAATTCGACCTGCGCTATCCGAGCTGGTCCTATTACAAGACCAGCGACTGGTATAACAATTTCAGGATCGAGTGTGACTACTACGATGTGCCCAAGCAATGGTCGGGCAACAGCACGCGGATTCCCAAGCAGATATCGGCCAGTTGCCACACCCGCGACAGCCAGAAGAGCCATGCCGTCTTCCTGTGGGGAGACAGCCATGCCCAGCAGTTCTACAGCGGCCTGAAGAACAACCTGCCGTCGTCGTGGCAGATCCTGCAGATCGCTTCATCCGGCTGCCGGCCCGCGCTGGTGAAGGCAGACAGCGCAGACCAGTACTGCCTGCACTCCAACTTCCAGGCATTGCAGACCATCGCGGCAAATCGCCCGGAGGTGGTCCTGGTGGCGCAGGAACAGGGCCACGACATCGCCCACATGCAGGACATCGCTGCGGCGCTCAAGGCGCTGGGCGTACGCAAGGTGCTGTTTGCCGGACCCACGCCCCATTGGCAAAAAGGCGGCCTGCCGACCCTGATCGCCACCCGCTTCTGGGGCAACGTGCCGCACCGCACGTTCTATGGCCTGAACATGAAGGTCAAGCACATCGATGACCAGTTCAAGGCCGATTTCCGTAATGGGCCGCATGCCGAATATGTCAGCATGTTCGACCATTTCTGCAGCCAGGGCGGTTGCCAGACCATCGTCAACGGCTCGCTCGACAGCGTGACGACCTACGATTACGGGCATCTGGCGGCAGTGGCGTCGGACTCGGTGGCCAAATCGACGCTGGTGCCAAAGATAATCGAGACCGGGATGGCAGGCAGCTCGCCTGCCATCGGTCTTCAACCCAATCCGAAAACCTCGGCCAGCAATTCATAGGAGCGCAGGCGCGCCGCATGGTCATGGATGATGCTCACCACCATGACCTCGGTGGCGCGGTAATGCCTGGCCACCGCCTCGATCTGCTCGCGCACGTTGGCCGGGCTGCCGATGATGGCGCGTCGACCGGGGGGCAAGGCATCGCTGGCCAGTTGCTGTTGCTGGAAGAAGCGCTGTGCCGTCGCCACCGATGGCACCTTGTCCAGTCGGCGCCCGCCGTGCATGTGCCACAGCCGCATCGCGTAGCTGCTGGCCAGTTCGCGCGCTTGCGCATCGGTGTCGGCACAGATCACCTGCAGCGCCACCCCGCTGTGCGCCTGCGCCAACTCCGCCGACGCCACGAAATCACGATGGTAGGCCTCGCACACGGATGCGCCTGCGGCATGGATGAAGTCGGCAAACATGTAGGGCAGCCCCAGTTCGGCGGCCCATATCCCGCTTTGGGCCGATGAACCCAGCAGCCAGGTCTGGGGCGATTCGGGACGCCCGGGCAAGTCCGCCAGGCGCGCGAAGGGGTGTTCCGAGGGGACGCAGTCGAGCTGGTATGCCAGCAACTCGTTGAGCTGCTCGAAGAAGTCGTCGGCCGGACGCTGGCGCCGGTCACGCTGCAGCGCCGAGGCAGTCAGCGAATCGCTGCCCGGCGCGCGTCCCAGGCCCAGGTCGATACGTCCCGGGTACAGGCCGGCCAGCATGCCGAACGACTCGGCCACCTTCAGCGGGCTGTAATGCGGCAGCATCACGCCGCCACTGCCGACCCGCAGACGCTGCGTGGTCGCGGCGATGGGCCCGATCAGCACCTCCGGACTGGCGCAGGCCAGCGAAGGGCTGCCGTGGTGCTCGGCCACCCAATAACGATAAAAGCCGAGCCGGTCTGCCAGCTGGGCCAGTTCCAAAACGTGATGCAGGGCCCGGGCGCTGCTGTCGCCTTCGGCCACAGGGGCCTGGTCAAGTACGCTGATTTTCATGCGAGGTCGCTAGTGGATCGAAAAATCGACCTTAGCATGACGCCGCGATACGCGTTCGCACGCCACCGATGCGGTGGCCGCAGCCACCACCGTCAAAGCAGCCTGCCCAATGGACGCTCATAGAATCGATAGGTGCACACGCCCATGCAGGCACTGAATATCACGCACATCACCAGGCTCATTTCGTTGATGGCAACATGTCCTGACACCCCGATCCAGCGCACGAACTTGTAGAACACCGGCAGGCTGAGGGTATGGATCAGGTAGATGCCGTAGGATGCCGAGCCCAGCGTGACCCACAGCCCCTTCTTCACCTGGGCGATGAAGCAACTGCCCAGCACCATCAGGAAGGACGGGAGACCCCAGAACAGGAGCCGCCAGATATCGGGGTCTGCCTGCAGCAGGATCGACGCCACCAGCAAGGCGCTGCCAGCCACGAACAATGACTTGCCGTGTGCGGCGCCGACGCGATTGACGTAGCACCAGCCGGCCAGCATCCCGAGCGGGAACTCGAGCACCAGCGGCGGTATGCCCGCCAAGGCCACGCCCGCGGCCAGCAACACCGTGACGCTGACGATCACATGGCGTGGATTGACCGCGATGACCAAGGCCAGCAGCACATAGAAAAGCATCTCGAGTTCGAGCGTCCAGCCCGGCACCAGCACCGGGTAGTCGAAGCCGGCAAAGCGCGAAACGAACAGCAGCGACAGCACCGAATGCTGCAGGTTGAACTCCGATTGGCGGAAAGCCGACGGCACCAGCAACACCAGCAACACGCAAGCCACGGTGATGCTCCAGTACAGCGGCACGATGCGCTTGATGCGATTCTTGAAGAATTCCCACGGCGTCCTGGGATGGGTGTGCTGGACGTAGAACATCACGAAGCCGGAGATGACGAAGAAGATGTCGACGCCATTGGCGGCCCACTTCATCAGCGGCTCGAGCGCCTGCGTGGCATAGCCATAGGACGCACCGATGCCGAAGGCGTGATAGAAGACAATGTTCAGCGCTGCGATCGCCCTGAGGACCTGGATATTGTTGATCATCGACAGAAGAAGGATAGGCGCCGCGAGCGTATCGGCAGCGCGAGACGGCGACCTCGAGGGCAAGCCTCGACAGTGCCAGGCATCAGCGACGACGTTGACGGGAAGCAACGACCGCCGCTGGGCGTTTGCAGATAGACAACGCCCCTTCCGCCACAGTTCAACGTTTGGCGACGACCCCGAAGGTCCACACGCGGTTGATGGAGTAGGTCAGCAGCAGCACCGCGACCGTGGCCACCAGTTGAACGGCCATGTAGTTCAGCCCCAGTTGCCGGTTGAAGACATACATGATCAAGCCGTTCATCACCATGCCGAAGATCGCCGCCACGGCAAACTTGAGCATGCGCACATGATGCGGTCCGGTCGACTGGCTGAAGGTGAAACGGGCGTTCAGGAAATAATTCACGATCGCCCCGAGGAAAGCGCCAATCACCGTGGCCGCGACCGGGTGAAGCAGTTGCCACCAGGAAACACAGACCAACAGGAACGCATACTGGACCAGCGTGCCGACAGCGCCGACCATGGCATAGACGATAAACACAGGAATCCCTAACCTTTATACCTTGAGGGAACCACCACTTGCGGTGGCAGGCCCGCTGTTTTTCTCGGAGGGTGCCGGCACCACGTTGCGCTCGCGTTGCGGCACGCCATTGCGCGGTGCACGCACGCCCACCGCCAGCAGGAACAACGCCGACAACAGCAAGGCCGCCAGCGAAATCCAGTTACCGATACGTTCCTGCAGCAGCGCGGTGCGCTTGACCGTGATCACATGCGAACCCGCCCCTACCTCGACCGCCAGCAGCTTGTACGGGGTGGCGGTGGTCACCGGATAGGATGACTGGCCTGCCTCGGCCGTCACCCATCCCGGAAAACCATACGCCGGCAAGGCAATCGTGGCCGGGCCGCTGGCGCGTACGGTCAATTCGAAGCGCGAGGGATACTTCTCGGCCTTGAATGCGACGATCTCGGCACTGCCCTCCACCACCGCAGGATATTTCGCCACCTCAGCGGGCGGCAGCGGCGCCTGGGCGCCGGGCGGGAAGTATTCCGGCGGGCTCATGCGCAGCCGCACGTGCTCGCTCCCGGCGGGCTCTTCGATACGCGGGTCGGCATAGAGTTTCTTGCTGAGCATGGAACTGAATGCGGCAAAGCCCACCACCAGCACCAGCGCGGCCAGCTTCACATAACGCGCCGCGGCGACGTCATGCCATTGGTCGACCAGCACCCGGCCAGCCAGCACGAACAAGGTGCATACGGCAAATTCCTGGACCACCAGGGCACGCCACAGGAACTGGATCTTGCCCAGGGGCGATGGCGGCGCCACCAACACGTTGAGTGCACCCAGCATGAACGCAAAGAACAACACCACCGCCGCCGACCAGAACAGAACATCCGTGACCGGCTGGCGCGCGCCGACCGCCGCGCCCGCATCGCGCCGACGCCAGCTCAGGGCGCCGAGCAGCACGGCCAGCAGCGTATAGAGCATGGCAATGCCGGCGATCATGACAAACGACTTGGGCTTGTCGGCATCGAATGCATGAACCAGCGCGCTCTGGTCGATACCGGAAAACATCAACGCCGCCTGGTTCAGGAACGGCAGCAGGGTCAGTGCCGGCACCACGTAGCAGGCAGCCAGGCCCACGCTGAGGACGGCGGCGACGAACAAGGGCAACAGTCTTTTCTGCACTACCGTGGCCATCGGGGCCGACGTGGCGGCGCCATCGCGTGCGAACGTTCGCAGCAGCACATACGGCACCGCTGCCATGGCCACCAGCATGCCGGTCAGCAGGTGCGTCAGGAACAGGCCGGCACACCCTGCCATCACCAGCGCCAGCGCGCCGCGCCCGCCGTTGCCGAACCAACGCTGGATACCGGCGAAGATGAGCGGGATCCAGACGAAGGCGGCGAACTCGGCCATCGCCCCGCGCGCCATGTAGTCGATCTGAAAATGATACGGTGCCACGCCATAGAACACTGCGGCGGCCAGCGCGATGGCGCCGCGCGAAAAGCCGCGAGCCCACAGATAGAACGTGGCACTGGAGGCCAGGCTCAGCAGCAAGGTAGCGACGACGATCACACTGCCCACCGGCAACCGATGCAGCGAGAGCTGGTCGACCAACGCGAACAACAGCGACGTCAGCGGCGGGTAGTAATACAGCACCGGCGCGCCAAGTCCGGCGAACTGGTCGGGTAGCCAGCGCGGATAGAAACTGCCGGCGCGTACCGCATCCATTACCGACAGCAACCAGGAGATGTGCGTGCGCGAATCATGACCACGGATGCTGCCGTGAATGAGTGGCTGGTAGAACACCACCAAGGTCACCGCCAGCACGAACAGCAGCGCCGCCATCACGCGTCGATTGCCGCCGAACGCCGCGCTCACAGCGCAACCTGCACGGGTGCCTTCACGCGCGAGGCCTGGATCTTCTTGCGGATCAGGTAGACCGGCCGGTTCTTGGTCTCGAAATAGATGCGGCCAATATACTCGCCCAGCACGCCGATGCCGATCAGCTGTATGCCACCCAGCAACAGCACAGCGGTCGCCAGCGAGGCATAGCCCGGCACATCCACACCGTAGACCATGGTGCGCACGATGAGCCAGATGCCGCGCACGATGGCCAGCGCCGCGATGAAGCCACCGGCGTAGCTCCATACCCGCAGCGGCAAGGTGCTGAAGCTGGTGAAGCCCTCCAACGCAAAATTCCACAGCTTCCAGCCGGAAAACTTGGTTTGGCCCGCCACCCGCTGCTCGCGCACATAGTCCACCGTTGCCGTCTTGAAACCGACCCAGGCAAACAAGCCCTTCATGAACCGCCGCGATTCCGGCAACGACTTGAGCGCCTCGACCACCGAACGACTCATCAAGCGGAAATCGCCGACGTTCTCGGGGATCTTGATATCGGCGATCTTGTTGTGCAAGCGATAGAACCACAGGGCCGTCATCTTCTTGAGCGACGTATCGGAGTCGCGGTTGACGCGTCGCGCCAGCACCACCTCGTAACCCTCGCGCCATTTGTCGAGCAATTTGGGGATGACGTCCGGCGGATCCTGCAGGTCGGCGTCGAACGGGATGACGACGTCGCCGCGCGCACTTTCGATGGCCGCAGTGAGGGCCGCCTCCTTGCCGAAATTGCGGGTCAACTCCACCACGACGATACGCGAGTCGTACAACGCCTTGTCGCTCAGCATTTGCAAGGTGGCGTCACGACTGCCGTCGTCCACGCAGACGATCTCGAAATCGGTTGCGGGAATCGCCTCGAGCGCCGGAATGACGGTAGCGAAGAAGACCTCGATCGCTTCCTCTTCGTTATAGAACGGCACGACCAGCGAGATCAGGGGGCGTTCCGCAGGCGCGATGGGTAGGGGCAATTCGGCGATGATGGCGGCGTCGTTATAGTTGTTCATGATGTGGATGACGTTGAAATCGGAACGGATGTCGGCCTAACGGTTGGCCCTGTGCACGCAAGTCGACGCACGCGGCCCCGGCACTGCCGGAGCTGCGATGAAATGCTGAAAAAAGGAACTTGCGTGTGACGATTTATAACCGTGCGACGGACATCGAGCGTACTTGGTGCTGCGGTGCAACCAACCTCTGAACCTGATGCGGGAAGTAATGCTTGCTCGGTCGAAAAAACCTGCAATGTTCTTGTAATTCTCAGGACAGACAATAACAAACTTCGTCTCGATAACGAACATTTTTTATCATGTTTCAGTGACTATTTGATGCGAGTTTCCTGCAAACATTGCTGTACTGCACCACAACGTCATCTTGTCGCCCCGGCGCACTCGCCGACCATGCCAAGCTCGACGGCTTGCGCACTCGACGTTACCCTATCGTGCCCTGCGGCAACCGGGGTATGCGCACCGCAAGCAAGCTCATTGCGGCACCGGGACAATGAAAAAAGCCGTATCGAGGACCCTCGATACGGCTTTCCGGTTACTTGCTCGACGGGCTCCAGCCGAGCCCGCCGCCAGGTGCGTCAGACGCGCTTGTAGACGTCTTCGAAGCGCACGATGTCATCTTCTCCGAGATAACTTCCCGACTGCACCTCGATCAGGTGCAGCGGCAGCTTGCCAGGATTTTCCAGGCGATGGGTGACGCCGATGGGCAGGTAGATCGATTCGTTCTCGCTCATCAGCTTGACTTCCTCGCCGCGGGTCACCAGCGCGGTTCCGCTGACCACCACCCAGTGTTCGGCGCGGTGATGATGCATCTGCAGCGAGAGCTTCTCGCCCGGCTTGACGATGATGCGCTTGACCTGGAAACGCTCGCCGTCGGCCAGGCTCTCGTAGCTGCCCCATGGGCGATAGACGCGCTTGTGATGCATGTGCTCGGTACGCCCGCTCGACTTGAGGGTATCGACGATCTTCTTCACATCCTGCACCCGGTCGCGGTGTGCCACCAGCACGGCATCGTCGGTCTCGACGATGATCAGGTCCTGCACGCCCAGCGCGGCCACCATGCGCGACTCGGCACGCACCAGCG
This sequence comes from Herbaspirillum sp. YR522, assembly GCF_000282575.1. Lineage (GTDB taxonomy): Bacteria > Pseudomonadota > Gammaproteobacteria > Burkholderiales > Burkholderiaceae_D > Herbaspirillum. The sequence goes on along the minus strand of NZ_AKJA01000130.1, from coordinate 4,223 downwards.
TATTGCCCACGTCCTGCAGCAGCACATCGCCGCGGGCGACGTTGCCGTCGGCGTCGCTTTGCTGCACGGCCCACAAGGCGCTCCACGAACCGACGTCGCTCCAGCCGATGTCGGCCAGCACCACCACTGCCTTCTTGGTGCGTTCCATCACCGCGTAGTCGATCGATTCCGACGGCGTGGCTTCGAAGCTGGCCTGGTCGAGACGGCAGAAATCGAGGTCTTCGTAGCCCTTGAGCACGGCCTGTTCGACCGGTTCGGCGATATCGGGGCGGTAAGCCAGCAACTCCTGCAAGTAGTCCGACGCCTTGAACAGGAACATACCGCTGTTCCACGAATAATTGCCTTCTGCGAGGAAACCGTTGGCCGTGGCCAGGTCGGGCTTCTCGACGAACTTGTCGACCACATAGCTATCGACCACGCCAGGCACTGCACTGCCCCGGCGGATATAGCCATAGCCGGTCTCGGGCGACGACGGCAGGATGCCGAAGGTCGCCAGGGAGCCGGCGGCGACCACCTCGGCGGCACGGGCGACGGCATCCTGGAAAGCCGCCACGTCATTGATCACGTGGTCGGCCGGCAGCACCAGCATGACCGCTTCGGGGTCCTGCCGGGCCAGCAGGTGGGCGGCGGCGGCGACGGCCGGCGCGGTGTTCTTGCCGACCGGTTCGAGCATGATGCCCAGCGGCTTGATGCCGATCTCGCGCATCTGCTCGGCCACCATGAAGCGATGCTCATTGCCGCACACGAACAGCGGCGGCATGATCTGCGGCCATTGGCTCACGCGGGCAACGGTTTCCTGCAGCATGGTGCGGTCGCCCACGACCGAGATCAGTTGCTTGGGCAAGGCCGCGCGCGACAGCGGCCACAGGCGGGTACCGGACCCGCCGGAAAGAATGACGGGGTAGATTTTCATGACTTCCTCGCTATGCATGGTTTAAGCGCTCTGGCGCGCCGTCTTGCGACGATCGCGCGCATCGTTCCAGTGATTGTCGTTGTATTCAGAAATATGCTTCATCTGGCCGTCGCGGCTGACACTGTAATGGCCGCAGACGACCGATTCCTCGACCTTGGTGCCGGGCGCGGTGCGAGTGTACTCGAACAATACGCTCCTGATCACCTCCGAGCCCGAACAGATATGACTGCCATGACCGATCCAGGTTGGACCGATGATCTTGCTGCCGGCCTCGATGTGGGTACCCGAACCGATGTAGACCGGGCCCTCGATGGTGGTGCCTTCCCATTCGATACGGGTGTTCAAGCCGACCCACAGGCCTTCCTCGATCTGCGTGCCGGGCACGTACATCTGCGCCACCTTGCCACTGAGTACGCTTTGCAGCACCGACCAGAAATCGGTGACGTTGCCGATGTCGATCCAGTTGAAGAAACGCTTCTGGGCAAAGAACGGTATCTTCTTCTCGACCAGCAGCGGGAACAGTTCGGAACCGATATCGAACACGGTGTTGCTCGGGATCAGGTCCAGCACTTCCGGTTCCATGATGTAGATACCGGTACTGGCCAGGGTCGACTTGGCTTCGGCAGGAGACGGCTTTTCCTGGAACGACAGCACCTGGCCGGTCTCGGGATCGGCCACCACCACGCCGTAGCTCGACACCTGGTCCAGCGCGACCTCCTTGGTGATGACGCTCACCAGCGCGCCTTTGCGGCGGTGTTCGAACAGCGCCGACTGGATATCGAGATCGATCAGGGCATCGCCGCAGATCACCAGCGTGGTCTCATCGAAGAAACCGCCGAATTCCTGGATCTTCTTCATGCCGCCGGCCGAGCCGATCGGGTGCGGGTGCACTTCCCCGGCGTCGTCCACGTAGCCCTCGAAGGAGTATCCGATGCGGGCACCAAAGCGCTGGCCTTCGCCGAAGTAATTCTCGATCTTCTGGTGCAGGTAGCTCACATTGATCATGATGTCGTGGATGCCGAACTTGACCAGGTGCTCGACCAGGTATTCCAGCACCGGCTTGCCCAGGATGGGAATCATCGGCTTGGGCAGGTCATAGGTCAGTGGACGCACGCGGGTGCCTTTGCCGGCAGCCAGGATCATCGCTTTCATGGGTTCTCTCTCGATTTTGGAATTCGTGGGCTACGGACCGCATCGTCACAGACGATGCGGCGTGCTGCATGAATATCAACGGCGACCGATGGCGAAATACTCGATGCCACGCTTGCGCATCTGCGCCGGTGTATACAGGTTGCGGCCGTCGAAGATCACCGGGTTCTTCAGGCTGCTCTTGATGGCATCGAAGTTGGGCACGCGGAATTCCTTCCACTCGGTCACGATCACCAACGCCTCGGCGCCGGTCAGCGCATCCTGGGGCGAGGTGGCGTACGACAGGCGATCGTCATTGCCATAGATGCGACGGGTCTCATCCATCGCCACCGGATCGTAGGCGCGCACCCGGGCGCCCATGTCCCACAGGCCTTCGATGACCACCCGGCTCGACGCTTCGCGCATGTCGTCGGTGTTGGGCTTGAATGCCAGGCCCCACAGGGCGAAGGTCATGCCGCGCAGGTCGCTGCCGAAATGGCCGCGGATCTTGTCGAGCAGGACGTGCTTTTGCGCCTCGTTGGCCTCTTCGACCGCGTGCAGCACCTTGAGCCTGCGTCCGCCTTCGTCGGCGGTGCGGATCAATGCCTGGACGTCCTTGGGGAAGCACGAACCGCCGTAGCCGCAGCCCGGATACAGGAAGTGGAAGCCGATGCGCGGGTCAGAACCGATACCCACACGAATCTGCTCGATGTCGGCGCCCAGGTCGTCGGCCAGGTTGGCCAGCTCGTTCATGAACGAGATGCGGGTCGCCAGCATGGCGTTGGCGGCGTACTTGGTCAGCTCGGCCGAGCGCACGTCCATCACGATCACCCGATCATGGTTGCGGATGAACGGCGCGTAGAGCTCGCGCATGGCGGTGATGGCGCGGTCGCTGTCGGCACCGATGACGATGCGGTCGGGCCGCATGAAGTCTTCGACGGCCGCGCCTTCCTTGAGGAATTCAGGGTTCGACACCACATCGAAGGGCGTCTCGAGCTTGCGCGCGGCCAGCTCTTCCTGGATCGCCGCCCGCACCTTGTCGCCGGTACCGACCGGCACGGTCGACTTGTCGATGACGATCTTGTAGTCGGTCATGTGCTTGCCGATGTTGCGCGCCGCCGCCACCACGTACTTCAGGTCGGCCGAACCGTCTTCGTCGGGTGGCGTGCCCACGGCGATGAACTGCAGTTCTCCAAAGGCCACCGATTCGGCGATATCGGTGCTGAACTTCAGGCGGCCGGAGGCGACGTTACGCTGCACCATATCCTGCAGGCCCGGTTCGTGGATGGGGATGCCGCCCTCGCGCAGGATGCGGATCTTGTTCTCGTCCAGATCGAGGCAAAGGACGTCGTTACCCATTTCCGCCAGGCAAGTACCGGTGACCAGGCCGACGTAGCCAGTACCAATGACAGTTATCTTCATTTTCTTTTCCTAATCAAAAAAAGCTTGGTGCAAAACCACCGCCATGAGGCAGACGCGGTCCTCGGATGTCTCCGTCTTATTGTGTGGCCTGCAGCGGCTGGCTGGCCGGCACATCCTTGCAAAGGAAGGCCGCGCCCCACAGGATCGCTGCAAGCAAAAAATGTGCGAATACGAACGCACCGATCAGGCCAGGCACGCCCTTGAACCAGATACCGGCCACCAGCACGAAGCCGAAACCCACCGCCGACAGGCTGAAGATGGCCGCACGCAAGCCCTGCCGTCCGGCCCCGGTGAGCGCATCGGCGGCCGGATACTGCAAGGCGATGAATGGCAAGGCCAGCGACAGGCCGATGGTGACATCGACGCTGCCGGCAAAGTCATGCCCCAGCACATGCGGTGCGAACAGCGCCGCCCCCGCCACCGCCGCCGCCGACAGGATGCCGGTACCGAACAGGGCCGGTGCCACCCGCAGCGCGTAGCGCCGGCTGGCTGCCATGCCGTTGACGCCATGCTGGAAGAACTTGGGGTAGAAGATGCGCGTCATCACCTGCATCGGAAACAGCCCCAGTTGCAGGATGCGCGACGCCGCCCCATACACGCCAAGCGCATAGGCATCGGCAAAGCGCGACAGCACCATGCGGTCGAGGTTGCTCTGCATCGAGCGCGCACCCTGGTTGACGCAGAACAGGAAACCGCTCTTCATCTCCGCCACCAGCAGGACCGGCTGCGGCCTGCCGTACCGGCGCCCGCCCAGCCAGCC